>JAXMBR010000009.1:0-95252 GCA_046349715.1 Planctomycetaceae bacterium | reverse complement strand
TGATGACCGCAGCCACCAGTGTTATCGGTCTTTTGCCGTTGTTGTTCGGTGCGGGACAGACCGGCAAAGAGATTCTCTATCCCTTGGCGCTGGTCGTGTTCGGCGGGATGTTGACTTCGACGTTGTTAGACCAACTGGTCACACCCGCCCTCTTCTTCAAGTTTGGTCGGAATGTCTATCGCAAGGAGCAGAATGCGATTTCTGCCTTCGATAAAAATCAGAAAAAAGGATCGGGCCAAGTCGAATCCATAGCCCTCATTTCCAGACCCAAATGACTCGGCACGAAGAGCAACCATTCTCTCCGCAATACGCAACCCCATCAAGCGGGTTTCTCACCCAGCGGCGCTAGCCGTTGCCCCATCGTTGGTAGTACGCCGTGCTGTCTCCGTCCCGACCGAACCCACATCTGCGGCAAATATCGATCTTCTTTTCGACTTTCGATCCACAAAATGGGCACTGATATTTCCAATCAGGATTTGGGACGAAATCGGTGTATTCCGGCTCAGCGATTCCAGTCTGTCTGGTGATTGCCGAGTCGGGTTTGATCGGTTGAGGCAACGAGTCGAGATATGGCCTGCCACCCTGAGCTTTCCATTTTTGGAACTCCGCATCATCGCGGAGCAGCACACTGCTGCCCAGCGTCACCGTCGCCCACCCGATTACGACGAACAACACCGTGAGCACGACAGCGACCCAGAACGCCACTGCCAAAGGAAGCATGTTGCTGCCGCTCAGCGTATTCCAAAAGATTGAGCAGCCGACCGTCACCATAAGGGTGAAGGCGAACATCCGGGCGATGATCGTGAAAGACGAACTGCGACTGTTACTCATGGGATGTCTCCTTTGACAAGCGGTTTCAATTAATTTTCAGCAGGCTGGCGAGCCCCTTGGGCCAACCGAATTCGAAGACGGTCAGATTTAGCGCGTCGTCAGCTATTGGCAGGACTAGGCAGTTGGGTTGGCTCCTGCCGCGACGATGCTCAGAACCCGCAAACCGACGCTGCTGCCTCGTCGGTGGCTCCTCTGAAAGTGGACTGCCCATTCAAGCGGGTGTCTCAATTCCGAGGGCAACTTCACTGGGAGGGTTGAGGTGAACCGTCCAAAAGAAAAAGTCCTCCGCTCAGGATGCCTAAGCGGAGGACTTTTGTTTCGTCAGTGCTGGTCGAATTGGTCAGGGATTTTTACCCAGTGTTTTACCCACCAATTTACCCAGCGTTTTTACCCAAAACTGATCTTCGTAAATCGTTTCTGGATAAGGACTTGTGAGTCGGGATGACAGGATTTGAACCTGCGACCTCTACGTCCCGAACGTAGCGCTCTAGCCAAGCTGAGCTACATCCCGAATAAATGCCTGACAGGTCGCTCGCTCGAACGGTCTGGCAGACTTTTCACGTGGTGAGGATTCTAGCAGATGCGCAAATCGGGTCAACGCCACTCGAAAACTTGGTCATTGTCGATCTGCCGGGAAAGCCGAATTCAGGGAAGCTTCACGCTGCCAATTTCCGTTGCATCAATTCAGGAACGAGGTTGAATTTGAAGCCCTAAAAAAAATCCGGGCCGCCGAATGGCGGCCCAAGTCCTCGTGAACCGTTCCGGAACGGATCATCATCAGTTCTTGATCTGCGAAATGCGCGGAGACCGGGGCGCGGTTTCCTGCGGTGCTGCCTCGGGTTCACTCTCCTCAGCATCCGAGTTGTCTCCCCCAAGATCCACCTGCCGGCTGGCCAGAGCCAACAGTTGCTGGGCAGCCGCCAGTTCTTCCGCCGAAAAATAGGGAGCGCTGCCTTCGACGCCTTGATCTTTCATGGCCAATTGTTGCCAGCTCAGATTATTGGCGAGATACCACGCGGCTGCCTGCGCCGATTGGCGATCCACCTTTCCGGACCCGACAATCGCCAGAAACTCTGTAAACATGGGATCCTTGCTGACCGCGGAGACGGGATACAGTTGGTAGCGCATGCCGACGTTCGGATCGTCTTTCCCGTGCTCCAGGCAGACGGTATTCAGGCTCAAGGAGACGATTTTTTCGGGGGGAACGGAAAACATTCCACCCATACCGCCGCCACCCATGCCGCCGCCCATGCCTCCCATGCCGCCACCCATCCCACCCATGCCGCCGCCCATTCCACCCATCCCGCCGCCCATCATCTGTCCGCCGCCGCCACCCATGCCGCCGCCCATACCACCCATGCCGCCACCCATTCCACCCATGCCGCCACCGCCCATTCCACCCATGCCGCCGCCGAACTGCGGCAGGACCGGCGCAGCGACCACGGCCTTGGGAAATTGAATGTTCAGCGGCGCGTCGGTCTTGTTCTCGATCAGAACTTTGGCCGTGAACGGGTCATAGGCCACGACCTTGGCTTCCACCTCGCCCGATTTCATCCCGTCAAACAATTCTACCTTTCGGGCGTCCGGGATGAATTTTGTGGCTTTCACAACCGGCTTTTTCGGAGTCTTCTTCCGGGCGGCTTCTGCTGTCGACGCCGACCCCACGAGACCAATGGTCAAGAGACCGCTCAAACATACGGTCCAGGCGCGGCGAAACATGTTCGTCCTTTCACAGACGGGCGGAAAAAACCTCGATATCAACCGGCAACCTGGAGGAGTCATCCGCCTGGATCACTTCCCAGATTGCAGTTCCAGTCATCATAAGTTGCAACGGTGGCAGCGAGCAAACACAATCCCCGGAAATTGTCGGGAAATTCGTCCCTGTCAATCCCGCATCCACCTCAAAAAAATCGGGTTTCCCCAGTGCATTGAAGAACGATCCTTCGCCTCAACGTCATTCGACGGTTTCCGACTATAAACTTTCAGGATCAGTTCCACCGCGGTGTTCTCGAAAGATCCGGTCAACTCGCATAACGCTATCACAATCGCTATCAAAGAGTTATGAAACGTCGCTTCGCTGAGAACTCGCACAGACGTCCGAAGCGTTGCATTCGGATCATTCGCGTTCGAAAGCTCCGCCCCCATGATCGAACTCTCCCCCGAAGCCGCTGTCGAATACCTGATCCGCCGACAGATCATTTCTTCAGAGTCGGCCGCCACGGCGCGGCTGTTGACCGGAGGCGTTTCCAACCTGGTCCTGAGGATTGACATTCTCTCGGACGAGTCGATGGTGTTGAAACAATCCCGCACGCGTTTACGGACGGAGGCCGATTGGTTCAGCCGCCTGGAGCGGGTATTCCGTGAAGTCGAGGCGCAACGCGCTTTGTACAACTTGCTGCCCCCTGGGAGCGTACCGCGTGTCGTATTCGAAGATCGTGACAACTTCTGTTACGGCATGACCGCCGTGCCGGAAAATCATCGGGTCTGGAAACAACAACTCCTGTCCGGAGACATCGACCTGCGACTCTTCGTCGAAGCGGGGCGACTGCTGGCGACGATTCATCGTCGTTCACTCAGGCGCCCCGAACTCTTGTCAGCGCCCACTGACGTTTCCGTCTTTCAAGAATTGCGAGTCGATCCCTATTACCACTGGATTGCCGAACGCCACCCGGCGATTCGTCCGGCGATTGGCGCGCTGATCGTCGAAATGTCAGCCCATGCCCTGTGCCTCGTGCATGCCGACTTCAGTCCCAAGAACCTCTTAGTTCACGACGAAGGATTCACATTGGTGGATTTTGAAACCGTTCACTTTGGAGATCCGGCGTTCGACCTGGGCTTCTTTTTCAGCCACCTCTGTTTGAAAGCCATCGCACTGCCGCTCGTGAGCAATCAACTCGTGCACGGCATCCAATCCGGTTGGGCCGCCTATCGTGAAGAATGGCCTGCAGGATCTTCGGACAGTCCCGATGGCATTTCCGAGATCTCGAAACGAGCTGTGCGCCACTTGGCGGGTTGCCTGCTCGCCCGCGTCGACGGTAAAAGTCCTGTCGACTATCTGACGAATCCTCTCCATCAAGTGCTCGTGCGCGATCTGTCGCTCGACTGGCTGGTCAATCCTCCGGGCGATCTGGACACCGCCCTTGCCAGATTCTCGAACTCAGTTGACGAGTAACCGCTTTGCCTTAAATAACCTGTGGAAGGATGTTTTGTGCCCAAGATCGTGCAGATTCATGCCCGCGAAATCTTTGACAGCCGCGGCCGTCCGACCGTCGAGGCTGAAGTTTGCTGTGAAGGTGGCGGAACCGTACGCGCCATCGCCCCCAGCGGCGCCAGCACCGGCTCGGCGGAAGCCTGGGAACTGCGCGACGGCGGCTCACGACTGAAAGGACTCGGCGTCCGGCGCGCCGTCGAAAACATCACCTCCCTCATTCGTCCGGCTCTGCTCGGACACGACGCCGCGGATCAGCGCGCCATTGATCAACGGCTCTGCGAACTCGATGGGACGCCGAACAAATCTCGCCTCGGGGCCAATGCCATCCTGGCAACCTCGTTGGCGACGGCGTACGCCGCGGCGGATGCCCTCCAGAAATCGCCCGTCGAACACTTCACATCACTGTGGCGGCAATCTCCGTCCACCGGAAGGCTGCCCACAATTCTGGGGAGCGCTCCTGCGCTGCCTCTGCCGATGGTCAACATGATTTCCGGCGGACTCCACGCCGGCGGGAACCTCGATTTTCAGGATTTTCTGATCATTCCTGTCGGTGCCAGTCGCTTTTCTGAGGCGCTCGACTGGATCGTCGAAATTTACGTCCGATTGGGGAAACTCCTGACGAAACACGGATTCGAAGGAGTCCTCGTGGGCGATGAAGGCGGTTATGGACCCAAGCTTGAGACCCCCCAACAAGCCCTTGAACTGATTCTGGAAGCCGTCGAACTCTCCGGCTTGCAACCCGGCGCCCAGGTAGGTCTGGCACTCGACGTCGCCTCCAGTCATTTCTACGCGGACGGAAAATATCGACTCAAATCCGGAAAACAATCGGCGACTCTCACGAGCGAAGGGATGATCGATTTATTGGCTCAACTCGTCGAGTCGTATCCCATCCTCAGCATCGAAGATGGTTTGGCAGAAGAAGATTGGTCAGGTTGGGAACAATTGACCCGCCGGCTCGGAGCCAAAGTTCAACTCATCGGCGACGACCTGTTCGCCACGAATCCGCACCGCCTCCAACGGGGAATCGCTCAGCATGCGGCTAATAGCGTATTGATCAAACTGAATCAGATCGGCACATTGTCGGAAACCTTCGAGACCATACGCTTGGCGCTCGATCATGGATACCGACCGGTAATCTCCGCCCGCAGCGGCGAAACGGAAGATGTCACCATTGCCGACCTGGCGGTGGCGACGGGAGCGGGCCAGATCAAAATCGGGTCCGTCGCCCGCAGCGAGCGGCTGGTGAAATACAATCAACTCTTACGCTGGGAAGAGCGACTCGGCGCCTCCGCCCCATTTGTCGGCAACACCCCCTTCTCCGAATGCGCTCCGTGACGAGATTTCCTCAAACTGACGTCGTGATCGCTTGCGGTTTCGTCGTCTTTATTCGACATTCGGATTTCGACATTCGCTATTTCCTCTTGAGGTTCCGATGAAGTTCGCCCTGGTGATCCCCGACGGCGCCGCCGATGAAGCCCAACCCGCGCTGCAGGGAAAAACGCCGCTCGAATCCGCCCGCATTCCCCACATGAATGCCGTCGCTCAATCGGGCGTCGTCGGACAAGCCGATCACGTCCCGGCATCGATGCCGTCCGGCAGCGACGTCGGCACCATGAGCCTGTTCGGCTACGACCCGCTCCAATATCACACCGGCCGCGCGCCGATTGAAGCCGCTGCCCAGGGAATCGAACTCGGTCCCGATGATTGGGCCGTCCGCTGCAATTTCGTGACTGTAATCGACGAGGTGATGAAGAGTTTCACCGCTGGCCAGATTCCCAACGACATCGCCCGCGAACTCATCGAAGCGCTGCAGCGCTCTCAATGCGGCTCTGAACACTGGAAATACTTCGCCGGGGTCAGCTACCGCAACCTGTTGATTTATCGCGCGCGCGGCCAATCCGCTCCCTTCACCAAAGAAACGCAGTCGACGCCGCCGCATGACATCACCGACCAACCGATCGCACCGTATCTGCCGGCCGGCCCCGGTTCCGATGTCTTGCGCGAGTTGATGCAGCAGAGCCGATCGCTCCTGGCCAATTGTCCTGCCAATCAGGCCCGTGGTCCGCAAGCCGCCACGCAAACCTGGCTCTGGGGGCTCGGAAAACGACCGGCATTTACGCCGTTCATTGAGCGTTTCGGCAAGCGGGCGGCCGTCATCACGGCGGTGGACTTGCTGCGCGGCATGGGCCGGTTGCTCGGATGGGACGTTATCGAAGTCCCCGGCGCGACTGGTTATCTCGACACTGATTACGCCGCCAAAGGCCGTTATGCAATCCAGGCTTTAAAGGACGGACTCGATTTTATCGTCGTCCATGTGGAAGCCACCGACGAAGCGTCTCACGAAGGCCACGTCGAGGAAAAGGTGAAGGCGCTGGAAAATATTGATCAGCACATCGTGGGGCCGCTCCACGATTATCTCCAAGCCCAGGGAGACTATCGCCTGCTGATCTGCCCCGATCACCCCACGTTCCTGCGCACGAAAACGCACAGCCATGGTTATGTGCCATTCGCGATGACCGGAACCGGCATCGCTCCCGACGCCGCCGTGGCCTACAACGAACCCGCTGCCGCGAAATCAACGTTACGTCTCGACCGCGGCTGCGAGTTAATGCCGTTTTTATTCCGTGGCGCGTAACCCGGGTTGTGAGCTGCGATGAGAAACTCCGGGTCAGGCGGGAGAACGCTCTCTCGCAGAGGCGCAGAGGTCGCAGAGATAAGGAAAGGAAGGAACGGACTCAGAATCACAGCTTGGATTCGTTCGTGGGCCTCCGTGGTTCTGATGCGAGACCTGTCATTCCCCTGACTCGCCAATCTTGGACTTCGCTGATTCGTCAGCGGCCGGTTTGGCTTCGTCTTTTGCCACGTGCAATTGTTCCCGCGCCGCGGCGAGGAATTTTTCGGGCAATTCCAGGTTCCAGGCGATTTGCTCCAGTTCGAATCCTCCGTCATTGGTTTTCGCTTCCAGGACGCGAATCTCGGCGTCTTCCACCGGCTGCTCGATCATGCCGTTGCCGACATCCGTGTTATTGACGCGCAGCTGAAACCGGCAGCGAACCGGTCCGAGCGCCAGTACCGCCGGGTTGTCTGCCTGTGGGCTTTGCCCATAATGCAACGTCCCCTGGTTCGGGCGCACGAGGTAACTCGCGCTGCCGTCCGTGTTGAACCCCATTCGATAAACGTATGGGTCCTTCAATGACCATTCGAGGCCGTTTGCCACCAACGGCAATTCCGTAAGTTGCACGCTCAACCGCCAATTCGCCTGTTGCAAATCGTCCGGCAGCGGGGGGATGCTGAGCAGCACAGGCAACCGAATCCGTTCGCGCGGCGCGTCCAGTTCGATTTGTTGCGGCAATTTCTCCGAAACGACCACGTTTTGATTCAGCATCTGTCCGTCGGGAAGTTCGACCTTCAGCACAGACCCACCCGACTCGAGTCGGTCAAATTCGAACCGCGCAGCACTGCGATTGGCCTGATCCTGATTCAGAAAGAACGACGACGGTTGGGCAGCACGCTTGGTCCGACGATTGGTGACGACAAGTCTGGAGGAGTCGAGTGACCTGACCGAGCGAAACATCTCCCACATCGCCGGCGATTCTTGATGGAGCACCACGGAAAGTTTTCCCGTCGCCGTTTCCGTCCGAGCCACCGCCGACTCGTCAGAAGAGTCTTCCGAAGTGGAATCCTCCGCCAATTGCATTCGCGCCGCGGCGAGCATCTCGTCCGACAACTCCAGTTCCCAGCGGTTTTCGCCCGGTTTGACGGTTTGCATGACCTCATCACCCCGCACCTTGGGCCAATCGGTTTCGATCAGTGTAATCGCGTCCCCATCTCGATAAAGTTTGATTCGCGCGCGGTTGGGGCCCGTCATCAGAAAGACGACTCGATCGTCTTCTGACGTCGTGGGATCGAATGGCGTACCATCAATCTCTTGCGGCTTGCCCGTCGCGGGGTCGAAGATGACAACCGACGTATTGGCTTCCGCGTTTGCTGCTTTCCAGGCAACCGCCCCTAACCCCAGCGGTGCCGCCGTCACTCGACACCACAATTTGTATTTCGCCTCGCGCAAGTCATCCGGCAGCAACGGTGCCGTGATCAGCACCGGGGCCTTCTCGCGCGCCGCCGGACAGATCAACGTCAACTCTTTGGGCTGATCATCGCGAATCAGCACCTGCTGCTTGCAGACCTGACCGTCCAGAAGCGTGATTTCCAAGGAATAACGGTCGGGCTTCAATCCGGAAAATCGAAACACGTTTCCTTTGACTGGCTGAAAAACTTCAGCGAAGGGAATTCCGTCCTGGCTGTATCGCGGCTGAAACGGACGGGTTTCCTCCCGCTGCTCGCTGCAAAACTGCCCCCACCGCAACACGGCCATCGCCCTGCAGCACCGGCGGGCCGCCTTCTTCTCCCTGAACCAGTTTCACAGACAACACCGCCGGCTGGTCGTCATGAACTGCCACAGAGTCGCTCGTTTCCGTCGGCGTCTTCGGTGAATCGTCATGAACGAACCGTTTCTTCGCCTCGGCCAGCAATTCCTCCGCCAGTTCGAGTTCCCAGTGGTATTCGCCAGGCACAATGACCTTCGTGAGCAACTCGCCTTGGCCCGGCCAAACCGCCACATTCGTTGCCACATTCCCTCGAGGAGCGAGGTGATAGCTGTATTGCACCGGCCCGGAGAGCAGCACGACCGCGCGCTCCTCGGGTTTTGACCTACGCAGATCGATCGCTTCGCCGTTCGCCTGATTCTGGATTTCGACGACCGGCCCACCTTGAGGATCGAATTTCACGCGCTGACAATTGGGGCTTGTTGCATTCCACTCCACACCATCCAGCGTGGTGCTTTGGTCGTTGAGTACGATTTCCAATTCGCATTGGAGCGATTGCAACGCCTGCGGCAAGGGAGGAGCCGTGAGCGCGACCAGTACCTGTTCGCGCGGCTTGGGGCAGATGACTGTCATCTCGCGTTTTTCGTTCGGCCGAATCAGGACTGATTGTTCGCTGAATTGACCATCGGAAAGATAGGTAATGAGTTGATAGCGACCGGGTTCTTGCACTTGAAACAGATATGCACCTGTGGCGCGCGCAACCACTTCCGAGATTTCTTTTCCGTCAACCATGCGTGTGACTGTTACCGGTTCCGACAACGGTCCTGTGGCGGCAACGCGACCGTGGCGCCCTTCCAGTGCCAGCTCTAGAGCGGTCACCGGCGGGCCGTCTTCCGCTTCCTGAACAAGCTTGATCGTCAACAAGGAGGCATTGCTGGCCGTTTCTCGCTGTTCCCCCTCGGAATTGCCCGGGTAGTAACTTCCGCCATCGGCATTTTCGGGTTGGTAATACCCCGGACCCGCGGAGCCTTGGGACGAATCACCAGGTTCATACTGACCGACCTCTTGGTGCGCCGATGGGCCCGATTGCTGCTGCAATCGCTGCATCACCTCGGAAATCACCTGGTAATTCTTCGCGTCCGTCTCGCGAGCCGTGCGGATTTCGGTGATCAATTCCGATTGCTGACGGAATACCAATCCAGCCAGCACCACCGCGGCGAGCGTCAGCATCCATTGCAACCCCGACAGAATCCGTTGTCCCATGATGCGGCTCCACATGGCCTGCCACCAGAGGCGGCGGGCAAGTTTCTTCGGATTGCCAAAACGGTCAATCACGCGCTCTTCCGCCGCGACTGCATCTCCATCCTTAAGCAGTTCCCGCCGCAGTGCGCAGTGCAGATGGTCGGCCAACTCGTCGGCAATGTCGTCCCGCAACGACGGCGGTTCGTCATCGCGCGGAGCCGGCAAATCGGCGAGAAGGTCTTCGAAAAACATAATGCCCAAGGTCTCAGTTCAAACGGCCAGGAAATGTCGAATGTCGAAATCCGAATGCCGAAATGAAATCATCAATTCACCGAAGAAGTTGGATTCCATCACGGATTCTTTCGCCTTCTTTCGACATTTGGATTTCGACATTCGACATTCCTACGCACTCATTTCCGCCCCCAGCACCCCCTCGACGCCGCGCGAAAACGCTTTCCACGCCGCTTTCTTCGCGCCGAGCGCCCGCTGTCCCGACGCGGAGAGCTTGTAATACTTCCGCCGCCGGCCGTCGACTTCCTGCCAGAACGCGGTGAGCAGTTTTTGCTGTTCCAGCCGATGCAGCGCGGGATACAGGCTGCCTTCTTTCAAATCGAAGTAGCCGTTCGATTCGCTGGTGACCGTCTGGGCGATCTCATAGCCATACGTCGGGCCGTGCGAGATGACTTCGAGGATCAGCATCTCGACGGCCCCCCAGAGCAAGCGGGAGTCCATGATCGTGTTCCATGCCGAGAGGATACATTGCCCGTCTAGGTGTCATAGCATAGACAGGCTAGGCATGAACGTCAAGCGCCGTTCGCGAACACGCGACCAAGCCGCCCGCAGCGTCTGCGTTCAGCGGCGCGCTGGGAGGACGAACTATCTCCCGCGCTGACGCTGTTCCTCACGCCATTGCTTCTGCACGGCACGGCGCTGGCGCTTGCTCAACCCCTTGAGCATCTCGGCGGGAGGCCCTTCGCCCTCTTCCTCACCGTCCTCATCGTCTTCGTCGTCGCTCGCCTGTGAGGCCGACGCCCAGCCGTTGCCGGTCTTCGCGTTCGAGGCCTGGCGCGACGCATTGACGGGGAAATGGGGTTTATTCACGGCGGCTTGACGGCCCGACGGCATCTCGTCTTCGTCTTCAGCCTCCTCTTCGCTCGACTCGGCTGACTCCTCGTCCTCTTCGATTTCTTCATCCGCCGATTCGTCTTCGGCGACCTCTTCATCTTCCTCTTCCAGCTCTTCCTCCACGACTTTCTTGCGAGGCTTTGACGTTCGTTTGGCCGGCTTGCGTTTCCGCTTCGTCGCGCTGCTCTCTTCCGTTTTCTTGCGACGGCGGGTCGGTGCCGCTTCTTGCGGAGCACGACGGAACAAGCCCAGAATCAGCCCCAGGATCCACCGAAACGGATTGCCGAAGAATTTCGGCAGCTTGAACGGGACCGCCATCGGCGGATCGGGCGTCACATACGCCACGTACCACCCCTGCACCCATAACGACGCGGCCACTGTCGCCGATCCAAATAGCCCGCAAAGCGTCACGACGTCCGCGATCAGCGCCGTCTCAAGAAACCGGTCGCCGTATAAAGTGACCGCCATTCCGGTGATCAATATGGCTAACGACATTCGCAGCAGAATGATTGAGGCCAGTGAGCGCCGGATGTCCCGATCCAACATCCACCAACCGGGCAACAGCAGGCAGCAGGCAGGCGTGAACCACGCCAAATGCGCTCCGTCCCGCGCGGGCAATCCGAATCGGGGCAGTAACTCTTCCAGTCGGAGATGCTGATTTAGGACGTTTCCCAGGCTCACATGCAATCCGGTCGCGGCGCAAAGTCCGCACAAGAACATCAGCGCCGCGGCCCAGGGCCAGACGCGATATCGCCCGCGAAAATCCAGCCGGCTATGGGCACGATGCCAGCCGACCAGCAGCGCCAGCTGACCGGACAGCGTCCAGAACAGCGTATTCAAATACATCACGAGGCGGGGTTGATCGCTACGAAACAGCGGTTCCAGAACCGGAGCGAATTCCACGCGGAAGGTGGGCGTGCGGACCACCAGGAATCCGATCGCGCACAATCCGGCGTACAACAACCCGACCAGCGTCCATAATTTCCAAGGGGCACGCGGAATCCACGGCGAGGCGGCGCACCATTCCGCCGGAACGCTGTCCGGCAGAGTTTTTTCGCAGCCGGATTTCAGTTCCGCCTCCGGAGGAAATCCTTCCCCATGGACGGCGAGACGGCGACGCCGACGTTCATCCATCGAACGTGAGCCTGCGAATTGAACAGTCATAGTCGACGCAGTGATCCGCGCTCTTTCGGGATCGAGACACCGTTGCCGGCCTGTTGCTTCGTCCAAGCAGGATCGCTCGGCGCAAAACAGCACGGCCCCTCGATCCATCGAGGGAGATGCTGGGAATTCATCGGAACAAGTCGCGGGACATCTTTGCTATGAGCAACCGATGCCAACACTGCATCCCAAACATCCCATTTTTCGCAGTCATAAACACGCCATTTTGGCACCAACGCTCGGCCTTCATCGACAGTAAACATAAAAAACGCCGTTTTGGCATATTTCCTGAAATGCCATTTTGGCCTATCTGCTAGAATTTTTATGACAAATAATATCCGTAAACTATTATGAAATCAATCATTATGAAATTCAAACGGCCTAGCGATTTCCTCCTAATCCCATTGGCACGCAGGCTGCAATATCTCAATCCGTCACGGTCAATCATTTACGGTCCCTACTTCAGAGGAGCCTTGCTATGTCCACGAATTCTTCTTGCTGCAGCACGAATCAATCAACCTCCACAACCCGGCCGGTAACCTATGTTCCCCCGGTCCAGGTCTATGAAGGCGCCGACGCCTTCGAGCTGATCGCCGAGGTTCCCGGCGCCGACGATCAAACGACGGAAATCACGGTCGATCACGGGATCTTGACCGTCTCCGCTCAAATGACGCCCGCTTGCGTCGACGGGAAAAAGCTGGCCTACTCCGAATTCACTCATGGCTGTTATCGCCGCAGCTTCGAACTGTCCGACGCGGTCGACCCGCAGGGGATTGAGGCGACGGTGGCCAAAGGCGTGCTGACCGTCCGACTCCCAAAATCCAAAGCGACGCTGCCACAAAAAGTCCGCGTCGTCGCGGGTTAAGCGCCTTTAACAGCGACTGGAATTCTTGAATTTTCAGGAGACCTGCCCATGTCACGAAATGGTTTGACCCCCTGGAATTGGCATCGCAGCTCCAGCCTTGCCCATCCGAGCACGAATTCGTTCGCCACCCTGCAACGGGATATGAATCAGTTGTTCGAAGGCTTCTTCGATGCCAGCCCGCGGCAATTCCTGACCGGAAACGACCGAGCAGCCTTGTCGGCTCCGAAAATCGACGTTTCAGAAACGGAGCGAGAACTTCAAGTCACGGCGGAGTTGCCAGGCGTCAAGGAAGATGACATTAACGTCGAATTGACCGGCGATACGCTGCGGATACATGGCGTCAAGCAGGACGAACGCGAGCAAAAGGAGCATCGCTTTCATCGGGTCGAACGCTCGTTCGGTTCCTTTGAACGCGTGATTCCCATTCCGGCGGACATCGACCGACAAAACGTCCGGGCGACCTTCAAAAACGGCGTGCTGGAGATCAGCCTGCCGAAATCGGCGGCTCCGACATCGCAAAAAATTGCCGTGAAACCTGGTTCCTAGCACGAAGAGAAGATTCGACAAAGCCCGCCGTCCGCAACGGCGGGCTTTTTTTGCCGGACGGAGAAACTGCGTGCGCTCTACTTCGGCGGATGATGTCTGAGAAAGGCATCCGTCATCTGCTGACGAATCTGTTTTTGAAGTTCGTCCGTCAGCAAGGTGCGATGGTCTTGATCGGGATGAATTTCCACCACTGCGTCGCTACCCAGCTGTTTCAACAAGTTTTGCAGCAGCCTCGTGGAGCCTTCCAGATAAAACGTATCCTGGTCTCCCATGAAAATGTGAAGCTTTCCGGCCAGCCGTGACCCGAGCCGGGCCCAGTTTCGTTCCAGCATCAGGCGAATGTCGTAAGCCTCCCAGGCCTGGGCCACCGCCGGATTGATGGCTCCGGTTGTTCGATTCCACAGCTGAAGCGGCAACCCCCCATCGCCGCGCGGGCTGAAGACGGCCTCGAAGCTGAACAATTGCCCGCCGGGGCCAAGCGTTTCTTCCATATGATCGAAATCGTCATACCAGAGGGCGACTTCGGTTTTGGATTTTCGCGCCAGCGGCCGGCGCGATCCGTCCGGTGCGCGATAAACATTTTCCCCGGCTCGATAAATGTCGATCTGCTGAAAATCCCGGAAATCCACGGGGTCGGGAGCGGTGCTCCACACGCCGCCGAAGACGTCCGGATAAGCGACTTGCAGCCACAGCGAACTCCAACCTCCCGAGGAATGACCGGTTACGAACCGGGCTGATTCGTGAGGGAATGTGCGAAACCGCCGCTCGACCTCCGGGATCAGTTCTTCAATCAGCGCTTGCCCCCAGGGTCCGTTGTTGGCCGAATCGGCGAAAACATGATGGCCGAACGGGCATTCCGGGTTGAGAATCACGCGAATGAACTGCACGCCATTCGGACTTTCGCTCTTGGAAGGGTCGTTCGCCGCGGGAAAGGCGTGATGGGTTCCCGTAAATCCCGGAATGACATACACCACGGGAAACCGTTGTTGAGGCTGCGCTGCATAATCGCTCGGCAACAGGACCGCGGCCCGCAACAGGACCGTCCGATGATAAAAATCGCTCAACAACCCCGACTTGAGCGCCACCAATCTTCGGATCGCCGTTTCTTCAAACACCGGCGCAGGGACCAGCTGATCGACAACGAGTTCTTGCCGTCCCGCAGTCAATTCCTCGTTGATGTCGCGGGCCGGACTGAAACCGTTTCCTGCCCCCCGACCCACGTCCCGCTCCCACGGGTTAAAGCGAATCACCGCCTGGATTCTTCCGCCGGCCGGCCGCCAGTCCGAGAATTTCTGCGGATGACCCCGCACCGATTCCGCAGTTTTCGGCCCGAAGACCAGTTCGCTCCCCGGCTGCCAATCGGCGACATCCATCGAAAAGAATTGCTCCGGTGCAAACCAATTCGGCCCCCGTCGAGGCTCGGGCTGTTTCGCGCTCGTGAACAGATACACTCGCCCGCTGAACGGCTCTTGGTGTACCGCCGCATCAAAACGCACCCGGACCGAGACCTCCGCGGCAGCGATCTCCCTCCCGACTCCGCAGATCAGCACCCAGGCGAAATAACGGAGCCAACGCGCTCGATCTGCGGGAAACTCGACTGGATAACATGGCAAATTCATCGGCGCAGTCCTAAGAGCTGACGCATGGCGTCCCACGGCTGGATGTAAGTGGCGAAAGGCAAGCCATCGACGGTCGGTTCATGCAGCCGCGTCACGCCGTCGACCGCCGGCCCGTTGCGTACCACGGCTTGCAGCCATTCCCATTGCTGCGTCCCCGTCCAGGGTTCCAAAATCTGCACCTGGCCGCGCAAATGAGCGACCGCGGCGGCGAGCGCGTAACCGCCCCAATTGCTCACCCCGGCGAGAATCGTCCAATCGCAAGCAACTCGGCAGGCAATTTTGCCGCCTTGCGGTTCCGGCAAGCGGCGGGCCAGTTCCGACCAGGGAATCGACCCCATGCCAATCTCGTTCCCGCCATCGCCGATGCCAATCGTCACGATGGACGACGCAGAAGACTGAGCCTGTTCAAAGAGGCGATGCAGCGGCGGAGTCCATTCGTCGATACAGATTCCGCGCATGTTAAAGCAGCGACCCCGTTCTTCCTCTTTGACCAGGTTTTCAAATTGTTTGCTGATGGTCGGGTCACCCCCTGACTGCAACCGGATTGATTCCGACGTGTGGTTCGGCCCGACGCGTTCCAGCGCGATGAGGTGAGAATAGCGAGACGGTTGCCAGATCTCACCCAGCGATTCTTCCGTCGCTGGGACCGAATGAATCAATTCCGCCGGAAATGGCAGAGATTCCGCCGCCGCCTGAACGGCAGAGCGACAGAGCGCATCCGTCAACACAACGGTTTCAATTCCCAATCGGCGTAAAGCTTCCGCCAGGAACACCGCCCCCAATGGGCCATCGGTTTCCGCTGCCGGAGGAGTCGCCCCCGGAATGAAAAATCCCGTGACGATTGCAACCGAGGTCGCGTGGTCCGCCAACTCGTGCGCAGCCCGCCCCAGATGCCCCGGCAACAACGGACCCAGCACAGTCTCCCGGCTGATGAGTCCCCGGCGCGCGGGGTCAGTCCGGATGATGCGCTCTAATTCACTGAGAATGTCGTGAGCCAAAGGACCTCCTGCCCGAATTGTTTCCAAACCGATCGCCACTTGGCAATGGATCAAGAGTGTTCAATTCTCGAAGTTGAGAGAGGTGCTGTCCTGCGCGAGGTTTCTCAGGGCGCAAACCTCACGGGATTGAGAGCTTTTTCCGAGATCACGTGGATGAGAACTTCGGCTCTCCCTTTCTTGGTTCTGAGAAATTCCCGCGGTCGCTTCCGGTTGTGGTTGTCAGTGCGGCTCGATCTTGACAGAATTCGCAGACGACCCGAAGTTCGCGGGCTGCGGCAACCTGATGTCAACTCGTGACTCATGCCCTCCCCGTCGAGAGCCGGCACCTCGTCCGACCTGATCAATCGAAAGTTGCCTGACAGCGTGAAGAATTGCTGAGTCGACATGGAACCGAATAAACCGTCCACTGCAGACATTCTGGCTAAAATTCGCGCTCAGAAAGCGGCCGGCGCGCCTGCGGCGTCGGATACTGCGCCCCCCGCGGCGCCGGCAACTCCGGAACCTGCGGTTCCAGCCGCCGCAGCGCCGGCTCCGGTCAAGCCTGCCCAGCCAGCGACTCCCGCCGCCAAGCCCGGTTCGACGAAAGATATTCTCGCAGCGATTCGCGCCGGCAAGGGAGGCGCTGCACCAGCCCCTCCCACGGAAGCGCCGGCCGCCGCCACCGCTCCTTCTCCCGCGCCCATCGCCAAACCAGCCCCGTCTGCGACCTCGGGGAGCCCGTTGCCGTCCGTACAAGATATGCTGAAAGCGGTTCGGGAAGGGAAGCCGGCCGTCGTGGAAGCGGCGAAGGTGAAGGTGCCGGTCGTGGCCCCGCCGATGCCGGCCAAGCCGGTGATTCCCGCCAAGAAGGCAGCCGCTCCTTCCCCGGCGCGTCGCAGCTTGAGTGGTCTAGTCGTTGTCGCTGCGATCAGCCTCGCCTGCTTCACCATCGGCGCGTTGACCGGAAACGTCCTCATCGGTTTTTTCGGCGTGCTGGTTTGGGGCGCTGCGATGACTCCCTTCGCGGCCGCCTGGGCCTCGATCACCGCGGTCACGGGCATTTCCGTGCTCGGCGTGGCCCGGTTCATGTTTCCCAACGTCCTCACCGAACCGCCGTCAAAATTCAAAGTCGGCCCGGCCAGCGATTACCCGCTGAACACCGTGTCGAACAAATGGAAAGACCAGTTCGGCGTGTGGATCGTCCACACCGACCAATACGAGGGCAAGAACTTGCTCTATGCGTTGACCTCGGTCTGCACGCATCTCGGTTGCACGCCCAACTGGCTGGAAGGGGAGCAGAAGTTCAAATGCCCCTGCCATGGCTCCGGCTTTTACATTACGGGCATCAACTTTGAAGGGCCGGCTCCCCGTCCGTTGGAACGGGCGGGAATCCGCATTGCGGAAGACGGCATGTTGGAAGTCGACAAAAGCGTGAAATTCCAGGAAGAAATGGGTCAGTGGAAGGACGCCACCTCGTTCGTGCAGGCGTAAATTGAAATTCGGGCCGCAATCCAGCGGACCGTTGCGTTTTTGAGTGTGAGTCGTCAGTTCTGCATGGAAAACTTGATTCCTCAGCATTGCCAATTCACTCCCAACACCCATGGCGATAAACCGCCGACTCGCAAATTGAAAACGGGTCCAGGTACTTTGGAGAAGGTGAACCAGCCCTATGTCCGTCGGTGAATACATCCGGGGTTCTCAGATCTGGAAAAGCATTTTCCGGCATCCCGCGCCGGTCGACCGCCGCAACCGCGTGGTCGTCATGCTCACCAATTTCTTCCTGCACCTGCATCCCGTGTCGATCAAACAGCAGGGGATCGCGCTCTCCTACACCTGGTGCATGGGGGGCATCACCTTTTTCCTGTTCCTGGTGGAAACGATCACCGGCGTGCTGCTGATGTTCTACTACCGGCCCACGCTGCAATTCGCCTTCAACGATATTCTTGCCTTGCGCGACGTCACCACGCTGGGAATCATGCGGGAAATTCACCGCTGGGGAGCCCACGCGATGGTCATCACCGTCTGGCTCCATATGTATCGCGTGTTCCTGACGGGCAGCTATAAGCCCCCCAGGGAATTCAACTGGGTCATTGGCGTGCTGCTCCTGGTCCTCACGCTGTTGCTCTCGTTCACCGGATACCTGTTGCCCTGGGACCAGTTGGCCATCTGGGCCATCACCGTCGGTTCGAACATGGCCCGCGCCACGCCGTTCCTGGGCTATGAAGGACCCGGCGCCCAATTGCTCAATATCGGCGGATTCGACCTGATCACCAACGGCAGCGACGCCCGCTTCCTGCTGTTGGGGGGACGGTTCGTCGGCGAGGCGACCTTGAATCGATTTTACATTTTACATTGCGTGGCCATTCCGCTCGTTGTGTCCTTGCTGATTGCGATTCACTTCTGGCGCGTCCGCAAGGACGGCGGCATCAGCCAACCCTTGTGATGAAATGGCGAAGTTCAACGGAATCGTCAAGGATCTGCCGTCCAGTATGAAGATTTTGGAATTCCACCTGACGCCGTCAGGGGAATTCGAGATTTTCGGAAATCGTTAGTCAGTACCACCACTTTCAGCTTCAGCGTTGGTCAGGAAGATGGATCACAATCCCGATTTGACATCCTCGGTGATTTTCGGATTGGGGTGGATTTACCTGCTCCTGTTCGTGATGAACTCGGGTTGGGTCGTCCGAAGCTATCACCACGACGGCACCGCCCGCATCAATTTCCTGGGCCTGCTGGGCAAAGGCCAGGACGTGCCGATCGCCGGCTTCTGGGCGCTCTATGCAGCCCTGCTGGGCATGATCGCCCTCGCGCATTTGACCAGTTACTCGACGCCGGAATCGTTCCTCATCCGCATGCCGGAATGGGTCAAAGACGGCGTGAATTCGCTTTCCGGTCCGGTGACGTTCTTCGGCCTCTCCGTCGGGCTCTTCACAGCCGGCATCCTGTTTCGGAAAATTCTGGTGCGGCCGACCGTCGGCTGGATGATGCTCAATTTCGCGATTCTCTTCCTCGCGCTCAGCATGACCGACTATGACTTTCGGCAGATTGTCGGCAAACCAGACAATGTTCCCATCGTCGGGATGCTGTTCATCGTCGGCTTTTTCACCTGGCTCTCCTTCGAGCGCGCCGTGGACAATGATCAGCGCCGCGCGGAAGGCCGGCCGCTGCGTGAAGAAGAAAACAACGAAAAAGTGCTCGTCTGGCCTGATCTGGTCTATACCGAACTGATCTGCATGGTGGCGTTGACAGCGCTGCTGATCACCTGGGCGATTCTGTTGCAGGCCCCGTTGGAAGAACCCGCCTCGGCGGCCAAGACCCCCAACCCGTCCAAGGCTCCGTGGTATTTCCTCGGCTTGCAGGAAATGCTGGTGTATTACGATCCCTGGATGGCCGGCGTGGTCCTTCCCAGCCTGATTCTCGTGGGGATGATGGCGATCCCCTATATCGACTTCAACAAGCTCGGCAACGGTTACTACACCTTCAATGAACGAAAGTTTGCCATCGTCACCTATCTCTTCGGCTTTCTGCCGTTGTGGGTGGCGATGATTGTCCTGGGAACGTTCCTGCGCGGCCCGAACTGGAACTTCTTCGGCCCCTATGAATTCTGGGACGTGCATAAGCTCGAATTGCTCAATAACGTCAATCTGTCGGAAATGTTCTGGCTGAATACGTTGCGCCAGCCATTGCCGGTGGCGCCCGCGGGTTCCGACGGAGCGACCCAAGCCGGCTACATTCTCTTGCGGGAGTGGGTGGGAGTCGTGGCGGTGCTCGCCTATCTGCTGGTGCTTCCGCCGTTGATGGCGGCCACGGTCTTCAAAAGCTTTTTCATCCGGATGGGTTTTCTGCGGTATATGGTCTTCGCGAACCTGGTGCTGTTCATGGCGGCCCTGCCGATCAAGATGGTGCTGCGATGGACGTTCAATCTGAAGTACATCGTGGCGATTCCGGAATGGTTTTTTAACATTTAGCTAAGAGTCTAGGGCGAAGGGCGAAAGGGGCTGATCGGAGCCCGTGCGATCCCTTGGCACTTAACCCTCAGCCTTGAGCGAACAATGCCCGCTACCGAAAGTTATCTGCGAAACATCAAGTCCATGCACCAGGTCTTCTGCCTGAGTGCCGTGGTCCTGCTCATTTGCACGGTCTGGATGTTGTGGGCCGACTACAATGACGAATGGCGCAAGTATCAGCGCACGGCTTTAAAAAACGTCGCTGAACGGGACAAACTGGCAATTGCCTCCATCGAGCAAAACCCCAAATTCCAGCAAGAACTCGCGGCGCTGAAAGCCGAACGAGAAGCCGCTGATGCGGCGCAGAAGGCGCATCAGGCCCAGCTCGACCAGTTGGAGCAGGAACTGAAGGCCGCCAAAGAAGCGGCGGCGGAATTCATGCGCGACCTGCGCGTCCAACGCGCCATCCGCGACGTGGCCCGGGCCAATTACGGTCTCGGCGTTCGCGACGAGGTCGATGCGGACAAGCTGCAAGAGCTGCAAACCGCCTATCAAACGCAAGAAGATAAAGTCGCGGGCCAAGAAGCCGAGTACAAGCAGTTGGACCTGAATGTTTCCAATGCCACCGCCAAGTTGGCCGCGGCCACGGCGGAAAAAGACAAAGTTGATAAAAGTATCGCCAACCTGGAATCTGACATCACTCGCAAGCAGAAAGCGATCGACAAGATTGAGCCGAGCAACTGGTTCATGGCGGCCAAGCGAGACCTCATGCTCCTGCCGATCATCAACGGCTTCAACTCTCCGGAACGCATCCAGCAAGACTGGATGCCGAATCTGAAGATCGACCTCGGCGGCATGACGAAAGTCGATCGCTTCGACCGCTGCCGGACCTGCCACTACTCGATCGACGCCGTGGCGCAAGGAACCGATCCCGCGTTTCCCCACGGTGACGGGAAAACTGGCGGCTACGCGCACCCCTATGCATCGCATCCCCGCTTGGATCTGTTTCTGACGTCGTCCAGCCCGCATCCGCTGCCGAAATTCGGCTGCACCGCCTGCCACGAAGGACAAGGGTCCGGAACATCCGTTACGAATGCATCGCACACGCCGAATGATCCTCATGAAGCCGAAGAGTGGGCCAAGGCGCACAACTGGTCCAGCAATCACTTCTGGGAGCACCCGATGTATCCCCAGCGATTCGTGGAATCGGGCTGCATCAAGTGCCACATCAATGTCGTGGATCTGGCCCATCATCCCCAATTCGGGGCCACGGCTCCGAAAGTCGCGCGCGGATATGATCTCGTCAAAACCTACGGCTGCTTCGGCTGCCATGAAATCAATGGTTTCGAAGGTACGAAACCCATCGGACCAGACTTGCGTCTCGAACCGGCCACGCCGGAGTTGATGGCCAAAGCCGCCGCCGACCCGTTGACCGTCCCGGGCAAAATGCGAAAAGTCGGCCCGTCGTTGCGGCATCTCGCCTCCAAGGCGGGTTCCGCCTGGGTCGCGCACTGGACTGAAGAACCGAAGAAATTCCGTCCGACCACCCGCATGCCGCAGTTCTTCCACCTGACGAATCAACACGACGCGACAGCCCAGAAATACAATCCGATTGAGATCGCCGCGATCGCTCATTACCTGGAGAACAAGTCGCAGCCGCTCGATCTGATGGCGCCGAAGTCGGATTATAAGCCGGACGCCGCTCGCGGCCAGGAAACGTTCAGCCAACGAGGCTGTGCCGCCTGTCATCAGCATGAAGCGGTCCCGGCGGTACCGGGTGAGTTCTCGAAGTTCGGACCGGACCTGTCCCGCGTCAGCGCCAAGCTGCTGCCGGGCTCCGCGGGCTTCAACTGGCTGTATACCTGGATCCGGGATCCGCAGCGGCATCATCCCCGCTCCAAGATGCCGAACCTGTTCCTTGAACCGGACGGCAAAGACGAAAAGTACGTCGATCCCGCCGCCGATATCGCCGCGTTCCTCTTAAAGCTCCAAGGGGCGCCGGCCGATTTCCAACCGACTCAGAGTTACGAAGCGCGTTCGGTTGACAAGCAAACGCTCGACACGCTGGTCCGCGAACTGCTCGCCAAGAACTTGACCACCAAGCAAATTGACACTTTCTTTGCGGAAGGCCAATTCCCGATTCCCTCGGCCGGCATCTCCGCCATCAAAGGCGATGAAATCGAACTCGTCGCCGACAATGGCCAGCCGATCACCGATCCGGCCGATCTGGAACGGCGAAAGTTGAACTACATAGGCCGCAAGACCATCACCCGTTACGGGTGTTACGGCTGTCACGATATTCCGAATTTCGAAGACGCCCGGCCCATTGGCACCGCCCTGCAGGACTGGGGCAAGAAAGACGTCTCACGCCTCGCCTTCGAGCACATCCAGGAATATGCCCATCATCACGGACAGGCCGATCTCGGCTTCGATCTGGAAACCGTCACCCCCGAGATCGCGGCTCGCTTGAAAGTCGAACCCGCCGCGGGCGTGCGACTCGCCGAGCGAAAGGTCGGAGGGCATTCCTCGGATGAACTACATGTCGACGATGTCATCGTCGGCTTCGACGGCATGACGGTGACGGACGCCGATCAGTTACAACAACTGCTCTCGCGGACCGAACCGGGTGCCGACGTCGTCGTGCAAGTGTTGCGAAGCGGCGAACCGGTGTCAGTGAATCTCCGCCCGGACGGTTCGCTCCACGATCGCGTTGTGGCGGCCGTCAACGCAGCGGAACGAGGCGAATTCGCGTCGCCCGGCGCTGAAGAGCGGGAAATGTCCGCCGCCTTTTTCTTTGAAAGCCTGGTGCATCACGGACGGCCGGGCTTCCTGTGGCAAAAGCTGCGCCAGCCCCGCAGTTACGACTACGGCATGACCGAATCGAAGTCCTACGACGACCGGCTCCGCATGCCGAAGTTTCCCTTCCAGGAAGATGATATCGAAGCCATCGCGACGTTCATCCTCGGGCTGACGGCGGAACCTCCCGCACCGGAATACCTCGTCAACCCGCATGGACCCAAGGGAGACTGGATCAAGGGCGAATATCTGCTCGATCAATACAACTGCATGGCCTGCCATATGCTGGATCTCCCGGAAATTCGCTATGGCCATGACCCGGCAAACGACGGGGAAATCACCACCATCGACCTGGACGGCGAAATTCCGGGTGCTGTCGCGCTGCTTCAAAAACTGAAACCGCCCGCCAAAATGGAAACCGGCCGGACGATGTCAGTGAAATCCGAGGAAGGAATCAAGACCTACCCCGTGGTCTCCTTCCATGGCATGGTGACCACCCCGCCGAGCCCCGATGATCCTCCCGAGGAGCAGGAATACATCGCCGAATCATGGAACACGAACCTGCTCGGCGACCGACTGCTGGTCCCCACCACGAAATTTATCTTCAATGCGGCCCAAAAGGACGCGATCCTGCCGGCTCGCGGCGGAGCTTTCGCCGAATGGCTGGTTCCCCGACTCGTCGACAACAGAATCGCCAAGGACCGCAATGTCGCCTGGCAGATGTCGCCTCCGCCGCTGTACCAGGAAGGGATCAAGGTCCAGACGCCGTGGCTGTTCAACTTCTTACAGAACCCGGAAAAGATCCGTCACACCACCGTGCTGCGGATGCCCCGTTTCAACATGAACGCCGACGAAGCCCAATCACTGGCGAATTACTTTGCGGCGGCGGACGGAGCTGTCTATCCTTATCAAAAGGTGCCGGAGCGCGACCCCGATTATCTCCAGGCCCAGGAGCATGACTTCGAGACCGCGTTTCCCGGCAAGGACCACGATTACCTGTCGGAGTCGTGGAAAATGCTCAATGGCCCGGTCTGCATCAAGTGTCACTTTGTCGGCGGCCGGCAAGTGGTGACGAAGAATCCGGCTGAAGACATCCGCGGACCGAACCTGGAAGCCGTCGCCAACCGGCTCCGATCCGATTGGACGCTGCTCTGGATTTACCGCCCCAACTGGATCACCCCCTATACCTCAATGCCGCAAAACTTCCCGCCGTCGAAGAAGCAATTTGAAGACGTGTTCGGCGGTGATGCGAATCGTCAGACGATCGGCGTCCGCGATGCGTTGATGAATTACCATTGGTTGATGGAGCGCGACGGCCGGGTGATCTATGATCCCCCCGTTCCGGCCGCCACCGCCGCCGCAGAACCGGCCGCTGCGCCGATCACAGCGGTGCAAGCCAGCACCGACTCAGCAGGAGGGACCTTGAATGACTCCTCGAAATAACTCTCGCTTCCCGGTCAGCGCGTTGATCATCACGCTGAGTTTAGGGTGTTGCGGACTGCTCGCCGGTTGCGGCGGGGGAGCCAGCGCCGCCACCACCGTCAAGTATCTGCCGAGTCGGCCCGAGAGCGTGGCAGCGAGCGAAGCACCCGCGGGCGCTCCGGCCGGCGGTGCAACTGCCACTGAAGCCGTTGCAGGCGGATTCGGTACGCTCAAGGGGAAAATCGTCTATGGCGGTTCGTTCAGTCCGCTGCCGCCGTTGTATGCCAAGGGCAATGCGCCGAAAGACCCGGAAGTCTGCGGCGCGGAAGCGGCTCCCAATCAGCGGTTGATTGTCAACGACGGCGGCCTGGCGAACGTCTTCATCTACCTCGACAAAATCCCGAAAGGGGTCAAGGTACCTCCGGCTCCCGCGGATCCCGCCGTCTTCGACCAGAAATTCTGCGTCTTCAAACCTCATGCCCTGCTGATGCGCAGCGGGCAGACTGTCAAAGTTCTCAACAGCGACCCGGTGCTGCACAACACGCACACCAAGCCGGAACGCAATAACGAATTCAACGGCAGCGTCGACCAGGCGGGCGCGCAATTTGTGTATACTCGACCGGAGAAAAAACCCGTGTCTGTCGTGTGCGACATCCATCCGTGGATGACTGCCTATCACCTGCCGATCGATCACCCGTGGGCCGCGGTCAGCGGGGACGATGGAACCTTTGAGATTGCCGACGTCCCCTCCGGCAAATTGGAATTCAAGCTCTGGCACGAAGCCGGACAGGAAATTGAAAAGGCGTACAAGGTCGACATCAAACCCGGCGAAACGACCACCGTGGAAATTACGGTCCCGGCGTCGAAACTAAGTCCCTGAGTCGCCCGCCGCGAAGTTCGAATGATTGGTAATGAGATGATCGGTATACGACAATCTTCCAAGACAGTCACCGGCTGGATTCTCCCGGCGCATCGGGCCATTACTCTTGGCGTCGCGCTGTCTGTGAGCCTTGCCGGTTGCGGCAAAGGCCCGACCGCGGTGTTCGGCTGGCGGGAAAACACCGAGGCGCTGATCGCTCCGGCCAAAAAGGCCATTCAAACCGTGATGGAAGACGATTTTGGCACTCCGGTCAATCTCGTCGGCTGGGAACGGCTGCCCGTCAACTACGGCGGCGTCCGAGCCTCGGTCGGCGAGGGTTCCACGCCCCAGGCGATCACGCTGACGCTGGCCGACCCCCAGTTGGCCCAACAAATTCGCAAATCCATGCCCGTGGTGTGGCTCAGCGGCGCACGGACGGCCGAGAAATTCTCTCAACTCGTCGAGTCGTTTGATCCCCAGACGTTACGCCTTGAGCTGAGCGGACCACACGATCGACCGATCGCCGCGGGCGATCAGTTGCTCATCGGCTTCGGCCATGAAATGCAGTTGGGCCGCGAAACTTACATGAAGAACTGCACGCACTGCCATGGGGTCGCCGGAGACGGACAGGGACCGACCGCAAAATATTTGAATCCCAAACCTCGCGACTATCGTTTGGGAACCTTCAAGTTCACCTCGACTCAAGCATCGGAACGGGCCACGCGCGACGATCTGCATCGCATCGTCGAGTATGGCATCCCGGGCACCTACATGCCGTCGTTTCTGCTCATGAAGCCTGAGGAGAAAGTTGCCGTCGTGGAATACATCCGCTGGCTGGCGATGCGCGGTGAAATGGAAAAACGGCTTGGCGATGAATTGGCCGACTACAATGAGGCTTCGATCCGCAGTGACGCCGAAAAGGCTAAGGAAGCCTATAAAGCCGCGCTCAAAGCGGGAGAGAAACCCGAAAAACCTGTGTCCGACAGTGAAGCGCTCAAAGTCGCGGCGACTTCGTTCGCGACTTATCAAACCGAAGAATTTCCGGGAGTGATCGACGAGACAGCCGATTTTATTGCCGATGGCTGGAAACGGGCCGAAGAGGAAAGCAGCCTGATCGTCCCCAAGCAGGCCCGAGTCGCAGATACCGCGGAATCACGCGAACGAGGCCGCCTCCTGTTCATGAGCAACCGCACCAAGTGCTACACCTGCCACGGTCCGCTGGGCCGCGGCGACGGCGGCGCGGTCGATGATTTCTGGCCGAAACCCGGCACGAACGAAAAATACAGCGAACGCGGCCTGCACGATTTCTGGGGAAATAAACTGGCGCCGCGCGATTTGACCAAAGGGCAATATCGCGGCGGCCGCCGGCCGCTCGATTTGTATCGTCGCATGTTCGCCGGGATCAAAGGGACCCCAATGCCCGCGTTCGGCACCGTGCTGAAAGACGAAGAAATCTGGGACCTGGTCAATTATGTGATGAACATTCCATTCGAGTCGCCATCCCCGTCGCCCGTCAAACCGGCGGCCATGGCGGCCACGTCCGAGCCTGCGGCAGGCGACAAATAAGCGTTGGAGACCGGCGATCGGCAGGGAACGCATTGTTCCCGTGTAAGGGCCAGCGTAAGGAATTGAGCAGTGGGTAAGTTCTGGGCGGTTTTCTTCTCGGTCTCGGCAGCAATCGCCGTTGCGCTTTGCTGGATTGCGCCGGATCATGGCTGGTGGTTTCCTTACTACCAACAGGGCGTTCCTGCGGCGAAGTCGACGATCGGTCTGCAGATCGACGATTTGTTCCATTTGATCCTGGTCATCGTCTCGGTCACGTTCATCGGCGTGAACATTGCCCTGGGATATGTCCTTTGGGTCGGCGCCGAAAATCAAATGACCGGCAAGAAGGCCCTGTTTTCGCACGGCAGCCACACGCTGGAAGTCATCTGGACCATCGTACCGGCCGGCATTCTGCTGTTCATTGCGTTGTATCAGATGGACGTCTGGGCTCATTATCGTGTGAAGGCGTTCTTCCCGAAGAAGACCGAAGCCGTCGCCGAAGTGACTGCCCGCCAGTTCGAATGGCGAATTCGCTATCCGGCGCGCGGCAAGAAACTTCAGCCGACGCCGCAACCCGATGACATCTACACGGTGAACGATTTGCGCGTGCCGACAGGCCAACCGGTCGCCATCAGCCTCCGCTCCGGCGACGTGCAGCACTCGTTCTTCGTGCCGGAACTGCGGGTCAAGCAGGATGCGGTTCCGTCGCTGGTGATTCCCGTCTGGTTCGAGATATTGCAGCCGAAGGAATACGAGTTGACGTGTGCAGAACTATGCGGCTGGGGCCATTACAAGATGAAAGCCCGTGTCTGGGCCACGTCGGAAGCGGAATTTGAAGCTTGGCGTGAAGCCGCCGCGGCGGAACAGTCGTTTGACGGCGTTTCCGGCGCGCCGGCGGAAGTCGTCCAACAGTCTGACCAGTGAGACAGCAGAAAGAGATTGCCGCTGACCCTTCGGATTGACGGCGATCGGCGAAAGGCCACCGAAATGAGTACCCTGACACCCGCTCTCGATCATGCCGGACATGAGGATCATCACGGGCATTCAGCCCATGGTCACCATGATATTGGCTTCGTGCGGAAATACATTTTTTCGACCGACCATAAGGTCATCGGCATCCAGTTCCTGATCACCACGCTGCTGTCGCTGATGGTGGGCGGGTTGCTGGCGCTGGGCGTTCGTTGGCAACTCGCCGGTCCCTGGGCGTATATGCCAATCCTCGGCGACCTGGTCTTCTCCTCGCAAGGCGGCCAGATCTCGCCGGAAGCCTATACGATGCTGGTGACGATGCACGCCTCGGTGATGATCTTCCTGGTCATCATCCCGGTTCTCGCCGGCGCATTCGGAAACTTTTTGATTCCGTTGCAGATCGGCGCCGACGACATGGCGTTTCCCACGCTCAACATGCTGAGCTACTGGTTCATGTGGCCGGCGATCTTCTTTTTCGTCTGTTCCATGGGTCTGTTCGACGCGTTCATCCCGATCGAATCATGGCGCGTGGGCGGCCTTAACGCCGGAACAGCGCAAGGCTGGACCAGCTATCCGCTGTTGTCCGCTCTTCCGGAAGCGGCGCCCGGTTCAAGAATGGCCCAGACCTATTGGCTGCTGGGTCTGACGTTAATCGGCGTGTCGTCGATGATGCGGCTCCGGTCAATTACATGACGACCATCATCAACATGCGCGCCCGGCATGACGCTGTTCCGCATGCCGCTTCTACCATCTGGGCCATGTTCATCACCGCCATCCCTGCTCGCGTTCCCCGTGCTGACCGCGGCCGGCTTCATGCTCGTGGCCGACCGCCTGTTAGGGACCTGCTTCTTCATCCCGTCGGGCGTCGTCGTCAACAATGCCGATCCCACCATCGGCGGCGGTCAGCCGCTGCTGTGGCAGCACCTCTTCTGGTTCTACTCGCATCCGGCCGTGTACATCATGCTGTTGCCCGCCATGGGCATGGTTTCCGACATGATGTCGTGCATGGCGCGCAAACCGATCTTCGGCTACAAACCGATGGTCTATTCCTTGGCGGCCATCGCCGGGCTGGGCTTCATTGTCTGGGGTCATCACATGTTCACTTCGGGCATGAATCCGGCCCTGGGCATGACGTTCATGGTCTCCACAATCATGATCGCCCTCCCCTCGGCGATCAAAACCTTCAACTGGCTGGGCACCCTGTGGGGCGGCCGGTTGCAGTTCAACACCGTCATGCTCAACTGCATCGCTTTCGTGTCGCTGTTCGTCGTCGGCGGTCTGTCCGGGATTTTCATGGCGGCCGTTCCCGTCGACATCTATATCCACGACACGTACTTCATCGTCGCCCACTTCCACTACGTGCTGTTCGGGGCCACGCTGTTCGGCGTATTTGGCGGCATCTTCTTCTGGTTCCCGAAAATGTTCGGCCGGATGATGAACGAGTTCTGGGGGCAGGTCCACTTCGTACTGACGTTCATCGGCTTCAATTGCACGTTCTTCCCGATGCATTTGCTGGGCATCGCCGGTTTTCCCCGCCGTTACGCCGATCCGTACCACTTCCCGTACCTCGAGCACCTGCTGCCGCTCAACCAGTTCATGACGGGCGCGGCGATTTTGATGGGCGTAGCACAATTCATTCTCCTGGGCAATTTCTTCTACAGCATGTTTTTCGGACCGAAATGCGGCCGCAATCCCTGGAACGCCAACGGACTGGAATGGACCGCTCCCTCTCCCCCCGGGCACGGAAATTTCGACGTTCCGCCGGTCTGCTACCACGGGCCGTACGAATACTCTTCACCGTTGTGCGGCGACAAGGATTTCCTGCCGCAGACCGAATATGTGCCTCTGCCGCAACGGCTGGCGGTTGAACAGGCCGAACATCATTGACGAAAACGCTCCAGGATACTGCAACTCCTGGACGTGCGCAAACACCTATGTCCCCCGAAGTTTCACAATCCTGGTCGCATCGACTCGCCTGGTTGATGGCAGTGCTCGCGCTCCTGCCGATCACCGTGGGAGCCGTCGTCACGACCGTCGAAGCCGGAATGGCATTTGCCGACTGGCCGACCTCGGACGGGGTCGGCCTGCTGGCCTATCCTTGGCTGAAATCCTCGGGTGACAAGTTCCTGGAACACGGCCATCGCCTCGCGGGCATGCTCATCGGCATCGTGTCGCTGATCTTTACCGGCTGGGCCTTTGCCGCCGATCACCGACCGCTGGTCCGCCGGCTCGCCGTGGCGGTGTTGCTGGGAGTGATTGCTCAGGGAATCATCGGCGGCATCCGCGTTCGCCAGAATGACGACATCTGGGCCCTGGTGCACGGCCATACCGCGGCTTGGGTCTTCACCGCCATGTGCGTCACCGTCCTGGCGACCGGCAAGCGCGGCGGCGATTTGTCCGACGCCGTTCGGCCACGCACGGGCTTGTTGATCGCGGCCGGCGCTTCATTCTGCTCCGTATTCGTGCAGGTGCTGCTGGGCGGCCAGTTGCGACATCTCGGATCCAGCCACGCCTGGCTGGTTCACCCCTGGTTCGCGATCGCGGTCGTCGCTTCAGTTCTCGCAGTTCATTATCTGGCCGGCCGACAGGATCTGCCGCGCATTCAAACCTCGGCTCAAATCGCACTCTGGCTGGTCTTGGGACAAGCCGCGCTGGGATTGCTGACCTGGGGGGCGAAATTCGGCTATCCGGAATGGGAAATTCTCGCCGTCCGACAATCCCCCGCGCAGATTGCCTTATCGACGCTGCATCAAGTCGTGGGCTTGCTGACGTTCGCGGCGATCGGTGTGAATTTCCTGCAAGTTCTGGTCGCCTGTCGGCGTCCCCGAGAAATCAAAGACACCAATCCCATCGGTGCATTATTGACGGCATCGACAGGAGGGGCCGCATGAGCGTATCAACTCCCTTAACGCCATCGGTGACAACGGCCCGCTGGCCTTGGCGAGCGGCGATGATCGCCCGAATTTCGGATTACAGCCAACTCATCAAGCCGCGCATCTCGCTGATGGTCCTCTTGACGGTGTCCGTGGGGTACCTGCTCGCCGGTGAGGGCTCGGCGTCGGTCAGCCCGTTGTTGCACGCGTGGTTGGGCATCGCCCTGGTGGCGGCCGGTTCGTCTTCCCTCAATCAATGGTGGGAGCGCCAGACCGACGGACGCATGCAGCGCACTCGCGGACGTCCCCTGCCGTCGCGACGATTGTCATCGACCGAAGTAGTTCTCTTCGGAGTGACAGCCGCCGCCGCAGGAACCGTTTATTTGTGGACCTGCGTCAATCCCCTGACCGCGCTGCTGACGCTGTCCACGCTGCTGATGTACGTTTTCGTGTATACGCCGCTCAAACCCAAGACCATTTTATGCACCACCCTCGGAGCCGTTCCCGGTGCGCTCCCTCCGGTGTTGGGCTGGGTCGCCGCGGGGCGCGAACTTGACGCGGGGGCTCTCTCGCTGTTTGCGATCCTGTTTTTATGGCAGTTCCCGCACTTCCTGGCGATTGCCTGGCTCTACCGGGACGACTATGCTTCCGCCGGGTTGAAGATGCTGCCGACCGGACTTCATGCCGATCGTATCATCGGTCTGGTCGCCACCGCCTATGCCTTGTGTCTGATTCCCGCCAGCTTGTTGCCCGTGGCGATTCATCTCGCAGGCGGCGCCTATGGACTGTGTGCCGTGACCCTGGGAAGCATCTATTTATTCGCCGCCATCCAGTTCGCCCGCCGTCCGGAACGACGGACGGCCCGCGGGTTGTTGGCGACGTCTTTGATTTATCTGCCGCTCTTGCTCACGATCCTGACGTGGGAACATTGGCGCGGTCTGGCCTGGTCTTAGCGAATTCGATTCTGATCCGGATGGAAAGTTGACGATGTCTCACACCGCCGCCCCCTCCCTGAAAATGGGAATCGCCATTCCGAACTCCAAGCTCGGGATGTGGTTGTTTCTCGGTACGGAAATCATGTTCTTCACGGCCTTCATCGGCACGTACATCGTGTGCCGCATGGGGTCGCCTGGCTGGCCGCGCGACGTGCATGTCACGCACATCAACATCACGCTGGGGGGCATCAACACCTTCGTGCTGATTTTCTCCAGCTATCTCGTCGTCCGCGCACACGACGCGTTGCTGCAAAATCGAATCAAAGAAGCGTGGTGGTCGCTGTTGATCACCCTGCTCTGCGGCGTGCTGTTCCTGGGAATCAAATCGATTGAATACAAAGGGAAATACGATCACGGCATTCTCCCTGGCCGCGTGCCGGAAAGCGACCGTCAGTCCGAAGACTGGTTTGTGCGCGATTTCGGCAAGAAAGTCGACGTCGTGCTGAAAGGGATGTTCCCCGACATCAAAGAGCGCGAAGATCAGCTGGCGAAACTGGATTCCCTGATTGCTGACGGCAAGGCGCCGCCGGAAGGGGCCGCCGTCAAAAAGCTCTACAATGAGTTTGTAAACATCCGCGAGCATGTTCGCAGCCAGATGTCGTTCACAGTGCCGTTGGAACAGATCGATAAGTTGCGCGAAGAGACCGATCCGGCAAAAATGCCGCCGCTGGTTTACGGAAAATATCCGGACGAGCACGGCACAGGGCACGAAGCCGCGGCCTCCGAACACGCCGCTGAAGCCGGAACCTTCTGCGCCGCCGTTACCAAGCTGAAGAGTGATCCGGAGCTGTCGAAATTCGTCGGCCAGGTGCCGCTGCGCCGGAAAATTCTGTACGGCAATCTTTTCGCCTCGAACTATTTCCTGATGACCGGCTTCCACGCCATCCACGTCATTGTCGGTCTGCTGATGTTTGGCCTCGTGCTGATGAAGGGCATGGCCCTGTCGGTGGCGGACGGCCCGCTGCTGGAAAACATCGGACTGTATTGGCACTTTGTCGATCTGGTGTGGATTTTCCTGTTCCCGTTGATTTACATCATCTAGCAAAACCAGCTGAACCTGCTTGTCGACTGTGACTCGGCCCTTAGCACTCAGCCCTTAACCCTAGGCTCTTTCATGTCCGATCACGAACATCACGAATCGCACGGCGGCCTGTATTTGATGGTCTTTTTCGCCCTGTGCGGTTTCACCGTCATTTCCTGGGTCGCCGACCTCGTCCATCTGCCGAGCCGGGCGATGCTGGTGGCGATCGTGCTCAGCGTCGCCACGGCCAAAGCGCTGTGCGTGATGATGTACTTCATGCATCTGAAGTTCGAACGGGCCTGGAAGTACTTGTTGCTCGCCCCCACGTTCGTGCTGGCCGCCGGCCTGATGATCGGCCTGTTGCCTGATATTGGGATGCACTATTACACCGTCGACGTCCCCCAGATCCATGAGTTTGAATCCGAAGAACATCCCGCCGGCGAATCTGCCCCCGGGCATCATTAAAGCCCCGGAGATTTCGAGTCGGATCGTCAGCCGGCCGGTGCGGGATTTGTCCGGCCTCGCGTTTGCGGAGTACGCCCCATGACACTGGCCTTGTCGGTGCGGGGAGTCAGTCATCGCTATCGGGAACGGACAGCGCTCCAGGACGTTGATCTGACCGTCCCCGTCGGTCAGGTGTTTGGTTTGCTTGGGCCGAACGGCGGAGGCAAGACCACCCTGTTCCGCCTGATCGCCACGTTGCTGCCGCTGCAACAGGGTTCGATCTCCGTTTGTGACACGCCGGTCGATCAAGCCCCGAACGCCGTGCGGCGTCTGCTCGGAGTCACCTTTCAGTCGGCGAGCCTCGACGGGAAATTGACCGTGAGAGAAAACCTCACGCATCAAGGCCACCTCTACGGGCTGTCCGGAATGCCGCTGCGGGAACGAATCAGCGAAGCTTTGGAACGCCTGGGACTTGCTGATCGGCAAGCGGAACTGGTCGACAAACTTTCGGGGGGATTGAAGCGCCGCGTGGAGCTGGCGAAAACGCTGCTGCACCAACCCCGCGTGCTGCTGCTGGATGAACCGAGCACCGGACTCGATCCCGGCGCCCGCCGAGAGTTCTGGGAAACGCTGCACGCGTTGCGCCGGCAATTTGGCACAACGATCCTGGTCACCACGCATCTCATGGAAGAAGCCGAGCACTGCGACAACCTGGCCATTCTCAACCAGGGGCAGATCGTCGCCTCGGGTTCGCCAGCTGAATTGAAACAAAGCGTCGGCGGAGACTGTTTAACGATTCGGGCCAACCATGCCGCCCGGCTGGCGGAGCAATTGCAAGCACGGTTCGGATATCCGGTTCGTCCCCTGGAAGACGAATTGCGGATCGAACACCCGCGCGCCGCCGAGTTGCTCTCCGAATTAGTGACGAACTATCGCGAAGAAATGAATTCCATTTCGTTGTCGCAGCCGTCTTTGGAAGATGTATTTCTGGCGCGCACCGGCCATCGGTTCTGGGAAAAGAACGTCGATTCCGAAGGAGCCCGCCATGGCTGAAGCTGCCAAGGCGATTTCACTGGCCGTTCCGAAAGCCGCGGGAACTCTCTGGCTGCCGGTCTGGACGCTCGCCGTCCGGGAAGTGGTCCGCTTCCTCCGGCAGCGAACGCGGCTGGTCGGCGCTCTGGGCCAGCCGATCCTGTTCTGGATCCTCTTCGGCGCCGGGCTGCAAGGGTCGTTCCGCGGTCCGGCCGACATGTCGTACCAGGAATATTTTTTTCCGGGTGTCGCGGTACTGATCATCCTGTTCACCGCGATTTTTTCGACGATCTCCATCATTGAAGACCGCCGTGAAGGGTTTCTCCAAGGCGTGTTGGTCGCTCCCATTCCCCGCTTGGCGGTGGTCCTCGGTAAACTGTGCGGCGGCACGACGCTGGCCGTGCTGCAAACCGTTTTGTTTCTCATGATTGGCCCGCTGTTGTCTGGGATTGGCTTGGCCCCGCCGATTCAGACAGGGCTGACGATGACCAATGCCGGGCCGGTGCTGATGTATCTGGCATTGCTCGGTCTCGCCTTGACGGCGCTGGGCTATCTCATTGCCTGGCCGATGGATTCGATTCACGGGTTTCATGCCATCATGAGCGTGTTTCTGATGCCCATGTGGCTCTTGTCCGGCGCATTTTTTCCTGGAACCGGCAGCGGTTGGCTGAGCTGGATCATTCGACTCAACCCGTTGACCTACGGTGTCGCCGGCTTGCGCCGGCTGATGGCGTCCGATCCCGCTTCCGTCGCAGATTTGCCGTCGCTCCCGTTATGTCTGACGGTCACCATCGTGTTCGGCATCGGTTGCACGGCCGGCGCCGTCTGGTTGACCCATCGGCAGAGTCCCCTCAATGTTCGTTGACGTCTAAAGGCGTTTTTCATGTCCGCCGAGTCTCCTCAGAACCATCTCCCCCCCGTGAAACGCCGCACGTTGCGTCTGACCGGAGCCTTGTTGTGGTTCGTCGTCGCCATGGCGCTGCTGGCGCTCTGGTGGAACCGCGCTTCGATAGACGCCGCTGCTCAAACGGAACAAAGCGCAGACGAAGCGCAACAGACGATTCGCATTCGGCAGGGGCAGGATGGCCAATTCACCGTGGAATCGGGCCCGCCCGGAAAATCAGCGGCGATCTGGGATCCCCAGGGCGTGGAAGATTTCTCGCTCACGAACTGCGACGGGCGCACCATCACCAAGCAAGACCTGCGGGGAAAACCCTGGGTGATCGGCTTCACCTTTACGCATTGCCTGACGACGTGCCCCGTCATCACGAAAAGCCTGCGGGAATTGCAGGATCGGTTCAAAAACGAAGACATTCAGTTGGTCACGCTCACCGTCGATCCGGATCGGGACACGGAAGAGGTCTTAAAGAACTATGCCGAATTGAACGGGGCCGATCTGTCACGCTGGTATTTTCTCCGCGGAGATCCTGTCACGACCTACGGATTGATCCACCGCAGTTTTCAGATGCCGGCCCAGATGCCCGATGCGGTCACCGGGAATTATCAGGTCATTCATTCCAATAATCTCATGCTGGTCGATCAACAGGGCGTCGTGCAGGGAAAATATCTTGGTACGAACCCGGAAGACGTCGCCAAACTGGCCCGCGATCTCCGCCATCTGTTGCATCCTCCAACCCCGTCTGTGGCTGCATCCGTCGAAATCCCTCTGGATGCGTGGTACATGAAATTGCCGGCCATCAACGCCGGATTGAACGCGTTGGCCGGCGTGCTCTTGAGCGTGGGCTATCTGCTGATCAAACAGCGGCGGGTGACGGCTCATCGGAACGTGATGCTCACCGCGTTCCTGGTGTCGATCCTCTTTCTAGCGTGTTACCTCGTCTATCACGACGCCTTGCGGCGAGACACCGGCCTGCCGGGCAAGCCGTTCCCCGGCGTCGGAGCAAGTCTCGTGATCTATCGCGTAATTCTCGTCACCCATGTGATCCTGGCGGCCGCAGTTCCCTTTCTGGCGTCGATGACGATTTATCGCGGCCTGAAAGCCGACTGGGCGCGGCATCGAAAAATTGCGAAAATTACCTTTCCCATCTGGATGTACGTTTCCATCACCGGTGTTATCATTTATTGCATGCTCTATCATTGGCCGGTCGCCTAGGGCCGCGAGAAAGTCGATCGAACATGTCGAATCGAATTTTTAAATCTGCTTGGCTTGTCCTCGGCATCCTGTTGGCGAGTGCGAATTCCGCCTGGGCCTGCCCGATGTGCAAACTGGCCCTCGAAACCGACGATCCGCAGCCGCGAGCCTACATGTACAGCATCCTGTTCATGATGGGGACCATCTTCACCCTCTTCATGTCCGTGGGCGGATTCGTCTGGTGGATTTCCCGCCGGGAACAGGCTGCTCTGCGCGCGGCCGGCTATGACCATCTCTTCGACAATGCGGTGAACTGCCCATTGCAGGCCACGAATGGTCCGATGCCGATTTCCGCTCATTGACCTTGCTTCACTGGCAAGTTAACAGTCGCACAAACTTCGGCAGTTTGTGCCGAAGATCGGCTGGCTGAGTCCTGTGCTCGCGATCTCTCTCCGCGGGCGGTGTTCCGCAGTCATCTTGGGTTCACGCGACTTTCCCGATTCAGCCGATCTTTAGGAACGTGCGGCCGAATTCCGGCCGGATCGCTGAACGTCCGTCATCGGGGCAGGCCGCCATGCCGACCAATCGCAAACTATCGCGCATCAATCCCTTTCACGGTGCATCGCCAATACAATTCTTCGCCGGTGAATCCCAGGAAGAAGCCCTCTCGCGGATTGATTATCTGCGCAGCCGGGGGGGCGGATGGTGCCTGGTCACCGGTCCGCGCGGCATCGGCAAGTCGATGTTGCTTCAAGAACTCACCCGCCGGCTCGATCGTCGCGGAGAGCATTGTTCCTCCATCGATTTCTTGACCGGGACAGCGATGGATTGGCTGGCTCTGCTGGCGGACAAATGGAACGTTTCGATCCCGCGATCGGCATCGCCCGCGGATCTCTGCCTGTCGCTCGAAGAACGCCTCATCGGGTGGGGAATCATGAACCAGCCCGTGTGGATCCTGGCCGATTTCCCCGAGCCGGCGCCGCCGGAGCTGCTCCGCATCTGGCGGTGGCTCCGTACCAGCGCTCGGCGCCACGAGGTACCCTTGACGGTTGTCGTCGGCTGTCGAGACGGTGAGGAAACTTCCACATTTCAACCCGACGCGGATCTTTCCTTAGCGCTCTGGCCTTGGGGCGTTGATGAGTGCGCGCGATTCGTCACCGAGTCGTTGCGAGCCGCGAACCAGGACAAAGCAGCGTTCGCGACAGACGCTATCTCCGCCCTGCACGAGCGGACGGAAGGCGTGCCGGGACTCTTGGCGAAACTTTGCGAATTCACCTGGCTGGCCGCCCAGACGGAATCGATCACCCACCTCGGCGCGGACCTGATCCATGCGATGGCGGATGAACTTTTCCCTGGTCCCTCGCGCGTGGCTGCACCTTATGAGTCTTCGGCCGGCTACGGCGCCTGGTGAAATCCACAACCCCTTCTCGACGCAGATCGAGCCCAGCTCATTCCGTCTCTCGTCTCTCGTCTCTCGTCTCTTGACTCTTGACTCTTGACTCAATCACAGCGCCGTCCAGCCGCCATCGACGAGCAGATTGTGCCCCGTGACATATTCGCTGGCGTCCGATGCTAAGAACACGACGGCCCCTTTGATGTCCTCGTTACCCAGCATGCGGCCAAGAGGGCACCGCTTGCTGTAGTTTTCGACGAACGGACCAGGCTGCTCACTATAATAACCGCCTGGGCTGATGCAGTTGGCCCGCACCCCTTGCTTGCCGTAATAGCAGGCGAGATACCGCGTGAAATTCACCATGCCGGCCTTCACGAACGTGTAGTTCGCCGGCTGTTTCATCGTCGTCCCTTCATACAGCGTCGGATCGTTCGACACCGCGCCATAAATGCTCGAGATGTTGATGATCGATCCGCGTCCCTTCCGCGCCATGTCAGGGATAAACAATTGGCAAATGTGCAAGAGTCCGGCGAAGTCACCGGTCCCGCAGCGCGCCCATTGCTCAAACGTCTGTTCTTCGAACGCTCCGCCGTAACAATCCCGCATTAAGGCGCTGTTGACGAGCACGTCAAGCCGGCCGAATTTGGAGAGGACCTCGTCCCGCAGCTTTTTCGCGGAGTCCGGATCGCCCAATTCAAACTCCATCCCGACGGCGTCATAACCTCGCTCACGCAGCGTCGCCGCAAATGCTTCGTTACGCTCGCGAGAACGGCTCGCCGTGATCACGGTGGCGCCCGCTTCTGCCAAGCCTTCCGACAGGCTCGAACCGAACAGCGGCCCGGCTCCCGCCGTCACCAGCGCGATTTTTCCCTTCAACGAAAAACGATCCAGAATCGGCATGGCGAATGACTCTCCGCGATTGAGTGAAGATGCACCGTCGTGTTCGAGTATGCCATAGTCGCCATTTGCCGAAAAGCGCCGATGGCGAGCGCGTCATTCGCGAACCATGACCGCCCATTGAACAACGCCATTTTTTCATGGCGGTTGATTTTTCCGTTGACATATTCCGATACAGGAATATAATTCCGGCATGTCACGAGCGCCCACCACCTCCGACGTCTTCAATGCCATTGCCGAACCTCGGCGACGCGAGATCATCGCCCTGCTGTCCGATGGCAGGACGCGCTCGGTCAATGAATTGGTCGCAGCGATGGACCTCGCCCAACCGGCGGTTTCCAAACACTTGAGCGTGCTACGATCTGTGGGGGTCGTTTCGGTGCAAAAGGCCGGGAAAAGCCGCCTGTATGCGCTGAACGGGGCAGCTCAAGCCCGTGCATGACTGGGTCAAACCTTACGAGCGGTATTGGGCCAAACCAGCTGCGCGGATCAAAGAACGGGCCGAGCGCCGCGCAGGCGCGGGCCGAGAAAAACTGACGATTCCATTTCCCGGGGAGAATTCGCATGGTCGCCACGGTCGACAATGACACGATTCAATCGCTGCGTATTGAACAGGAAGTTTTGATTGCGGCTCCGCTCGACATCGCGTTCGAGTCGCTGCTGGAGGAAGTGGGCCCCGCCAGCCAGAAGCTGGATGGGACACTCATGCCGATGGTCCTGGAACCCTGGCCCGGGGGCCGCTGGTTTCGCGATCTCGGCAAGAACACCGGCCATCTCTGGGGGCATGTGCAGGTCATCAAACCGCCGACGTTGTTGGAAATCTCCGGCCCGATGTTCATGTCGTACGCGGCGCTGAATCATGTGCAATACACCCTCGCCGCTGAAGGAATCGGAACGAAACTCAAATTGCTGCATCGCGCCATCGGCGAATTTGCGCCCGAGCATCGCACCGGCGTCACCGAAGGCTGGAAATACAAATTGAACCGCGCCCGGCAAATCGCCGAAACACGAACGTCGCGCTGACCAGAAATCCGACCTTGCATGAAGGAGCCTTCGAATGAGCTTCGCTGAGACTTTACTCGCCGAATTCGAACAGGAAGCCCGCACCACTCGCAAATTCCTGGAGCGGCTTCCCGAACACCAGCTGGCATGGAAGCCGCATGAAAAATCGATGTCGGCGGGACAGCTTGCGCTGCATATCGCCGTCGCCCCGGGACAGGTGGTTCAAATCGCCCGGCAGGATTCCATCCCGGTGCCAAATTTCGACCGAGAAAACCCGCAGCCGGCGAGTTTGAAGGAGATTCTCGACGCGCTGGACGCAAGCATCGATCACGTCAGACAGATTCTGCCCGCATTCACCGACGAGCAACTGCAACACATGTGGCGGATGCAGCGCGACGGCCGGGATGTTTTCGCCGTGCCGCGCGCGGTGATGCTGCGCAACATCCTGCTCAATCACTGGTATCACCACCGGGGCCAATTCGGCGTCTATCTGCGACTCGTCGGCGCGCAGGTTCCGTCCGCTTACGGCCCCAGCGGTGATGAACTGCCGGAGTTTTTGAAAAAGCAGGCGGTGATGGGGTGAGTCTGCTCTTCTCAACGACAAAATTCCAATGCTTGCCGGTTCGCCTCTGTTTGAAAGCAACCTCATGGCTCATCCTGCTGTCGTTTCTCGCGAAGACTGGCTGGTCGCTCGCAAGGCCCATTTGAAAGACGAAAAGGAATTCACCAGGTTGCGCGACCGGCTCAGCCAGCAGCGCCGCCAACTGCCGTGGGTGAAGATCGAGAAGAACTATGTCTTCGATGGCCCCGGCGGTCCGGTCACGCTCGCGGAGTTGTTTGACGGCCGGCACCAGCTGCTCGTCTATCACTTCATGTTCGCTCCCGAATGGTCACAGGGCTGCCGGGGCTGTTCGCTGCTGGCCGATCATTTCAATCCGGCCGTCGTCCATCTTCAGCATCGCGACGCCACATTCGTCGCCGTCTCGCGAGCGCCGGTGGAGAAATTGCTGGCGTTCCGTGAGCGAATGGAATGGCGTTTCCCGTGGGTGTCTTCGCTCCAGAACGATTTCAATCACGATTATCGCGTCTATTTCACGGAGGAAGAGCGATCCTCGGGGCTGACGATCTACAACTATGATTCGTCGGCGATGCCGATCAGCGATCTGCCCGGACTCAGCGTGTTTTATCGCAACGACTCGGGCCAGATCTTTCATACTTATTCGACATACGCCCGCGGACTCGACCTCTTCATCACCGCCTACAACTACCTCGACATCTGCCCCAAGGGCCGCGATGAAGAGGAGGCGCCCAACATGTCGTGGGTCCGTCATCATGATCGATATGACCTTGCCGAGTTGATTGATCCGTGGCAGGAACACCAGCCGTCCCTGGCGAAGCAGGAGGCCGATTGATGATTCACCGCTGCTGCGCTCACGCTGCGAACGCCCGACGAGACACGGCCGCATGGATTCTGGCAGCGTCAGCCTGGACGTTGATTCCCAAGTGCCCCGCCTGCCTGGCGGCTTATGTAGCATGCGGCACCGGCATCGGCCTGACGGTTTCTACGGCGGGTTACCTGCGGATCGGAGGGATGGCCGCAAGTCTCGTGGTGCTAGCCTCTCTCACCATACGGCTGGCCGCGCGGATTGTCAGGCATCCGCCGCGTGTCGTCGTTGCCTGGATGCCGCCAATAAATCGCTCGCGAGCCGGCCAGCCTCGAAGGCAAAGGGATGATGCAGTTCGATTCCATGCCCTTCCCGGCAAGTGAGCGGCTGTCGAAGCGAGCCACGACCGTTACTCAAATTCGAGTTCGCGTGCGGTCTCGTTGCCGAGCAACAGATGCTCGACCCGGATTTCGCCGTTGCTGCGGGCCTTCAGCTCATTCGCGACGACTGCCCGATGGCACTCCGTCGGCCGTTTTTCCAAACACATCAGGCAACACCGCTGCCGCCGCGCCCGTAAATCGACGTCGTCGAGCGCGTCATCGCAGCCAGCCAGATACCGGGCAAACGCTGCGAAGTAGTCTCCCACCTCGCCTCCTTCGCGCAGTTCCGCTCGCAACGATTCCGGGACGCCGAGCGTAACGGCATGCACATACTCGATGCCATGTTCGTGAAGGAACGTTGAAAGTCCCGCCTGGGAGAACCCGGGTTTGCGGCTGACCGGATTTCTCCGCACGTCGATCAACGCCTCGATGCCGGCGGATTTCAATCTGGCAACGAACGACGAGGGCGTGAAGCCGGAATAGCCGATCGTGTAGAGCGTGAGGGCGGGCATGAATTAGGTTTCTCAAACTTGCGACAGATACGCCTCCAGTTTATCAAACGAACCGGTCCAGCCTTGGGTCATCCCTGTCCGCGCATTAATGAATGTCTCCAATTCTTCTTTCGTGATAACGCCGAATGGCTCCCAGGTGACGGTGACGCGCGTCTGGTCCTGTCCTTCGGCTGTGAGGACGACAGTGGTCAGCATCGTTTGAGGCCAGGTCGGCGCCAGCGGGTGCCGTGAAATCGTCTCGTGCTCATCACAAAACTGTTGCGTGTAGACGATGCACCCGGACGGGTCAATCGTGCGATACTCGGCACGGCCGAACATTTTGGCGCCATTACCGGTCATAAAATAAAATGTGCTTCCGCCCGGCCGGATGTCCGACCGAATAAATTCCATCTGAAATCCCGTCGGGGCCAGCCATTGAGAGAAGTGCTTCGGGTTCGTCCACATTTCGAACATCGTCTCGAGCGGCGCGTCGAACGTGCGATTGATGACGAACTGTTCGCGGCCGGTCGATTTGTGCTCCAGGTATTCGGCGAGGCGGTCCCAGGTGGCGTTGCCGCCCGCTTTCTTGATGAAGTCTTTCATCTCCTTGGCAGCCTCGGGCGTGGAGAGCGTCATGGTCAGATCCATCCGGGTCCCGCCGCGCTCTTCGGAAAACAAGACTCTCACGCGAAACAAGGGCGCTCGCGCTTCGTCTTCATTGCCGCCATGGTCATAAACGAGCTTCGCGCACGGCTCGACTTCAAAGTATTTCGTTTTGTTGACGTAATCGACGCCGTCCTGGCCGTGCATGGTGTAATGCCAGTGACCGCCGGGTCTCAGATCGTGGCTGTGACTCGTCAGGGTGAAACCGCGCGGCCCCCACCATTTTTCCACTTGAGCCGGATCGGTCCAGGCGCCCCAGACCGCTTGCACGGGGGCGTCGTAGCGGCGGATGATGCGCAGTTCGTTCGATTCATTCTGGGCGACCACGTGTTTTTCCTTGGGCAAGCTTTTGTGTCGGGACGGTTTTCAAATAGTCTTCCAGGCGGTCAAAAATCTCTTCCCAGCAGGCGCGGTATTGCTCCATCCATTCGGCGACACTATTGAACCCCTCGCCCATCAGCTGGCAATGCCGCCATCGGGCGTAGTGGCTTTTCGCGTTCAGCCCAGCCTGCCCCGCGCGCCTGCGGGATCAACACAGCCCGCCGCGTGGGATCGGCGAGAGCGGCGAAAATCCGGCTGAGTTGATCGGCGGTCATAATAAACTGCACAGTTATTTAACTACTTGGTTAAGTATGTGTGACGCGGATCGACGCGTCAAGGACAATCCTTGCCAAGACGTGTTTACGAAATTGGCGATTTGACTAAACTGTCGCCCGCTGACGAGGAATCAATTCGTCGAAAGGAACCCTCTCGGAGAGGAGCCGCGATGCCGGGGTGTGGCGGGCATTGGTTACGACGTCTCATGATGGCGGCGATCGCATCCGCCTGCATGCTGAATCTGATCGCGGTTGATTGCCTTGCCGGAGACGATGTGCTGGCTCAGGCGAACCCGTTGCCGACGATTTCCTTACGGCCGGTCGAGCGATTGGAAATGGCCTGGAACTCCGAGGCGGCTCCTGACTGGCCTGCCGCCGAGGTGCTGGCGACGATCAGCAAGCTGACCTATCTCCCCCCTTCGACGGCAGAACATCGCTTCCGGACATTAGGATTCCAGCGAATCAGGCCGTTTCAAGCTAACACCTTGAGCGGATATGTGGTTTCGGCCGGTGACGTCGCCGTGATCGGCTTTCGCGGGACCTATGACGCCTCGGAATGGCTCGTCAACCTTGGTTCGTTGTCGTACTACACTCCGGAGGGGGACGTTCACGAGGGCTATTATCGCGCCTACCGGTCATTGAAGCCCCAGGTTTTGAAATTGCTGGCCGAAAGCCGACCACGAAAAATCTGGATCACCGGGCACAGTCTGGGTGGCGCGTTGGCCTTGATCTGTGCCTATGACCTGATGGCTGAAGAAAAATTGAAACCCTATGGACTGATGACATTTGGACAACCGATGGTGGTCGACCGGTTTCTGGCGGCGCATCTCGACCGGCAGTTATTGGGGCGATACGTTCATTTTGTAAACGAGGAAGATATCGTCCCGAGATTGCCGCCGGGATTTGCCCATTGCGGCTCGCTGGTATGGTTCACACAGGGAGAAATCCGGCGCTCACCGCCGAAGCTGCGCACGCCTCCCAGGGGGCCGGCTCGTGTCCAGTCGAATCACCAGGACGTCCTGGAGCCCTTGTCGGACCAAGAGTTTGCGGCGCTTCAGCAACAGTTGGAATCAGCGAAGGGAGATTCGAACTCCGTGGTGAGGACCAGCGCCACTTCGCGCCAGGCGCCCCTCTGGATTCGCGATCATTCGATGACGCTGTACCTGGAAAAAATTGAACGGATCAGCAGTCCGCTCGAGAGTCCCTGATTGTCTGCGCATGACAAGTCGTCGGACTACTCCACATTCCAGACCCGGACGGAACCATCGCGCCCGCCGGAAACGAGCAGCGTGCCGTCGTGATTGAACGCGACCGCATGCACGGCCAATTTGTGGCCGAGATAAGTCGCCAGACACTCCCCCGTGTCGGCGTTCCAGATTTTGACCGCACCGTCGTGGCCCCCTGTCGCCAATTTTTCGCCGCGCGGAGAATAAGCGACCGCCCAGATGTCGCCGTCGTGCCCTTCCCAAGACCGCAGGAGCATGCCGTCGCCGACATCCCAGATGCGAACCGTCTGATCCCAGCCCGCCGACGCCAGCCGGGTCCCATCAGGATGGAACGACAGGCCATAGACAGAACCGTTGTGACCCTCGAGGGGCAGCTTCGGCATTAGCGTCTTGGCGTTCCAGAGCCGGATGGTTTTATCAGTCCCCGCACTGGCCAGCGTCTGGTCGTCAGGGCTGATCGCGATGGCATAAATCGCGCCTGTCTGTTCGGTTTCAGCGATGGGTTGCTCGGGATGATCGAACGACCAGAGGCGGATCGAGCCGTCTCGAACACCGGCGGTCAAGGTCTGATCGTGATGGGCCAACGCCAAACCGCGGACCGCGTTCGGATGGGCGAACACTTGAAAGGGCTCGGACTGCGACGGCTTCCAGAGTTTGACCAAGCCGTCGTCGCCCGCGGTGGCGAAGAAGGAACCGTCGGAAGAGTAACGCGCCTCCCAAACGACCCCACGATGAGCGGGAAACGTGGAGGTGATCTTCTTCGATTTCCAATCCCACAGCCGGACCGACCCGTTCTCCACGGCCATGGCCAGCGAATCGCCGGCGGGGTTGAACGCCACCGTCCAGACGGTGCCGGCGTTCGCATTCAGCACGGCGAGCGGCGCTGCGGAGGAGACGGCCTCCACGGCGCCGGGAGGGCGATTCGACAAAAACATGCCGCCCAGCAGGCCCAAACACAAGAAGGCCGCACCGATGCCGGCGCCGATCCAACGATTGCGGCGAGTGGTGGCGCGCTTCTCGACTTCGCAGACCGTCGGCACCTCTTCCGAGGTGGCTTTCATCAGCGCCCACTCGTATTCCAGCAGTTCCGCCAGGAGAGCCGCCGACTGGAATCGCTTTTCTGGTTTTTTCTCCAGCAATTGCTCGATGGTCTCGGCCAGCCAGGCGGGAATGGCGGGATTGAGTTCGCGAATCGGTCGCGGCTTCGTTTCTGTAATTTGCTTCAAGATCGCGAGTGCCGAGTTTCCGGTAAACGGCGGCTGACCGACACTCATTTCGTAGAGAATCGCCCCCAGGCTGAAGAGATCCGACCGGGAATCGGCTTCTTCTCCCTGCGCCTGTTCCGGCGCCATATACAAAGGCGTTCCCGTCACGAACCCGGTGCGCGTCAACTTCACGTCGTCCGCGACGCGCGCCAATCCGAAATCGGTCAGCTTGACGCGATCCGCCGGGCGTTCGAGCAGGATGTTCCCCGGCTTGATGTCGCGATGAATCAGCCCCTGGGCATGCGCGGCGGCCAACCCTTGCGCGGCTTGCAGGGCGATTCGAACAATTTCCCGGACCGGCAGGATCCGATTTTTCAACAGCCGCTCTTCCAGCGTCTCGCCGTTGATCAACTGCATCACGAGATACGGCAGCCCGCCGGACTCCTGATGCATCCGGTCCACCTGATGCACCGCCACAACATGCTCATGCGTGATCGAGGCGGCGGCCCGCGCTTCCCGGCAGAATCGCTGCCGGGAGATTTCGTCATCCGACTGCTCCGGATCCAGCACCTTAATGGCGACGCTCCGTTGCAGGCGGGGATCGAACGCCTCGAGTACGATTCCCATTCCGCCCTGTCCGATTACGCGCATGACATCGAACCCGTCCAGCCGTCCGAGGTAAGAGGGATCGTCCGAGGAGGACAGAAAATCAAGCGAGGTCTTTCCGCTTTTGCGACGAGTTTCCGGGACGACCGTCTCCTGAAAACCGGCTTCCAGGGCACGCAAGCGCGGGCCAATAGGCCGATTCCGCCGCGGGCTCGCCGCCATCCAGTTGCGACAAGACTTCCGAAAGGTTTGTTCCCGAAGTGGCGAGCTGTTCCAGCTTCGATTGGCAGCAGGCACACGAATCCATGTGCCGGGTGTATTCCTGCGTGCGGTCGCCCGAGAGTGAATTGTCCAGCAGCTGGCGTAATTCGTCGGCTTCGGGGCATTTTGAGGGAGAAATGGGTTCCATGATCAACTCTCTTCCTGTCGCCGCAATTCGTCGATGGCCTCTTTCAATCGGGCAAGTACCCGACTTTTAGCGACATAGACCGCACCAGCCGACAGTCCTGTTTCGTGCGACGCGTCGGCCGCCGACCGGCCCTCTACGGCCGTCAACCAGAAGGCATGCCAAGTCTTTTCCTGAAATTCAAGTTTGACTTGTTCCATGGCCACGCCGGCAAGTCGGCGCTGATATTCAAGTTCCCATTCCTCTCCGCCGTCCGAGTCGCCCGGTTGAGTTTCCAGCAGCTTGTTGGCCGCCGTATCTCCCGAACCCTGGGGTCGCAGACGTCGGGCGGAAAGGAAATTGAACACTTTGTTACGCGTGATCGTAAACAGCCACCCGCGGAAGGTGCCCCGTTTGCGGTCGTAATCCAATCGACCAATCGCCTGGTTCACTGAGCGGAGCACGTCTTGCATCAAGTCGGCGGCATCGGCGTCCTGCAAGCCCCGTTTGCGAGCAAAGCCATACACCATCGATCCATAGAGGGTCACAAATTCGTGCCAGGCGGTGGTATTGCTCCCATCCCGCAGCTGAACCAGCAAACTGGCGCGCGTGAGGGGGGAATCGTCCGCTGACGGGGGAGAGCCGGTTGAAACCATTCCGCCTCGTTGATTGATTGCTCGCCGTTCAGCCAGAGCGCGGCTCTCCCCATGATACGCAAGTGCAGCCGGCCGGTCGAGGACCGTGATCGCGTGATCACGGTTTCCCGCCAATTCCTGCCGATCGATTTCTGCACCGCGAAACCCCTCTGTTCCCAGTGCAGAAGCGATGCACAGGACTGAGCATTTGAAGATTTCCTGCACGGCCGACACTCCCTCCGAAAAAACCGCGATCTTTAGCTTCTACCGCCCCACCGAGCGCGTCTTACAGGCCACGGGCTGATCTGGCCGATTTTGAGCCAGATTTTCGGGAAAGGGTTGTTTCTGGAAATTTTCTGTTAGACCGGAACCTGACGGCGGTATTTCCCCACATGAACTGCAAACGTCAGTAATTTCCCTGGCGACGCAATTGATTTGGTTGACACGGTTCAACTGATTTTCGTCGCGAATTTTCCGGAAAGGGCAAGTCATGTCCGCTCGCATCTCTCCTGTTGACGTCGCGTCTGCCGAAGGCCGCACTCAGGAACTGTTCGCCAACATTAAGTCGCGATTCGGCAAAGTCCCCAATACGATGAAAACGATGGCTCATTCACCGGCCGTGCTCGAGGGTTATCTCGCGTTCGCAGGGGCGCTCGCCCAAGGGACGTTGCCGGCGAAATTGCGGGAACAACTGGCGTTGACCGTCGGTCAGTTCAACAACTGCGAGTACTGCGTCTCGGCTCACACGCTGACCGGAAAACTGGCGGGGCTGACGGCGGATGAGGTGGTTGCGGCACGTCACGGAGAAGCCACGGACCCAAAGTCGCAGGCTGCCTTGGAATTGGCGCTCACCATCCTGAATCAACGTGGGGAGGTTCCCGAGGAAGACTTCGCGGCCGCTCGCCAAGCCGGGCTCGACGATGCTGAGATCGCGGAGGTAGTGGCTCACGTCGCGCTGAACACGTTCACGAATTACTTCAATCAAACGGTACAAACCGAGGTCGATTTTCCGCGGGTTTCCTTGGAATTCGCCGCGCAATAACTGTTCCGTAAATTTGAACTCTAAATTTGAACTCTTCATTTCATGCTGAAGGAAACGAATCATGTCTCAGAAGTTGTCCGGCAAGGTGGCGGTGGTGACGGGGGCTTCGAAGGGAATTGGGGCGGCGATTGCTTTGCAGTTGGCCGCGGACGGAGCCAGCGTGGTGGTCAACTACGCTTCCAGCCGGAGCGGGGCCGATCGGGTGGTTTCGGAAATTGTCGGCAACGGGGGAAAAGCCGTCGCCGTGCAGGCGGACCTGTCGAACCAAAGCGACGTTCAAAAGCTATTCGCCGAAACGAAAAAGCAATTTGGGCATGTCGACATCCTGGTGAATAACGCCGGGATTTATGAATTCGGAGCGTTGGAGGAAATCACGGCGGAGCATTTCCATCGACAATTCAATTTGAATGTGCTCGGTCTGTTGTTCGCGACTCAGGAAGCGGTGAAGCTGATCGGTCCGGAAGGAGGCAGCGTCATTAATGTCAGCTCTGTCGTTTCGACAGCCGCGCTGCCGGGGACTGCGGTTTATAGCGCCACGAAAGGGGCGGTGGACGTGGTCACGCAGGCGCTGGCCAAGGAATTGGGACCGCGCAAAATTCGCGTGAACGCCGTGAACCCGGGAATGGTCGAAACGGAGGGAACGCACTCGGCAGGGATCACCGACAGCGATTTCCGGAAACAGACGGAGATGCAGACTCCGCTGGGTCGGATCGGTCAGCCGCGCGATATCGCTCCGTATGTCGCATTTCTTGCCAGCGACGACGCATCGTGGATCACCGGACAGATGCTGAACATTTCCGGCGGATTCCGCTAAGGATCATCCCTAAAAACAACGAGACCTGCTGAGTTTCAATCCAGCAGGTCTCGTGAGTTTGTCAAAACGTCCGCTGGACCGCGAATTCAGGGATTTCCGACAGAATTCGCCGGCCGCGCGTGTTCGGCAGGAGCTCGAGTTGCCGGCGGGCGTCGTTGGCGAATTGGAGTGCGCGCTGCTGGGTGTAAGCCAGTGCGTCGGTCTTTTCGAGATACGGGGTCAGGCGGTCTCTGGTCGTCTCATCAGGATGGGCCAGCAAGGCGCGAACGGCGGCGGCGTCCCCATCGGAAAGCTGTTTCAGCATGCGAATCAGCGGCAGCGTCAGCTTTTGTTTATCGAGGTCGGAACCGAGTGTTTTGCCGGTCTTCCGTTCGTTGCCCATCAGGTCGAGCACATCATCGGCAATCTGGAAGGCCATGCCCAACAGGCGGCCGTAGCGCTCGAGATTCTGCACCACGTCCAAGGCCGCTTTCGCGTAGAACGCCCCCAAATGGCCGCACAATGCGCAGAGTTCGGCGGTTTTACCGTCGATGATGCGGAAATAACTTTCTTCCGACAGGTCCAGGTTGCCCCGCTCTTTAATCTGGGACAACTCTCCTTCGCAGACGACGTTCGTCGCGCGACCGATCATCCGGCAGGCGTGTGTGGTCCCCAGGCTCGCCGCCAGGTGGAACGAATGCGTGAAGAGGTAGTCGCCGAACAGAACGCTGGTTTCGTTGTTCCAGCGGGCATTGACGGTCGCGACATGGCGGCGTGTTTCGGCTTCGTCGAGGACGTCGTCGTGCACCAGCGTCGCCAAATGAATCATTTCGACGACGGCGGAGAGGACCTTGTGTTCATGTTGAATCCCGCCGCAGGCCTCAGCCGCCAGGAGCAGCAGAATGGGCCTCAACCGCTTACCGCGAAATCGCGTGGAATGAAGCAAAATATCGCTGACATAAGGATTTGCGCTTTGCAGCTCCGTGAGGAGAATCTGCTCGGCTTCGCGCAATTCGGCCCCGATCGCCTCTTCGACGGTTTGCAGAATCGGGCTCGGCTTCGCGGGCGGGTCGCCAGCGGTCCGTTCGATCATGTTCATCACCTGTTGGTGCTGGAATGACAAAGCCACCCCAAGGAAACCGGCTGAAAACCCGGGGTTTAACAGAGTAGCCGGATCAAATCAAGAACGCCACCCGTCGAGGGGGTTTGGAGAGCTTTGTCCGAGAAAAGCCATTGTCGCAGACAGAGGGGTTTGCGCAAACGGATCATTTCAGCGATGGCTTGATATGCGTCAGATAGACCATCCAGCAGATCGGGCCGCCGATCAGAATCGTTCCCACGAAGGGACACCAGGCCAGGAAATTCGGAATGATGTGCCGCCAGACTCGCCCCCATAAAACCCAGGCGTCGAGATTTCCCATCACGATGATCACCAGATTGATGATCACGATGCCCAGATTTCGCCGCTCGAGAAGTTCGTCGTCGGAGAGATTGGCCTTCGGCTTCGGTCCGGATTTGGCGCTGCTTCCCTTCGTTTTCCCTTTGCCTTGCGGCTCCGGCGCCTCGGAACGGAGTCCCGCGGCATAATACTTGGCGATTCCCTGATTGATGGAGAGGACCGGGGCGATGACGGCTCGGAGCGGAAGGCCGAACCGCAGTCGAATTTCATCTTCCAATTCGTGGGACGGCTCTTCAGAACAGGCGACGACCAACGAATCGTCCTCGATGAACAACGGCAGACAGACGTGACGGCGAACGACGCTGCGGGGAACTTGATCCAGCACGGAGTCGTCGGGGAGGACATCAGCCAGCTCGAGATAGGGCCGTCCTAACTCCTCGGCCAGCGCCCGCGAAGCCTGTTCCTGGGTGGCCAGTTTCATCTGCACGACCGCATCGCGCAATTCCAGCCCCGTTTTATCGCAGTAGGTTTTCACCTCATTGGCCTGAGCGGCGGTGATGATTCCCCAATCCTGGAGATAGGCGGTCATGGGCCGACGGCCGGTTTCTTCATCAATTTCCTCGACGGCGCGGCCCAGGGACTGGTCGTATTCCCGCTTCCAATTCACGTCGGTCAGGCAGAGCATGGCCTTGGCGAGTTCATTGAGCAAATCCTGCGACTGCGTCGAATATTGACCGGTGGCGTATTTGCGGACGTGCGCATTGAGTTTTTTGTAGTTTTTGCGCACTTTCTCGAGGTCGTCCTCGAACTGCACCAATCGCAGCAGCGCGTAGTGGTCCGGCGGGCGAGGCCCTTCCGGGATGCCTAACCAGTCTTTATAGACATCGAGCGCCACGGCAGCCCTTCCATTTGGCCCAAGGAGCAGCGGAGAGAGGCCAGAGGTGAGTTTGCAAAAACCTTCCTCCGGTCAATTGCCTGCCATCGTCCCCTCAGAGGTTATTCCACCCGGTATTCTCGCGCCAGGATCTCAAAGGCGTCGACGTTGCTTTCGGACAGTCCGGAGTCTCGCACGATCTGGGTATTGGCGCGACTCCGGCCCGACAATTCCGTCGCCTCGGCATGAATCCGGCCGTTGGCATCGTAGCTGTAAGTCACTTCCACGGGAGAACCGGCGGGCAGGTTCGGCGGCAGATCGACGACGCGGAAATCGCCGATCTGAGTGCAGGCGTCCGGCTCGCGCGCGTCCCCTTCAAGAATGTAGACATGAATCGTGCGCTGGTTCGGCGCGTTCGTTACGAATTTCTGCGTCACGCTGTAAGGAATCGGCGTGTTGCGGGGAATCATGATGTGGTTGATTTTCCGATCGCGCGAAGCAGGGTCGGTGACTTTGACTCCCAGCGAATGAGAGTTGATGTCCGAAGTCTGCACTGATTTCAGCCGATTGATGACGGTCTGAGCCAGCGATGTCGAGCCCCGGTTTTCGCGGGCTTCCAGAATGGCCGCATGAATGGCCGCGCCCTGGGCGACCGCTTCCTCCGGACGAAGTTCACGCGAAGGCTGGCGCTGGCAGACCTCGGTCAACATCATTTCCACGGCGGGCATATAGGTCGAACCGCCGACGAGGACCACTTCGCTCAGCATTTTCGGGTCGGTCCCCGCCTGCTGCAGCACCAGTTCGGTCGTGTCGCGGGTTCGCTGGAGCAGATCAGCCGTCATCCGTTCGAAATCGGTCCGAGTGAGGGCGACGGTCAGGGTCTTCCCTTTGTAGTACACGCTGATCGGGACTTGAGTTTTCGTGCTCAAGGTTCGCTTGGCGTCTTCGCAATTCGCCGTCACACTGCGGGTCGCTTCCTGGTCCTGGCGGGGGTCTTCGCCGAATTTCCGCTGGAATTGTTCCGAAACGTGGTCGACCACGCGCCGCGTCCAGTCAATCCCGCCGAGCATCACGTCTCCGTCGGTCGCGAGCACGCGAAACTGGGTCGGCGTATAACTGACGACGGTGACGTCGAAGGTGCCGCCCCCCAGGTCATAGACGAGAATCGTCTTGGCGTCCTGTTTCAGGTCCGCGCGGCCCAGCTCGCCCTTCATCCAGGCGTAAGCCAGGGTGGCGGCGGTCGGTTCGTTGATGATGTCGACGACGTTCAATCCGGCGATGCGGCCCGCATCCTGGGTCGCCTTGCGCCGCACGTCGTTGAAATAATAAGGCACTGTGATCACGGCGTTGGTGATCGGACCGATCGACTTTTCCGAATCCTGTTTCATCTTTTTAAGAATCAGGGCCGAGATGAATTCCGGCGTCAGCTTTTTGTTCTGGTAGACGACGTAATATTCTTTGTTGCCCATCTGTCGCTTGATCGCTTCCACGATGTGATCGGGCGATTCATGCGTGATGCGTTCATAGCTCGGTCCCACGACCACCTGGCCGTCGTCTCCCAACAGCACCACAGACGGGGTGATGTTGCGACCATCGACATTGAGGAGGTTCTTCGGAACCCCGTTCGCTCCGAGTTGGGCGATGGCCGAATACGTCGTGCCGAGGTCGATGCCTACCGTCTGTCCGTCAATAAACTTCATGGGAATTCCCGATAGAAAACAATCACTCTCCGTTCACCGCATCCCTCATTGGACCGTGAAGTGGGAAAAGACAGGAAGGGAAGGGGTCCACCCCGTGAGATTTCTCTATTCTGCTGGCCGGTCACAGTGGAATCAAGGGCCGAATTGAAACCTCACAGACTCCGTGCCGCCGTTCGGCTCAGCCGGTCTGCCTGATAGATTGGCTCCGGGAGCCGATGACCGAACATCTGAGAACGGGCCACCTGCCAGGCGCCTTCGAGATCGATCCCCTGACCGGGAGACACATACCACACGCTCCGAGCGGATTTTCCCAGGAAGCGGTATCCCAGGAGAGTTCCTTCGGCGGACACGATGGGAGCCGGCGAGCGTGGATGATCGACGATTTTGCCGCATAACAGATGCTTGCTGACGCCGACGGTGATTAGATTCGCGACAGCACCCAGGATCGACGCGATCCCCGCGCGTCGAGGATGGAGAATTCCGTTCCCGTCGACCAACACGACGTGTTCCATTCGGCCGCCGGCACGAACCTGCTCCAGCAATCGCCAATACAACCGCAGTTCGCGGAAGGACAAGTAGCCGGGAATGTACGGGAACGGCGTTTCACCTGCCCAGGTTTCCGAGTGCAGCAACCGGCCTGTCGCAGACTCGACAATCGTGTAAGCCGCGACGCCCAGATGTTCCCCGGCATACGACACGTCCACGCCGGCGATCCGGGGCGGTAGTTTGGCCAGCGGATCCAGTTTGATGCGGCCTCCGAGTTGCACTTGCAGGTCGCGCAAATGCGCCAGGGGTCGTGATCCAGAGAACGCTCGCCAGCCAGAAGCCGCTAAATCGACGCGACCATCAACCAGAAGGATTCCCTCCTGCTTGAGACGCGCAGTTCGTGATTCGAGAGACAGCGATTTCGTTCCGGCCACGATGCCCGTTCGTCGAACCACGCGATGAACGGGAAACAATTGAGGATCAAGCCGCAGCAGCTCGGTCGCCACCCAGCGGGCAGCGGTCAGATCGCCGAGCGCCTCGGCCAGGTCGCCGAAGGACGTCACGCACCCCGACGGAACTTGCCGTAATAAGGATTCCAATTCTGCCGAGAGATCGGGGGGTTGAAGGAAGTCGCGCGGGAGATCGGGAGTCATGGCGGGTTCTTACGGATTCCTCATGACAAGAAAGAGGGTTGGCCACGAGCAGCGTCCGATTCACGAAAGTCCGCGGAGAAGGGCGGATTTGACGGGTAGGACGCTTTCCCGGCGAATTCGGTGTTCACGTGGAACCGCGACAGCGCTACCAGTCCTTGAATCGTTCCAACAAGACCCAGGCGGTGCTGTAATAGGTGGCGACGCCGATGGTGTCGCTCAGGGCGGCGATCATCGGATTTGACATTAACGCCGGATCGAGACCGCACCGTTCGAACAGCACTGGCAGCGCTGAACCGAGAACCGACCCGAGCGCCACGACGAACAAAATCGTCCCTGCCGGGACAGCCGCCTGCACCCAACTTTTGTGAAACAACGTGTGGCTCGCCAGGAGCGCGAACAGACCCAGGCAGAAACCGAGCAACAGACCCGTCATCAATTCCCGGCGGATCATCTGTAGTTTATGCCGTTCCGTCATCTGCATGGTGGCCATGGCGCGGATGACCAGCGTGGCCGATTGCGAGCCAGTGTTGCCGCCGCTACCCAGGACCATGGGCAAGAACGAGACCAGCCAGACATGTTGCTCGGCGATCTGGTCCCAGGCATCGAGGATGCTGGCGGTGATCAGCGCGAGCGCGGCCAGGACGAACAGCCAGACACCGCGTTTCCAGGCGATGGTAATGAGCGGAGTCGAGAAGTAACTGTGTTCCAGCGGCTCCATGGCCGACTGCCGGTAGGCGTCTTCTTCCGCCTCTTCCTGCACGATGTCGAGCACGTCGTCGTGCGTGATGATTCCGACCAGGCGCTCGGCTTCATCAAGCACGGGCAGCGCCAACAGGTCGAAGCGCGCGAGTTGCCGGGCGGCTTCCTGCTGGTCGTCTTCGACGTGGACGGAGATCACATCGCGCCGCATCAGCGACGATAGCTGGGAATTCGGACGCGCGAGAATGAGTTCGCGAAGCGTGATCACGCCGTGCAGATGCCGGCCTTCATCCACCACGAAGACGTAGTAAATCGTTTCGCTGTCGGGGGCCTGCTGGCGCAGTCGTTCCAGGGCCTCGCGAGCGGCGATGTTTTCAGGAAGCGAAGCGTATTCGGTCGTCATGATCGAGCCGGCCGAATTTTCCGGATACGAGAGGAGCTTGCGAATCTCTTCCCGCTCCACCTGGGCGACCAGCGGCAAGAGCGCTTCGACCTGCTCTTCATCGAGGTGCTCCAGCAAGTCAACCCGGTCGTCCGGCGCCATGACCTCGATCAGTTTGGAGAGGCGCTGCCGTTCCATCGCCGAGACCAGTTCGATCTGCTGAACCGGTTCGATGAACGAAAAGATTTCCGCCTGCCGCTCCAGTCCGGCCTGGCTCAGGACGCGTTCGGCCTGTTCGGGCTCGAGACCTTCCAGGACTTCCGCGACGACGACCGGATTCAGCGCCTCGCAGAATTCCTGCAAGCCGAACTGGTCGTTCTCCTGCAGCATCATCCGCAGGTCGGGCTGCAGCAAATCATGGTAGATCCCGGCGACTGGCATGGCGGGAAATTCACGGGCTGGAGAGACGGTTCGGGCTGGGCTCCGCGGATGACGTCGCGGCCCTCACAATCATACGACCTGACCGGGCTGGAGACGGAGCATTCCGATCCCGTGCGAAGAATTCTGGCCAAAAAAACGCCCCGGTCGGAGTGATTCCGACGGGGCATCAAGTTGCAACAAAATGGACGAGCGCGCCAACAGGTTATCGTTTCGAGAACTGGAAGCTCCGGCGAGCTTTCTTGAACCCGTATTTCTTCCGTTCCACCATGCGGGGATCACGAGTGAGGAAACCGCCTTCGCCGAGGGGCGGATGGAAGGACGGGTTCAAGGCTTCCAGGGCGCGGGAAATTCCCAGCAGGATAGCGCCCGCCTGGCCGGTGCTGCCGCCCCCTTCCACGCGAACCCAGACGTCGACCTTGTCGAGCATGTCAGTGGCGCGTAGCGGGCTTTCGACCACCAACCGATCGCGTTCCAGCCGGAAAAAGTCGACCAGAGATCGATTATTAATGACGATGGAACCGGTGCCCGGCTTGATGCGGACGCGGGCGACGGAAGTTTTCCGCCGACCCGTGCCGATTGCAATGCCGTTCTTGTCGAGCTTTCCTCGCCGGCGGACCGGCGCGGCTTCAGGAGTCGCTTCCGCTACGGCGGTGGCGGAGTCGGGCGTCCCACTGAAGGTCAATTCGGGAGCCGCGACTGCGGTCTCGGCAGAAGTCGTTTCCAATTCCGTCATGGTCAGGTCCGTTAAGGTCTGTGATCGCTCAACTGTGTTTGAGGTCGTCCGCGTTTCCGGTTTTCGTCTGTCCGAGCGGCGGCGGATTACTTCACGACCGGCATCAGATGCTCCGGCAACGGGGCCGGCTGCTGTGACTGATGCGGATGGTTCGCGTCGACATACAATTTCAATTTATCCAGCATCCGCTTGCCGAGGGCGCTCTTCGGCATCATTCGGCGGACGGCCAAGCGGAGAATTTCCTCAGGTTTCTTTTCCCAGAGCTGAATCGCCGAGACTTCTCGCAACCCGCCGGGCCACTGGGTGTGCCACCGATAGGATTTTTTGGCCATTTTTGAGGAAAACTGGTCATTTTCCGTGTGAGCCATTTTGCTGCCGCTGAACTTTACCTGGGCGGCGTTGACGACAATCACATAATCGCCCGTATCGACATGCGGGGTGTATTGCGGCTTATGCTTGCCCATCAACACCGTGGCGATTTGGGTCGCCAAGCGACCGACCGTCATGCCGCTGGCATCGACAACATACCATTCCGGCTTTCGCTCCGCCGGTTTGACAATGCTCGTTTTTTGCATCGGATTGGCCACAGCACGCTCCGCCTGTCCACAAGGTCTGACGCCAGGATATCCGGCGCATCTCAGCTTCCTGCAATTAGTTGCGTGAAAACGGACCGATCCCGTCACGCCCGCAGGAACGAGACAGTGTAGCGAACGGGCAAATCGGGTTCAACCGTAGCTGGCTGACTCGATGGAAAATCCGTGCAGCGGTCGAGGGAAGCAGCGGAATCGGCTGTCCCTGACCTTCCCTGACCGCGACCCCCGGAACTCGTCAAAAAAGGCAAGCGCGCGGTCTTGCCCGGCGGCCTCCCCAGACTTGCTGGATCGCGTCGGATCGAGGACACTTTGCGGCTCAATACGGAGTTTTTGCCTGTCCCCAATCCGGAACGGATTCCCTGATGTCTGCTGCTGAAACGCCTTCGCGCGTGTTGGTGACGGTTTGCACTTATAACGAGCGCGAAAATATCTCCCGGCTGATCCCAGAAATTCGCCAGCATCTGCCGATCGCGCATGTCATGGTGGTTGATGACAATTCGCCGGATGGGACGGCCGATGTGGTCCGGCAGTTCGCGTCGAATGATCCTCAAGTGCATCTGCTGTTGCGGATGCAGAAGGCAGGACTCGGGGCGGCGACGATTGCCGGCTTTCAACAAGGCGTCAACGAGGGATATGACTTTCTGATTAACATGGACGCCGATTTCAGTCATCCGCCGGCCGTGCTGCCGCAGATGCTGGCGGCGATGGAAACCGCGGACGTGGCCATCGGATCGCGCTATGTGCCGGGGGGCGGGGTCTCCAATTGGGGACTGTCGCGACAGTTCATGAGCTGGGGGGTGAATGTTTATTCGCGGACTCTGTTAGGGCTGACGCCGAAGGATTGCAGCGGCGCGTATCGGTGCTATCGGGTGTCGAAGTTACAAGAACTCGATTTCTCGAAGATTCGCGCCAAGGGGTATGCGTTTCAGGAGGAATTTCTCTACCGGTGTGCGCGCGTCGGCTGCCGGTTCGCGGAGGTGCCGATTCTGTTTGAGAATCGTGTGGCGGGAGAATCGAAAATCAATTCGGGAGAAGCGGTCAAGGCGTTGCGGGACATTGCGCTCCTGGCCTGCGATCGAATCCGGGGGGTCTCGGTGCGGGCGACTTAGGGGGAAAGACGCCTCTCGCCAAGGCGCGATATCGCAAAGTGCGCTCAGAGATTGCTGAGCAGGGGTGAATGTTTGAGGTTCTCACTCTTGTTGGTGAACTGAGCGGTTTGGCGAGTCACAGTTTAAGATTTCTGAGGAGAGAGGCGTGCTGATCGGGTATGTGAGCGACGAACGGTATGTGGCGCTCTCGGACGCGCTGTTGGAGTTTCAGCGCGACGGTCAGATGGTCTGTGTCGTTCGTTCGAGTCCCCGGGGAGGCGTCTATGCGGAAATCGAACCGGGGGAGTATGTCGTCACGCTGGTGAAGGACGGGTTCGGGTCAAAGAGCGTGCGGATGACGGTCGATCCGCAGCGGCCCTATCAGTTTCGTCTGCTGTCGGATTGCATTCTGGGCTATGTCTGGCCGCGGGCGGTGAAAGCGGGGGAGCGGTCGGAGTTTCGCGTCCATTCGCCGGAACCGTATCGGCTCAGTCTGTGGCGGTACGGCTGGAAGCGGGAATTCACCAAACTGCTGGGCTGGTTTGATGAACATGGCCCGCGGGCCGTCATGCAGATCACTCCGGACGGCGATTACACGCAGACCGGCGTCGCATGGAACAAGGTCGGCTATGCGAGCGCACATCATACGCAGTTCGTGACGGGCCCCGAAAAATCGGGGCTGTATTATCTGCACGCGAAAGGGGAAAAATCGGGCGAGTTTTTTTCGTTTCCCTGGGTGGTGGCCCCGAAACAACCGACGGCGAAGATCGCCGTGCTGGCGTCGACGAACACCTGGCTGGCGTACAACAATTTTGGCGGGCGGAGCAACTACATCAATGCCGATCAGTTGCCGCCTGAGCCTGTGGTCAACGCCCGGCAGGACTTGATTCGCTACACGAAAGCGGGTTCGTTCAACGTGTGGGGATTTCCGGACGAAGCGTATCTGCCACTGTCCTTTGAACGGCCGGAACCCGGGAATGTCGTGCGGGAAAACGAAGAAGTGACCGACCCGATCGCAGGCCGGCTGCCGTGCGGCATGGCTCCGGCGGAATGGCGGTTGCTGGGCTGGCTCGAACGCGAAGGCTTCGACTACGACTATTATTCCGAAGGGCAGTTGCACGCCGGCGAGATTGAACTGGATGCCTATGAGATTCTGATGCTCAGCGTGCATCCGGAATACTGGTCGCGAGAGATGTCTCAGCGCGTCAAGGCGTGGGTGCATGATCGCGGCGGCAAACTGATGTACCTCGGCGGCAACGGGCTCAACTGCGAAGTGGAGTTTCTCGACGGCGACCGCTTGCGATTCAAAACGCATCTGCAACCTTCGACCGGCGGCGAATTAGGAATGCCTGACCCGCAGGATCCGTCGGTTTATCTCGAGAGCCGAATGGCTCGGACGTGGGAATCGGAGGCGAATCTATTGGGGGTGGTCTGCACGGAAACGGGGATCATGACGGCGGCGCCGTATCAGGTGCTGAACGCCGACCATTGGATCTTCGCCGGCACGAAGTTGAAAAATGGAGATCTGTTTGGCGAGAAAAGCTTGCAGGAACGGATTCACGGCGGCGCATCGGGGCATGAGACAGACAAGATGAGTCCGCATTCGCCGCCGGGGACGGTCCTCCTGGCGAAGGGGACAAACCCGGACCAGGGGGGCGCGGAGATCGTCTATTATGAGACGGCGAGCGGCGGCGCGGTGTATTCGGTCGGTTCGATCACCTATGTGGCGAGTCTGCTGGTCGACAAGTCGCTGTCGAAAATGACGGCCAATGTGATTCGGCGGTTTTTGGGGAAACGCTCTGGCCGGAAGCCGGAGCGTCGCGGCTAACTGGAGAATTGAATCGATGAGAATCACACATGTCGAAGTGTTTCCGGTTCGCATCCCGGTGAAACCGGCGCGGCACATGTTCACCTCGCTGGGGACGCATTTCGAGTCGAAATATTTGATCGTGCGCGTGGGAACGGACGCGGGTATTGAAGGAGTCGGCGAGGCGACGGTGATGCCGTCGTGGTCAGGGGAAACGGTGTGGGGGGCGCAGGCGATCCTCGAGCACCTGTTAGGGCCGAGCGTGATCGGGGCCGATCCGACAGACATCAAAGACATCGATCGGCGAATGGACTGGACGGCACGGCACAACTGGTTCGCCAAGGCGGCGATCGAAATGGCGTGCTGGGACATCGCCGGGAAGGCGGCGAATAAGCCGGTGTATGAATTGCTGGGGGGAGCGGTTCGGCCGCTGACGATTCGCTGCCGGTTCTCGATGGGAGCCTATGAACCGGAGCGCGCGCAAGCGCGGGCGCGGGAATTGGTGAGCGAAGGGTTTACGACGATCAAGGTGAAGGTCGGCGGGCCGGCGGAAAAGGATCTTGAGCGCGTGCGAACTGTGCGGGATGCGATCGGGCCGAAACTGGCCGTGACGATCGACGCGAATTGCGGTTGGGACGTCGAAACGGCGATTCGCTGCGTCAACGCGATGCAGGATCTGAACCTCTCGCTCAATGAACAGCCGACGCGGGACGGCGATTACGCGGCTCTTGCGCGGGTGAAGCAAGAAACGACGGTGCCGGTGATGGCGGACGACATGTGTTTTGATCTGATTCACGCGCGCGAGTTGATTCGAAACGACGCGTGCGACGTGATCAGCGTTTATCCCGGAAAAAACGGAGGGATTCGGAAGTCGAAAGCAATCGTCGAATTCGCCGCGGCTAACGGCGTGAAGTGCAGCATCGGTTCGAACCTGGAATGGGACATCGCCACCGCGGCGATGGGGCATCTGGTCGTGGCGTGCCCGAACATGTGCGTCGAGGAATTTCCCGGCGACATGTTGGGCCCGGAATACCATGAAGTCCGCGTGGCCCGGAACCCGTTGGAAATTCGCGGGCCGCTGGTGAGCATCAGCAATCGGCCCGGGTTGGGAATTGATGTCGATTGGGACGTGGTGCGCGAGCATCGACTGGCGGGGTAAACCGATTCGGCTGCGGTGCGAATTCAAACGTGTTATTCTCAAAGCCCGACGCCAGCGACGGCGGGACGCTTCGGCGAAGCGTTGCGAACAGACCATTCACAGGTGGATACGATGCGGACGATCAAGCAGCGGTTGGCGGCGAATGAGCATGTGCTGATTTGCGGCGTCGGGCGGGTGTTTCATCATAATCTGCTGCACATCCTCGGGCTCGGCGGCGGCTTTCATGGCGTGTGGTTCGACATGGAGCATGTCGGGTTGACCACGCAGCAGTTGGAGATCGGCACGCTGGCGGCGCGGACGCATGGGCTGGATACGTTTTGCCGAGTGGCCCCCACCGACTACGCGACGGTGACGCGGTGTTTTGAAGCCGGGTCCAGCGGAGTGATGGCGGCACAGATTTATTCCGCGAAGCAGGCCGAGGAATTTGTGAAGTGGAGCAAGTTCGCTCCGCGCGGGAATCGGGGACTGAACAGCGGCGGATGGGACGGGAAGTTTTCCTCGACGCCGCTCGCGGAGTTCTGCCGAAAGGCCAACGAAGAAACGCTGGTGCTGATTCAGATTGAAACGGCCCAGGCGGTGGAGGAGGTGGACGCGATTGCGGCCATTGACGGCGTGGATGGCTTATTTGTCGGGCCGGCCGATTTAAGCCAGAACCTGGGCGTGATCGGTGAAATGTTTCATGAGAAATGCGTCGATGCGCTCGACAAGGTTTCCGCCGCGTGCCAGAAGCATGGCAAGTCATGGGCGGCAGTCACCTGGGGAGCGAAACACGCGCAACTGCTGATCGACAAAGGCTGCCGGATGATTTCACCGTGTTCGGATATTCGCCTGATTCGCGCCGGGATGGAAGCGGTAAAGGCTGAGTACGCGACCTTGGTGAAATGAAGCGCTGCCTCGTTTTGATCGAAAGCCTCCGCGTCGCGGCGAATTGGGAAGCATGAACACGATGCCGGTGCAGACGACGCAGCTTGAAAACGGACTGACCTTGCTGGTGGAATCGATCCCCGAGGTGCAATCGGCGGCGTTTTCGTTGCTCTTGCCTGCCGGAAGTGCCTACGAGTCGGAAGGGGCCAACGGAACGGCGGCCGCCCTCTGCGATTGGATGTTCCGCGGAGCCGGTTCCCGATCGCATCGAGAGCTTTCGGCAGCGTGCGATGCGCTGGGACTTCAAGCGCACGAGTCGGTCACGTCCAGCCATCTGGTTTTTCAAGGGGCCTGCCTGGCAAGTCAGCTGCGCGAGGTACTGGCGCTGTATGGCGACATCGTTCGTCGGCCGACGTTGCCGGAAGACCAATTTGAGGCGACATTGCAAGGGGTCGCTCAGTCACTGATGTCGCTGGAGGACGATCCGCGGCAGAAAGTGATGGTGGAATTGACGCGGCGCTGTTTTCCGCATCCGTGGAACCGCCCGCCGGAAGGATCGCTGGAAGACCTCGAGCGATTGACTCCGGAGAGCATTCATGAACATTTTCTGAATTGCGTGTCCCCGCGCGAGGCGATCTTAGGGGTTGCCGGGAATGTCTCATTCGACGAGGTGTTGCAGACGGTTCAGTCGGTGTACGGCGACTGGGAGCCGACCGGCGATGCGCCGACGCTGGTGACGCGGCCTTGCAGCGTGAAATCCGACCATCTCTCGCAGGAATCGACGCAGACTCAGATCGGCGTCGCGTATCGAGCGGTTCCGTATCGTCATCCGGATTATTATGCGGCATGGGCGGCGGTGAACATTTTGAGCGGCGGGATGAGTTCGCGGTTGAATACGGAAGTCCGGGAAAAACGGGGTCTGTGCTACTCCGTGTATGCCACGCTCAGCAGTCTGCGCGATGCGGGATTCGTGCTCTGCTATGCCGGGACGACGAATGAACGGGCGGCGGAAACGCTGGAAGTGCTGCTGGGAGAACTGGCCCGGTTGTCCGAGGGTGTGGGCGAGGACGAGCTGCGCCGCTGTCAGGCGCGGGCGAAAAGCGCGCTGATCATGTCGCAGGAATCGACGAGTGCGCGGGCCGGGTCCATCGCCCGGGACTGGTATCATCTGGGACGAGTCATGTCTCTGGAGGAAATCCGGCGAAAGATCGAAGCCCTGACGCCGCAGCACGTGCTGGAGTACGTGCACAGCCATCCCGCGGTCGATTTCACGGTGCTGACGATCGGACCGGAGGCGATTAGCGTCGAGCCGAGGCGTGAATAGCAAACCACGCGGCTTCGGCAATCGGCCTTCAGCAAAACTTCGTGGCGTGCCGTGGTCCTTGCGGTCTATGATGAACGCTTGTCCGACCGCGACAGGCGGTACCGGCGGGTTCTGGCACCAACGAGTTGATTTCTTCCATGCATTATGTTCCCAAATCTGCAGGAGAATTCTTTCAGGAACCGGAATCGTCGTCCGACGACGACGACGGCGCGTTGGCGGCGGTCGCTCCTCTGTATGCGCTGACGACGCTGGTGGGCCTCTTATTGGCGGTGGATGCGCTGTTAGGCGCCGTGACGATCCCCGGCTGGGAATGGCTGCGCTCGCCGGGAGGCTACCGATTGGCGTTGTTGGCGGCCGTACTGGGCGGATCGCGAATTCTCTATCACAGTTTGGAGAATGTGCTCGCGGGGAAATTCGGGGCGGATTTGGCGCTCACGACGGCGTGTCTGGCGGCCATCGCATTAGGAGAACACCAGACGGCGGGGTTGGTGGTCTTTATTTCCCTGGTCGGCGAGGCGGTGGAGGGATTCACGCTGCTCCAGGCGCGGGGGGCGATACGTCGCACCTTCGAACAAAGACCGACGACGGCGCATCTGCTTCGTGACGGCCTGGAGCGTGAGATTCCGGCGGCCGACTTGCAGCCCGGCGACGAAGCGGTGGTGCGCGGCGGCGAACGATTTCCGGCGGACGGGCGAATTCTTCGTGGCAGCACGGCAGTCAATGAAAGCCTGTTGACGGGGGAAAGCCGGCCGATCGAGAAATCGATCCATGACACCGTTTTCGGCGGTTCAACTAATGTCGAGGCGGCGGTGACCATCACCGTCGAGAGCGTGGGCGCGAATTCGGTTGCCGCGGAAATCGAACGCCTGGTCCGGCAGGCCAGCTCGCGAAAAATGGCCTGCGAGCGATTGGCCGATCGCTTTGCCCGCTGGTTTCTGCCCGCGGTCTTGATTCTCGCGGCCGCGACGTTGTGTTACTGGCGGCTGCGAACCGGTTCCTGGCAGAGCGGCTGGTCGCCGGCACTGGGGGTCCTGGTGGTGGCCTGCCCGTGTGCACTGGTGTTAGCCACTCCCTGCGCCGTGATGGCGGCGCTGAGTTGGTTGGCGCGTCACGGGGTCGTCGTCAAAGGCTCCGGGGCCCTGGAACGTTTGTCGACGGTCGATTATTTCGCCTTCGACAAGACGGGGACGATCAGTGAAGGAGATCTGTCGCTGGGGACGTGCTGTTGCTGACAGAAATCAGCCCTGACGAGTTGCCGTCTGGCAGCCAGCGCGAGCGGCCCAGCAATCATACCGTCGCGCGGATTTTGCGGCAGGAACGCGCCGACGCGGGCTGGCGTCCGAGTGGCCTGAGGCTTTCGCAGGCGATCAGGGGCCAGGAATCGTGGCACGGATGGCAGCGAACCCTGATGCACCGGGCCAGACCCACGAGGTCATGATCGGTTCCGCTCGATTTCTTTCGGAACGAGAGATCACGATATCCGATGACGGACAAGCGGCGGCGGCGAAGCTGCTGGCCGACGGGCAATCCCCGTTATTTGTCGCGATCGACGGTAGGCTGGCGGGGGTTATCGGACTGCGAGAAACGCTCCGTCCGGAATCGCAAAGCGTCCTGCGCGCCTTGAAACGAGAAGGCATTCAAGGTTTTGCTTTGCTGACAGGAGATCGCCACTCCCCAACCGAGACGGTCTCGCGGGCATTGGGAGGGTTCGATCATGTCGCTGCCGAGCAACGTCCCGATGAGAAAGCTCGGTGGATCGAGTCGCTGCGCCGTGCAGGGCGGCGCGTGGCGATGATCGGCGACGGCGTCAATGACGCGCCGGCGCTGGCGGCGGCGGACGTCGGGCTGGCCGTGTGCCGATCGGGGAACGAGCTGGCGGGTGAAGCAGGAGACATTCTGCTGTTGAGAGATCGCTGGGCGGCGCTGCCGGACCGCTGCAACTGTCGCGGAACCTGGTAGAGAACATCCGGCAGAGCCTGTGGCCGTTTGCTCGGCATCAATGGATTCGGCGTGATCGCGTGCATGAGCGGATGGCTGAATCCCGTGGGCGCCGCGGTGTTCCACGAAGCCGCTTCGCTGCTGGTGCTGCTGAACGCCTTGAGGCTGCTTTGGCTCCGAACCCGTCCGACAGTCCCCGAGGCTCGACAGCCGCGCCCGAGTTCCCGGTGAAATTTGGGCGGCAGACTTCTCTCCAGGTCGGATCCTGGTGCGAGTCTTTCGCGAGTGGCGAATGGCAGGACAACTGCTCGTGTGCCTGCTTTTTGCAGGGTGGCTGTGCAGTCAATGGCTGATCGTCCGAGAAGGTGATTCGGTCATCGTGTTGCGGGGCGGGAAATTCCAGGAGATTCTTTCCCCGGGTTGTCACTGGCGCTGGCCCTATCCGCTGGAACGGTTGATTCGTCTGCGTCCAGATTCTTGGCAAACCGTGACGGTCGGGCTTCGCACCGATCCTGCGGCTGATGCGACAATTGCCGGCGAGCGAGCGGAGGATTTGGAATGGACGAGTTCTCACGACGATTCACGGCAGCGGACCATTCCGGAAGAATCGTTGTACCTCACCGGCGATGAAGTGGCGGTGGAACTGACGGCGGAGGTTCTCTACCGAATTGCGGATGTGCGCCAGTTCGCATTATCGGGCGGGAAGCAGCCGGCCGAGACCGTGCGCAAAGCGGCGGAAAGCGTGCTCCGGTCGCGCGTGGCGTCCGAAATTTTAGACAACGTCCTGACAGAGAAACGATCCGCGATTGAGCAGGAATGCGCTGCGGACTTGCAAGACTTGCTCGCGAGCTACGACCTGGGACTGGAAGTGCTGGCCGTGCATTGGCTGGACGTTCATCCGCCGCGGCCGGTGGTGGAATCGTTCCGCAAGGTTTCCGACGCCTTTGAGCAGCGCGAACAAGCGGTCAATGAGGCTCAGGCTGCGGCCACCCGAACACTGTACGAGACGGCAGGAGAAGAGAGTATTCGCTGGCTCAATCAGCAACTGCGAAAAGCAGATGTGCAGGAGACTGCCACCGACTGGCGTCTCAGCTCTGAGTCATGGGCGGTGCTCTCGCGTCGGAATGATCACGGTCTACGGATGCTTTCCGGCGCGGCGGGCGCGGCTTTGTTGAAAGCAGAGGGTGAGGCCGAACAGCAACGTCAGCAAGCCGCTGGTCAAGCGGCACGGCTGAAAGCGATGCTGGCGGCCTCGCGCGGGCATCCCGGATTGTCGCAACAACACTTGTATTGGACAGCCGTCGTTACGGCATTGGAGTCCAAGCCGTTTACGCTCATCGATCCCCAGTTGGAAGGACGTCGACAGATTTATTTAGGGGATTCGTTCTTCCGAGGATGGGACGGGTCGCTGAACTCAGGTCCGCAATCTCCAGATCTGCCACCGCAGGCCGACACAGAGAAAATCGAACATTAGACCGTGGTTTTCAACGTGTCGAATGATCTGACACACCTGTCGATTCTCTCGACTTCTGAGAGATAGTCGCCGGACCTCTGTTGACGAATTTGACCGGTTATTGAGTCGGCATATCAATTGCTCTGAGCGGCTGAACCTGACGATTTCGTCAGTCTCAACCCTTTCAAGAAAGAGGCCGCCTGATGTGGCATCGTGCTGGTCGTCGTACCGCTTTCACGCTGATCGAGCTTCTCGTTGTCATCGCCGTGATCGCGATCCTGATTGCGCTGCTATTGCCGGCGGTTCAACAAGCGCGAGAAGCGGCTCGGCGGACCCAATGCCGCAACAATCTCAAACAAATCGGATTGGCAATCCACAATTATGCGTCGAGTTTCGACCGTTTACCGCCCAGTATGGCCATCGTACCGACCAGCACGTCCAACAGTTCCTGGTCGGTTCAGGGGCGGATCATGCCGTATCTGGATCAGGGGAATTTCTATAACCAGATCGATCTGCAGCAGGCCTGGGGCAGCGCCTACAATGCGCCGATCGTCAATGGGAACCGGGTGCCGGTCTATCTTTGCCCTTCCGATCCCAAGGTGGGGCAACCGCGATTGGCCTCGAATGTGCTGTTGTACTGCACCAATTATGGTTTCAACTTCGGGACGTGGTTCATTTATGACCCCGTGACCGGACAGGGAGGCCACGGCCTGTTCTATCCCAACAGTTCGCTGAGACTCGAATCAATCACCGACGGCACGAGCAATACCTTGCTGGCGTCTGAGGTGAAGTCGTGGCAAGCCTATACGCGTAATGCGCCGCCCCCCTCGACGAACGTACCGACCAATGTGGCGGATGTCGTCGCCGCCGTGGATGTGGGCGTGAAAGACCGGATTCAGCCGGCGACCAAAGACGGGACCGGGCATACGGAATGGGCCAACGGGCATTCCCACCACAGCGGTTTCACGACCACGCTCACTCCCAACACCAACGTGTCGTGGACCTATGCCGGCGTCACTTATGACGCGGATTTCGCCTCGCGTCAGGAAGGTTCCAGCACGACGTTTGCCAGCTATTCCGCTTTGACATCACGGAGTTATCATGTGGGAGTGGTACATTCTTTGCTCGCTGACGGTGCTGTGCGTGCGATCAACAACAATCTTGATCTGACAGTTTGGCGAGCGCTCGGAACGCGAGCCGGCGGCGAAACGGTGGGAGAGTTTTAGCGCCAGCGCTCCCAGCCGAGGCCTGCGATCAACTTGGAACGACCCCACTGAGGAGACTTCATATGCTTGGACGAGCGTCAGGAACGGCGGCGGTTTTGGCTTTGTCGGTCAGCCTGGCCATGGGCGCGGACTTCGGGCCGGATGCCAAGGCTTTGACCGCTGCGCGAACCAAAGCGATCAATTTTTTGAAGACGGCCCAAGCGGCGGACGGGAGTTGGACGTCCGATGAAGCGCCGGGCGTGACCGGGTTGGTGGCGTATTCGCTGCTGCTGAGCGGCGTCAGCCCTGACGACCCTCAGCTCCACAAGGCGCTCAAGCATCTGGAATCGTTCAAGCAACCGGACGGAGGCATCTATCTGCCCAAAAGCAATCATGCGAACTACGAAACATCGATTGTGATGCTCGCGCTGCAGGCGGCCAATCAAGACGGTCGTTACACCGCGGAATTGAAGCAGGCGGAAGCGTTCGTTCGCGGATTGCAATGGGATGAATCCGAAGGGACGGACCGCACTGATCCGAAGTATGGCGGCCAGGGTTATGGCCGCAATAAAGACCGGCCCGATTTGTCCAACACCATGTTTTTCCTGGAAGCGCTGGAAGCGAACGGCGCGAAAAAGGACGATCCGGCGGTGCAGAAGGCGCTGGTATTTCTGTCGCGCTGCCAGAATCTCGAAAGCGAATTCAATACCACTCCGCCGGCGGCGAAAGTGAACGACGGTGGGTTCTATTACACACCCGCGCTGGGCGGGCAATCCCCCGCCGGACAGACACCCGAAGGCGGGCTGCGCTCTTACGGCAACATGACCTACGCCGGCTTCAAAAGCATGATTTTTGCCGGCTTGGACAAGAAAGATCCACGGATGAAGGCGGCGTGGGACTGGATTCAGAAATTCTACAACGTGAAAGAAAATCCGGGGATGGGCCAGGCCGGGTTGTATTACTACTTCCAGGTGTTTGCCAAAGCGATGGCAGCGAACCAGGAAGACGTGATCACCGACGGACAAGGCCAGAAGCATGATTGGCGAAAAGAACTGGCCGAGCACATCTTCTCGCTACAGCAGGAAAACGGCGGTTGGCTGAATTCCACCCCGCGCTGGATGGAAGGCGATCCCAACCTGGCCACGGCGTATGTGCTCATCGCGCTGCATTACACGGCGCCGAAATAAGGGATTGGCTGTAAGCAGCGCAAAGTCACATAAAAATCATGACGAAGATGCGGCGGTCTTCCGGCCGTTCTCTCGCCTTGTGATTTTTTGTGTCTCTTGTAGCAAACCGTTTTTCCGCTACGCTGGGCTGGGATTGCGGCGGGGAATGATCAGTTTGGCGACGAGCGTTTGGACGGTCTCGCCGTCGTGATTCTTGGTTTCACTGCGAATGGTCGCCAGGCCTTTGTCAGGCCGCGAACGCAAAGGACGCAGTTCCAGGATCTCGCTTTCCACGTGCAATACCGATCCCGGGAGCGTCGGCCGGGGCCAGGCGAGTTCCGCACCCATGCCGATCGAGCCACCCGCGATGGGCAGGCCGCTCTTCACGAGGAGCCGCATGGTGATCCCGGCCGTATGCCAACCGCTGGCGACCAGTTCGCCGAAGAATGAGTCCTTCGCCGCGTCGTCATCGAGATGAAATGGCTGCGGATCGAACTGGCTGGCGAACGCCACGATTTCTGCTTTGGTCAGCGTATGGGAACCGGTGGTATATTTCTGGCCGACCTGGAGGTCTTCCAGGTAGAGGAGAGCTATTGCCGAACCGTCGTTCGCTTGTTTCATCACTGGACTTTCAATTTTTCAGCGGATCCACCGATGTAGTATTTCACTCCGAGTCGCTCCAGAGCGGCGATTTCCGGCCTCATGGCCTCGAAGAGCTCAGGGTCCATGGTTATCCCCGGTGCAGGAGGTGTTCACGAACACCGTCTGCCAATTCTTTGCCGTAGTGAAGTTCGACCCAGCGCAGCCCAACGTCTTGAGGTGAAAATTCCGGGTGGGCTCTTTGAATCGCCTGCCGAGACAAATTCGCGGCCATGACCGAAAGCGAGAAACACCTTTGCACGCGCTGCGTCGGCGTAAGTTGTCGAAGCATGTCGAACAATACCGCTTCCACTTCCGGCGACGTATCGCTGAATCGCGGCCCCAGGTGCGGCGGCAATCGGGGACCGTCTTTTTTCGGCGGCAGAACGCCGGACGCAGCGTGTTCAGACGGGTTCATTGATCTGCGGCTCCGTGAACAGTTTTCCGGGCCTGGCGCAAAGCCTTCAGGCCCGGGCACCCAACCCTAACCATTGCAGATTATACATCCAGATCCTTCACATCGAGCGCATGCTTTTCGATGAACTCACGGCGAGGTTCCACCTGGTCGCCCATCAGGATGCGGAACATTTCATCGGCGGCGACGGCGTCTTCCATCGTCACCTGTAAGAGCGTGCGATGCTCGGGCATCATGCTGGTTTCCCACAGTTCTTCCGGATCCATTTCGCCCAGGCCTTTGAAGCGGGTGACCTTGCGGCCTTTCTCGCCGAGCGCGCGCAATTGCGCCAACAGCTCGCGCAGGCTCGTCATGCGGATGACATGGTCGTCCTGCACGATTTTGAAGGGATAGAAGGTTTCGCCGTCCTTCGCGCCGGGAGGATACAGATCACTGGGTTTGATACCGAAGCCGCGCAGGTCGCCGAGAATCTGATTGATGCTGCGGATTTCATGCAGATCGACGACATGCAACGTTTCTTCATGGGTGCCCGCCCCTTTGCCGTTCTTTTCGGCGGAGGGTTCGGCGGCGACGTTCAATTCGTGGCCAAGTTTCTGCTCTTCGGCGGCAACGAAGGCGTCCCGATCTTCCTTCTTATGGAACCAATGTTCCTGCCTGCCGAGAAAGACGCGATATTGGGGCAAGGTGCCGTCTTCCTTGCTGATGCGGCCGGCGAGATGTCGGAGCGTGAGGCCGCGGCGTTCCAGCAGTTCCAGCGGTTCTTCCAATCGTCGCATCATGCCGACGATGCGGCGGAGATGCTCCGTGTCAAATTCGGTGTCGTCCTGGCAGATGACTTTGCTGCCGTTCATGCCGAGTTCGATGAGTTCGCTCATCATCATGTCGTGCGTCTGGACATAGCGAACCTGATTTCGCTGCGTAACTTTGTAGAGAGGGGGCTGCGCGATGTAGATGCAGCCATGTTCAACCAGCGCTCGCATATGTCGGAAGATGAACGTCAACAGCAGCGTGCGGATGTGGCTGCCGTCGATGTCGGCGTCGGTCATGAGAATGATTTTGCCGTAGCGCCGCTTGGTGACGTCTTCCAACTCAGCCATCGGCGGTATGCCAATCGCCTTGAAGATATTGGCGATTTCGGCATTGTCGAGAATTTTGACGAGTTGGGCCTTTTCGACGTTCAGAATTTTTCCACGCAGCGGCAGAATCGCCTGCGTGTTGGAGTCGCGGCCGGTGTCGGCCGATCCGCCGGCCGAGTCACCTTCCACCAGGTAGAGTTCGGTGATGTCGAGTTCCCGGCTGCGGCAGTCGCGCAGTTTTTCCGGCAATCCGCCTGACGTCAGGGCCCCCTTGCGACGGACCATCTCGCGCGATTTGCGAGCTGCTTCCCGGGCTTCCGCGGCCATCGCCCCCTTCTGGGCGATCTTCTTGGCGACGGCGGGCGTTTCCTCAAAGAATTTGTTCAAGCCGTCGTTGACGATCGAGGTAACGATGCCTTCGACCTCGGAATTGCTGAGCTTGGTTTTTGTCTGGCCTTCGAAGTGGGGATTCGGCACCCGCACGGCGATCACCGCGACCAAGCCTTCACGGAAGTCATCGCCGACGGCCTCCACGTCCTTGAACAAGTTCTCGCGCTTGGCGTAGGCGTTGATCACGCGGGTGAGCGCTGAGCGGAAGCCGCTGACATGCGTGCCGCCGTCCATGTTGTAGATGTTGTTGGCGAACGGCCGAACATTTTCGGAAAAACCGTCATTGTGTTGAATGGTGACGTTGACCTGCACGCCGTCTTGTTCGCCGGCAATCGAAATGATGTCGCTGTACAGGGGAGTTTCCGTCCGGTTGAGATACTTGACGAAATCGGTCAGGCCCTCGGGATGATGGAACTCCTCCGACTGCCCGGTGCGTTCGTCGATCAGGCGGATGCGGATGCCGGCGTTGAGAAACGACAATTCCTGCAGCCGCTTGGCCAGGACGTCATATTGGAATCCTGGTATCAGGAAAGATCGACGTATCGGGTTTGAAGGTGATTCTTGGTGCCGGTCGTTTCGCTTTTTCCAGCTTTTTCAGCTCGTGGAGGTTTTCGCCTTGTTCGGCGTCCATCGTCCAGACATGGCCCTCGCGTCGCACTTCGGCTTCCAGCCATTCACTGGATACGGCATTGACGGCGGTGATGCCGACGCCGTGCAGGCCGCCGGTGCCGGTCTTGTATCCTCCTTGACGATCGAACTTTCCGCCGGCGTGAATTTCCGTCAACACGACTTCCAGCGCCGAGCGATTCTCCTGGTCCTGCATGAGGCCGACGGGGATGCCGCGGCCGTCGTCGATGATCGACGCCGTCGTCGGCATTGATTTTGACGGTGATCCCCTGGGCGTGTCCGGCGACTGATTCGTCGACGGAGCTGTCGACGACTTCGAAGACGAGGTGGTGGAGTCCGCGCATGCCGCGATCGCCGATGTACATATCGGGCCGCATCCGGATCCCTTCGATCCCCTTAAGATGCCGGATGTTCTTTTCGCTGTAATCGTCCGCTCCAGGCTGCGGTTCAGTCGTGTCGGTCAAGGAACAGTTCCTTATCGGCTTGATGGGTCGCTGTGAGACGCGGTGTTGGATCTCGATGACCGCCCTGCCTCCGAGGCGAGGGGAGTCGGGTCAAAACAGTTCCTGTTTCGCTTCGCTTCCCGGTTTCACCGTGAAGTTACGCTGAACTCTTGAGTCGGAATTTCAGGCCTTTGATTTTCAATTGTGATAATCGGTTTAAGGTCGTTTCAATAAGCCACGCCATGGAATCCTGACAATTCGCTGAGCAGCGGTCCGTTGTCGACTTTCCAATGATCATCCGCCCGCGTGAGACTCGGCTGATGCGGGCATGTTCGACGAAATGGGAGCTGGTGACGGCTTTCCAGGCGGCGATACCGCCGATGTTCCTCGATCTCCGCAGTTCGCCGCAATCAATTCCGAAAGTGCGGAAGCCAACGGCGAAGGATCGGCTGAAATCGTTCATGCATCACGCGACAACGGCATGATGTAAATATCGATCTTCCGCGGGCCAGCACCGCGCGCGTTGTCGTGATCGGTGATGCGGAATTGAGCTTGGCCGGCGGGATCGAGGGCCTCGCAGAAAATCGGCGACAAATCGCGGGTCGAAGGTGATGGTGACGTCGTCACCGTCATAGGAGATCGGCAATTCGATTTTGGATTGGCCGATGTCGGTCGCTTTGCTGCTGAGCCGCAACGTCCCCTTGGTGAACGTGAAATCGACGCCGCGGCTTTCTTCATTGGTGACGATCTGGGCCTGCCGCACGGCCGAATAGAACGGCCCCACGGGCAAATCGATGGTGGTTCGCGGGCTCGTGGGAATGACTTTGCGGTATTCCGGAAACCGGCCCTGCACCAACTGACAGGAAATCACCGTTTTCCCGCACCATACTGTCACATCGTTGGCATGGAGAGCGAGATGAACCTCTTCCTCACCGTCGCCGAGGCTTTTCTCGATCAGCTGCATGCCCTTGGCGGGAATGACGGTTGAGAATTGCCGGCGGGTGCAGCACCGTGAACCTTGGCGGGAAGATGCATGACGGCCAGCCGCCGACTGTCGGTGGCGGCCAGGTGGCCCGTTCCGGGAGTCAATTCGAGCAGGATGCCGCCGGCCGCGTAACGGTGCTTTCGGAATCGGTGGCAAAATCGTGCGTCGAATCGCCTGGCGAAATTCGGTCGTCGGGAGCACAGCTGAGTTCTTCGTCTTCAGCGTTGGCCACCGGGAAAATCCGCTGATCTTCGGCGGACAGGCGAAATTCGCTGAAGCCGCTGCGAATCCAGATCGCGTCCCCGGTGACTTCGATCTTGACCAGTTCGTCGCTCATTCCCGGAGAATCTGCATGACCTCAGCGCGGTTGGCAACAAGGCCTGCCGCGGGCGTTGCATTCGACTTCCGAATTTCGCAGCGGAGCGAAATTTCGCTGTCGGTGCCGATCAGAACGCCTTGGGGGCCGACTTCCAGCTTGACGTTCTTCAGAACGTCTTTCGTGGTCTGCGGGAACGGCCCCGCTGACCGTTTGAAAAGCAGACGTTAACGGTCCGCGATGGCAGGTGATGTGCATGAGAATTCCGTCGCCTTCCTCCGTGCTGATTTCTCACGAGAGTCCAGGGCCGTTTTCGACCTGAAAATTGCAAATTTCCGTGACCTGGAGTCTACCAAAAACGGATCATTTCTGCACGGCTTCCGCCGCCGATTTTGGCAGGCCTTCCCCGAGTTTTTCCTGGAAAGCGGCCTCTTCAGATCTAAGAGAATTTGAATTTAGCAGTCTTAGAATCAGAGGGTGTGCATGCTGTGGAAATCGCAGCAGCATTCTTTGCAATTCCTGTAATCGTCGCGAGTTAGGTCCAGAGTGAGTCAAACCCTGTTCACAAACTGTTGATGATGGAATGATGGCGTACCGGATTTACCGACAGGCCGATTCATATCGGTGATTTCAGATCGATTGTTATGATCAATCGCCAGATTGTGGCGTCAATCTGATCGAGTTGAGGTTGAGTTATCCACAATCAGCTGACAGGTCTTGGCGCAGCTTTGTGCGTAACAGTTGGACTTGCTGACGCAGCGTCGGAGTGTCTGTCAAACGTTGTTTCAGACGCGCAGCGCTACGCCCGACTGACGTGTGCGACTGGCAGCCGAAAAAGTGACCGATGACGGCGAGCGGATAAGGCGTCAACTCGCGCGCTAACGACATCGCGACGTCGCGAGGAACTTGCAGAGTTCTCCGGCGGGCGCCGGAACGGAGGTCCTGCACCGTCAAATGAAAATCGCGGCTGACGACTTCGGCGACCAGTTCCAGCTCGTGGGAATTTCTGCGAATGCCCATCGACCCGTCGTTGATCGAGTCCGGGAGGTTACGTTCGAGCAGGCGTGATTGCAGCAGTCCGGCAGACACGATGGCTGGGTCATTGTAGAGCCTGACCGAGGCACTAAAAAAGCGCAGGAACCAGACCTTCTTTGACCCAGAAAGTTCCCAATCGCTGTTTGCTGGATCCGGGCAACGGCCGAATTCCCGCTAACAGCCCACCTTGCAAACGATTGATCAGCCGGGGCGGCGCGTGTGGTAATTGAGACGGAAGCCGATCGGCAGTGACGATGACCGGCAAACGCATTTCTACTGCGTGATTAAGCAAAGAAACCAGACGAACGGTTTCGTCCGCAGCTGCGTCCAGATCGTGGAGATCTTCGCAGACCAGCAAGTCGGCGTGAGAAAGAAAGTCGAATCGTTCGGCGGTCGGGAATCTCGGAAATTTCAGCGAGCCATTCCGCGGCCTGAGCGACAATCATCCACCCCGACGACGGCGAACGCGCGCGCAGTTCCTGCCGGATTAAACTGGATTTGCCGAACCCGCTTCTCCCCAGACGTAGGCCAGCGGACAGGTCAAGGCGGCGTGGCGCGATTGCCGACAGACGCGTGCGAGAGCCCACTGCGCGAACTCCTGCTCGGGAAGCGGCAGAAGCTGCTCAGGAACTTTCAACCAATCCCGCGTGCGATTCAGCCACGTCGCGCATACGACTCAGGCCGAAACTACCTTCCGTGGCGGAATGATCGTCCCTGAGTCGTCATCGTTGTGACACCATTCGAGTGGTCGCATGAGCCGCATGATAGCGAATCGGCGTCGGTTGCGAAGGGACAGCGCTTGGCTTCGACGAGGAGCCGCTACAAGCGTTCTATTTTATGCAACCGACTGACGACTGCGACGATTCGTTCGATGGCATCGTCGATTTCGTCTGATGTGTTATTGATGCTGGAGTGAAAAAGCGAAACTGAAGCCTTTGGCGACGTCCGAGAAATTCCCATCGCCAGAAGCACTGGGGCCGGTTCCATGGAACCGCTGGCACAGGTGCTTCCGGTGCCGAACAGCAGACACTGTCCAAATCGAGTGCACCCAGCAAGCGCTTCTCCATCGACGCCGGGAAAGGCGAGATTCAGCGTATTCGTAGCCGCGCGGACGCTCTTGCCGGATATTGGCTGGCGGCAACCGATCGCCCATATGTCGGCGCTCAGCGATCCGCAGTGCCGAGAAATGGTGTCGTGCCGATCGCAAGCTGGAACAGGCTTTCGCGAGGCCGGCAATCAGCGCCACTGGCTCGGTTCCGGGCCGGCGCCCTCCTTCTTGATGTCCGCCATGCTGGAGCGGCGTCAGCGTGACGCCACGGCGAAGGAGCAAACCACCGATGCCGCGAGGACCGTGAAATTTGTGCGCGCCAAAGCTCAACGAGGTGGCGTCCAGGTCGTGAAAAGTGACCGGGATTTTCCCCACGGCTTGCACACCGTCAAGGTGCAGCGGAACGCCGTGTTGACGGCATGAAGCCGCTATCGGTTCGACGTTTTGCACGACGCCGGTTTCGTTGTGAGCGAGAATCGCCGTCGCCAGGCCCGCGTGGGACCAGTCCTGGACGGAGAGGTCATCAACCCGGATTCGGCCGCTGGAATCAACGGGAAAATAACGCAATGACCAGTTTTTTTGAACCAGATGTCGGCAGGCCTCGAGGTTGGAAGGATGTTCTCCCGGCGAGAGTAACAGTGTGCGACTCGATCCCCGCGCGAGCCCGGCGATTGCCAGGTTGTTGGCTTCCGTGCCGCCACTGGTGAAAATCAGTTCCTCCGGATCGGCGCCGAGAATTGCCGCAATCGACTCGCGGCTCGCTTCCAGCACTTGGCGGGCCTTGCGGCCCAGGCCATGACGGCTGCCCGGATTGCCGGGAGAATCGTTGAGGCAGCGCGCGACGGTTTCAATGACTTCCGGCAGCGGCCGAGTGGTGGCGTTGGCGTCGAGGTCGATCAGACGAGTCATGGTTCCATTATGGCGGAGCCCCGCACCAACTGTCATCCCTTCAGAAACGGCTCCAAACGCAGCACCACGTCCGGGGAACCAAATTCCAATTTGCCGAAACCGTACTCGGCCCCGAGCGCGACCGCCTGCTCCTGGTGTTCGGGATAATTCGTCACGAGCATGACAGGAGTTTCGGCGAGGGCCGGATCGGCTTTTATCAGCCGGACGATTTCCGTGCCGTCGCTATAGTCGCAATCGAGTTTGCGGTTAATCAGCACGAGATCCGGAGGCGATCTGCGGACACGATCGAGGGCTTCCGCGGCGGTATCGGCAGTGTCAACCTGCACATTGAATTTCGATTGGAGAAACCGCGAGAGCGAATAATTGTCCGGCCCGCATTGGCCGACGCTGAGGACGTGTTTGGTCATGGGACGTCAATTCGTAAACGAGATTGAAGAGCATCGGTCAAAAACAGTGATAATTCGCGCTTCCCTGTTCAATCCTAGATGGCGGAAGGTGTTCAGGAAAGGCGGTGACTCAGGTTTTGGTGACGGTGCCTGCTGGGACGCATCAGAAGACAAGTGATTCCTGGAGGCGAGGGAACTCTGGCGATTCACCCAGGAAAGCCTCGATCAGAATCTTGAGAATCTCTTGCAGCAAATTGACGTAGGCGGTTAGTCCTCGCGGGATTGCGACAGATCATTCAACCGCGATATACCGCCCAGGTCATACTTGGGTTGAAGAGCGAGGAACCGCTGTTGCTGGTTCGTGAGCTGGGGTTCGCGAATTTGTCGTTGGGGACAATCGGCATGGCCAGTTTGTTTGCACCGGCATGGTTGCCCGCCGCCGCCCTGGCGGGCGCGATTTTTTACGGTTTGGCGGGGGCCAACCATGCCTTGCAACTGCACCGCAATCGTCTGGAAAATGTGGCGATGGTTTTTGATCTTTGGATCGCGGTCCTGCTGGCCACCGTGAGCGGAGCGGCGTTGTTCTGACTCCACCGGCCTGGAACTATTTCAGCAAATTGCTTTTTTCCGTAATTGACAAGTCGAGCTCCCCGGGTAGTTCCTGTCCGTTAATGACGAGTGTCAACGTGCCCGCGATTTTGACTTCAGCTTCGCGCTTGGCCACAGCGCCGGTTTCCGGCTGGTAGAGAATCACGCCCGACGATTTTGCGACTTTCAGGTCGCTTTTGGGAACCTGCACCATGGGATTGGCGTTCGGGTCGAGCGAATAGCTGGCTTCGAGCCGTTCGACGTCGAACTTCTGATAGGTCTGCCCGTCGAGCTTCTCCGGGCCAGCATAGGTATAGCGAGATTTATAAGTCAGCGACTGTCCGCCGCCGAGGTTGTGTTCTTCGGTGCGTTCCCATTGGTCGCCGATCGCGACCGCTCGGTCGGGGAGAAAACCCCACGCCTGCTCGGCTGATTTTTTTCGAGAGACGGGATCGAGAAAGCCGCGCACTTCCTTCGGCAGAGTTTCCTCGGGGTTATTGGCGAATTTCAGATCCTGGACATGGTTGTCGCGATCCACCGTCATCGTCACAGGATTTTTGAACGTGGCCCGCAGCATATCCAGCAGCGGTTCCAGGACCGCGTTGTCCGCGGCTTTGTCAGGATTGGCCGAATCGAACTGCACGGTCAATCCCCCCGGCAGCGAAAGATCCGTTTGGAGCACATCAATGGATTCTTCCAACGTGAGATTGCCGTCGGTGTCCCGCTTTCCGGAGGTGATCGTGGCGATCGAGAACAACGTCGATTTGGTGTCGATGTCCATGCCGGCGAGGGTCAGGGTTTGCTCAGTTTTGGTTTCGATCTGTTTTTTTTGTTTGGTCTGTTCGGCATAGGTCCGGGGGAATTTTTCCCCGGCAGATGCGGAGTGAACACAGACAGTGAGGATGGTGCCAGCCAAGAAAACGAGCGGTTTGCGCATGATGCAGCCTTGGGGGGACTGAAGGGAAGCGTTCATTGAAAATCGTTAACAGCTTAACGAAAGCGGGGCGATTCGGATCAGAAATTTTGCCGCTCAGCACGAATGTTCAGGGAAAATTTCTGTCCGGGGAGGATGCAGATTGCTTGGTTTCCTTGGAAGAACCAAAACTGCAAGGAGCGAATCGATTACAGAAGTGTTGACGATTTCCCAGACAATTGGGCCGCCTGCTCGGTCGCCAGGGCCATCATTTGCCGGTAAACCTGTTCCCGCAGGGCAAGGTGCTCACGGTCGAAACTGTCATCGGACAGGCCGCGTGTGACATCGATCGGGAAAGAGAGCCGCGGATCATCTTGTGCCGTTCCCCGCGCGCCAAAAACGTCTTCCACTCGGACAGGGTAGAAGCATTTCTCCTGGGCTCTTGAATACGTGGCCAGAATCCGGCAGTCGTCGCCGAAAATGGTGCGGACGTTGTCGATGCGCGTTTGCAGGACCGACAAAACGTCCCGATTAAAGGCTTCCCAATCGTTGATTTCGCCGGCGATTTCATGCGTCACATGCACCAGCGGAGGATGGGGTTGCGGGGCATGCTCTCGGTTATGTAACAGCACTTTGCGGGCGACTTCGAGCGCTTTTTGATCGTCGCCACGACCGGGCTTGGCGAGCACCAATCGATTCCGGCGTTCAATTTCGAAGCCTTCTCCATACGCGACTTTGACTTCGGCATGTTCGAGACGCAGGCGGTGCGCTGCGGGCGAGAGCTGAGGCAGGGTCTGCCGTTCGTTGAGGGTGGAGGCGATGTTCCACAGCGTCTGATAGAGCAACGGGGCCTTCAGCGGCTCGGGCAGGTCGCGGACGCTGTCGAGGGTGCGACGGATTTCCTCGAAGATGCGCGGCGCGAAGACGACGTTATTGCGCAGCCCGTTGCGGACGACCTGCGTCACCTCGCGCAGAAGATAAACTTCCAGAGCGATGCGCGGCTGCAAATCATGAAACAGCGGTCCGGCCAGCAGGTCGCGGGGAGTACGGCCCCCGACGCATCGATGCGTCGCAGGATCGTCCAGCGGTCGGTCGAGGAATCCCGGCTGAAAGACATCGGCGGGGGCGTGCAGCGGGAACTTGGCGGTATCCAGCGTGTCGATGATGCTGGCGGTATCGAGTTCGCGCCCGTCGGAGAAAACCAGGCGTTCCGCGGAATCGTCGGTGTTGGTCATTCCGTGAACGACGTAGAGATCCTCGGGACGATAACGCGTACGGATGCGATTGGCCTGCTGAGCGACTTCAGCCAGCGCGGCCCCGGTATCGCCTCCGTGTGCGGCGCATCCCGAGCCGAGGTGGGCATAATGGCCAAGGGCGATAAACAACGCGGGGCAATCGGGCGTTTGTCGCCGGGCGGCGAGGACCACGCTGTTCAGCCGATTCCAGAAATAAGCGTTTTCCGGCGTCAATTCGACGCGATTGCCGTCGGTGCGGGAGAACATCACCGTGGTGGGGGGATAGCCTTTGGCGTCGCTGCCGTGAACGCGGCCATCGATGCACTTGCTGGCGAACAGCCGCGGCGCATAGCTGCGGAATTGCCGGATAAAATCCTGCATGCCGTGCAGCGTCTCGCTGGCCACGACGTTGTGCTGCAAATAGCCGTGCCAATGCCGATTAGCGGCTTCGCTTTCGGGAGCGAGCGCGGGCTGAGGAATCGTTGAACCGGAAATCAAAGAGGCCAGCATGACGAGCGGCTCCGAGTCGCGGAAAGCCTGGGACCAGAATGGCGCGGGGATCGTTCGGATCAACGGCGATCGCCGACAGCTTTGCCGGATTCAGGATACCGCAACCACGAGCACCTGAACATTGATTTCCATCGATTCCTATCCGATCGCCGATTGGTTGCCTACAATTCTTAGTTCGACCGTTTTACAGAAAGCAAGCGATATGGCTCGGCGTTATGTGCAGGAACTCAAGGATGGCGACGTGGTGGAAGAGGTGTACCTCGTCGCCGAAAAACAGTTGCGGGCCAATCGCAATGCCGCACTGTATTTGTCCGTGGATTTGCGCGACAAGACCGGCGTGATCAATGCGCGGATGTGGAACGTCACCGAACAATCCGCGGCTCCCGTGCAGACGGGCGGATTCGTGAAGGTGCGGGGCAAAGTGCAGCTGTTCCAGGGCGTGCTGCAAATGATCGCTTCGCATGTCGAACCGATTTCCGCCACCGGGATCGAGATGCAGGAGTTCGAGCCGCAGCCGTTGCATGACATCGAAGAGCTGCGCTGCCGGCTCGCGGCCTCGCTGGGGGAAATCCAGGATGCGAATCTCAAGACGTTGATGGAATGTTTCCTCGATGACGCCCCGCTGATGGAGATCCTCTCACAGGCGCCGGCCGGGGTGAAGGCGCACCATGCGTATCATGGCGGCCTGCTGGAGCACATCGTCACCCTGATGGACGTTGCCCGGAAAATTTGCGAAGTCTATGCGGAGTTGAACCGCGACCTGCTTCTGTGCGGCGTGTTTCTGCACGACCTGGGCAAGATCCGCGAACTGAACGGCGAGAGCGGACTGCAATATACGGACGAGGGGCAGCTCATCGGCCATCTGGTGATCGGGGTGGAGATGCTGACGGAGAAAATCCGCGAAGTCGTCGCGCGCCGGGGCGAGCCGTTCCCGTCGGAATTGGAATGGCGGCTGAAGCATATGATTCTCAGCCATCATGGGACCTATGATTTCGGGAGTCCGAAGTTGCCGATGACGCCGGAGGCCGTGGCGCTGCATCTGATCGACAATCTCGATGCGAAGATTTTCGAATTTACCCGGGCCATTCAGGATGATCCCAACAGCACGTCTCATTGGACGCTGTTCATCCCGCGGCTGGATCGGAAATTATTCAAAGGTGCGCGGTAGAGGCGTTGAATCGACGCGTCATCAGGCGAACAAGTCGTGAACGACTTCGCCGTGGACGTCGGTCAGGCGGAAGTCGCGGCCGGCGTGACGGTACGTGAGCCGCGTGTGATCGATGCCGAGCAAATGCAGCATTGTGGCGTGCAGGTCGTGGATGTGGACCTTGTTCTCGACGGCATAGTAGCCATAGTCGTCGGTCTTGCCATGAATCAGACCGCCGCGCACGCCGCCGCCGGCGAGCCACATCGTGTAGCCTTGCGGGTTATGGTCGCGGCCGTCGTCGCCCTGGGCCACCGGGGTGCGGCCGAATTCGCCTCCCCAGAGCACGAGCGTGCGGTCCAGCAAACCGCGGGCTTTCAAATCATACAGCAGGGCAGCGATCGGTTGGTCGACTTCGAGCGCGTTGCGGGCCAGATCGTTTTTCAATCCGCCGTGCTGATCCCACTTGTAACTGTGAGTGCACTGGACGAACCGAACCCCTTGCTCGATAAATCGCCGGGCCATCAGGCATTGCCGGCCGAAGTTTTTCGTGACGGGGTTGTCGAGACCGTAGAGCGATTGCGTCGCGGCCGATTCGTTGGAAATGTCTTGCAGTTGCGGGGCCGCCGATTGCAGCCGGAATGCCAGCTCGAACGAGTTGATCCGGGCGTCGAGCGCGGCATCGGGGGCGTGATCTGCGCTCTGGCGATTCATTTCTCGCAAGAGATCGAGTTCGAAACGCTGCCGTTCGCGGGGAATTTGATCGGCGTTGGCGATGAAGGGGATGCGGGCCTGGTCGGACGGCGTGCCGGCGTTGCCGAGCGGAGTTCCCTGGTAATCGGCCGGCAGAAAGCCTGAGCCATAGGCATTGACGCCGCCATGGGTCAACGTCGGGCAAATGGTGATGAACCCCGGCAAGTCACGGTTTTCGGTACCGAGGCCATACGTGATCCAGGAGCCCATGCTGGGTCGGACGAACGTGTCGCTGCCAGTGTGGAGTTCGAGCAGTGCGCCGCCATGGCGCGAATTCGAGCCGCACATCGAATTGATCATGCACAGATCATCGACGCGCTGGGCGAGATGAGGAAAGACCTCGCTGACCCACATCCCCGATTCGCCGTACTGCGAAAACTTCCAGGGCGATTTGAGCAGGTTGCCGGTTTGCGCGGAGACGACGCGGGGTTTGTCGAACGGCAGCGGTTTTCCGTGGTCCTGTGCCAACTGCGGTTTGTAATCAAACGTGTCGACTTGCGACGGTCCGCCGTGCATGAACAGGAAAATCACCTGATCGGCGCGAGACGCAAATTGCGGCTGCCGCGGCGCGAGGGGATTCACCGATTCACCGCGCGCAGGGTCGGCCAGCAGAGCCGACAACGCCAGTCCGGCAAACCCCGCGCTGCTGCGGCTCAAAAGTTCCCGTCGGGAAATCGGTGCTTGAAGAGGATTCATGCGCTCGCCTATTCCACGTACACAAATTCATTCGTCGACAACAGCGCTCGGCAGAAACTTTGCCAGGCCCGGCGGCGCGCTTCCTGGGCGGCAACATTTTCAGCCGCCAGGCGCTGTTCATATTCCGCCAAAAATGTGGTCGCCCGTTGGAAGTCGTCGGCCGTGGCATCACGGCCCAAGGCTCGGCGATAAGCCCGCTGCAATCGCCATTCGTCCTTCAGCGACGCCATGGACAACAGATCGTCCGCCCAGGCCAGCGATTGCTGCGCGACGAACGCACTGTTCATCAGGAACAAGGCCTGAGGGGCGATGGTCGTCGTCTGCCGTTGACCGCTGGAAACGTTCGGATCGGCAAAATCGAATGCCTGAAACACATCGAACAAAGCGCTTCGGACGATTGGGAGATAAATCGTCCGCCGATGGGTCTCGTAAATCTTCGGATTCACGTTCGCCGTGCTGGTGACATATTGCCGGTTCTTCGTCGGCAGGAGATTTCCCCCCAGCTGCGCATCGAGGGTTCCCGCCGTGGCCAGGATCGCATCGCGAAGCTCTTCCACCTCCAACCGCCGCCGCGGGAACCGGCCCCAGAGACGATTTTCCGGATCGAGCTCCTGCTGAATGGCTTCCACGCTTCCGGATCGTCGATACATCGCAGAACTCATCAGATCCCGATGAAGTCGTTTGATCGACCAACCGTTCCTGGGAAATTCGACGGCGAGCCAGTCGAGAAGTTCCGGATGCGTTGGCAATTCCCCCAACAGGCCGAAATTATCGGTGGAACGGACGAGTCCCTGCCCGAAATGCCAGGTCCAGACGCGATTGACGATCACCCGCGATGTCAATGGATGATCCCTCTGCGTCAGCCAGCCGGCCAGTTCCAACCGTCCGCTCGTCGCTGCATTTAGAGAGACGCCGTCGCCGGCAAGAATCCGCGGGAACCGGCGGGGGACGAGTTCACCCAGCGTCAGATGGCTGCCACGGAAATGAATCTTCAAATCCTCGGGCGTCTGGTCGGAAACGGCCATCGCTTCGGGATAAACAGGCAGCGCGGCTTCCAGGGATTTTTTCTCTTCGCGCAGTTTTGTCAGTTCCTCAACAACTTCGGTCGGATACCCGGGTTCCTGACCGGGCGGGATCGCAAAGGGGCCCTTGGGATCATGCAGGAGTTTGGCGAACGGATCGTCGTTTTGCTTCGTCTCTGCCAGTTCATTCGCACGCTGCTGGAATTCCGCGGCGAGTCGCGCCAATTCGGTTAATGCGGAGCCGTCTGCCTCGAACTTGTTTGCCGTTTCCCGCCAGATCGCGAACAGATTGTCCGGGTCGGATTCCGGTTTCGCATGATGCTTACGCCATTGCTGAACGAACATCGGCAAGACAGCATAATCGGCCTGCAATCGTGTGAACGAGGCCGAGGTCGGGACGTCGGTTGCGGGGACGATCAGCAGTTTGTCGATGTGCGGAAACGCCGCGGCGTGTTCCAGCCGCAGGGTGACTCTACCCGCGGGGAGCTCATAAATCCCTTCGACGTGCCAAGCCTGCTGATCGGGAAACCAGCCGCCGGTCGATTTCGACGCCGCATCCGATCTCAGGTCTTTGCCGTTGAGCATCAACCGGCACGGGCGTGCTTCCGCGGCGGCATAACGGAGTTCGATCTGATAATTACCGGCGTCGGACAGTTCGAAATCGAATTCCGCAAAGTTGGGATGCTCGCCTTTATTGACCAACACGCCGATGCCGGCACCGTAGTTGGCGGTGTCCTGCAAGACATTCCCGCGCGTGAAGTTTTCCGCTTCGATCAACAGAGCGCCAGGAACCTGCGCGAGATCGGATCGTTCGCCGAACGGTTTGCGATCGGCGAACAGCCGATCGAGCCGATTCTGCTGGGCGGCGGCGAGCAGATAATCCCCGACATGCCAACGAGCGTTCGACTGAATCTGTTCATTCGTCGCGGCGACCAGCTTGTCAATCGCCGTTTGCCGGGCGGTGATCGACTCCTTTTGTCGATTCCAATCATCTAATTGCTCGTTCGAGGCGAGTTGCCGTTCCTGCCAGCGGGCGACGACGCTGAAATTGTCCATCGTCTTGGTGCTTTTGAAGATCCCGGCCAGAGCGTAATAGTCATGCGCCGAGATCGGATCGAACTTGTGATGATGGCACCGGGCGCAGCCGAACGTCATGCCTAAAAACGCTTTGCCGAGGGTGTCGACCTGTTCGTCGATAATGTCCATCTGCATCTTGACCGGATCGTCTTCGGCGAGCATTTTCGGGCCGATTGACAGAAAGCCGGTCGCCGTGATCTGTTCCAACGATTTGGAAACGTCATTCCCGAACGGCAACAGATCGCCCGCGATTTGTTCGCGCACGAAGTCGTCATACGGTTTGTCTTTGTTGAACGCGGCGACGACGTAATCCCGATATCGAAACGCGTTGGCATAGGCGAGATTTTCGTCGAGGCCGTTCGAATCGCCGTAGCGGGCGACATCGAGCCAATGCCGGCCCCACTTTTCGCCGTAGGATGGCGAGGCCAGGAGACGGTCCAACGCTTTCTCAAAGGCATCGGGCGAGTCATCGGCCAGGAACTCTTCCAGTTCCTCGGGGGTCGGCGGCAGCCCGATCAAATCAAACGTTGCCCGCCGCAACAGCAAGGGTTTCGCCAGCGGCGCAGCCGCCGTGTACCCCGCTTTAGCTAATTTGACATCGAGGAACCGATCAATCGGCGAATAGAAATCCCCCGCGCGGAGGGCATCGGGGATGAGCGGTTGCCGAGGCCGTTGGAAGGCCCAGAACGTACGCTGTTCGGGGGTGAATTCCGGTTCTGTAAAGGCTGGCTTGGTCGACGTGACAACGACCGGTTCCGCATCGGGCCAGTACACTCCTGATTCCACCCATTTCGACAGATCGGCAATTTGCGCGGGGGATAGCTTTTCCTTGGGAGGCATTTTCAGGACTTCGCCATGCTTCACGGCGCTGATCAACAGGCTTTCGGCCGGTTTACCGGGAACGACAGCCGCGCCGCGCACTCCCCCTTGCAAGAGTCCTTCCAGAGAATCGACTCGAAATTTTGATTCGGCTGCGTCCCCTTCATGGCAGCTTTGGCATTTGTCGAGCAGGAGCGGTCGAATCTTCGACTCGAAGAATTCCCGTTGGGCTGGATCGTCCGCGAGCAGACTCTGAGCGCAGAGCGAGAGCAGGATTCCAGCACACCATCCGCCGACGCTCGTTCTCAGCTGAGACATCGCTCGTTTCCACCCGCCGTCACATGCAAAAACACTGATGCTTAATGATAGCCGGTCCCCAAGGGGATGGTAAGTCGGGCTCGGGAGAAATTAGTCCCGTGCAAGGCTTATGCGGAGAGCGCGCCAACTGGTTCAACGGCGGCATCGACGAACGGCAGTTCACCTGCGGGAGCGTCGGGAACGATGGCTTCAGCCATCAGACGCTGCATCGCGTCTGAAGAAATGGCGGAAATCACCCTGAGCCCCTCGACCTGGGAAAGATCGAGCGTGGATTGGTCCTCGCGAACGCAGGTGTGATAGCTGTCGCGAAAGATGTGCACGACCGGTTGATCGTATTTCTCGCGGTGATTACGCACGACTTGCCCGATCTGACCATCGGAGAGACGAACGAACGAGCCGATGGGAAATAGGCCGATGGTTCGCAGCAAGGCCCGCATGGCTAACGGATCAAATTTCTTGGCGCGTGTTTCGTGAATCAGCATTTCGACGGCGGCATAAGGCTCGTACGGTCCGCGATGGGGACGCGGGGAGGTCAGGGCCACATACACATCGCAAACGGCAGCGAGTCGGGCCAGCGGGGAAATCTGATTTCCGGCGCGGCCGCGCGGATACCCGCTCCCGTCGAATCGTTCGAAGATTTGATAGGCGACGGACCGCGCGCCGACAGAGACGTCGCGCATGTTCTGCAGGAAATCAAAAGTCCGGCTGGGCGTCCGCTGCAAGTCGAGCATCTCAATCACGCCCAGTTCCCGCATCTGCCGGGCGAACTGGGTCGCGGCGGCGGATTGTCCGATGCGCGACAGAATGCAACCGGCTCCCAGATCTTGAATGGCTTGCTCGCTCAGCCCTTCCATCAATCCGACGCTCATCGCGAGTTGCGACGCGGCCAGGCAATGTTCGTGAAGCTCGCTGGCTTCGGAGTTCTCGAGCGCGACTTTCAAAAAGACATCGATATCTGCTTGAATCTGGTTGACCGATTCGGAAATGATTGCCCGGGTCAACGCGGCGCTGGGCGCGGTTTGATTGCGGACGGATTGAAAGACCGCTTCCAGATTCTGCTTTTGCTGAGCTTTGCAGTTCTGAAGTTCCTTCGCCTTCGCTTTCGGAGGCAGCGGAGTTTTGGGACGCTGCACGCGATCCCGCGGTTTTTCCGGCGCCGCGGCCGGCGGGTTTTTCGCCGGGCTTCGTGGGGCGGATCGCCCGCGAGCGCCGCGGATCACCGCAGCCGACTTCGCATCCACCGCGACGCGGTTGATCCCGCGTTCCTTCAGCCTGGTGAGCAACTGCTCCGTGACGGGGATGCCTTTGCTGAGCAACAGCATGCCGGAGTTTTGAACATCGACCACATCGGACGGCAGCACGATTCCGATGCTGAATTCCGACAGGGAAACGGTGATGTGGCCGGTTTTTACGGTCATGGCTCGAATGCTTTGCGAACGCTGATTCTCATCCATCCGATCGGCGCGGGGGGTCTGCGGTTTCTGATTCGCGCGCCGGGTGACAGTGCAATCAACGGAGATCGAACCGTCGGTCGAATTCTGCTGGCCTGATCGTTTCGCGTGGCGTGGCGAGAGTCCGGAGGTGATTCCGGGAATCAGCGCCTGGCTGGTTGTTCATCGAGCAGCAGTGGAAACCTAGCATGCGAATCGCCGTCTGCTGCCATCTTTTTCTGTCAGACCGGAGGAAGACCTGCTAGCCTACGACAGGGCAGGATTCAACAGTCCCGATTCAGCGAAACCGGATGGCCTGGCCCTCATAATCGATACGAAAGGACTTTCGAGATGTTGCCGCAGCACACGTCGCGCGAGATGAACTTTGAACACGGGACGGCGTTGGGGACTTCCAGCAAATGGATTGCCGGACAGTATTGTTCGATCCTGACGGCGGCGGGCATCGTGGGGTGCGGCATCTACGACATGAAGACCCCGGCGGAATTCGGTCAGGCGATCGCCATCGCCCGCGGAACACCGCAAAATCCGCTCATTGAACCGGAAGACCTCCTGGAGGCGAAGATTGTCGACTGCACTCCCAAGGCGAAGTCTTACGGGATTCAAATCGGCATGACCGGACGAGAGGCTGTCGAATTGATGTTGCAGGCTGGGGAGTGATTTGTTGCGAGACCCGGGCGAAACCGCCTGCGATCATGCGGGTGACGGGGGAGCTTTTTGGGTGTTGAGTCGCAATTGGCCGCACGCCGCATCGATGTCGGCCCCTTTGCGTTTGCGCACCGTGGCGGGAACTCCGGCCTGCTCCAGAATGTGGGCAAAGTCGCGGGTCCGCGGCGCGGTCGGTTCGACGAACGGCAATTCGGTGACCCCGTTCATGGGAATGAGATTCACATGCGACACGCGCGATTTCAAGAGTCGCGCCAGTTCGCGGGCTTGTTCCGGATGGTCGTTCACCCCGGACAGCAGCACGTATTCATAGGTCACGCGACGGCCGGTTTTCTCAAAGTATGCGTCCGCCGCGGCGAGGACTTCGTCGACGCCGATCTTGGCGTTCACCGGGACTAACCTGGTGCGCAGTTCGTTGTTTGGCGCATGCAGGGAAACCGCCAGATTGTAGGCGCGGTCGATTTCCGCAAGTTCACGAATTTTGTCCGGCAGTCCGACGGTCGAGATGGTGATCCGCCGCGCGCCGAGGCCCATGCCTCCCTTATCGTTCAAGCTCTCCAGGGCCGGAAGCAGGTTTTTTAAATTCGCGAGCGGCTCGCCGATGCCCATGACCACGACATTGGTGATTCGTTCTTCCAAAGGCAGCAGTCGGTCCAGGCGCAGGACCTGTTCGAGAATCTCCCCCGTGGTCAAATTTCGCTTCACGCCCAATAGGCCGCTGGCGCAAAAGACGCAGCCCATCGCGCAGCCGACCTGGGTGCTAAGACAGACGGTGCGGCGCTCGTCTTCGCGCATCAGGACGCATTCGACCGTTTCGCCGTCGTCGAGCTTTAGCAGCAGCTTTTCCGTGCGATCGGCGGCGACCGCGTGCTTGATGACTTCCGAGGGAAAGAGCGAAAACGACTCGCTCAGCGCTTGCCGCAAGGCGTTCGGCAAATCATGCATGGCCTCGAACGCGACGACGCGCTTCCCGAAGATCCACCGGCGGACCTGTTGAGCTCGAAACGCCGGATAACCTTGCTGGGCGCACCACTCGACCAACTCGGGGAGAGAGCGCTCGTAAACGCGCGGAAGTGAAGCGGCCAGAGTGTCCATGGTGCCGCAATTATAGCAGCCCGCCTCCAGGAAGGGGCAGTTGAGCGGCTGCCCCGAGCCCCTGCCGACCCTCACGTCGAAGGGGCTCTGTCAGAACTCACAGGTCGTCATCGTCTTCCAGGTCCTGCATCGGACCCAAGGCGCTGACTCCGGCGAGCATCTCTTGCGACGGTTCGGGATTCAGCTCGTACCAACCTTCGCCGTTCAAGCGGAAGAACTGGCGGAACCAGAGCATCCGCTGCACATTCGGCTGCGGCGGAGTGAGCGCGAACGCGACGCCGCGGCGTTCCTGCCAATCGAACAGCATGCCGAAGAAGCCGCTGGGAATGTATTTCACAAAGTTCATGTCGACCGCGATCGAACGACAGCCGTCTTTTTCGATGAGCAGCGCCAGGCCTTCACGCAGCAGCGCCAGATCGGCGCCGTCCCAGATTTCCATCTCGCCCAGGTGCAACAGATGCGTTCCATCATCCTGAACGTCGATGATCATCCGTTTGAAGTTGCGAATCTGCGGCATGGCTGGAATTCCGTGGTGCGCGAGAATTGGCCGGCGAGAGACAAGAGTGCCGGGTTTGATTCGCGAACCAACGCAAAAGGCCTGCCAATGGCATCACAAAGCTATAACGTGCTCATCCGTAAATAGTTACGGAATTTGGAGTGCCGGGAGAAACATTCCGGAAGTTGCAAGAACTCCACGCGCGCGGAACGTCTTGGGGAGGAACGGCATCACGCCGTCACGATCAACCCTCTGGACGTTCAGGCTCTTCCGCTGGGGAGATACAACAGCCGCTGGCACGATTTGCAGAACAGGAGCTTGCCCGAGTTCAGCTCGACGATCATCTGCTGCGTCAGGCTGAGGTAGCAATTGCTGCACGACCTGTTTTCGACGGCTGCAAGAGCGTCGGCACCGTGGACCTGAACCAGTCGCCGATAGTTGCCGGCGATGTCGCCGGGAAGAAACTTCTCGGCGTCAATCACCTGTGTCTGCAGGGCTTCCGCTTGTTCCTTGAGGCCGGGAATCCGCTGTTCGATCTCGGCGACGAAATTTTTTAAGTCACGTTCCGCGGCGTCCACTTCCTGCTCAAACTGCTTCACTTCGACTTGGCCGCGGTCGACGGCCTCCAGCGATTCGAGAATTTCATCTTCCAGCACGCTTTTGGCCATTTGATCGGCGTCGATCTGCCCGCGAAGAATGTCGTATTCGCGATTGGAAGTGACCGAGTTCTGCTTGGCGCGGAGGTCAGCGATCTTGGTTTCATTGGCTTTCAGCAGGAGATTTTTCTGATCGGCGGTCATTTTGAGCTGTTTGAGCTTCTGCCGTTTGGCCTCCAACTCGGCCTGCTTCTTTTCCTGGATTTGCCGGCGGGCCGCGATCTGCCGGGGGCCAGATTCCAATTGCGACTGAACGTCCCGCAATTGCAGCAGCAGTTCATGTAATTGTTTCAGACCGGCTCCGGTCGCGCTCATGCAAAAAGGCCTTTTGCCTGGAAATGTGCCATCAAGGAGAACGTGCGGATTCTCAGTATAGCAAGAAAAAGAGCGCCGGTTGCGCGAACCGGCGCTCTTTTTTTCAAATCATCGCCAGGGCGCTGTGGCCCGGCGCTGGAAAACACTATTTGGCAATGGCGGCGGCCAATTGGTCGAGGAAGCCCTTGAGTTGCCGGCTGCGGACCGGGTGCTGCAACTTGCGGACGGCCTTGGCCTCGATCTGCCGGACACGTTCACGGGTGACCTTGAAGATGCGGCCGACTTCTTCCAGGGTGTACGTGTAACCGTCCCCCAGGCCGTAACGCAGCTTGATGATTTCGCGCTCGCGATAGGTCAGCGTCTTGAGGACCGACTCGATCTTGTCCTTCAGCATTTCCTGCGTGGCGGCGTTCACCGGGCTTTCGGTGGCGTCGTCCTCGATGAAATCACCGAAGTAGCTGTCTTCGCTCTCGCCGACCGGCCGGTCGAGGCTGATCGGATGCCGGGAGATTTTCATCACCCGCCGGGCTTCTTCCAGGCTGATGCCCGAGGCTTCCGCCGTTTCCTCGATGGTCGGTTCGCGGCCCTTCTCCTGGAGCAGCTTCTTGCTGACCTTGCGGAGCTTGGACATCGTTTCAATCATATGGACCGGGATGCGGATCGTCCGGGCCTGGTCGGCGATCGCCCGCGTGATCGCCTGGCGAATCCACCACGTCGCATACGTGCTGAACTTGTAGCCGCGGCGATACTCGTACTTGTCGACCGCCCGCATGAGACCGGTATTCCCTTCCTGAATCAGGTCCAGGAAGCTGAGCCCGCGATTGCGGTATTTCTTGGCGATCGAGACGACCAGCCGCAGGTTGCCGCCGGAGAGTTCGCGCATCGCCTGTTCATAGGCGGCGAAGCGCTCTTCGATGGCGAGAATTCGGTCCGACAGGCTGTCGGGCGTTTCCAGCGTCATCAACATCAAGTCGCGCAGTTCCTTTTGCAGATTGGCCCGCTCGTCCTTCGCGGAACGCAGATGCTTGAGATGATCGATCTGCTGCTGCAAGTCGGTCATCCGGCGGGAAATCTGTTCGAGACGACGCATCGTCGGTTGGAGCCGTTGCGTGCGCAGGCTCAATTCTTCGATGAGCGTGACCATTTTACGGCGGCGGATGGCGAGCATCTTCCGCGCTTCCTTGATCTGCTCCTTGGTGCTCTCGGGATGGGTAATCGTCTCGAAATCGGCGATCGATCGCTTGCGCAGGCTTTCCAGCGTGCGCAGATTGGTCCCCATCCGGCCGAGAATCTGGTTCTTTTCCAGGCCTTCGGTGACGGAGACCTTGATCGTCCGGTCGAACGGGAGTTCGCCGGTGTGCACCTTGGTCAGAATGTCGATCGACATCTTGAGGGCATAATCGCTCTCGAGCAGATGGCGACGAAACCGCTTGCGGGTGACTTCGATCTTCTTGGCGAGCGAGATTTCCTGCTCACGCGTCAGCAGCGGAATCTCTCCCATCTGGGTGAGATACATGCGGACGGGGTCGTCAATCCGGCGGGACTTGTCTTCGCCGGCTTCCTTGCCGCCGCGAATCGGCTTCGGCTTGGATTTCCGGCGGACTTCCTCGACGTATCCGGCGACGCGCTCGTCGGGAATGATTTCCAGCCCGATTTCGTCCAGCGACATCAGCAGGTTGTCGAGCTTTTCCGGGTTGACAGCTTCATCGGGCAGGTAGTTATTGACCTGGTTGAAAGTCAGATAACCCTGTTTTTTCCCGGTTTCCACCAGTTCGCTCAAACCATTGTCCATTCGGTACACCGGCAGATCCTCCCCCTCAAGTCAGTTGACAACGTGATTTCGTCGTTGATGGAACTGCAGCGACTGTTGCAGCATCAATTTGGTTTCTTCAGTCAGTCCGGCGGCCGGCGCCTCTTGCGACGCCCAACCCAGCTGCGCGGCCTCATGCGAGACGCGCGCCCGCCGCCACTTGATTCCTTCCAGGGCGTTATTCAACAACCCGGACGGCATGTCTCCTGATCCGTCCTTCGCCAGTTTGCCGGCCACGTCCCGCAGCCGCGCCTGTTCGTCCAGCCAGACGGCCAGGCTTTTCAAGTCCGGGCAGTCGATCCGAGTCAACACGCGGTCGAACGTCGGCCAGTCGCCTGCCTCGGCGAGATCTGCGCAAATCGTCCAGAGTTCGCGGAGCAATTCGTGCTGAAAATCCTCCGGACCGATGTCGGCCCCCAACACTTCCATCATATGCGCGTCGGTAAAGAGGATCTGAAAAATTTCGCATTCCAGCCGGTCGTCTCCGCGTGTGCTGCGTTGCAACGCCAAGGCGATTTGACGGCGGGGAGAAGCGACCGAGTTGCCGGCCGCGGTTGGATTTCGTGATTCGGACTGACGTCTGCCCCGGCGAATTTCCTGCAACCGCTTGCGGATGTCCGCCTCGGGAATTCCTAACCGCTGAGGGAGGCGGGACAAGAACAGATTTTCCTTGACCGAACCGGACAGGGTCGGGGAGAGCGTCAGCAGCTCGAGCAGTTCGTCCAGAATCCGCAAACGGGATTGAACCGTCGCCACGCCATGGTTGCGCAGTCCGCGCTGGCACATGTACTCCCAGGCTTCAGGGGCCTGATCGAGCAGTTGACGGAGTTCCGCAGCCCCTTTTTCGGCGATGAATTCATCAGGATCCAGCTCGTCGGGAAGCGTCAGAATGCGCAAATCGACGTCCTGAGCCAGGAATTTGGCGACGGCCCGCTCGGCCGCGCGCACTCCGGCATCGTCGCCGTCGAACAGCAGCACGATGTTGGAAGTGAAGCGTTTCATCAGGGACACCTGGATTTCCGTGAGGGCGGTCCCCAACGTGGCGAGCGTTTCGCCAATCCCCGCCTGCTGCAGCTTCACGCAATCGGCGTACCCCTCGACCACGACCGCCCGGCCGGCTTGCTTAATCGCGTCCCGCGCCCAATTTAACCCATAGACCAGACGGCTTTTGGAGAAAACCGGACATTCTTTGCTGTTGAAGTATTTCGCATCCTGGGACAGGCGGGAATCGGGAAGAATTCGTCCCCCAAATGCCACGCAGCGGCCACGTTCGTCGCAAATCGGAAACACAACCCGATCTCGGAATTCATCGTAATAACCGTTACCGTAGCTCGAAGCGGCAATCAGGCGCGCCGCCTCCAACTGCTCCGGACGGAATTTTCCTTGCGCCCGCTGGATCAGCCATTGCGGATCTTCCGGGTGAAAGCCCATCTGGAATTTGATCTGGGTTTCCGGGGTGAAACCGCGTCCGGCGAGATAGTCTCGAGCTCGCTGAGCGACGGCTGAATGGAGCAGGCATTCATGAAATTGCCGTTCGGCCCATTGCAGCACGTCATACAGCGGCGTTTTGTCAGTGGCGCCCTCTCCGGATCGGCGAGACGATTTCGGGATTTCCAGATGAGCCCGCCGTGCCAGCAATTCCAGGGCCTCGGGGAAGGAAAGGTTTTCATGCTTCATCACAAACGAGAAGCAATCGCCCCCCTGGTCGCAGACCCAGCAGCGGTACGTCTGTCGTTCCGGATTCACTTGCAGCGAAGGATTATGATCGGGATGGAAGGGGCATAGCCCTACGAACACCCGCCCGCCGCGCTGCGGCTGCAATGCGACGGATTCGCCGATCAGTTCCGCAATGTCGGTGCGGGACCGGACGAGTTCCTTAAACTCTGCTGGAGAGGCCGTCGACACCGTGATCCCTTGCAACGCGAACAATCGGCTACGTGGAAAATTACCCGCCCGACAATTGGCTCCCTGCCTGATCGAAAGGCAACCGGCGAGTACTCGTAATCCATGTGAGCGGCAGGTTGATCAAAGTTTGCCTCCGTTCGCCGTTCGGGATTCCCGATTCGACACTCAAACTGAGGGTCTTGACAAACGGCAGACCGGCAACTGCGGGTGGTTCCGCGCAACGGCTCGCTGACGTAGAAAAGTTTAGCTGCCAACTGAGGAACGTCAAGGGAATCGGACGGAACTTCCAGGGGATTCCCAGCGTGCAAGCTGCTGAATCATCACGAGTTAGAGGAATCCACGGGACTCAAAAACTCTTCCTAAGTCCCCGAAGAACCCTAGAAAGCATGCGTCGGATTTTCGTTAAAGTTCTGTCAAGTGGATCAAGCGTCAGAAAGAATGGCCAGTTGGTTTTCAATAAATTACGTTGCCAATTCGCCACGGAGCCGCGCGAACTCCCCGCAGGGGCAGGCTTTTCTCATCACCAGGCGTCGCTTGACTCCGCCTGACGCGATTCCCCGCTCGCAGGATGTACTTCACGGCATTGCCCACCAGGAAAAAAGAAACCCTCCGGTGTTGGCCGGAGGGCTCTTGCCGCCTCATTCGTCGACAACGAGGAATTCAGTTACACCCCAGGAATTTCCAGGCTGTTGTCCTGGGCGATCTTGCGCATCTTCTTCAGGGCGCGGGCTTCCAACTGGCGGATCCGCTCCTTCGTCACGCCGAAACGGTGCCCCACCTGCTCCAGCGTCAGCGGCACAGCCCCTTCGCTCAGTCCGTATCGGTGGACGATGATGTCCTTCTCACGCGGTTCGAGCTGATCAAGAATGCTCATAATCGCCGCATGCTGCCGGTGGTTGTTGATTTCGTCGTGATAATGGTCCAACCGCCGGTCGGAGGAATTCTGAAAGACTTCTTCAT
>JAXMBR010000008.1:0-103923 GCA_046349715.1 Planctomycetaceae bacterium | reverse complement strand
CAGGATCCAACCGCCTGGGACAGACTCCGCTTTCCATTCCGGGGCGAGCAGGAATCCGCCGGCGACGCGATGCCAACCCAGGCCGGTGACTTCATCGCAAATTTCGAGCAGTTGGTCGTGCTCACAGCGCAAGCGTCGCGAATGGCAGGGGGCGCCTGGCAGGTGATCGTAGCCGGTATGGCTGGCGTGTCCGATGAATCCCGTATCCAGGTGGGTGAATGACACGTCTTTCGGCTGCGCGCGCCGTCCGACGCGAAAGATATGCCAGACTTCGCTGCTGTCCGTGTCGTCGATGACGACGGTATTGTGCGCCGCCGTTGAGCGATCGTATCGGCGGCGGTCATCCTGGTCGTAACAAACCACCCCCGGATCGACCACCAGCGGCACGCCGCCAAACGACATTTCGACGGTCAGCGTGTCGGCGTGAGCATGCCCTGGCTGGTAGGTAGGGCCGACGTCTCCGACGTCCCAGAACACGGTCCAGGGTTTTCCCTGCCAGGCGAGAATTCCGGCGCAGTCGAAATAGCGAAAGCCCGCCGGGGAAGGGGCGTCCGACAGGATCCCCGCTTGAATCAGCTGTGACTCCAGTCTGGCGGGTCGCAGCCCGCAGTCGGCCGAATCATTGAACAGCGGGAACCGCCCGCAGGGATGTTTGAGCCAGCGCAGCGGTTCCGCCATGCGCTGGCAGGCGTCCCTGATCAATTCGAGCGTGCGGACATCGGGAATCGTTTCGCTGAGGGTCAGCAGGTCCTGCATCACATGCAGGTGGTACATCGGGCTCCGTTCAAAGTGCACGCCGTCGGGCAGGAGCTGTTCCTGAATCTGACCCGCCGTGATATTCGCAGCGAGGGCGGCCCACTGCGGCGGAGCGGCCCCTTTCAGAAGATCCGCGGCCGCCGCCAACCCGACGGCGTCCTTGAACAGGTGATTGCCGCGCAAATCCCATTCGATATGCCGTGAAAGGTAATCGGCCTGCTGGCTGATGCTCTGCAGGAAACGGGAGCGCGGGAGCTGCGAATCCTGCCAGAAAGAATCAGGAATCAACTGATCGATCTCGCGCCACTGCGCCAGTCGCTCGCCGATATTGAAGCTATTCCAGGCAAATCGGGAGAAGCCCGGCGCGTCGCAGCCGCAATGCGTCAGCCAATCGATCAGCCAACGTCGCAATTCCGTCAGATACGCGCTGCGCCGCGTGCAGGCGTAACTCAAAGCCAAGTCCTTGAGCCAGGCGTGATAGTGCAGACTGAAATCCCACAGGCGATGGCGACTGCCTTCGCCCAGCAGCCGCCAATCGTTACCGCCGGCAAATTTGCGTTGCTCATTCAACAGCGTCAAGCGATGAACGGACAACTCGCTGAGCCGATCAATCGGCGGGGGGACCAGATTTCGGCGCGTTCGAAAATGGGGCCGCGACAATTCCAGGCGAGGCAAATCGCGGCGGGCGAGCATGCCGACCGGATATCGATACCAGGCCTGGGTCTCCAGCCGTCTTTCGACGAGGTACTTCAAGCGCCATCCAAGCTGCGATGGCTGCAAATGGCTGATCGTCCGCCAGAACCGGGGAATTTCTTCGATGGTGAGGGCGGCCATTCGGAGCTCTTCGAACGGGGTGGCCAGGCGTGGCGGAACGGGACGACAAATTCGATCAGGCTGCGGTCCGAAGCGGGAGCGTCTCTGGCAGAAGTTCGCCCGACAGCAGGGCCGCGATCCGTTCGCCGGCGCGCCCATCCCACAGGGCCGGTTTCAGTCCTCGTTTGCCTTGCCCGCGGAGAATTTTTTCGGCTTCCCGATGCAGTTTCGTCATGTCCCCGCCGACCAGCAGGTTCGTCCCCTCGCTGATGGTGATGGGGCGTTCGGTGTTTTCGCGCAAGGTCAGACAAGGAACGCCGAGGTAAGTCGACTCTTCCTGGATTCCCCCCGAATCGGTGATGATCACTGCCGCGTCGCGCTGCAGGGCCAGGCACTCCAGGTACCCGAGCGGATCGGTCGTGAGAAATCGGTCCTTTGCTGGAAGCGTCACATCGAGGCTTTGAATTCGTTGCCGCGTGCGCGGATGGACGGGGAACACGATCTGGCATCGATCGCTCAATTCCGCCAGGGTGCTGAGCACGCGTTGCAGGGCGGCCGGATCATCGACGTTCGACGGCCGGTGGAGCGTGACCAAGGCGTAACGGCTGTCGAGCGGCAGATCGGGTCGGCACGCCTTGGGCAATTGCTCGACCAGCGTATCGATCATGACATTGCCGACGCAGCGGATTCGCGACGCCGGAATTCCCTCGCGCCGCAGGTTTTCGTCTCCATCGGCGGAAGGAGTCAGGAGCAGGTCCGCCAATTGATCGGTGACGATGCGGTTGATTTCTTCCGGCATGTCACGGTCGAACGAACGGAGTCCGGCTTCCACATGGGCAACCGGAATGCGCAGTTTCGCGCAGACGAGCGCCGCCGCCACAGTCGAATTGACGTCGCCGTACACCAGGACCCAATCGGGCTGGCGATCGAGCACCGCCTGTTCGAATTGAGTCATGATCTGCGCGGTCTGCACCGCATGCGAGCCGGAACCGACGCCCAGCGCCACGTCGGGACGGGGAATGCCGAGTTGCTCGAAAAAAATGTCGGACATGTTGGCGTCATAGTGCTGCCCCGTGTGCAGCAGCGTTTGCCGCGCCTCGGGGCGTCGCTGAAAGGCCCGCATCACGGGCGCCACCTTCATAAAATTCGGCCGGGCGCCGACGACGTGCAGCAGATGCATGGTTGCGTCTCCTCCTTGAGACCGCTGATCAGGCGGAGCACAAGCGATCCAGCCTGTGCGTTGTTGTTCACACAGAAAACAAAGCCTCGTCCCGGGTGCAGATCATTCGTTCTTCAATAGGGGCCGTTTCTTCCAAGTGAATCGCCGCACCGCGTTGTTCGGCCGCCGCCAACACGGCAAAACTCAACCGGGTCGCCTCGATCAGTTCCCTCACAGGAATTGGCGCGGGTCCTCCCGACGCGACCGCGGCGCAAAACGCCGCCACTTCGGCGCGATGTCCCTTGTCTTGCCGCCACAGGTGATGCCGGTTGAATTTCGGCCAGCCATAGCCGGTCAGTTTTCGAAAATTGTCGAGCTGCAACACGCGTCCGCCGCAAAAGACTTCCAAGCGCTCTTTGGGAACAGCGCAATGTCCGTTGGCGAGATAGTGAATCGTGCCGCAGGAACCGTCGGCAAATCTCAGCGTACAGGTGACCTTGTCGTCATGGACGGCGGTGGCCGTGGGTCGGCCCAGCATCATGGCCTGCACTTCCACGACCGGGCGACCGCAGAGGTACCGCAGCAGGTCGAAGTAATGACAGCCTTCACCGATGATCCGTCCCCCGCCGATCTCCGGATGTTGCGTCCAATGATCGCGAGGAATCGCCCCGGCATTGACCGTCATCACGAAACTTTTCGGTTCCGCCATTCCGTGCAGCAACCGCGACATGGTCTGAATCTGCGGTGCGAACCGCCGATTGAATCCGACCATGAGTTTCAAGCCGGGAAATCGCCGGGTAGCCGTTTCGTAAACAGACACCACGTCCGCCAATTGGTTTGGATTAATGGCGAGCGGCTTTTCCACGAAGACATGCTTTCCGGCAGTCAGTGCGCGACAGACGAGCTCGGCATGGCTGTCATGCCGCGTGGCGATGACGACCGTATTGATTTCGTCATTGCTCAGCACGCGATCGGCATCGGTCGTCGCCTGCGCGAAGCCGTATTTTCGCGCCGCATGAGCCGCGCTCACGCCGCCGCGGCTGGCTACGGTCTGCAATCGGCAACCGGCATCGCGAAAGGCGGGCAATAACACCTTCGTGGCAAATCCTCCGGCGCCGATGACTCCCAGCACCACCGGAGAAGCGGATAACGGCTCACAAATCGTCGAGGCCGGGGCGACCGCGACAGGAATGGTTTCCCGACGCAGTAATGTCAATTCGTTTTGAGGCGATTCAAGAAGCATGCCGAGCGACGGTTCGCCGCTATTGAGCAATTCGTAGGCGGCGTCCGCTTCCGTCAACGGAAAGCGGTGAGTGATCAAATCGGAGACATCCAATTTTCCGGCGGCCAGCGTGTCGAGCACGGCTTCGAAATTGCGCTGCTCCGTCCAACGCACGAACGGCAATGGGTAATCGTGCCCCTGCTCCTCGTAAGCGGAGTCGTATCGTCCCGGACCGTACGAGCAGGAGACTTGAAACGATAATTCCTTGCGATAGAAGTCGTCGCGTGACAGGTGCGTGCCGGTGACGCCGACCAAGACGATGCGGCCTCGTTTCCGTGAAACTTCCGCCGCCTGATGAATCGGTTCATTGCTGCTGGTTGCGAGGGTCAACAGGACGCCGTCGACTCCCTGGCCACGTGAAAACGCCGCGGCCCGCGCGATCAGATCATCGCGTCCCAGGTCGACCGTTTCCGCGCCAAATTCCCGCGCGAGTTTGAGACGTGCGGGGTTGAAATCGGCCCCCAGCACGCGCACGCCCTGCGCTTGCAGCAGTTGCACGGTCAGCAGCCCGACGAGGCCTAATCCTGAGACGAGAAAACATTCGCCCAGCGTCGGTTGAGCGAGCCGAATTCCCTCCAGCGCGATGGCTCCCAACACGCCGAACGCGGCGGATTCATCTGAGACGTTATCAGGAATTTTTGCGCATAGATTTTTCGGGACGCAGACGATCTCCGCATGCCGGCCGTTTGAGAGGACGCGATCGCCCGCTTGAAAGCCGCTGACTCCTGCACCGACTTCCAGGACGGTGCCGACATTGCAATAACCGAGTTCCACGGGTTGATCGAGCTTGTCGAGCACGGATTCGATCGTGGCCAGGACGCCGTCCGTGCGGGCTTTTTCCAGCACCACCCGGACTTTTTCCGGTTGTTGTCGCGCTTTGCCGATCCAACCGGCCTTACCGAACTCGGTCACCATCCGCTCGGTGCCGGCGGAGATGAGCGAGACGTGTGTTTGAACGAGGAGATGTCCGGCACGCACGCGCGGACAGGGAACGTCGGCGATAGTCGTGATGCCGTTGCGAAATGATTGTAAAACCTGTCGCATGCCTCCCCCCCCGATCCCTGTGCGAAGCGGGCGGGATAGTAGTGAATGTTTCCAGGGGGGGCAAGATGAATGATTTCGGTGAGTTGCGCGGGAAACCTCGCGCCGGGCAGAAAACCCTGTTGCCCGGGTTTCGTGCCATTGCTATGATTCGCCGCAGTTCAGCGAGCTTACGCAGCTTGTCCAGTCCGCGAAAAAACGAGATCATTGACGGCCATGAGTGCGACGCACGGCCTTGCCGAAAAGATTCAAAACAAGTCTGCCGTGGTGGGGGTGATCGGCCTCGGCTACGTGGGATTGCCGCTGGTCCGTGCGTTCACGACGGGCGGTTTTCGTTGCCTTGGCTTCGATGTCGATCAGACCAAGGTCGACCGGTTGCTGGCCGGGCAAAGTTACATCAAGCACATTGATTCCACATCGTTGACGAAGTTGATCCACGAGAAGAACTTCGAGCCGACGTCCGACTTGTCTCGGTTAGGCGAAGCGGACGCCATCATCATCTGCGTGCCGACGCCGCTGAATGACAGTCGCGATCCTGACCTCAGCTATATCGAGGGAACGACCCGAGCGATTGCGAAAACGCTGCGCCCGGGGCAATTGGTGGTGCTGGAAAGCACGACCCACCCGACGACGACGCGCGAGAATGTCTTGCCGATCCTGAATGCGACCGGCCTCAAAGCCGGCGAAGACTTTTTTCTCGCGTTCAGTCCGGAACGGGAAGATCCGGGGAATCCGCACTTTCAAGCCGCGACGATTCCCAAAGTAGTGGGCGGTCATGACGCCGTGAGCGGCGACCTCGCTTGTGCGCTGTATGCGAATGCCGTGGTGAAAGTCATTCGCGTGTCGTCGATGGAAGTCGCGGAAGCGTGCAAGATCCTGGAAAATACCTACCGAGCCGTGAACATCGCCCTCGTCAACGAGCTGAAAATGCTCTACGACAAGCTGGGCATCGACGTCTGGGAAGTCATCGACGCCGCCAAGACCAAGCCGTTCGGATTTCAGGCGTTCTATCCCGGTCCGGGACTGGGCGGGCATTGCATCCCCATCGATCCGTTTTATCTCACCTGGCTGGCGCGCAAGCACGGCGAGCAGACGCGGTTCATCGAGTTGGCGGGCGAAATCAACATCCATATGCCGGAGTATGTCGTTCGCCGGCTGTCGGAATTTCTGAATGACATGGGCAAGCCGATCAAGGGGACCAAAATCGCTTTGCTCGGCGTCGCCTATAAGAAGGACGTCGACGATCCGCGCGAAAGCCCGGCTTTTGAGTTGATGAAGTTCCTGCTGGAACGCGGCGCGAGCCTGACCTATAACGATCCCCACGTCCCAGAATTGCCAAAGATGCGGCATTATCCCGGCTTTCCCGCGATGTCGAGCCAACCGTTGACGGCGGAGTATCTCGCCGCCCAGGACTGCGTATTGATCGCCACGGATCACTCCGCTTATGACGCGGAGTTTATTGTCAAGCATTCGAAAATGGTGCTCGACACGCGAAATCTGACGAAGCAGGTGACGGCGGGCCGCGAAAAAATCCGCAAGGCGTGATTTCGTCGAGGCGTGCTACGAGACGACTTGCGGGACGAGCACGGCGTTTCATCGCGGATCTCGGATGGCGGACGGCGGATGGGAAGACAATTTCGCCCGGTTTGCGGGTCTGAAATGGTAGAGGGTGAATTGCCCCTTCCAGATCTTCCTGCGGTTCGGAGCCGATCATGAGAAATCCCCGGCCGAGATGTGGTTTTACGCTGCTGGAACTGGTGGTGGTGTTGGTCGTCATCGTGATTCTTGTGGCGATCTTGATGCCCTTGGTTCAATCTGCGCGGGAATCTGCACGGCGGACGCAGTCGAGGAACAATCTCAAGCAAATTGGTTTGGCGCTCTTCAATTATGAGAGCGCGTACGGAATGCTTCCGCCGGGGGGCGTGTTTGACGCCGAGGGAATGGCATTTCATGGATGGATGACCTCCATCACGCCTTATATCGATGCCAGCCCATTCTATAACAGAGTGAATTTCAACATCCCTTGGGATGATCCGATTCAGATCGAGCACTTCCTGTCGGGTTATGGTCCGGTCTACGTGAACCCCAGCGTCCCAATCCGGGACGAAGACGACGGAATTGTCCGGACGCATTACGCCGGCAGTGATCTCATCTTCTATCACAATAGTTCGACGCGGTTATCAGACTTAACAAACGGCCTCGCACAAACATTGTGCGTGGGTGACGCCAAGGGGAACTTTGAGCCGTTTGGTTATCCGTACAACTGGCGAGATGTGTCTTTGGGGTTGAATACGTCTCCAGACGGTTTTGGCTGTTCTGTCCGTGATGTGACGCAAATGATGATTGCCGATGGCAGCGTTCGTGAGTTCAACCACAAAACCGACGGCCAATTGTTTTTGTCACTCAAAGGCGTCAACAAGAAATGGAATGAGACGCCCGGCGACGTCTCCAAGCCGCCGGGACCTTATCGGCTCCGAAGTCGCAAAATGTGGACGACCGTGAAATTGGCTTCGGATCGTGAAACCTACTGGTCATTGACGGGTCGCAAAAATCCAGAAGGGGAATTGATCAGCGCCCGTTTTGAATCGATGGACAAGGATTGGCATGACGTAAAGCTACCATTAGATGCGGAACTGAAATCCCTGAAACAGCAGACATCTTTGCAGACTTTTGACGGATATGAATTGCTTTCCGATGCCGGCCTGAAAATTCTTGCAGAACTTCCGAATCTGCAATCACTCAAAGTTGGTGGACAGTGGATTACAGACGCTGGAATGGAATCGATCTCGAAAATGACGAGTCTCCAAGATCTGTCCATTACAAACTCGCAGATCACTGACGAGGGAGTGCCATATCTGCTGAAGCTTCCGCGCCTGAAAATCTTGGAGTTTTCCGCCAAGAATCTCAGTGGTGAAGGAATCGCTACGCTGGCGAGCCTCGCTGGGTTAGAAAAACTCGAACTGCACCAAACCGAACTTCACAAAGACCGCTTGAGGGACCTATCCAAGCTTCCGCGACTGAAGTCATTGATCCTCAATGATGTGGGAATCACCGAGGATGATTTGGAGACTCTCAGTTCCTTCTCATCCCTTCACACTCTGGAACTGCGGTGGTGGAAGATTGATCCTCAAATTTCCGAGGACTCTGTTGCACACTTGCGAGAAATGATGCCGGAGACAGAGATCACAATGAGTGATTGGAGCATGCACCGCAGATCGACGTCAGGCCGAACACAGTCCGCTGCGACACAGAACTTACCTGCCGACGCAACCCAGCCTGCTAACTCGGCGAAATTCAAATGACATCGACTCTCGCGCTCGGTGCTGCGTAGATCACTCAGCACGGCTCACCGAAAGTAACTTCCCTTGACGCTTCCTCCCGTTCTCCGCGACAATCCCCACGGCTAAGGGCCGCGAGCTAAGTGCTAAGGGCCGAACATGTTTTCGGCTGTCGTGTCCAACCCTTAGCCCTCTGCACTTAGCTCTTAGCCCCCCGAAAGGAGTCGCCTGGTGCGCTGGTCGAATGCATTTATCCCGACGATGAAGGAAGTTCCGTCCGATGCCGAGGTGCCGAGCCATCAACTGATGTTGCGGGCCGGCCTGATCCGGCAGCTCATGGCGGGGGCGTACACCTATTTGCCGCTGGGTCTGCGGGCGCTCAAGAAAGCCGAGCAAATCGTCCGGGAGGAAATGGATGCCGCCGGGGCGATTGAACTGTTCATGCCGGCTCTCCAGCCGATCGACCTGTTCGAGCGAACCGGCCGCAAGGCGGCGTTCGGGAATGTACTGATCAATTTCCAGGTGAAGCGAGGCGACAAGACCGTGCATCTGGCCCTCGGTCCGACGCACGAGGAAGTCATCACCGACTTGATTTCGAAGCACATCAGCAGCTACCGGCAACTGCCGCTGACGTTGTATCAGATTCAGACCAAGTTCCGGAACGAGGAACGGCCGCGCTTTGGCGTGCTCCGGACCAGCGAATTCCTGATGAAGGACGCTTACAGCTTCCATACGTCGTTGGAGTCGCTGAACGAGACCTATCAGAAGATGTATCGGGCTTACTGCCGGATTTTCGCGCGCTGCGGTCTCGATTATCTGCCGGTCGAAGCGGAAAGCGGCCCGATCGGCGGCGATGCGTCGCATGAATTCATGATTCCAGCGAGCAACGGCGAAGACAAAGTCGTGTTCTGCAAAAAGACGAACTACGCGGCGAACTTGGAGCGCGCCGACACCGGCCGCAAGACGCCGGAATTGAAGACGCCGGCCAATGCGGCGGAGATGAAGAAAATCTCCACCCCGCATGCGGGCAGCATTGAAGCCGTTTGCAAAATGTTGAAGTGCAAGCCGCAGCAGATAATCAAAACGCTGATTTATCTCGCCGACGACAAGCCGGTGGCGGTGCTGGTGCGCGGCGATCATGAAGCGAATGAAAACAAAGTTCGTCGAGCCATCGGGGCCGCGAAAATCGAACTGGCTGATCCGGGAACGATCTTCAAAGTCACCGGCGCGCCGGTCGGTTTCGCCGGTCCGGTCGGCATCAAGTGCGAGACCTATGCGGATCACGACGTGCCGCTGGTTGCCAACGCGGTCACCGGAGCCAACGAGGAAGATATGCACCTGACCGGCGTGAATATCGGTCGGGACTACTCATTGACGACGACCTACGACCTGCGGAACGCAGAAGCGGGCGACCCGAGTCCGCGCGGCGAGGGAACGCTCGAACTGGTGCATGGCATCGAAGTCGGCCACGTGTTCAAACTGGGCACCAAATATTCCGTCGCTCTCGAAGCGCTCTACGATGACGAAAAGGAATTCCGCAAGCCGATCATCATGGGCTGTTACGGCATCGGCGTGAACCGCATTATCGCCGGACTGGCGGAGACGAAGCACGATGAAAACGGCTTGATCTGGCCGCTCGCCGTCGCGCCGTATTCGGTGATTCTGTGCCCGCTCGGCGTCACCGATGAAGAGACGATGAAAGTGACCGAGACGATTTATAATCATCTCCGCGCCGCCGGCGTCGACGTGCTGCTCGACGATCGCGACCAGCGGCCGGGGGTGAAGTTCAAGGACGCCGACCTGATCGGCATCCCGCTGCGCGTGGTGATCGGCGGCAAGGGGCTGAAAGAAGGCGTCGTCGAAGTCAAATGGCGCTGGGCCGCCGAACCGCAGAAGATTCCGCTGAATAACGCGTTCCCGGCGATTCAGGAAATGCTGGCGGCACGGCGCGCGGAGGAGGCGGCGAAGGTGCCGGCGTAAATTTTCAGGGCGGCGCGCGCGGGGATCGGCCGGAATGAAACGCCATCGCGCGCGTTGTCGTGACGGCCTGCGACCCCCTAACCAGCGTCCGGGATTCGGGTTTGCTGAAGGTGCCGGCGATACTCCGGATCAAGCCATCCGATGGTTTCGGCTTGGCTCTTGGGTTAGAATGCCCCTCTGGGTTAGAAACGAACGCCAGGCTTCCCGAATGCCCCCGACGATCCTTTGGCCGTCGGGAAGATGAACTCCCAGAGACATTCACCGGACGCTGAAAAACAGCGACTGGGTCGCCCAGCCTCTTCTCATCACTCTCAGAAACTGCCGATGAATCCTCTGCCGATCATTGATCCCAACGCCTCAGCTGCCGATGAGTCTGGACCCTCGAAGGGGACGTACCATTTCGTCTCCCTCGGCTGTCCCAAAAATCTTGTCGACAGCGAGAAGATGCTGGGGACGTTGGCGCTCGACGGATACACGCTCGTTTCCGAACCGGCGGGGGCGGATTTTGTCATCGTCAACACGTGCGGATTTATCGAGCAGTCGCGGGCCGAGTCGAAGGCCGTCATTCGCGAGATGCTCGACTTGAAGAAGGCTGGGAAGACGCAGGGAGTGATTGTCGCCGGGTGTCTGCCGGAGCGGGTCGGGCCGTCTCTGCTCGACGAGATGCCGGAGATCGATCATCTCGTCGGCGTGTTCGGACGGGACGAAATCCAGCAGGTGGCTGATCGGCTCATCGGCGGGCGGAGGGAGCAACGAGAGCTGTTTCGCCCCGCTCCGATCAAAGCGATGGACGACCGGGCCCGGCTGCGGATCACGCCGAAGCATTACGCGTATCTCAAAATCTCCGAAGGCTGCAACCGCACGTGCACATTCTGCGCGATTCCCAAGATGCGCGGCAAGCATATCACCAAGCCGATGGAACTGGTGATCGAGGAAGCCAAGGAACTCGCCGCCGACGGCGTGCGGGAATTGAATATCGTCGCCCAGGACACGACGTATTACGGCCTCGACCTGTACGGTCAGGTCCGGCTGGCGGAATTGCTCAAACAACTGGAAACGGTCGAGGGGATCGACTGGATTCGGCTGCTGTATCTCTACCCGATCCATTTCACCGATGAGTTGATCGATACGATCGCCCAGTCGCCCAAGATTTTGCCGTATCTCGATATGCCGCTCCAGCACATCAACGACGTGATGCTCCGCCGGATGCAGCGCCGTGTGAAGCGGAAAGAAACGGAGGAATTGCTGGGAAAACTACGCGAACGGCTTCCCAACCTCGTGCTGCGGACGACGTTCATCGTCGGGTTTCCCGGTGAGACTGACGAGCAGTTTGATGAACTCTACGATTTCGTCGCCGAGGCGAAGTTCCCCCGGATGGGGGTGTTTCCCTACTCGCTCGAACCGGGAACGCCGGCGGAAAAACTGGAAGACCATTTACCGGAGGACGTGAAGCTCGCGCGGCGCGACGAGCTGATGGCCTTGCAACAAGAGATCGCCTTCGAATACGGCGATTCGTTGGTGGGCTATGAACTCGACGTGTTAATCGACGAGCCGCTGGAAGAGGGTGCGTGGGTGGGACGATCGTTCGCCGACGCACCGGAGATCGACGGCAACGTCTTCGTCGCCGGCGAGAATCTGGAGGCCGGCCAGATCGTTCCCGTCGAGATCGTCGAACGGAGGGATTACGACCTGGTCGGCGTGGTGGTCGAAGACGCGGAATGAAGACCGGTTGGCCACAAAAAACACGAAAAGACACGAAAAATGAAGAAGGCTGAGCAGCATTGAGGAGAAGATTTTTTAACTCCTAATTCTTTTTTTGTGACTCTTCGTGTTTTTTGTGGCTAGCCTTCTTCGGGTCGGCTGGCCTTTGCTGGTTTTCATTGAGCCGATCAGCAGAACGGAATTCATGGCTGCTTCTACCAACTCACCGCGTGAAAACAATCTCAACCTGCCGAACCTCATCACGTTCAGCCGGCTGCTGTTGTCGTTGGTGTTGTTCGGATTGATGTCACTGAACATGAAATGGGCATTGTGCGCGGGGATGTTTGTCTTTGCCGTGCTGACCGACGTGCTCGATGGGTGGATCGCCCGCAAGTACAAGCTGATCACGCAACTGGGCCGGATCATGGATCCGTTCGCCGACAAATTCATCACGGGCGGGGTGTTCGTCTTCCTGTTGCCTTATGCGGAGTCAGGGGTGACGCCGTGGATGGTGATCATCGTGCTGGGGCGGGAAATGCTGGTGACTAGCCTGCGGGGATTTCTGGAACAGCGCGGGGCCGACTTTTCCGCAAGTTTCACGGGCAAATTGAAGATGTTTCTGCAATGTGCGGCGCTGACGGTGGCGCTGCTGTCGATGGATTTGCCGTTCATGGAATGGTGTTCGAGCATCGCCGCCGGTTTGCCAGATCAGGTGATCCTGCTGCGCGCGATTTTATTGTGGACGATGGTCGCCGTCACCGTCTGGAGCGGCTGGGACTACGTCCTGCGTGGGATTCAGATCTTGAAGCGAGAGTCATGAGCGGGGGGCGTAAGCCCCCTGATGGCTGCATCAACGAATCACGGACGTCGATTCAGGGGACTGACGTCCCCCGCTCGGTGAGATTGAACATGAATCTTCGCGAGTTTGCGGAACGTGTGCTGCTCTCCCCCTCACTCGACGACAAACTCCAGCGAGTGAAAACGCCGTTCACGGACGAACATCCCGGCGAAGCGCTGCGCGTGGAGGTCCCTGCACGGCCGGACAATCTGCAATTCGCCGGCCGCCATGAAGCGCCCGACATGCCGCATCCGGAGACGTTCACCGATCCCAAACGCCGGGCCGTGGCGCATCACATCATGGCGAATCATGAATTGCAGGCGCTGGAGGTGATGGCGTGGACGCTGCTGGCGTTTCCCGAGGCGCCGACCGAATTTCGACTCGGCGTCGCGCGAGTGATGCAGGACGAACAACGTCATACGCAGATGCACATCGAGCGGGCGAAAGCCTTCGGCCTGAATTTCGGTGATCTGCCGGTGAACTGCTACATCTGGAAGAAGGCGTTGTCGTTCGCATCGGTGCTCGATTATCTCGCGGGCCTGCCGCTGACGTTTGAAGGCCGCAACCTCGATCACACGCTCGAGTTCGAGGAATACTTCCGCGGGGTGGGAGACGTGAAAAGCGCCGCCGTCATGCGGCAGATTCATCAAGATGAAATCGAACACGTGGCCTTCGGGTTGACGTGGCTGAAAAATCTGAAGCCCGAGGGCTGGTCCGACTGGGAAACGTATTGCCACCACCTGCACTGGCCGTTGCGACCGGAAAAGTCGATTGGCGACACGTTTCATCTCGAACCCCGGCTGGCAGCCGGCATGGATGAAAACTTCATTTCTCAACTTCGTGAGACATCCCGTCCGTCGGAGTAAGCGCTCTCCGAGGAAATGGGGCGCAACGTCGGCGCGTTGAACGTCGAGATTTGCGATAACGTGAACGACCCTGCGGTCCCCGAATCCCCCCGTTCCGGAGTTTCCCCTAGTTCGCTCACGGACTTCCCAAAACGGGCGTCTGCACTGACTTCGGCAAAAATGCCCAAAATTCGGGCGTGATGACTCCTTGTTTCTGGAGGGGAACGACGAATAATTTCCATGGGCGGCGTCCAACCGCCTCGGATTGGCTGATCTACGGATCCCCGCCTGATTCTCGGGCTCCCGTCTGTTCGGCCGATTTGATGATGCCCGTGGAGACGGCGCCGTTGTCGAACCGGCTGTCCCGTCTATAAATCGTCGATTCCTTTCCGTGTTGTCGGCGCCGCAACGGCCGACTGCGTCCCGCCACACGGCGGGAACAGTTCGTCAACTGGTGGTGGCCAATTGCGAACAGGATGTCGCCAGACAACCGGAGCAGCGCATGTCCATGACTTTCGATTCTTCCCAGTCCGCGGAACTCGATCCTCCCGCCCCGTGGACGGCTCATTATCCGTTCTGCATTCCTGCCCATCTGGATTATCCGGAAGAGCCGGTCTGGTGGCTGCTGGAGCGGGCCGCCACGCAATTTCCCGAACGAATCGCGCTGCGCTATTTCGGGGAAAAAATCACCTATGCCGAATTGAGAAATCTGGCGGCGCGCGCCGCCTCGATGTACCAAAGCCTGGGCGTCAAACCCGGTGATCGCGTCGGACTGTTGCTGCCGAACCTGCCGGAATACCTGATGGCGGCCTATGGGGTGTGGATGGCCGGTGGGGTTGTGGTTTCGCTCAGCCCGTTGTCCGTGGCGGAAGAAATCTCCGGCTTGCTGGCGGCCACTGATTGCCGGTTTGTTGTGTGCCTCGATCTGTTGTCGCCGTTGTTAACGACCGGCGAGCACAAACCCGATCAAGTGCTGACCTGCTCGGTGGCGCCGCGGCTGCCGTGGTATCAACGTATCGGCTATAATGGCGTGCTCTTGCGTCGCGGCGCCCGGAATTTCCATGGGGTGAAACACGCCGACTTCCGGGAGGAATTGCAAAAATATCCGCCGATCGACACGCCGTTCCCAGCCGATCTGCAATCTCCGGCCTACATTCTCCCGACGGGCGGCACCACCGGGAAGCCTAAGGCCGTCACGCTTTCGCACCGCAATCTCGTCGCGAATGCCTGGCAGCTCTTCTACTGGTGCGGCCAGCGCACCGGCCGCGACACGCTGCTCGCCGTCATTCCGTTCTTTCATAGTTACGGCCTCTCGACTTGCGTGACGAGCGGTTTGGCCATGGGCGCGACGCTCGTGCTGTTCCATCGTTTCCATGCGAAAAAGACGCTGGAACTGATTGAGAACACTCAGCCGACCGTCTTCCCCACGGTCCCGGCGATGTTACATCAACTCAATCAACAGATGCGCAAGACGCCGCGAAACCTCAAATCGCTGATGTGGGTGATTTCCGGCGGCGCGCCGCTGACCAAGGAAATCGCCGAGGAATTCGCCGAAACTTCCCGTTCGCACGTGGTGGAAGGTTACGGCCTGTCCGAAGCCAGCCCGGTGACGCACGTCAATCCGCTGGACGGGACAGAACGGTCGGGATTCATCGGCCTGCCGCTTCCCGATGTCGAGGCGCGCATCCTCGATCCTGAGAACGGCGAAAGTGAAATGCCGACTGGTGAAGTCGGCGAGCTGGTCATCCGCGGTCCGCAGGTGATGCTCGGCTATTGGAACAATCCCGAAGCGACTCAGGCCGCTATTCGCGACGGATGGCTGTTCACCGGCGATCTCGCCCGGATGGATCGAGACGGATTCTTTCAGATTGTGGATCGCAAGAAAGACCTGATCATCACGTCCGGGTTCAATGTTTATCCGAGCGACGTGGAAGCCGTGCTGCGCAATTATCCCGGCGTCAAAGACGCCGCGGTGATCGGAGTGCCCGATCCGCAGCGGGGAGAGATCGTCAAAGCCGTGATTGCCATCAGCGATCCCGCCAAATTCCATCGCCACGAATTGGACCATTACATCGAGCAGCATCTGGCGCATCATAAACGGCCCAAGCTAATCGAGATTTGCGAAGGAGATCTGCCGCGAAATTTCCTGGGCAAGGTGTTGCGCCGCAAGCTTCGAGACACGCCGACGGTGACTGCGAAATAAATTCGACCTTCGAACCAAATACGTCTCTCGCCAAGTCTCTAAAACGCTAAGTTCGCCAAGAGAAGACCAAGAGAAGAATGGTTGCACCAACAACGCTGCCAATTCTGTAATCAGTAAAAATTGATAAGCCACAAGAACAACGAGTGTTCTGCGTTGATCAACAATTCTTCTTGGCGATCTTTGCGCCTCAGCGACTTGGCGAGAGGCGCCTTTCCAGAAGTGCGGTGACTAATCATGACTTCCCGACAACTTCCCCCGCCGCTCGCCGTCGTCGCCGGCCTACGGACTCCGTTCGCCAAGTCGTTCGGAGTCATGAGCCCGGTTTCCGCGGACGACATGGGCCGTCAGGCTGTCGTCGCCGTGTTGGACAAATCCGGGATCAAGCCGGCCGCGATTGATGAAGTGATTTTCGGCAATGTCGCCGGGCCGGCCGATGCGGCGAACGTCAGCCGAGTGATTGCGATCAAGGCCGGAATTCCCCAGGACCGGATTGCGCACACGGTTCATCGCAATTGCGCGTCTGGCATGGAGGCCGTCATCACCGCCTGGCAGGCGATTCAAACCGGCCGGTCGCAAACGATCATCGCCGGGGGCACCGAGTCGATGTCGAACGTGCCGTTTCTGTGTGATCGCCGGTTGCAAACCCTGCTGATCGAATTGGCTCAACAGAAAACCCTCATGGGACGATTGGGGACGATCGCCAAGATGCGGCCGTCCTATTGGAAGCCCGTCCCTGGGTTGCAACTCGGCCTGACTGATCCGACTTGCGGATTGAATATGGGAGAGACGGCGGAAGTCCTGGCGAAAGATTTCGGCATCACTCGCCTGGCGCAGGATCAATTCGCGCTGGAAAGCCATCAACGAGCGACGGCGGCCTGGTCACGCTGTTTCCTGTCGGGCGAAGTTGCTCCGCTAGCGATTCCGGGCGCTGATGAACCGTTGGCCAAAGACGTCGGCCCCCGCGCGCACCAGACTCTGGAAGCGCTGGCGAAATTGAAACCGCTGTTTGATCGCGAACACGGCACTGTCACCGCCGGCAATAGTTGCCCACTGACCGACGGAGCCGCGGCGCTGATCCTCATGACTCCCGAAAAAGCGAAAGCGGAAGGTTTGGAGCCGCTCGGTTATCTTCGCGACTATGCCATCGCCGGTTGCGACCCGAAACGCATGGGTCTCGGCCCGGTCTTCGCCGCGCACAAGCTCTTTCAGCGTCACGGAGTGACGTTCGACGAGTTCGATCTAGTGGAAATCAATGAAGCTTTCGCGGCTCAAGTGCTGGCCTGCCAGGCGGCGTTCGCCTCGGCGCGTTTTGCAGCCGAGCACTTGGGCCGCGACTCGGCCATCGGAGAGCTCCCCCGCGAAAAATTGAACGTCAACGGCGGGGCGATCGCCCTGGGGCATCCGGTCGGCACCACCGGCGCCCGATTGATCCTGACCCTGCTGCGAGCCTTGCGCGAACAGGGACGAACCCGTGGCCTCGCGTCGTTGTGCATCGGCGGCGGGCAGGGGTACGCTGTCTGGGTGGAAACGGAGTTGTCGTAATCCGAATCTGCTGGGCCATGTCACTTCTCTACGGCCAGACGCTGCCCCGCGACTTCTTGATGCGGAGATCATCATGCATGAACATCGGCTCGCCAATTTTGATCTGCACCTCGACAGCCGCGGCGTGATGACGGCCATTCTGAATGTTCCCGATTCGTCCGTGAACGTCTTCAATGCCAGTGTCTTGACCGATCTGCACGACCTCGTCACGCAGTTGGAACAGCGCAGCGACGTACAAGCCGTGGTGTTTCGTTCGGGAAAGGAATCGGGCTTCCTCGCAGGAGCCGATGTCCGCCAGATCGAGCGACTGCAAACGCCCGAAGAGGCGCGCCACGGCAGCCAGGCCGGGCAAGCCCTGTTCACGCAACTCGAAGAGTTGCCGATCCCGACGATTGCCGTGATACAAGGCCCTTGTCTGGGGGGCGGCCTGGAATTCGCCCTGGCGTGCAAATTTCGGATCGTCGTCAACGACCCGCGCACGAAACTCGGGCTGCCGGAAGTCGAACTCGGATTACTGCCCGGGTGGGGAGGCAACATCCGTTTGCCGCAATTGATCGGCCTCTCCCAGGCGCTGCCCATGATTCTCACCAGCAAAAAACTGGGCGCCAAACAGGCCGTCGACAAAGGGCTCGCGCACCTGCTGGTCGAACCGGCGGAACTGGATGCCGTCTTGCAATCGTTTTTGACCGACGTCCTGGACGGCAAGCGACCGACCCCGCTGAAACGAACGTGGACACGCTGGTTTCTCGATCAGACTCCGATCGGCCGCAGCCTGGTCTTTCGCGAAGCGAAACGGGGCATCGGCACGAAGGCCAAACATTACCCGGCATTATCAGCCATTCTGGAGACCGTCGCCGCCGGTTTGAACAGATCGCGAGAGGACGCCTTCGCCGTCGAACGAAAGTCTTTCGGCGAGTTGGCATTCACTCCCACCAGCCGGCATTTGGTTCAACTCTTCTTCTTGCGGGAACGGGCGCGCACGGCCTCCACCTGGACCTCGACTCCGGTCGAAAAGCCCGCGCCGATCCGCAAAGTGGGCGTGATCGGCGGCGGCGTGATGGGAGCCGGCATTGCCCAGTGGTGCGCGACACAGGGTTTCACTGTGGCGTTGAAGGAAGTGAACGAATCATTCCTGGAGCAAGGGATGAATCGCATCCGAGGCCTCTTCGACGAGTCGGTTCGTAAAAAGGCGCTCTCCGAAGCCGATGCGCGGTCCAAACTTTCGGCGATTCAGCCAACGACCGACTGGAAACCGTTCGCCAATGTCGATCTGGTGATCGAAGCGGCCACGGAAAAGCAGGACCTCAAACAAGCGATCTTCCGGGAGCTATCCGAGAAACTGCCCGGACAAGTGCTCTTGGCGACGAATACGTCCTCGCTGCGAGTCGACTCGCTCTCCGGCGTCGTGTCGCAACCGGCGCGAGTGGTCGGATTGCATTTTTTCAATCCGGTTCATCGCATGCAGTTGGTGGAGATCGTCACCACCAAACAGGCCTCCGATCAGCACATCGCCTCGCTCGTTGAATTCGTCAAAAAGCTCGGCAAAACGCCGATCGTTTGTTCCGACAGTCCGGGTTTCGTCGTCAATAGAATTCTGTTCCCGTATCTGGATGAAGCCGTCCGCCTGGTTTGTGAAGGAATTTCGCCAGCGCGTGTGGACCGCGTGATCGAAGACTTCGGCATGCCGATGGGGCCGCTGGAAATGCTCGATCAGGTGGGTCTCGACGTCGCCGCGCATGTCGCCGATTCCATGGCGGGATCGAATCCTCAACCCAGTCCGACTCCCGAACGTTTGAAACAAATGGTCGCCGCCGGCCAGCTTGGGCGCAAATCGGACCGGGGATTCTACTCGTATGAAAAGGGAAAGAAGCAGAAGACCGAATCGAGCCATGCGCCGACGACTTCCTCGCCGTCAATTTCCGATGCGGAGATTGAGCAGCGGTTGGTGCTCCGATTAGTCAATGAAGCCGCCAAAGTCGCGTCGGAAGGAATCGTGGTCGATCCGAAGCTGATCGATCTGGCGATGGTGCTCGGGACGGGGTTTGCTCCGCAGACAGGCGGGCCCCTGTCGTACGCCGAGCAGATCGGCACCCCACAGGTTTTGCAGTCGCTGGAACATTGGGAACGGAAAGCCGGTGTGCGATTTGCGCCGGCTGCCTGGTGGTCTCGCCAGGGGGCAACGGCTCCCCGGTAGTGAAACGCCTCCAAATCCTGCTTTCCGGACTTTGGTACTGTTCGTCGATCGTCAAGATGGGATACTATCTGGCGAGATCACCTGTCCCTTCAGCATCGCAGTTGTCAGAAGTTCCCCTCGACTCACGCCTTTCTCAGGAGTTCGCCGATGAGCACGAATTTGCAACCCCCTCAGCGTGCGGGACAGGATCAGGCCAGCTTCGCGGAGATGGCGCTGCGGCTCAGCGGCAAAGGAGAAGACGAAGTCCGCCGCACCGGCGCCATGGATCAAGCCGACGAACAGGTCGAGACGCTGTATTCCTCTCAGTATCAAACGGTCAACAGTCCGATTCATCGCGCCGTCTGGGAAAACGCGGTTCCTCGGGAATTGTTTGTCTCCTCGCCGGCCCCGACCGATCCGCAGGTCGAAACGGTGATTCAAAAATCGCTGCAGATCGTCCGCGGTCATCTGGACAGCAATACGATCCATGACGAACGAGGAAAGATCCGCGAAGATGTTTACAAGCAATTGGGCGCCGTCGGCTACTGGGGACTGCTCGTCGACAAGTCGTTCGGCGGATCGGGCGCTTCGTTCGGGCGATTCTCCTCATTCCTGACGAAGATGGCCCAATACGACCCGACTATCGCCGGTCTGGCCTCCGTGCATGGCTGCATCGGCGCGGTCGATCCGCTCGTAACATTCGGCAATCACGATCAAAAATCTCGATATCTCCCCAAACTCGCTTCGGGAGAGAAACTCTCGGCATTTGCCCTCACCGAACCCTGTGCCGGCTCTGACCTGACGGCGCTGCGCACCATTGCGAAACTCGACGGCGACGTGTATCGCGTCAACGGCGAGAAACTGTTCATCACCAATGCGGAATGCAATCGGACGATCGGGCTGGTCTGCCTGATCGACGATCAACCGGCCGTGCTCATCACGGACCTGCCCGCAGAACAGAGCGATTCGTTCCAGCTCAAGCGCTATGGCCTGCATGCTTTGAAACACACCTACAATCAAGGATTGATCTTCCGCGATTTCGCCGTCCCGGCGGAAAACCGGCTCGATCCCGGTCACGGCGATGGATTGACCATCGCTTATCACGGCCTGAATCGCGGCCGCGTGGCGTTGTGCGCGAATGCCGCCGGCGTGATGCGCGTCATGCTGGCCAACATGCTCCCTTGGGCCAAGTTCCGTAAAACGTACGGCCATGCCATTGTTTCGCGCGAACTGGTCACGCGCCGGGTCGGTCATCTCGCCGGGTTGATCGTCGCCTGCGACGCGCTTACCGAATGGGGCGCCTGGCTACTCGATCAGGGGTATCGCGGCGAGATGGAATGCATCATCGCCAAGATCTTCGGCAGCGAATCGCTCAAGGAAGCGGCGATTGAACTGTTTATGAAGACTCACGGCGGCCGGTCGTTCCTGGAAGGGCATCTCTTCGGCGACAACGTCCACGACTTCCTGGCCCCTTGCATCTACGAAGGCGAAGGCGAAATGCTCGGCATGGCGTTCTTCAAGTCGCTCGTGAAACAGCACGGCCGGCAATTCTTTGAACCGATCGGCAAGGCGCTCGCCGCCAATAAGGTCAAGACCCCGAACCTGGCGAACCCGGCTCACTTCTGGGCGCTCAAGGGCCCGTTGTGGAATTACACCAAGTGGTTCGCCGCGAGGTCGTTCCATCGACCGAACACCTCACTGGGAAATCTGCCGCGGGAGTTGCAGGAACACGCCGAGTTCGCCGCCGCGTATTTGCAACACAGCGCCCTGGAAGTCTCGGGCGTGATGCGGAAGTATCAACTGAAACTGGCCGACCGCCAATGCCGCATGGCCGATTTGTCGGGCCGCATCCAGTTGGCGACGGTCATTCTGGTGACGTCGCTTTATGCCGCCCGGCAGAACGACGAAATCGTGCGGACCGCGGCAGCAACGGTCTGCCAGGAATTGCGGAGACGTATGAAGGGGGGGCTCCCGAGCGACGGTTATTTCAAACACGTGACCAAACTCGGCGCCGCCATCGCCGACGCCGGCTTCCCGGACCTGACCGAAACCCCGCAGGCGCCGATCATGATGTCCTACTCGGCCACTTAATCGCGCGAACAGTCGCGAGAATGGACCCAGGCGGTGATTTTTTACACCGGGCCGTCAACATCAAACACCGTTTTGAGCGGGATCGTCAGTCCGGCCAGGGCTGGTTCGCCTGTCAGCACGCCATCCAGGGTGATGGCCGTTCGTTGGTCGGCGGCGGTATACATCTCCGCCGTTTTTTTCACGGGATCAATGATCCAGACCAACCGCGTCCCTGATTGAAAATAGTCCCGGCGTTTTTCGGACATCTCTTCATCCGTATTGGCAGGGCTCAGAATTTCCACCGCCAAATCGGGATAAAGATCGGCGATCCGTTGCTCTTGCGGGAAGCGGCCGTCGGGCGTCTGCGTTCGCGAAATGAAGCTGACATCGGGAATTCGCACGCGACCCGGCCATAACCGCAACATGCCGGCTTCCCCCAAGACCCAGCCAAGCTTTCGCGGCTTCACAAATTCTCTCAGGAGGGCGGCGATTTCAATGGCCAACAGCGATTCGTAACTCCCCATGGTTTTCCTTACCAAAACCCCGTCGACCAGTTCGCAGTGCAGATCGTGCTGAGTCTCCAGGCGATCGACATCGTCTTCGGTGGCCTCGCCAGGGGCCGGGTCGAAGCAGAACCGCCACAAGGGCATCGCTCCAAAGCGACGCGCCAAATCGGTCGCGGTCCAAGTCGTCGCGGGGGGGGCGAGAACGGTCGACATCGTGGTTTCCAACGGAATTGGACAGGAACGCATCTGGTTTGATTATCTCGTCCGGACTGCGAATCTCGCAACTGGATTCTGAAAACACACAAATGCAGAAGCCCGACTTTGACAGCAAAGCCGGGCTTCTCATTTTTGCGCATGCACAGACAGAAGTGTCTGTGCTCCGGATTCATTTGCGCGAAGCGTCGCGGAATTTCGGGTCGTTGATCGCCTGCTGGGCTGGCTTGCCCGTCTTCGCGGCGGCTTGGGGCGCGCTGCCTTTCACCGGTTGTCCGGATTTGGGAGCGTTCGCCGGATCTTCCTGTTTGGTCGAATTCCAGTTCGCCACTGACCAATGCGAATAGGTATCGGCCATGCAGGCTCCGAGATCATCCAATTCAGCTCGGAAAGCGGCCGTGGTCAAGCTTTCGTTCGGAATGACGCGTTGCAGCACGAACCGCCGATTCGAGACGATGTAGGCGAAAAACGTCCCTTTGCCCAACTTGTCGTTGTCGGACAACAGGCGCAACAGTGCCGTGCGCGGGACGTCGGCCGGTGATTTCGGCAGTTCGTCCAGCCAGGCCATGATCCAGATGGAGTTTCCATCCTGACTCAGCACGGTCGACATCGAGAGGACCCATTCCTCTTCCGCGATAACGGATTTGAATTCGAAGTCGTATCGTTTCTCGGAAAGTTTCGCTTCGACCCCCATGGCCTTCAGCAGCGTGCCCAGCGATTCCTCGGTGAGCTTTCCCTTGGCCGCGGCTGACTTCTCTTTGGCCGCCGGCTTCTCCTGAGCTTGCACCGCCGCCAGCGCCGGAACCACCACGGCGGCTGCGGCTGCCCCCAATACCGATCGTCGACTCCACTCGTGGGCCATGTCTCGACACTCCTTTGTCAACTTTGGTGGCGCACCTGCTCGGCAAGTGCCAGTTTCCGCTCGGCGTTGTCGCCATCCGCCCGGGATTTCACCCAAATAACGCCCGCAGGCAGATTTGCGACCAGGTCTCGAACTGGTCCCCGTCCCGAAGCAACTCTTCCGGACGGGTAAACCCTGTCTCTAAGATCGACTCTTCCCGTGGGCGAACTTTTGCCGAGTCCAGGTCGAAAATGTGAACAATCCCTAAATGGACCCTGCCGACGGGGCTGCCGTCATCGTTGATCAACCCCACACAGGCATCCCGAAACCCTGATTCCAGAAAGACTTCCTCCGAAATCTCCCGGTGCATCGCCTCCAAATACCGCCGGTCGCCGGTCATTTGGTCGGTGGAGGAAATGTGGCCGCCGATCCCCACGGACCGCTTGCTGTGCAACCGACCCTCTCCTCCCGCCTTGCCCCGTCGGTAATGAAAGATGCGCCCCTCGCAACGAAACAGGCAGTACGGGATCAATTGCTTGAAGCTGGGATCCTCTTCGACTTCAGCCCGGGGTCGAAAACTGGTGAACGCCGGATCAAGCAGCGCTCCCAGATGCCGATCGACGTCGCGCAGATACCCCTGAAAGTACCCGATCTGGTGAAATAGCAGCGTCGGCACGCACAACACGTGCTCGGTCTGGGCTTCTGCGGACAGCGTCATGCGAAATCGGCTCCGAAAAAAGAAATTGAGCGTCGTCGGAGATCATAGCGACTGCGATCAGTGGTTGTCAGTTGCCGGGGGTCTTGCAGATTGGCGATGAAGCGCTGCGAGTTGGTATGATCCAGTAACGATGGACTCCCTCTCCGTTAACCTGTTTGCAGGTGAACGAGAGGAAGCTGCATTCCATGACCCTTGAGTTCGACTCTGACACGAGCAGGAACTCGTGGACCAACTCCTGAAGGTTTTTTCGCATGACCGCATTTCGTACCGAACATGATTCCATGGGGGACGTCCAGGTTCCCGCCCAGGCTTACTACGGGGCTCAGACGCAACGGGCCGTGGAAAATTTTCCCGTTTCCGGATGGACGCTGCGGCCGGAAATGATTCACGCGATGGGATTGGTCAAATGGGCCTGCGCCATCGCCAATCGCGACCTGGGCAAATTGACCAACTCCGGGAAAAATCGGCTCAACGACAGCCAGGTGGAGGCGCTGCTGGCGGCGGCCAAAGAAGTCGCCGTCGGAAAATTCGACGCGGAATTCCCGATCGATGTCTTCCAGACGGGTTCGGGCACGTCGAGCAACATGAATGTCAATGAAGTCATTTCCAATCGCGCGATCGAGACAACGAAAGGAGATCGCTTCGATCAGAAAAAAGCGATTCACCCGAACGATCATGTCAACATGGGGCAGAGCACGAACGATACGTTCCCCACAGCCATTCATGTCGCCGTCGCGCTGGCCATCCATCAGCGGTTGATCCCTTCCCTGCAAAAGTTCGCCGACGTGCTGGCCGATAAAGCGCAGCAATGGGACAAGTTGATCAAGATCGGCCGCACGCACCTGGCGGACGCGACGCCGCTGCGATTGGGCCAGGAATTCGGCGGGTTTGCCCGCCAGTTGCAGTTATCGGTGGAGCGGGCGCAGCTGGCGCTCAAGCCGGTGCTGGAACTGCCCGTCGGCGGGACCGCGGTGGGGACCGGCATCAATACTCATCCTGAATTTGCCGCACGCGTCAGCGCGGCGCTGGCCCAGGAAACCGGCTTGCATTTTTTCGAGGCGAAAAATCATTTTGAAGCCAACGCCCAACGCGACGGACTGGTGGAATGCCACGGGCAATTGCGCACCATCGCCGTCACGCTGTTTAACGTCGCCAACAACATTCGCTGGCTGGGATCCGGTCCGCGGTGCGGATTTTACGAAGTGATGCTGCCCGACCGGCAGCCGGGAAGTTCCATCATGCCGGGGAAAGTGAACCCGGTGATGTGCGAGAGCTTGATGCAGGTGGCTGCGCGGGTGATGGGGAACGACCAGACGGTCGCCTTCAGCGGCGCAACGGGAGGCCAGTTCCAATTGAATATCATGATGCCGGTGATGGGGCATGCGACGATCGAAAGCGTGGCGTTAATGGCTCAAGGGACAACGGCATTTGTCGACTTGTGCGCGATTGACATGGAAGCCAACCAGGCGGCCTGTGAAGCCTCCGTGGAAGAGTCGCTGGCGATGGTCACCAGCCTGAATCCCTATGTGGGCTACGAAAAGGCGGCGGCCCTGGCAAAGGAAGCCTTCAAAACGGGCAAAACCATTCGTGAGTTGTGCCGGGAACAACAAATCTTGCCGGAACAGGATTTACAGCGAGCCCTGGAGCCGTGGTCGATGACCGAGCCGCATGCATAATCGGTAATTACCGGGAGGTAATGACCTCCATTGCTCAATTTTGCTCGAATTTTCCATTTCAAATAGGGCGCAAGTTTTTTATCTTGCAAATAAAGATCTTGACAGATAGGCTGACAGAAGCTTCTTCCTCGATTCGCTCCAATAAAGGACGTTCGTCCCTGGGGGCTGGTGATTCCAAATCTCGAAATTCACTCAGGATTGTCGTCGAGTGGCAATCGTTTGTGGTCACTTCTAAACCAGTTTTTTTTGAGTCAAGTTGTTTCATTGTTGATGTTTAGGCGTTTTCAAGCGTCTGTTTCTGTTTTTTATTGATTCTTTGAAGGAGTTCTGAAGATGGGAAAACCCGTGTCACGTCGTCGAGTCGGTTTTACTTTGATTGAATTGCTGGTGGTCATCGCGATCATCGCAATTCTGATCGCACTGCTCCTGCCCGCCGTCCAGCAGGCACGGGAAGCGGCCCGCCGCACACAGTGCAAGAACAATCTGAAGCAGTTGGGCTTGGCTCTGTACAACTACGAGAGCACCCACGGACAGTTCCCGGTGAACTCGTTCGCCGCAATCGATGTCACGGGTGGTACGCTGAACATCACGCAGACGACGACCGGGGGCGTGGCCTTGCTGCCGTTCCTGGATCAGGCGTCGATTTTCAATGCCTGGAACCAGAACAAAGCGCTGTGGGACACGACGGCTAATTCCATCGGTTCCAACAACGCGATTCTGATGTCGACCCCGTTGGCGGCTTGGGCCTGCCCCTCCAGCCCGGGCGGCGGTACGCTGGGCAACGTGCAAGGTAGCGCGTTCCAAGTGACCGTTCCGGGCGGCGTTCCGCTGTCGTCCGATCTTCCGTTGCCGACTCCGAGCGGCGGCTGGACCTGGAAGCAAGGCGTCGCCGACTACATTTGGGTCGACGGTTTCCGCGAAGCCTATCTGAACTCCTTTGCGGTGGGCGATCGTGGCGGCATGTTTTATGATACGAACGCTTCCGGCGCAAACGCTCCTTCGGAAGCGGCACTGGCGGCGGCGATTGGCTCTCGGGAAGTGACCTGCAAGATCGCGAACGTGACCGACGGTCTTTCAAACACGTTCGCCCTGTATGAGAAAGCCGGCCGTAATAACGTCTACGTCAAGGGTAAGGTTCAGTCCACCTCCAGTACGCTCGCGGGCTATGGCGGCGCAAGCGGTGAAGTGGCGAATAACTCCGTCGTCGGCGGCGGCGGCTGGGGCGACCTGTTCAACTATGAATGGGTTCACGGCACGCTCCCTGACGGCACGAACGCCGCGGGTAACGGTGGCCCCTGCGTGGTCAACTGCAGCAACATCAATGGTGCGGGAATCTACTCGTTCCATGCGGGCGGCGGTCATGCGCTCTTCGCCGACGGATCGGTCCACTTCATCAGCGAATCGGTGGACGCGGGGACTTTCGCCGCGGCCGTCAGCCGTGCCGGCGGTGAAGTGAAGAACTTTGCCTGGTAATCGAGCAATCGGAGCGATGGAGTTCCCTCGCTCCCCCAGGTGGTTTAGAAAACTCTCCGGCCGCTTCATTCAGGGGCGCGCCGGAGAGTTTGGTTTATCGCCCGTGCCGAAATTGTTGAAATAGGGTGGGTTGAGTATCCCGGATCAATTATCCAGAGGTTCCTGCATGTCGATTTCGAGAGTTCATCATTGGCTGTTGCTGGGCGTCCTCTTCAGTCTGGCGTCCTGCTCCCAAGGCCACAAAGGACCCGAGATTAAGAAGTATCCCGTCACTCCCGTGAAGGGTTCCGTCATGATTGACGGTGAACCGCAGGCGGGAGTTATTATTCGATGCATTCCCACGGGGGCATTTGACTACCCGGGCTTGTCGCCGGAAACGCTTGGCGCAACGACCAACGAGCAAGGACAATATACGCTGGGAACCTATGAACCCGCTGACGGCGTTCCGGCCGGTGAATATGCCCTGACATTCATTTGGCCGACGAGGTCGCTAAGGCCGTCGACCCGTGACGGAGCCGAGTTAAAGAACGACCGCTTGAAGGGAAAGTACGCCAAGGCCAAGGGATCCCCGTTGAAAATCACTGTGGAAGAGGGGAGCCCGCAGGAAGTGGATCCGGTGGAATTGAAAACGAAGTGACATCCCACTGACGGGAAACGGCGACCACGCCGGGAGCGAAGGGAATGGTCAGCCATGCCTTCCGTTTCCGGCGTGTTTGCATTTCGGACGGGACCGTCGTTGCATGATCTTTGCCGGAATCCATGGAACGGAAATAGACGGCTGGCTCGACGACCCGTTGCCCTGGTCAATAATTCGTTCTTGTCCGCCGGCATCCACGCTTCCCGCAGAGCAATGAGCAGTACGTGATCTCGTCGACCGCTTAAAATACGTTCGTGAACTCATCTGAGAGCGAAACACTTCTCGCTCGGCGGGGTTTTAACCTGGTTGAGAAAGTCTGCGCTGAGAGTGCGTCATTCAGCGAGGGCCAGCCCGTTACGCGGAACTTCATTTTGCCAGAGTAACGATCGGCAATTGCCCGGGAGGCGGTCGCCTCCAACATAAAAGCTTTCCAATCATTTAGAATTTTTACATTGCAATTCAAAATTGGCACTGATACTCTGAACATCGACTTCGTTTAACTCGTTCGATCTGGGACGTTCGTCCCGCAGTAATCGCGATAGTTTCGACATTTACGCCACCTCGTGAATTTGCCGGCAGGCGCCGATCGGTAAAGTCCCGGGGTTCTTGCGTCACCTCTCACCACAACATCCCTTCTGTGCGTATTCAGGCGTCTCGTCGAGGCGTTCGTTTCTGTTTCATTTCTCTGGTTTCTTTGAGGAGTCGAAGATGGTCAGACCTGCATCGCGGAAAAGAGTCGGATTTACCTTGATCGAATTGCTGGTGGTCATCGCGATCATCGCAATTCTGATCGCGCTGCTGTTGCCCGCCGTCCAGCAGGCGCGGGAAGCGGCCCGCCGGACCCAATGCCGAAATAATATGAAGCAAATCGGCTTGGCGATGCACAATTATGAAAGCACGCATGGGGCTTTCCCGCTGCCGGTCTATGTCAGTATCTTAAACCCATACGGCACTGGTGGGATGTTATCGAGCACAGTGTGGTCGTTGTCGATTTTGCCTTATCTTGACCAGGCCAACACATACAACCTGTTCAATCAGAACTATTCGTGCTTCGAGCCGGTGAATGCGACAGCCATATCACAAGTGGTACCTGCCTATCTGTGTCCGACGACGCCGCGAACTGCGAGTCAGGTCCAGTACACCAATCCGTACTTGATGGCGGGGATGTTGGCGACAACGACGATGACGCTGCCCCTCGCAGGGGCAATTGATTACATTGTGACGGCCGAGGTGCAGGAAGATTTCATTGACGCCTATTTGGGTGGTGCGGATGATGCCTGGAACGGGTGGGGACAAGGCGGGATTTACGCTGGAGCGTTGGCGGGCCCCGCATCGGGCGAACAAGAACATCCGGTGGGGATGAAGATCTCCTCGATCACCGACGGAACTTCAAACACCTTGATGATCGGTGAGTTGGCCGGGCGAAATACTCTTTACCTGAAGGGCAAGCCCCAACCCACCACCACGGGGACGGAAGGTGATTGGCAAAATGTGTTCGGCGGCGGTGCTTGGGCCGACCCGTTCAACGGTCAGTTTAAGATGAACGGTCGCAATTACGACGGCACGGGACAGATCGGGCCCTGCGTCGTGAATTGCTCCAACGCCCGTTCAAGTATTGCAGGCGGTGATCCCGTCCAATACTCCGCTGGCTTGTATTCCTTCCACACCGGGGGAGCGACGGGGCTGATGTGCGATGGTTCCGTGCGGTTCATCAACGAAAACATCGCCGGGCGAACCTTGGCCTTTTTGATCACGGCTCGTCAAGGCGATATTGTCGGCGAATTCTAAAGCCGACGCTCATCGCTCATTGCCTCAAACAAGCAGATGCACACCATTTGGCGTGCATCTGCTTTGCTTTGGAATCAACTCGACGATATTTTTTCGTAGTCAATCCCCGGGCAGACCAACAGGTCAACCGTCACTCGATAAGTGCGACAGGAAGATCACCATGGCATTGAAGGCGTTTTCCGGACTGTGTATCGCTTTGTCCTGTGTGGGCAAACAGCCGGGGCCACAAGGCGGAGCACGATTGAAGACCATGCCTGTGCAAGGAATCGTGCACGTCGATGGGGAACCGGCCAAGGGAGTGACCGTCACCTTCCATGTCGAGCCGGCAAGTCAAAAATGGAGAACAACGCCATTACGGTGACCGACGAGAACGGAGCGTTTTTTGCGTCCACCTATGTGGATAAAGACGGCCTGCCGGAAGGAGAATATCGGCTCCTTTTCAAATGGCCCCAAATTCAAATTGGGGACAAACGGCCGGACAAACTGAAGGGGGCCTACAATAATCCGCAAACGTCGGAGGTCAAGTTAACCGTCGAAGACGGCACCCCGGTCGATCTGGGCGTCATTGAATTGTTCACCAAAGCTAAATCCAAATCCGCGGTCAAAGGCGGATGACTCGCTCAGAAGATGTCGCGGGTTCGACTTCTCCTCGAATTCAGCATCGCTCATGAGGCCAAGCGTGAGCCAGAAACCGCCTCAGATCGGCCAGTAGGCTCGCTCAGGTCATCAACGACCGTGAGTTTGAGCTGAAGAGATTCGGGCAATTGCCTGACAATGCTCGTTTCGGAGAAGTCAGCGAATCTTTTCTAACGTCCCTTGGGACGTGTGGCTGTCCCTTCGTCGGAGGCGGCCCCCTCCATGACTGAACCTTTCCAATCATTTAGTATTTTTTAATTGCAAATTCAAAGGACGATAGTCGAACATTGACTTCGTTTAATCGTTCGATCTGACGTTCGTTCCGCAGACATCGCGACCGTTTCGACTTTTACGCCACTTCGTGAATTTGCCGGCAGGGCCGATCGGTAAAGTCGCGGGGTTCTGCGTCACCTCTCACGACAACACCCTTCCGTCCGTATTCAGGCGTCTCGTCGAGGCGTTCGTTTCTGTTTCATTTCTCTGGTTTCTTTAAGGAGTCGAAGATGGTCAGACCTGCATCGCGGAAAAGAGTCGATTTACCTTGATCGAATTGCTGGTGGTCATCGCGATCATCGCAATTTGATCGCACTGCCTGCCCGCCGTCCAGCAGGCTCGCGAGCCGCCCGCCGGACCCAATGCCGCAACAATTTGAAGCAGATCGGATTGCGCTGTCAAGGCTGCCTTCAACCGCTCCGCGCCGACCTACCCGTTCATTCAAACGGGGTATGGAATCGGCGGGTGCTGTCGACGCCCGTCTGGTCCATGTCGATTCTGCCTTATCTGGACCAGGCCAATACGTTCAATCTGTACAATCAGAATTTTTCTGCGTTCGAGTCGGTGAATGCGACGGCGATTACGCAAGCGTCCGGTTACATCTGTCCCACGACGCGCTCGACCAATCAGGTCAACTACACGATTCCCGCGCACGGACTCGTCATTGCTCAGCGGAGTCGGCTTTACGACGGCCTCCGTGGGCATCGTCAACGGCGGGGTATCGGATTATATCGCCGTGAACCAGGTTGATCAGAGCTTCTGGAACAATTACGTGGTGCCGGCGACCAGTTGGACCGCCGTGACAGACGACGTGATGGGTTGGGGTCGCGCGGGACTGGTGGGATCTCCGGGCGGCATGACCACGGTCTTCTATGCGGCCAGCGGTTGCACGATCGCCAGCATGACCGACGGCACGTCCAACACGATCATGATTGGTGAGTTGGCCGGTCGACAGAGTCTGTACATTAAGGGCAAACTTCAACCGACCAGCGGGTCGCCGCCGGGGTCGATGGCCGGCATTGGTGGCGGATCCAATCCGGGCGGCGACATGCAGTTTCAATACGGTGGCGGCCGGGCGGATCCGTTCAACGGATTCGTCCTGGGCGGTCGTGATTCGTCGGCACCACGGCGGCATCCGCCAACCTGCACCATCAACTGCTCCAACGCTCGCGGTGGATAGATTTCAGCCGACGCGAATTCCGCGGGCCATCGTTCCACGGGGCCACCATTCCATGGGCGACGGCACCGCGCTTCATCAACGAGAATATCAATTTCCTGACGATGGCTTATCTGATCACGTCGCATCAAGGAGACCTCGTGGGCGAGTTCTAAGCCCGGCCTTTGTGAGTCGACACACTTCAGCCGATGGCGCGCGCATCGGCTCTTTTCGAAGGCTCCGCCCGCCAGCTTCGGTGCCAAAGGCCGAGACTGTTACTCGACCGTGGCGGCATCGGCGTTTCGTTTCTTCACACATTTTCCGCGAGCAGGTTGTCAATATGGGATTCAGAATTACGAGGTTCACACCGCTGATTTGTTGCTGCCTGCATTGGTCGGCTGCTCGTCAAAACCCAAGGAAGATCGCGTCAAACCACTCCCGTCAAGGGTATCGTCCAGGTGGACGGGGAACCGGCGGGACTGGTTCAAGTGTCATTCTTGGCGAACGAGGAGATTCCCGGCGTGACGACGAAACGTTTTAATTGCATCACCGGCCCGAAGGGAGAACTGGCGGCCTTCACTTACGAAAAGGGGGACGGTTTGCCGGCGGGATCGTACGTGGTCACGTTCAAATGGCCGGAAGCTTCGATGGCGAGCAAGATCCCCGACCGGTTGCACGGAGCCTATGACAATCCCGCAGCGTCGGAGGTGACAGTCACCGTGGAGGACGGGAATCCGGTTGATCTGGGAGTGATTGAACTGTCGAGCAAAAAGAAGCCCCCCGCCAAAGGTCGCCGGTAACGACATGTCCGAGGGTCTGACGCCCTCGGCGTCGATAACGGCATATTCCCGACCATGAGGCCGCGGCAACATTTGTTGTCGCGGCCTTTTTTTTGGCGGCCGCCAGTTGCCACAAGCACTTGAGCACCAGATGTTTCCGCCTGATCTTCGCGCCTGCTCGGTCGTTGGACTAGAATAGGGCGGCGGCAATCGTGGTGAGCGTCCGAGCGATCGTAAAGAATGCCGTGAGGGATCTCTTCAGAAGTGCGACGGGCAGGCGCATCTCGATCGGCTTGGCACTGAGGTTTAGAATTCGTGTCACAATTGAGATTAGATTCACAGAGCCCGCCTAGGCAGCCGGCCTTTTTTCGCTCGCTCACGGAATCGATGATCAGCTTGCTGATCGCGGTGATTCTCTTCCGCACGTTTCTGGCGGAAGGTTACATGATTTCGACCGGTTCCATGGCTCCGGCGCTCCTGGGCTATCACAAACGGGTCGTCTGCCCGACATGCACGGTCGAGTTTCCGTTCGGAGTCGCCTACGACACGGACGATCTTGAACATCTTGCGGCGGATGATGCGCGGCGCCAGATCGCCATTTGCCCCAACTGCGGACAACCCAACATCCAGGTCAGCGAGGTGTCGCGAAATCACGGGGATCAGCTGCTGGTCTTCAAGCAGAGCTATTTGTACCGCGATCCGCACCGGTGGGAGGTGGTCGTCTTTCGAAATCCGTCCAATCCTCTGGAGGCGTTCGTCAAACGAGTTGCCGGACTGCCCGGCGAGGTGATCCAAGTGATCGACGGCGACATTCACGTGAATGGAACGTTGTGCCGGAAGACCTGGCAGGAGCAGATCGAACTTCGAATTCCGGTTCACAAGCACCTCGGGACAGATGACCGCTCGGCGGGGGTCCATCCGCACTGGACGGCCGAAGCCGGCGAAACGGACGACGATCCTCCTTGGCAAACCTCAGGCAGCGGGTTCCGGCTGAAGGGCCGAGATCGTTCTGACTTGTGCTGGGTAAATTACGCGCACTGGGTCCGTCGCGGCGGCCAGCATCAAACGTCGGTCAGCCTGATGAGTTGGCCGGCGGAACTTGATAGCGAGTCCGCTCCGCCGGCGGGTTTGAAGTACGATCGCGAGGCGCATCGTTTGTCCTGCGTCGGCGCACTGCCGGAGCCGGTGCGGGATCGGCTTTGTTCGCTGTCGAAAACCGCGGTGTTCCAAGCGGCCGTGCAAGACCTTTATGAACAGTCGCACATGGCTCCCGTCAATGATTTTTACGGTTACAATTCCAGTGACCAGCAACAACCTCCCACGGTGGTTCGCGATCTGATGTGGTCGGGCCGGGTCCAGGTGTCGAGCGGAAAAGGAGAATTCCGCGTGGAGATGTCGACCGGTCCGCATGATTTTGCGGCCGTGTTTGACTTCCATCATCGGGACGTTCGACTGCACATGGATGAGCAGGAAGAACCGGTCTCCACCGGCAACCTGCCGCTTTCGTTGAAGCAGGACGGCGCGCTCGTGGAGATGTCACTGTTCGATCAACAGGTGCTGGTGGCCGTGGACGGCGTGCCGGTGCTGCCAGCGTTTGCATTTGATACGTCGCCTGGCGGCCGAGTGACGCGGCACCCGGTGCGATTTGGCGGCCGGGGAATTGACGTCGACGTCGACGACATCCGCTTATTCCGCGACGTGTTTTACACGCCGGAACAGACCCGGCACGGCGTGGCACAGCCTTACCGCCTGAAGAAAGACGAGTTTTTCGTGCTGGGAGACAACAGTCCGGTTTCCCACGACAGCCGGCGCTGGGACGCGGCGGGGATGCCCCGGCACCTGCTGGTCGGCAAACCGTTCCTGGTCCATTTGCCGTCGAAACCCGGGCGACTTCAGGTGGGCAATCAGCACATGCAGCTCCGTCTGCCTGATGTGGACCGGATCCGACTATTAAAATGACTTGCCCGGCGAGAACCCGCCGAATTGAGTGCGTCGGCGACCGGAGCGATCTCAACGGTTCAAACGAGGCGATCAGCAGGCCGGAGCCGCTTGGACGGCGATTCGCCGTTGGTGGCCAGAAAGCTTCGGGATAGAATCGAGGCGGTCTTCCCAAGCGTAACGCCACAGGATTCGTCATGTCCATGCTGCTGATCGTGCTCGTCTCGGCCGTTATTCTCACGGCGGCTTATTTCACCTATGGATCTCTGCTGGTCCGATTGTTTCGGGTGAATCCGCACGCCAGAACGCCGGCCGTGGAATTGCGAGACGACCTGGATTACTCGCCGATCGCGCCGAATGAGCTCTTGAGCCAGCATTTTTCGGCAATTGCAGCCGCGGGACCGATCGTGGGGCCGATCCTCGCGGGGGTGATGTTTGGCTGGTTGCCGGCGCTGTGCTGGATTCTCGTCGGCAGCATCTTCGTCGGCGGTTTGCATGATTTTTCGTCGTTGATGGCGTCGATCCGCCACCAAGCCCGGTCGATGGCGGAGGTGATTCGCGAGCACGTCAGCCGACGGGCGTTTCTGCTCTTCCTGGCGTTTGTGTGGTTGGCGCTGGTGTATATCGTGGTGGCGTTCACGGACATCACGGCGCGGTCGTTCGTTGGATCGCAGCCGCTGGAGGACGGGAAGACCGTCGTGTTGGGCGGCGGCATCGCCTCGAGCTCGCTGATGTATCTCGCGCTGCCGATCGTCATGGGCTTGCTGCTGCGGTATACCAAACTGAGCGTCGGCTGGGCGACGATCATCTTCTTGCCGCTGGTCGGCGTCTCAATCTGGGCGGGCCAGCATGTGCCGTTCGATCTGACGCAGTTTTTTCTGACGGGCGGTCGTAGCGAAGCCGAAGCGCAACAGCTGGCGATCAAGGCCTGGGACCTACTGCTGCTGTTGTATTGCTGCATTGCGTCGGTGGTGCCGGTGTGGCTGCTGTTGCAGCCGCGCGGTCACCTGGGGGGCTATTTCCTGTACGTGGCGCTCTTTGGCGGCATGATCGGGCTGGTGATCAGCGGATTGCAGGGCAAGGAAGAAATTCAGTATCCCCAGTTCACCGGTTGGGAGACGCTGAAAGGGGACACACTCTTTCCGGTCCTGTTCATCACCATCGCCTGCGGAGCCTGTAGCGGGTTTCACTCGTTGATCGCGTCCGGCACGACGTCGAAGCAGTTGCGGTCGGAGAAGGACGCCAAGCTGATCGGTTATGGGGCGATGCTGCTGGAAGCGATGGTGGCCATCGTCTCGCTGTGCTGCGTCATGAGGTTGTCCCGGGACAGTCAATTGATTCGCGATCTGAGTTCGCAGAGAATCGGGCCGAACGCGATTTACGCCACGGGAATCGGGGCGTTTTTGGAGACGCTGCGCGTGCCGCCGCATCTGGCCGTGTCGTTTGCGTTGATGGCGTTCACCACCTTTGTGTACGACACGCTGGATGTGTGCACGCGGCTGGGACGATTTATCATCCAGGAACTGACCGGCTGGCACGACGCCAAAGGGCGCTGGCTCGGGACGATTTTGACAGGCGGCGCGCCGGCGTTCTTCGTCACACAGTCGCTGGCCGGAGCGGACGGTCAGCCGCAGCCGCTGTGGAAGATTTTCTGGAGCCTGTTCGGGGCAAGCAATCAGCTGCTGGCCGCGCTCTCGCTCTTGGGGGTGACGGTCTGGCTGTGGCGCACGAGGCGGGCATGGTGGGTTTGGCTGGTGGCGGGTGTGCCGACGGTGTGGATGTATGCGATGAGTTCGTGGGCGCTGGCGCAGATCATTCTGTCGAATGTGAAGACGCTGCAATCGCAGCCGACGCCGATGTTGTCGAATCAATTGATCGTCGGCATTTCGTCGGTGCTCATGGTCCTCGCGGTGGCGATGCTGGCGGAGGCCGCCTGGGCGATTTTTGGCGGAGATCAGGGGACGCCGGACGCGAAGTTGCCCGCCGGGTCGCCGTCGCCCGCCTGATCGATCAGGGTTCTGCGCGAGTGCGGCAATGATCCTGGTCGGCAAAGCGATCTGAACAATTTCCGTTTTGACACTGCCTGGGGAACAGCTGCCAGGCAGTTCGTCAGGATGCCGATGCGGGGGTCTGGTGCGCCGAACCGGACGGCAATGACATCCGATGGATCGCGGATGGATATCACTTCATCGTGCTGGCAATCTGAGGAGATCGGGCCGCCTGAAAGCGCCTGATCGAGAGATTTGAACCTCGCCGGCCAGATTCGCGACGACCTCAGAACGTGGCGTGGCATGCAACGAGGCGATCTGGCATCGTTTCGGGTCGCAGGCGTTGTTTGCGAGTATCTCGGCAACCCATTTCCGCGGTTCGGCACATTTTTTTGTAAGTCGCCGTTGGTTTGGGTGACCAATTCCTGCGAAAGCAAGGTATTGCGTTGCGTGACGAAGACCACAAATCGCTGTTCATCGGCTGGCTGAACGAGCATGGCGCCTCGGTCATGAAGGTGGCGCGCGCTTATACGCTGACCAGCGCAGACTGTCAGGACCTCGCGCAGGAGATCTTGCTTCAGGCCTGGCGGTCATTGCCGAAATTCGAGGGCAGGGCCGGGGCGGCGACGTGGTTTTATCGGGTGGCGCTGCACACGGCGATGAATTGGCGGCGAAAGGACGCGCCGCGTCGCGCCAGGCAGAAACCCTTGCTGGAAATTCAGATCGAGGCGAGCAACGGGATGGACGGAGCCGAACTGGCACAACAGCAGGAGACGGTCGAACGGCTGTACCAGGCCATTCACCAATTGCCGAAAGCCGATGCGGCGCTGGTCTTGTTGTATCTGGACGAGTTGAGTTACCGGGACATGGCCGACGTGTTGGGCATTTCCGAAAGCCATGTGGGCGTCAAACTCAATCGCGCGAAAAAAGCCTTGAGCGCGTTGATGAACGGGGAATCCCATGAATCCTGACGATTATCAGCAGGCCTGGCGCGCACACACCTCTCAGACACGGGTGACGTACAGCACCGAATCGCTATTGGAAGAGTTGCAACGGGAACAGCAGGCTTTCCGAACGGTCATCTTCTGGAGAGATTTCCGGGAAATCGGCACCGCGGCGGTGATGCTACCGATGTGGTTTATCATGGGCTTCGCGCAGTCGTTGCCGTGGACGTGGTATCTGATTGCGCCGGCTTTTGTGTGGGTCGCCGGGTTTATTCTGGTGGATCGGATGCGCCATCCGCAGGAGGCCGCCGAATCCGGCGAACCGTTGGTGTCGGGCGTCCGACGGTTGCTGGCCCAGGTCGAGCATCAAATCTGGCTGCTCCGCAACGTTTTCTGGTGGTACCTGCTGCCGTTCATCATCCCGATGCTGATATTCTTCATCGATGCGTTCCGGCTTTCCTGGAAACAAGCTCCGCTTCCCCAGGACTGGTTTGCGGCGGTGGTCGCTGTGGCCACGTTGCTCTTCGTATTGGCCATCTTGGTCGCCGTGTATGGATTCGTGTATTTTGTCAATCAACTCGCCGTGAACAAGCAGCTCGAACCGCAGCGCCAGGAATTACTCTCGCTGCTTGCCGGACTCGCCGATTCGACACCTCAAGAAGTGAAGGGCGATTATCCCAGGCTGATGAAGGGCTGGCGCGATCAATGTTCCCTGCGAGGCGTGGCGATCGTCAGCCTCTGCGCGGTGGCGGGAGTCTTGCTGTTGATGATTTTGGGCATGGCGTTCTATTTCAACCGCCCCCACACATCCCGACCCGCTGCTCCCGAAGAGTCTTCGCTGCTTCATCGCGAACGGTCTACTTTCTCCGGGGCGTGACGGCCAGAGTTTCCACCGGGAATCACATCGCCGAAGTGCGGCTCAAGCTTGTCTCGCGAGGCGACTTCCGCGGAGCAAGCGATTCATAGCGGACCGCGGTACACGGCTGACCCGGAAGGGCCGACGTCCCGGAGAATAGGTCCGGTTGGCCCTCAAGGCACTGAGTCATCCGCGATCCGCTTTGTCAAAGACAGGGCCATGCCCCCAGCCGATCGGCAGGCGGTTCATGACCCGGTTGGAAGCCGTGATCGCGGCGAATCAGCCGCAAGTTCTCTGCGGGCGGTCACTCTTGGGAAATGCTGGAGAACATTTTTCCGGGAAGTCTGACCGAACCTCTTTCGTCAGAGTGATTTGCCGTGCAAAAATGATACAGTAAAGAGGTTCTGCATTTGCAGCCCGATAGATCAACAGCGTTTCCCGTTCGTCGATGCCCGCCTGGTGTACGATGTATTTCATCGACATCGCGGAACTCTCTGAGTGTGAACCATGTCCGTGAAAGTGAAATGTCCGGAGTGTGCGAAGCTGCTGACCGTGCCGGACGCGGCGCGCGGAAAAGCGATCAAATGTCCAAACTGCCAGACGCGGATCGCGGTTCCTGCGGACGAAGAAGCGACCGCCGCGACGGCCAAGTCGGGGAAGTCAAAATCGAAATCGAAGGAGAAGCGATCGTCTCCAGTGGAGGATGAAGCCGGGTTGGCCACGTTGGATCTGCGCAAGGCGATTGACCATGAAGCGCGGGTCTGCCCGAAATGCGGTTATGACATGTCGTTGCTGGACGACGAGGACAGCGACGAGGAAATCACCGAATGTCCCCAATGCGGTTGGGATACCGCCGAAGGGGGAATCGGCGAGAAAGCTCGCAAGAAGCAATTGAAAGGCCCTGATCCGGACAAGTTCTATGTGGGGTTATGGAAGAATTCCTGGAAATTCGTCAGCAACAATTTGATGTTGTCCATCCGGACGTTTCTTTACACGGGCCTGGCGTCGCTGATTCTGTTCGTGTCGCTGTTCATGTATTTATACAACTCGATGTGGCCGCCGCGCATCTTTTTTGCGCTGGTGGCGTTTATCTCGGCGATGGTGATTCCCGGTTGGTTCTGGTACCTCGACACGGAGGTCATCAAGCTGACTCTGGAACGGCGGGATAAGTTCAAACGCTTGAATTTCGACTTCTTTCTCGCCAGCGCCCTGGGCGTGAAGCTGATCGTCTGGAACGTTGTGTTCGCCGGCCCGTTGCTGCTGGCTCCCGGGATCATCGTCTGGTTGCAGTACCAGATGTTGGGACCGGTTTTTTCAACGCTGATTTTGGCGATATTTTACGTGCCGATTTTCATGATGTGGCCCATCGTGCTGACGCATATGACCATGCCGGTCACCACGCCGGGTTGGTTATTCTGGAAAGTCATTCCCATGGCCCAGCGGTGTCTGAAGCCGCTGATCGTCTGGTTCAGCCTGTTCATGGTCACGAACTTGCCGGTGTTGTTGATCGGCGGTCTGACCGCCGTATTCACCGCGGGGAACATCGTCGAGTACGCCCGGATCATGGATCGAACCTCGGAGATCAATCGCGCGACCACGATCTGGCAGGGCTACGAAGGGAAAAAGACCGGCCGGCCGAAAGAACTGGTCGACCCTGCCAAGCTTGAGAAGCCCCCCAACCTGGCAGCCCGGCATTACATTTCGCTGGGAGTGGCGGCATTCGCCTGGGTCGTGTGTTGCGTCATTCTGGCTTTTACGGGCCTGTTCAACATGCGGACGAACGGCTATTTCTCCTATTACTTCCGCGAACGGCTGGACGTGGTTGTCCTGCAAAAGGAATATAAATACGTCGCCACGCTCCCGCGCGAGGATCAGAAGCATAAACGCAAGGAAATCCCCCAGATTCTCGGGGAAGTCGCCCTGACATCACTGGTCATCACCTTGATCGGCGTGATCGGCGGAATGTTGTATGGCACGTTGTCAGACATCGGCGTCGCCAAAGGGGTGACTTGGGGGATTTTTTTTGGCGGGGCTCTCACCGCCGGGGGCGCATCGATCGGATTGAGAAAAGTCGCGTTCGATGTCAGCCCCGTCTGGGGACTGTTGATTTTCTTTTCGCCGTTCATGCTGGGAATTCCGTCCATCATTTTTCTGATTCAGGAATGGGAAGACGGCCGGCAATACTTCTTTCAGTGGCTGCTGGGACTGCTCCTGATGACCGTGATGTGGCCCATCCTGATCATCATCGGGGCTTCCCCATGGCAAGGGATTCCCGCACAGTTTCCTTCTGCACCGCCGGCTCAGGAGGCACCCGCCGGCGCCAATCCGTAGTCCGCAACGACCAGCCGTCCCGCCGGATGACGAGCGCCGGTTACTTGCGGCCATGCGTGACATTGGCATGACAAATGAAGGGTCATTTTGTCGGGCCACCTTTGACAAATTCGCTGAGTCCCGGTTAGTGATACAGGGTGGATGCAGATTGCGCAAAGAGTCGAATCGCAAGAAACCGGGAGTCATCGATGCGGATTTGGATTTCTGCCAGCGTGCTATTGGGATTGATCTCAGCAGGTCAGGCGGAAAACTGGCCGCATTGGCGAGGTCCCACGGGAAACGGAGTTGGCAGCGGCGCTCCGCCGGTGGAATGGAGCATGACCAAGAACGTCAGGTGGAAGGTCCCGCTCCCCCGCCGAGAGAATTCGTCTCCGATCGTCTGGGATCAACAGGTCTTCATCACGACGACTGCTCTCGCGGAGGGAGGCGCCAACGAAAGTCCTCCGCGCCTGGCCTTTCAACTGCGCAGTTATGATCGCAGAAACGGCGAACTCCTGTGGGAACAAACCTCGACGACTGCCCAACCGCACGAGGGAACCCATAACACCAACGGCTTCGCCTCCGCGTCCCCTTGCACGGACGGGGAGCATGTTTACGCGCCCTATGGTTCACGCGGGATTTACTGCTACACCCTGGACGGCAAGTTCGTCTGGAAACGAGACGACTTTGGCCCGATGAAAACCCTCAACGCCTTCGGAGAAGGCAGCTCGCCGACACTGGTCGACGATTTGATCCTGGTTCCGTGGGATCATATCGGCCCCTCGGCGCTGTATGCCTTGAACAAACGAACGGGCGAAACGGTGTGGAAGGCGTCGCGCGCCGGGCCCACCTGCTGGTCGACGCCGCTGGTCGTCGAGTACGAGGGGGCCAAGCAGGTGATCATGAACGGCCAGAACCGGGCCAGCGCTTATGATCTGGCGACCGGAGAGGAATTATGGCATTGCGCGGGGCAAACGCGCCGGCCGGTCGCTTCTCCGGTGGCGGGAAACGGTCTGATCTATGTCGCCAGCGGGTTTCAGGGGGCCTTCATTGGAGCGTTTCGTCCCGACGGTCGGGGAGACATCAAAGACACGAGCCATGTGGCCTGGACGATCAATCACGATGCTCCAGACATCGCCTCGCCACTGCTCAGTTCCGGCCGGCTCTATTTTTTTAAAGGGAAATCCGGCCTTTTTTCCTGTGTGGATGCCGTGACGGGACAACCCCATTACTTCGGTCAACGGATTGATGGTCTCGACACCGTCTATGCCTCGCCGATCGCCGCCAACGGCCACGTCTATTTGACAGGGTTGTCTGGAACGACGGTGGTCATCAAAGATTCGCCGCAATTCGAGATTGTGGCGACGAACACCCTCGATGAAATCCTGGGCGCCACACCGGCGACGGTCGACGGCGCACTGTTTCTCCGCGGCGACAAGCATCTGTATTGCATCGCGGAGGAAAAGTGAGCTTTTAAAGTTCCCCAGGTCTTGCCTCGCGGGGACACCCGACTGTTCCCGAGGAGCGTGGTGGCGGGCAGTGGGCGGTTACGTTAAACTTTTCAGGAGTCATTCCCTCCTACATCCTCGAGGCGCACATCATGTCGGATGACCTGGACATTTTGTCGGGGGACTCTGCGATCGGCAAAGCTGCGGAAGATCCCGGCGTGCTGAAAGTTTATCAAACTGGTGAACTGACGGTGGTGGGCTTCGCGGGTCAGGATGTTCCCGATGAGATCTGTCTGGCCGGCTACAGGGACCAGATGAGCCGATTGATCGATGATCACCATGTGAAAGTGATGGCGGTCGATCTCAGCGGCGTGAAACTGGTGCCCAGCGGGATGTTGGGACTCTTGGTTTCGATTCGCAAGCGCGTGGAGCGAGTAGAATTGTATAATCCCTCAGCCGACGTGAGCGAGGTGCTCCGGATGACAAACCTGGAAAAGCTGTTTGACATCAAAACGGTGTAACATCATTCCAATCAATAAGTTACAGCACGACTCCTGTTAAGTTTGACTCAGTACTTGGCAGCACGGTTGCCGTCTTCTATAATCCTGATTCCCTGAATTTCAGGGTTTTTGTATTCCGCGGCCTGAACACGAAATTCGCGCTATGTCTCGCCAATCCGAATTGCAACACAAGATCGACGTCAAAATTGCGCTGGCTGAAAAGCATGAGCGATTAGCCGCCGTCGCTGGCAGCGTGCCCAAGAAGAACACCTGGAATTTTCACGCGCGTCGTTTTCGCAACCAGGCGTTGGCATTGAAGCAGAAGTTGGAAGCGCTGGGCTGATCCCGTCGAGTCCCCGGAACATTGCTCTCAGGTGTGGCGCGCTCCCTCACGGCGTGCACGGTAAGAGCAGTCTTGAACTCGCCGTCGGGCGATGATGCACGGTTTCTCGAGCGATTTGGCTGCGACTGCCGAAGGGGCCTTCTCCCGTGTTGGGATTACGATCGAACAGCGGGAAATAGGCGCCGCTGATGTCGATGCGCAGCTGGTGGTCTTTGTCGAGTCGGGCTGCGATCGGCCCCAGATCGATGAGCAGCCGATAGACCTCGCCCGGTTTCAACGGGGACGGCCGTAAGTCGGAATCGCGAAAACGGCCGCGCTGAATCCCCACGGCGAGGTTTTGAGCAAAGCCATCCGGATGAACATCAACGAGACGCACGACCCAATCGGCGTCGGGCGTGTCGGCCGAGACGAAGAGTTCCATACTGGCGTCCCCGGCAAAGGTCAATGGTTGCTCAAGCGGAGCCGACGTATAGACCAGAGTATCACTTCGGGCTTCAATGGTTCGCTGATCGACCGGCGCCCAGGTGGCTTCGGCGATGGGAATCGTATCGGGACAGGCGGGAACGGGGTCGTCGGGATCCGCCAGGAACGAGTCGTCAGGCTCCTCAATTGAAGGCGGCGTGACATCGACTCGGCCGTCACCTTGGCTGGAATTCGCACGACCTCGCGAGTGGAGATAAAAGCTCTTGGGCGGCAGGGAATGCGGCGGCCAGGTCTCGGCGTCGTGCCAGAGATTGTCGCCCATCGAGAAATAGCGCACGGCGGGAAACGGCTGTGAAATAAGGGCGGGTTCCTGTTTCACAAAGCGATTGAACCAAGCGAGATTTTCGCCAATGGCATCGAGTTCCGCGTTTGGACCAAAATCGAGCTGTCCGACCTTGGACTTGCCGATCGTGCCATGGTCCCAAGGGCCAAGGATCAGTTGCTGTCGACTGCGGACCAGCGGATTTTTGGCGTGCTGCTGCATGCGAACGAAATTGTTGACCGATTCGCGTGCGAAGAAGTCGTAAACGCCGACAGTATGCTGGATGGGCAGTTCCAGATCGGTGATTTCGTCCGTCATGTCGAGCCGTTTCCAGTAACCCGTGGGCGAGGGATGAGTCAACATGCCGACGAGCCAGGGGATCGGCCAGCCGATGTCGCGATCGATTCCGCTGAGGGGCAGAAATTTGAGCGTACGGTTCCAATCGCTGGTCACCGTGGCGTCGTCCGGTTTGACCGATTGCGTGGCCGCCCAACGGGCGATCAGCAGCAGGCGCACGGCACCGCCGAGGTAAAGGTTGCGATAAAAACTGCTGAACGTGGCGGTGGGGGTGATCGCCACGAGTCCCGGCGGATGTTCGACAGCCGCCTGCCACTGCGTGGCGCCGACATAGGAAGCGCCCCACATGCCGATCCGGCCGTCACACCACGACTGCCGCAACAGCCATTCGCAGGTGTCAAAACCGTCTTGCCCTTCATGGTCATAAGGGACGAATACGCCTTCGGATTCATAGCGTCCCCGGCAATCCTGAACGACAGCAATGTATCCGCTGGCCGCAAAGCGCTCAGCGGCGGAACGTCCCCCTGGCTTGTTATACGGCATGCGCATTAATAACACCGGGGCGTGCGTCGTTTCAGAGGTGCGGTAAATATCGGTCGCCAAGCGGACTCCGTCGCGCATCGGAACCATCACCGTTTCACGCGCGACGGACGGCGCGTCGGCGGCCGGCGTGTACTGGTCTGAGACGAGGACAATCAACAGGCAGGCGATCAAGCAGCGCATGTCACGGGCTTTCTAAATCGATTCTGCAAGCGAACCCGACGGTGAGCGCCGGATCGTCGTATGGTGAGCACAACGGCTGATGCCGGCGAAAAAAAGAGTCGGACCGTCGTGCTACGGAAAGTATCGCCGCAGGAAGTGCCCTTCGCCAGCGGGGCCGATATGCCGGCCAGGATTTTCTCTGGGACAACCAGTTCACTCGAATGATTTCCGCGTTGGCATTTGTCCGACGCGATCACAGGGCGTTAAACCGAGGGGCGTCCTATGCGCGGCGAATGGTCCGGATGAGACATTTCGGAAACGAGGTTGTCGGCCAGGATCGACAATCGCGGCGTGCAGCTCGGCTCTTGGAGAGACTGCACATTTCGCTGGCAACTCGATATGGTCTTGGAACGCTCGACAAGATTAGCGCTCTTGTCAACCTGCCTCTGGAAGGAGTGTCCGTGGATTTGATTTATCGTTACGATCCCCATCAGCCGATCGTGCTCGATGCGCCTCAAACAGCGCTGGCGGCGCAGCGAGTCTTGGCGGACGGAAATCGCCGCTTGACGTCGGTGGTGGCGCAGATGCAGAAAGCCACTTTGGGCGAAGACGCGGCGAGTGAAATTGTGGTGCCGGTCTGCCCGTTGTCGATGGGAATTCCCCTGTGGGCGGGAGCGGTGCCGACGCAGCAACCGTTCGCTGCGGTGCTGGGCTGCGCTGACGCGCGGGTACCGGTTGAAGCGATTTTTGATCAATCGTTCAATGACCTGTTCGTCCTGCGGATCGCGGGAAACGTTTTGGGAACGGAATGCCTGGGCAGCCTGGACTTTGCGGCGCGACAATTTGCGCGGAGTTTGAAACTGGTCATGGTGCTGGGGCATACGGGCTGCGGGGCGGTGTCCGCTGCGGTCGACACGTATTTGAGTCCGCAAGATTATGCGGGGATCGCTTTCACGCATTCGCTACGATCCATCGTGGACCGGATCATGATCGCCGTGAGAGGCGCTTCCACGGCGTTACAGCAAGTCTGTGGTCCGAGCGTGCGGCGAGATCCGAATTATAAGGATGCGCTGAAAGAGCTGACCGTGTATCTCAACGCCGCGATTACGGCGTTCGAACTGCGCCGGGAGGTATCGGCCCTGCAAGCCGAGTCCATTCAAGTCGTGTACAGCGTGTATGATCTGGCGACGATGTTCGTGACGGCCATGCCGACAGAGAAACCCGTGGAACCAAGCTTTGGCCCTGCGCCGGCACAAGATCAGCTGACCGAATTGGCCAACCGCCTGGCGGCGGCAATTGTCGAGAAAGGGATGTTGGAGAGTTCCGTTCCGGGGTGACAAGTGCCGGTTCACGCAGTCACTGGCGCGTCGTACGCGCGACTCAAGTGAGACGTGCTTCTGACGGAATTTGTCCGTAGGCGTCAATGCGCACCAGCGCTTCGCGCGCGCCGAGCGGCAGGGAGACGCCGTGCGCCGGCGTTTGCGAATCGCGCGGATTGATGCGAATCAACTGGCTTGCTCGATCCTCACATTCATGACGCACGGTGGGAATGGCCGTTCCGGCTCCGAGTTCCACGGCGACGATCCGCCGGCCGCGGACCTGTCGAAGCCAGTGCTGGTATCGAGCCTGCTGGGCCGCGGTGCGGGATTCGTCCCATTGCCAATCTCCAAACATCAGAATATTCGGCCGGGCGACTTGACCGCAATCGGGGCAAGCCGGCGGGACGGAGCGCGCGCGAATCGTGGCATCGTCGACATCGATTTGAACTTGATCGGCGGGCCAGATCGGCCGGCCGCAGCCTTGATGGCATTGCAAAAAATGGATCGATCCGTGGCATTCGAGGATTCGATCCTCGGGGAATCCGGCTTTTTGAAATTGGCCGTCGACGTTGCTGGTGAAGACGAAATATCCGGCAGGCATCGCGCGGGCCCACTTGAGCAGGACATCAAAGCCCGCATGCGGCACGGCAGTTCGATAAAGATGTAAACGGTGTCCGAAGAACCCCCACGCCAGGCTCACGTCCGTGGAAAACCAATGCGGAGTCGAGAGCTCCGCAAATTGTCGGCCGTGAAAAGGCGGATACGCTTTCCAGAATCCTTCGGTGCCCCGAAAGTCGGGCAGGCCGGAATCGACGCCCATGCCGGCTCCCGCGCCGATCAGTAATGCATCCGCGTTCCGCACCGCGTCGGACGCCTGTTTCAGCGCGGCATTCAGGCTCAGGGATTCCTGCATCGCTCCCCCTTTCGTCTGCGAAATCCCCTACAACGAATGAAGAACTGTCGTTTGCCTTTAGGGACTGCGAAACGGCGTCATCGGCCACGACTCAGCTACTTTCTTGATACGATTTTTACACCGAACCGTCCACTTTTGCCCCCATTTTGATGCGTGATCTGGTTTAATGCTCTCGATGTCATTCATTGAGGAGAAGTCACCCATGGACAGCATTTGGCTATTGGCTGGAACCGCGTTCTTTGTCGCTTCCTACGGGCTGGCCCGCCTCTTCAATACTTTACGGGACGAGAAATAACCATGGATTGGACGACGATACTCGCGCTGGTCGTGACCTTGGCATTGCTTGCCTACCTGATCGTCGCGCTGCTGGCGCCGGAGAGATTCTCATGACCGTCAACGCTGTCGTGCAAATTGCCTTGTTCGTGGGCGTCCTGCTGGCCTGCGTAAAACCCTTAGGCCGCTATATGGCCAAAGTCTACTCCGGCGAGTCGTCGCTGGCGGAAAGGCTTCTTGGCCCCGTCGAACGCCTGTTGTACCGTCTCAGCGGCGTCGATCGGACCGCCGAGATGACATGGCGAGACTATGGCGCCGCCGTGTTGATCTTCAGCTTCATCAGCTTCGTTGCCGTTTTCGCCATGCAACGGCTCCAAGGCTGGTTGCCGCTTAACCCCGAGCATTTCCCGGCGGTTTCACCCGATTCTTCGTTTAACACCGCGGTCAGCTTTGCGACGAACACCAACTGGCAGGGTTACGGCGGCGAGACGACGATGAGCTATTTCACTCAGATGTTCGCGCTCACGGTGCAGAATTTCGTCTCGGCGGCCGCGGGCATGGCGGTGCTTGTGGCGCTGATCCGCGGATTCTCACGCCAATCGACGACGACGATTGGAAACTTCTGGGTCGATCTGACGCGAGGCGTCATCTACATCTTGTGTCCCTTGTCATTTGTGTTCGCGGTGGCTCTCGCAACGCAAGGTGTCGTGCAGACGTACGGCACCTATCACGACGTCGAGTTATTGGAGCCGATCGCGACCGCCGACGGAACTCTCGTTGCGACCCAACGAATTGCCGTCGGTCCTGCGGCTTCGCAAATCGCCATCAAACAATTGGGGACGAACGGGGGCGGTTTTTTCAATGTGAACTCCGCGCACCCGTTGGAAAATCCGACTCCCCTCTCGAACTTTCTGGAGTTGCTGGCCATTTTGTTGATACCGGCGGCGCTGTGTTTCACCTTTGGAGAACTGGTGGGAGATCGCCGTCAGGGGTGGGCGATTCTCGCCACCATGCTGGTTCTCTTTCTGCCGCTGCTGCTGTTGACCGTCACCGCAGAGCAGAGCAGCAACCCTGCACTCGCCGCACTGGGAATCGACCAGTCGGCCAGCGGCGTCCAGTCGGGTGGAAACATGGAGGGGAAGGAAACGCGATTCGGCGTCGTAAATTCCGCCATGTGGGCGGTGTCCACTACAGCGGCCTCAAACGGTTCCGTCAATTCCATGCACGATTCGTTCATGCCGTTGGGCGGATTGGCCCCGATGTGGTTGATGCAATTGGGAGAAGTCGTATTTGGCGGCACCGGCTCGGGTTTGTACGGAATGATCATGTTTGCCATCGTCGCCGTGTTTATCGCCGGGTTGATGGTGGGCCGCACGCCGGAATATCTGGGGAAGAAAATCGGCGCTTTCGAGATGAAGATGGCCTCGCTGGCGATCCTGCTTCCTTGTGCGATGGTCTTGGTCGGAACCGCGATTGCCGTCGTCGCCCCGGCGGGTCGCGCAACGGTTTTCAATCCTGGCCCGCACGGATTCAGCGAGGTTTTGTATGCATTCTCCTCGGCGAGCAACAACAACGGGAGCGCCTTTGCCGGGCTCGGCGCCAATACACCGTTTTATAACGGACTGTTAGGGTTCGTGATGCTGGTGGGGCGGTTCTGGATCATGTTGCCGGTGCTGGCGATCGCCGGTTCTTTGGCCGGCAAGAAAACCGTTCCTGTCGGCGCCGGGACACTGCCGACGCACACACCTTTATTTGTCGCCCTGTTAGCGGCCGTCGTCCTGATCGTCGGTGCCTTGAGCTTTTTTCCGGCGCTGGCGCTCGGTCCGATCATCGAGCATCTCCAACTGGCGACACATTAAATAGAAATTGCCTCATCATGGCGAAACTCAACCTGCGAACTAATTTTCTTGAACCGGCGGTTCTCGCTCAGGCGATGATCGCGGCCTGCTGGAAGCTCGACCCTCGCACGCAGCTGCGAAATCCGGTGATGTTCGCCGTCTACCTCGGCAGCATCCTGACCACGATTTTGTGGGCACATTCGTTGTCGACGGCGACCGGAGAATCTGCGGGATTCATTCTCGGCGTCGCCAGCTGGCTGTGGATGACCGTGCTGTTCGCCAACTTTTCGGAAGCAATCGCCGAAGGGCGCGGCAAGGCCCAGGCCGACGCGCTGCGACGAAGTCGTACGACGGTGATCGCGCACAGAATTTCGGAACGAGGGACGCGAACGGAAGAGGAAGTTCCCGCACCCGAGCTGAAGATCGGCAATCTGGTGATTGTAAAGGCTGGTGAAACCATACCGGCCGATGGTGAAGTGATTGAAGGTGTGGCATCGGTCGACGAGAGCGCCATCACCGGGGAAAGCGCGCCGGTCGTGCGGGAAAGCGGGGGCGACCGCAGCGCAGTCACGGGCGGTACACGCGTGATCTCCGACTGGCTGATCGTACGCGTGACGACGCTTCCCGGCGAAAGCTTTTTAGATCGAATGATTGCGATGGTGGAAGGAGCGAAACGCCAGAAAACGCCCAACGAGATCGCTCTGGCCATCCTGCTCGCCGCGCTCACGTTGATTTTCCTGCTGGTCGTCGCCACGCTGTTGCCCTATTCGATGTTCAGCGTTCTGGTGTCGGGGCAGGGTCGCGCCATCAGCCTGACGGTGCTGGTCGCCTTGTTTGTCTGCCTGGCGCCGACGACGATCGGCGCTTTGCTGTCAGCCATCGGAATTGCGGGAATGAACCGGCTCAGCGAAGCGAAAGTCATCGCCATGTCCGGGAGGGCCGTGGAAGCCGCGGGCGACGTCGACGTGCTGTTGCTCGACAAAACCGGGACCATCACGCTCGGGAATCGCCAGGCGTCCCGCTTTCTTCCCGCCGAAGGCGTTACGGAACGGGAATTGGCAGACGCCGCTCATCTGGCTTCGTTGGCTGATGAAACGGCCGAAGGTCGGAGCATCGCCGTGCTGGCCAAGAAACAATTCGGATTGCGCGGTCGAGATCTGGAACGCTGCAAACCCGATTTCGTGCCTTTCTCGGCGAAAACACGCATGAGCGGCGTCAATCTGGACGGTCAAGAGATTCGCAAGGGAGCGGCGGAAGCGATTGAGAATCATGTGCGAAGTCTCGGAGGGTTCTGTCCGGAGGGCATCAAGACGACTGTCCGGCAAATCGCCAAGTCGGGGGCGACGCCGCTCGTCGTCTGCCGGGATGCACAGATCCTGGGAGTGATCGAGTTGAAGGACATCGTCAAAGGAGGCATCAAGGAGCGCTTTGCCGAACTGCGCCAGATGGGAATCAAGACGGTGATGATCACCGGTGACAATCCGTTGACCGCCGCCGCGATTGCCGCGGAAGCCGGCGTGGACGACTTTCTGGCGGAAGCCACGCCCGAGGCAAAACTGTCTCTCATCCGGGAATATCAGCAAGGCGGACGGTTGGTCGCGATGACGGGGGACGGAACGAATGACGCGCCGGCATTGGCTCAGGCGGATGTCGCCGTCGCCATGAATTCGGGGACCCAAGCCGCCAAAGAAGCGGGCAACATGGTGGATCTCGATTCGAATCCCACGAAGTTGATCGAAATCGTGAACATCGGCAAACAATTGCTCATGACCCGGGGTTCGTTGACGACCTTCAGTATCGCCAACGACGTGGCCAAGTATTTTGCCATTTTGCCGGCGGCATTCGCTACGACTTATCCGGCCCTCAAGGCGCTCGATCTGATGCGGCTTTCTTCCCCCTCGAGCGCGATCCTGTCGGCAGTGATCTTCAACGCGTTGATCATCGTGGCTTTGATTCCCTTGGCGCTCAAAGGCGTTGCGTATCGCCCTGTCGGAGCCGCCCAACTGCTGCGGACAAATTTGTTGATTTATGGACTGGGAGGATTGCTTGTGCCGTTCATCGGCATCAAAGCAATTGATCTCCTGCTGGCTGCGGTCGGCTTGGCCTAGAAAGAGAACCGTGTTTCAACAGTTGCGAGTCGCCATTTTAATGCTGGTCTGGTTGACGATCTTCACCGGGGGCGTCTATCCGCTCGTGGTGACGCTGGTCGCTCAAATGGCCTGCCCTCACCAGGCCACTGGCAGCGTCATTCGACAGGGAGCACAGCTTCGAGGTTCTGAACTCATCGGGCAGTCCTTCACCCAACCGCAATACTTTTGGGGGCGACTGTCGGCCACGACTCCGGTTCCATTTAATGCGGCGGCGTCCAGCGGCTCCAATTTCGGACCGCTGCATCCGCAATTGAAAGCGGCGGCGGAGGCGCGGATCGCTGCCTTGAAACAGCATCCGATGCCGCAGCAGGCGATCCCAGTCGATCTGGTCACGTCGTCCGGCAGCGGATTGGACCCGCACGTCAGCCCGGCGGCAGCGGATTTTCAGATCCCGCGGGTCGCCGCGGCCAGGCACCTCTCCGAGGACACCGTGCGCACCCTCGTTCGCCAGCACACGGCCGGCCGGCAGTTTGGTCTGCTGGGCGAACCGCGGGTGAACATCCTTCAATTGAATCTTGAACTGGACCGGCTGTCGCGAGCAGAATGACCTTAGAATATGTCTGATGCACGCCCCAATCCTGACGCGCTGCTGGCTCAAGCCATGGCCGAGGAGTCGCAGGCTCGGCGCGGTTCCCTGCGCATTTTTTTTGGTTATGCGGCGGGTGTCGGCAAGACGTACTCCATGCTCAAAGCGGCCCATCAGGCCCAGGCTGCCGGCCAAGACGTCCTCGTCGGTTATGTGGAGCCGCATGCGCGACCGGAAACGCTGGCGCTGCTCATGGGGTTGGAGGCGCTGCCGGTCAAAGAGGTCGAGTATCACGGCGTGACGATGAAAGAGTTTGATATCGACGCCGCATTGACGCGATGTCCGGACTTGATTCTCGTCGACGAACTGGCTCATACCAACTGCGTCGGCTGCCGGCATGAGAAACGCTGGCAGGACGTCGAGGACTTATTGGCCGCAGGCATCAACGTCTGGACCACGCTCAATGTCCAACATATCGAGAGCCTCAATGACGTCATCGGACAGATTACCGGGATCGTAGTCCGCGAGACCATTCCCGATCGCGTGTTCGATCTGGCGAACGATCTGGAACTGGTGGACATCACTCCGGAAGAACTGCTGGGACGTTTGCAATCCGGCAAAATTTATCTTCCCGAGCAGGCACAGCGCGCCCTTCAAAGTTTCTTTCAGAGAGCGAACCTGACCGCTTTGCGGGAACTCTCGTTGCGACAGGCGGCGCGGAGGGTTCACAGCGACGTCGAATCGGCTCGCCGCGCTCAGGCGGCCGGCCGACCGTGGGCGACAGCCGATCGCTTGTTGGTCTGCGTGGGGCCCAGTCCGACGACCGCGCGCGTCATCCGTACGGCCAAGCGGATGGCCGCCGCGCTCGACGCCCCCTGGTTGGCTGTTTCGGTCGACCTGACAGGCGAGCCGTCGAAATCCCCCGCTCAGCAGCGAATCGCGCAGCACTTTCGCCTGGCCGAGCGTTTGGGGGGCGAAACCATCACGCTGGCAGGCCAGACGGTCACCGACACAATTCTTGATTATGCCCGTGCGCGCAACGTCACCAAGATCTTCATCGGCAAAACCAACCAGCCGCGGTGGAAGCGGTTGGTGAGAGGAACCGTCGTCGATGAGTTGCTGGAGCGGAGCGGCGAAATTGACGTCTATGTGATCCATGGTGAATCGGAAAGAAAGGAATCGTTGCCGACGCCCGCGGCGCGCGCGCGGGTGAACAAGCTGCCGTTCGTCCAGGCCGCGGGACTGACGGCGATCGCGGGACTGCTCGCCGATGCGCTCAGGCGCGTGCGGATCGCCGACACGGAGGCGAACACCGTCATGCTCTTTTTGGCTGCCGTCGCCTGGACGGCGTTTCGCTACGGTCGCGGACCAGCCATCTTTGCCAGTGTGCTGGCCGTGCTGGCATTTGACTTTTTTTTCGTATCCCCGCATTTCACGTTCGCCGTTGCGGACGCCCAATATGTGGTCACGTTCCTCGTCATGTTGTCGATTGGCCTGGTGATTGGCACGCTGACTTCACGACTCAGGGCGCAAGTCGAGGCGACACGGCGGCGAGAACATCGAACGCGGGCGTTGTATGAATTGGGGAAGCAACTGAGTTCGCTGTATGGAAACGTCTTCCTGGTGTCGGCGGCCGGTGCGAAAATCTCGGAAATGATCGGCGGCGAGGTGGCCGTCTATCTTCAACCCCGCGATGGGCCGTTGGAAATAGCCTATGGCGACGAAACATCCATCGCCAAGCATCCGGTCAGCCTGCCCGCCGCGCGCTGGGTCATCGATCATGATCAGTTGGCGGGAGCGGGAACGAACACGTTGCCCAATTCCGTGGCGGTTTTCTTTCCCATGATCGGCTCGCATCAAACACAAGGGGCGCTGGCGGTTCGAACACCCGAAATCACGCGACTGATCGAGCCTGATCAACGTCAGTTGCTGGAAGCTTGCGCCAATCATCTGGCGTTAGCGCTGGAACGAGACCGGTTGGCTATCGACGCCGCTGAGGCCAGAATCCAGGCGGAAGCGGAACAGGTTCGCAGTAATTTGCTCAGCAGCGTCTCGCATGATTTGAAAACTCCCCTGGCGGCCATTGCCGGCGCCAGCAGCAGTCTCCTGCGGGCGCCGGACCTCGACGAGGGACTTCGCCGGCAGTTGCTGGAGACGATCGCTGATGAAGCGGAGCGACTGAGTCGTCTCCTGGAGAACATTTTGCAGATGTCGAAGCTGGACTCCGGAGCCGCCTCCCCGCATCGGCAATGGCATGTCCTGGAGGAAATTATCGGATCGGCCTGGAATCGGTCGGCCCGGAGTTTAGAGTCTCATCGGGTTTCGATTCATCTTCCACCCGATTTGCCGTTGATCTGCGTCGATGGTCTGCTGCTGGAACAGTTGTTTGTCAATCTGTTTGAAAATGCCGGACGATACACCCCCCCCGGAACGCATGTCTCCGTGAACGCCGATGTTGACGGCCGGTGGCTTCGCATCCGCGTCGCGGATGACGGACCCGGCCTTCCCCCCGGCTGCGAAGAGCGGATTTTTGAGAAGTTTTATCGAGCGGCGAACACGACGAATGACGGCGGCCGCGGGAGCGGATTGGGACTGGCGATTTGTCGCGCCATTGTCCAGGCGCATGGCGGAACGATCACCGCCTCGAATCTGCCGACCGGCGGCGCCGAGTTTGTGCTCCGGTTCCCCTTGCCAGACGAAGCTCCCCAGGTTCTCGTAGAATGAAATCATGCAACCGCCCGCGCACATTCTTGTGATCGAAGATGAACAACCGATCCGGCGGTTCGTGAAAGCGGCGTTGACGACGGAAGGGTATCGAGTCGAAGAAGCCGTGTCCGGTGAGGAGGGACTTCGACTTGCCGCCGGACATCCCCCGGATCTGATCATCCTGGATCTCGGATTGCCTGACGTCGACGGTCAAGACGTGCTGTCACGGCTTCGAGAATGGTGCAGCGCTCCGATCATCGTCCTTTCCGCCCGGGACCAGGAGTCGCAAAAAATCCTGGCCCTCGACCACGGAGCCGATGACTACGTGACCAAGCCCTTCGGCATCGGCGAGTTGCTGGCTCGGATGCGCACCGCGCTGCGGCACGCCTCGCGACCCGGCCCGGAACCGACCAAGGTTTCGTTTGGCGACGTCCAAATTGACCTGGCCGCACGACTGATCCACCGCCAGGGGCAAGAGGTTCATCTAACTCCGTTGGAATACAAACTGCTGCTGACGATGGTGAAGCACGCCGGCAAAGTTCTGACGCACCGTTTTTTACTGCGTGAGGTCTGGGGGCCGCACGACATCCACGAAAATCATTATCTGCGAGTCTTCGTGGCCAGCCTGCGAAGAAAACTGGAAGACGACCCGGCTCGCCCTCGATACATTCTGACGGAACAGGGGGTAGGATACCGATTTGCAAGCGAATAACGGGATGGATCTGGAAGAATCGTGCCTCCGGATTCAGGCAGAGAGAGAAACCACGACGACAAGGCTCGTCTGATTTTTTAGACCGTGATCCATCATCGACTGCCGGCCTCGCGTTTGGAGTCGGCATCCTGCCTTGGAATTCGAGTCCTATTCGAGCGATTTCCCCATGCATCACGAATACATGCTTTGGATCTGCACAGCCGGATACGCTCTTCACGTCATGGAAGAGTATGAATTCAACTGGCGAGACTGGGCCCGCAACGTGTTACATCTGCCTGTAGGATGGACGACGTTCTATCTGGCCAACGCCGCCGTGATCGTGCTCGGCGCCTGCTGCAGCATGGTGGGGTGGAGAGAACCATCATTCTCTTTGAGCTATCCTGCCTTGATGCTGATCAACGCCGTTTGTTTCCACTTCGCGCCCACCGTCGCCACGCGCATTTACTCCCCGGGTCTGGCGACCGCGGTGGTTATTTTCCTTCCCGCCGGGCTCTGGACGTATTATATCGCTTGGGTCGACGGCGCTTTGACGATCTCCTCCGGCCTGCTCTCCTTGCTGCTTGGCGCCGCGATCATGGCCTACCCGATCGTCCTGTTGAAAATTCGCCAGAAAAGCGGTGCGACTTCTCCTGACGACGCACCGTAAAGGCGGCGTCGAAAGTTCGCTGCGGCGCTCCGGATTCTTGCACGGTCGACTATGCCTGCGTTTTCGAATCACTGGCCAAATTACGGACTGCCATGGCCGCTTGCTTGAAGGCTTCCCGCAACACCAGGCCGTCCAAACCGATGGTGGGCATGGCGATTCCCTCGCGGATCCAATTCGCGATGATCTCGGGACGGTCGTCAATGGCCATGGACAGCGGAAGCCCCTTCGCCTTGCCGACCTGAATGATCCTGCGAATGGCGGCCAGCAAATCCGGATGCGTGTATTGCTGCGGCACGCCCAGCGAAAAGCTCAGATCACCCGGGCCGATGAAGAGGCCGTCGAGTCCAGGGACACTGGCAATTTCTTCCACGTTTTCCAAACCTTGCCGGTGCTCGATCTGCACCACGACGAAGAGGCCGTCGTTGGCCGAGTCGCGATATTCCGCCGAGCGGGCATAATGTCGGCTGGCGCGGCGCGGTCCGAAGCCGCGCGTTCCTACGGGAGGGTACTTACAGGCCGAGACGATGCGGGCGGCCTGTTCGGCCGTGTTGACGAACGGAACGACGATACCCGCCGCTCCGAGGTCCATTGCTCGGCTGATGAACGACAGGTCCTGCGACGGGACGCGGACGATCAGCGGCGTGGCGCAGCCTTTCCATCCCAGAAACATCATTTGGAGTCCTTGCCAACCTTGGCCGGAATGCTCCATGTCAATCAGAACCCAGTCGAGGGTGCAATCCGACGCCCAGGTCTCCACGGTGAGAGGATCGCCGATGGATAGCCAGGCCCCCAGGCAAGGTTCGCCGCGAGACAACTTGGCGCGGAGCGCCTGCGTGGGAATCAGTTCCTGCCATCCGTCCGACATTTGGTGTACTCCACTGACGAGGGGTCGATCGTGAGTCGAAATGTCAGCCATGATCCTCGACCGGCCGCCAGGAATCAATTGGCGGACCGAAAATCGAGCGGTTGATGATTTGGGGCTGACAATCGCCGTCGCTCATGTGCAGAATGATCTCAAAGGCTGAGGGACAACCTGGGTTCAATCGAGGCGCGACCGATGAGCCAGCAATTGATTGACGAAATGCAGCACGCCGAGCAGTGGCTGACCATCGTGCATTCTCAGCAATTGTTCGCCCTTTCCCTGGCCCGTGCTTGCCGCATGGAATTTGGGAATCTCTTGCTGAGCGAAGCAAAACAATGCACGGAACAGCCTACTCCGCCAGACCCCAATGAGCTGGCGCTCCGCCAACGGCAGGCGGCAACGACGATGCTCAAAATGTCCGCCATCGTTCATGCCGACGCCATGGCCAAGCAAGTCCCCGGCGCGGCGGCGGCGATCCTGGACGCGATCCGCCAATTGGGTACGGCCCAACTGCCGCACGCCGATGCCGATTTTCGCCAGATCGAGAAAGCGACGGCCGATGCCATCGCCCAGATTTCAAAACTTTGCGCCGGCGACTGGTCACCGCAAATTTAACACAACAGTTCCACTTTCGTCAGAGAGGAGCGCCCGGCGCTGGCCATTACTTGGCGGCAGTTTTGATCGTCAGCGTCTTCGACGATTCGATGTTCTGCTTCAAATCTTTCTCGGCCCACCACGTCGGTTTCATTTTGCCCTGCGAGTAGAGTTTTTCGCCCTGATCGGCAAAGTGCGGCGACTTCGGATTGGCGTTCTGGCCCCACGGAGTGCACGTCAGCGACTGAATGCCGTCCGGGTGGAAGAACATCAAGATGACGGCCATCGAACCGCTGTTGGCGACGAACTTCCCGGGGTTTGAGGAATCGTCTTTGGATCGTACGTCGAACAACGTCTCGGTGAAGTTCAATTCTTTCGGCCCGGATTGAAAATCCGTCCCGCCGACGGGATACAACTGGTCGCCGCGGCCGACGCGGTGAAGGTCGCCCCAGGCGATGTTCCATTTGCCGTATTTCGTCTCCATTTCGTCGATGGTCTTCTGCAAAACGTCGAGCACGATCGCCTGCTGTTTCGCATCGAAATGGCCGCCGTTCTGCAACTGCTGGAGGTCGACGACGGTTCCGAGCTTCATTCGCCAGAATTTATAGAGGGCGGTGGCCGTGGCGCCGGGAGTGAACAGGCCGTCCCATTCCCGAATCGCCTTGACGGCAGCGGCGAATTGTGGGTTTTTGAGCCGATCCTTGCCGACACTTTCCACCGCCAACTTCAATTCTTCCTGCCAAGTCGCCGCATGCACGTCAAAGACATCCATGGCATAGGAGACGGCTTCGTCTTTTGTCACCGACTGATCGGCATCCAGCAGATCCCGGATGCGCATGCTGCGAGGGTTCTCCGTGTCCCAGGACACGTTGTAAATGTACTCGCGATATCTCTCCGCAGTCAGCGGCGAATTCTTCATCATGTTGAACGGGCTGATGTTGCAATTCTGCATGTAGCCCTGCGGCGGATTAAACACATGGACCAGATCTTCGACCTTGTGGAGGCCCTGCCAAGCGGTTTTCGACGTGTGGCCGGGGACAGGGCGATCCCAGTCATAACCCTCAGGGCGAATCGGCGTCGCGCCGCAGCGGACATAGCCAATGTCCCCATGCACGTCCGCAAACATCACATTCTGTTCATTAAATTCGCATTTGCCGACGGCTTGAAAGAACTCCTGGCAATTTTTGGACATCACCATTTCGTAGCCCTGCTGCATCAGACCGGTCATGCCGATCATGGGCGCGGCGCCGACCAGCACGGTTCCGTTTTTCAAATCGGGTTCGGAAATGACCGGGCCCAAGTGGGAAAACAACGCGGGTTTCTGCACAGGTGCGGCCCCTTTGACAGGAATCGAAACCAGGTCCGCCGTGAACGGCTTCCATTTGCCGTCGTATTCATATTCGGGCAGCGGGTTCAATCGAATCTTCATCTCATAAACGTCGGCCGTATCCGGTCCGCCGGTGGTCAGCGCCCAACCGACATGCTGATTGTGCCCGATCCCCAGGATCGGTGAGCCGATCACAAAAAAACCGTTCATGTGCAGGTCACCGGCGTGCACGCGCGCCTCATACAAGACGGCGAGCCCTTCCCAGGTGAGATGCGGGTCGGACAGCAGGATCGGCACCTTCTCAGCCGAACGGGACGGAGCCACGACCCATTCATTCGAACCCATGGGCGGGCGTTTCTCCGACTTCGCATTATTCTTCTCGTCATTGATGGTCCCCAGCGGCCAGCGGAGAATCATGGCCCGCCCGATGGTGATGATCTGCCACGGCTCCAATTTGACGGCATACTCGGGGACTTGGTCGGGATGTTCATCAACATAGGCCTGGATCCCCGCGGTAAAATCTTCGACGAGAGTCCGGACGTGGGGCGGCATCTGCGCCATCGACTTCTTTGCGATTTCGCTATTGCGACATAGCCGCATGATGTAATCCTGCTCGACGTATTGCGGCCCGAACGCCTCGGACATCAGTCCCATGCCGGTTCGAATCCCGGCATAGATATCGTCGAGCCGGTCCTCCGCCTGGGCATATCCCAAACCGTAGGCGCCGTCCGCCGGATTTTCGGCATAAATATGCGGAACACCCCAACTGTCACGGTGAATGGTCACCTTGCGATCGGCAGCGACGGCGCTGCCGCCGGCCAGTAACAAGATCGCGAGCACTGAACAAGATCTCTGTGTGAGGCGCATCAATCGAATCTCCTGCGACGGTCTGAGACGAAGCTTGAATAGAACGGATGGAAATCATTAATTAGAAGATCGCTCTGAAGACTGGATTCTTACCGTACCAAACTTGCAGCCTGCACCAGCAACTCCCCCTCGAAGCCCAGGGCAGATCAGAAGACCCACTTGACCAGGTTCGTAGGATTGGAGTGAGTTGAAGGACGGCCCGTTGATTCTCACCGAAGGAGCGACACTCATGATTTCCCCCGCGGGGGATTTGCGGCGCTTTATGGCGCAAGTCCCTGATCCACGCGGGCGTAAGGGAACACGCCATCCACTTTCCGCCATTCTGACGGCGGTGATTTGTGCAGTCCTCTCGGGCGCCAACGGTTACAAACCGATCGCCCAATGGCTGCACATGCAGCCAGTTGACTTCTGGCATTTTCTGGGGTTCACGCGGCGGCCGCTCAAGTACGGCGCGTTGCGAAACCTGCTGATGGCTCTCGACCCCCGGGCCTTTGAAGACGCGATCCTGGCCTGGCTTGAGCAGACGCACGGCACGGCCTCTGCGGCGGAAGAGCTGCGCGGCATGGCGATCGACGGCAAGACGCTCCGCGGCGCCAAGACGCTCGACCAACGCGCGCTGATGCTGATCGCCGCCTTCGATCATGACACGGCTTGCGTGATCCGACAGCACGCCGTACCGGCTGAGACCAACGAACTCATCGCGGCGCGCGACCTCTTAAAACAACTCGTGTTGACGGGCCGCGTGGTCACGGCCGATGCGCTGCATTGCCAGCAGGCGACGTGCCAACAGATCATCGATTCCGGCGGGCACTATCTGATCACGGTGAAGGACAATCAGTCGACGTTGCACCGGGCGATTGCGCAGGAATTTGCCGCGGAAAACGCGGCGTTTTCCCCCCGGCTCACCGCGGCCACGTAACGCGGAACGGGAGACCGTCTCCCAAGCCGACAAAGGCCACGGCCGCCGCGAACACCGCACGCTCCAGAGCACCACCGCGCTGAATCGATTCCTTGAACAGCAGCTCGGTTGGACCGGCGTGAAGCAGGCCTTCCGCGTCACCCGCCGCCGGACGACTCGTGATCGCGAGACGGGCGACGTGATGACGACCACGGACGTCGCGTATGGCATCACGTCGCTCGCGCGCGGCCAGGCCGATGCCGGGAAGTTACTCGCATTGAATCGGGGTCATTGGGGAATCGAGAACCGGCTCCACTGGGTCCGCGACATGGTGTTCGCGGAAGACCAGTGCCGCATCCGCACCGGCCAGGGACCGCAGCAGCTGGCGACCGCCCGCAATGCGGCCATCGCCGTGTGTCGCGTGAACCACTATCCGGACATCGCCGCCGCCAGACGCGAATTCGCCTGGAATCCCTCCCGCCTCTTCGCCATCCTGGGCTTTATGAAAGAATGAACGACCCTGCCTCGAAGCCGTCCTTGTGCCCGTGACTCATCAGTGCACCGAATCGTGGTCCGCTGACGGTGCAAACCGCGACTGAAAACTCACTTCAGCCGCAGTGGCTCCCTGAACAGTCTGAAGTCTTCCGGGAGCCAGGTGATCTCGGCAACTGAGAGAATCGCCGATGAGGTTCGATTCACATACCGCCGATGACTTCAAACTGGACGTTCGAGCCGGCCGGCCGTGAGAGGTTGACTCGCAATTCTCCCGTCGGATCGCCCGAGAGTTCGATCCGAACGATCACAAAATGACGTCCGGGTTCGAGCGAGATTTCAAAGCGGTTCGGTTCCGCGACGGGGTGACTGTCGACCCACGCCTGAAACGGCTCGCGGCAGGTGATTTCGAAGCTGATCGGCCCAGGTTCGTTGATTTGAAGTTCTCCGCGCAGGATCACCGTCATCGGGCCGGATTGCGGGTTCAACTCCGCCAGCGGCAGCGCTCCATTCACCTTGCCGTAGACGGAACTCCACGCTTCCGGCGCGCTGCCCAGCACCAGATCGCGGATGTGCTCCAGATGGGGCGCCGACGACGTCAATTCGCTGGGAGGATTCACCAACCGCTGCCAGCGCTGAATGCGGGGCGTCGTTTGAATGCCGTAATCACCGGGTTTTCCTAATTCGGAGACGAACCGGATCAAATCGAGCAACTCGGCGTGGGTCAGAAACTTGGTCAGCCCTTGCGGCATCATGGATCGACCTTCGGTTTCCTCGTCGATGTCGGCCGTCGGAATGATGATCGTCTTCCCCTGTGCGTCTCGAATCCGCACGCGGGTTTCGTCACGATCGACTACCACGCCCGAATAGACTTTACCGTCGCTCAATTCAAACACGCGCGTGACGTATTGTTCTTTGACGGCAAGATTCGGGTTTAATATCGAATTGGCGATGTAATCGAGCGGCGACGAGCCTCCGACGGCGCTCAAGTCGGGTCCGACCTGCCCGCCGGCCCGGTTGATGCTATGACACCGCAGACAACTGATGTCGGCCCGGCGGAAGATGATTTCGCCGCGCTCGGGATTTCCTTCAGCGGCGACTTCCGCCACTAACTTGATGACTTCCTCTTGCGTGGGAGGGGGAGCATCCGCGGCAATTCCGGCGGCCCGGCTCAGACTTTCTGATAACCCGCCGTCGCTTCGGCCAACCGAGTACATCGTGCGCAGCGCCCGCTTGGCGACATCCGTGGGAATCGTCACGGAAGCCAGCGCCGCGGCCAGTTCCGCGGAGCCATCTTTCCGATTGAAGAAGGCATCAAGCAACGGGCCGGGATCATCCTGCGGACTGCTCGCTGCCAGCACTTGGGCGGCTTGCTGAGCGGCGATTTTCAGATCGAACCCGACCAGCCCCGCCACGGCTTGCATTCGCAGCGCGATTGACGGCGCAGATTTTGATAACGTCAATAACGTCTGCCGACTCGATTCGTCTCCGAGCGAGACAAGTCCCGCCATGGCCGCCAGTTGCAATTCCCGCCCGGTTTTCTCGTCGAGCGGCAAGCGGCGCAACTGGGCGCCGCAACAGCGACTCCGCACGCGGCGGCCAACTTGACCGCCGCCGACTGAATCGCCGGTTCCGGCGAGTCGATGAGCGACGTGATGCCGTCCAGGTCCCCCTTCGGTTTCACTTTACGGGTGACGGCGGCATCGACGAGGCCCGCCATGGCCTTCAGTCGGACGGCCGCAGTCATCGCCGACCGGTCGAGTACTTTGTCCCACACCACTCGCAGGTCGTGTTCGTTGCCGCGAGTGCAGATCATTTCCAGAACCGTCGCTTGGCGATCGACCGGAAGCTTGCCGCTGCGATACAGCTTTAGCAGCGGTCCGACCGCAGAAGGCGGCTCGTCGGCCAGGGCCAGGATCGGCCAAATCAGCGCCATCACCCAAACGAAGCGAAACACGCCGTTAGTCCCCACGATGCCCCTGGATGCTTGAGCCCCCGCGCCTCATGGGGGGGCGATGGTGATTACGGATGCCACGCGCGCTTGACTCCCGGCGACTCGCCGGGGGCTCAATCGACTCACTTTTCTGTTCCCTGGATTCGTCGGTCGAGCGTTTTGTTCGTTTCCGAGAGAACTTGCTTGATGTACGGGTCGTCGGCATAGAGGAGCGCTTCGACGACGACTTCCGCTGCCCGGCTGGCTTGCGGCCCGTGGAAATAACTCAAGCCCCAGATCGCCATCAAGCGGACGCGAGGATGCTCGTCGTTGACCTGAGCCTGCAACAGCTCGATCACCTCGGGCACGCGGTCTCGCCACGCCGTCAGCACGCGCGTCGCGGCCGATCGAGCGCGGAAGTCCGGAGACCTCAAAACCTGCTTCAGCAACTCTTCATTGACGACGTTGTGATTTTGAAACAGCCACAAGCCTTCCAAACGGTGGTGCTCAAAATCGGGATCGTTCGTATCCAACTGCGCCAACCAGGCCTTGGCCGCGGCGAGGACATCGGCCGTCGGTCGTGAACCCAATTCAATCCGCGCGCGGGAACGGACGCGGTCTTCAGGCGATTTCAACAGTTGCAGCAAGCTCGGCAGCGATTCACCGGCAATCTTCGCGGGTTTGAGCAGGTCGCGCTGCGTGTGCCGTACGCGATAGACGCGGCCGTGCTTACGATCTCGGCTGGGGTCGCGCAGATTGTGCTGCATGTGGCCGATGATCGGGTTCTGCCAGTCGACAAAGTACACCGACCCATCGGGAGCCGTCTCGACGTCCGCCGGTCGGAAGTTCGGATCGGAGGACAACAGCATCGGCTCCTGTTCAATGGCGGTAAAGCTCGATTCCTGGTCCTCCACTTTGTATCGCAAGATTCCCTGTACGCCGATCACATTGAGAACCAGCAGGTTCCCCTGCCAGTCTTCCGGGAAATGCCGGCTCGACAACACTTCCGCTCCCGAGCAAGGGCGCGTTCGCTGTTTATAAACTTGCGGCGGACCGCCGTGCTTGTGTGGATAATCAATGTCGCCGGAAAACAACACCGCATGATAAGGCTGGGCGCCGGTTCCGTCCCAGACGATGTCTTGCCCCCAGCGATCAAAGATATGCCCGTGCGGGTTGGCAAACCCGAACGAAACATAGACGTCAAATTTCTGGGAGCGAGGTTCGTAACGGAACACGGCTCCATTCGCCACGCGGCGCGCCGGCCCCCAGACGGTTTCGACCTGGGAATGGTGGAACGTCCCTTCCTGAAAGTAATAGGCTCCGCCGGGATCAAGTGCGAAGCTGTTCGCCGTATGATGCGTGTCCGCGGTGTCGAGGCCGTGAAGGACGCGTTCCTTGACGTCGTATTTGTCGTCGCCGTCGGTATCCTTGAGGAACAAGAGCTCGGATCCCTGCGACACCAGGACGCCGCCGTTGTAGAACTCGAAACCGGTCGGATTATGAATGTCGCGGGCGAACGTCTTGCAGACGTCGGCTTTGCCATCGCCGTTGGTGTCTTCGAGGATGAGGAGCCGGTCGTCCATCGGTTCGGTCGGTTTCCAGTGGGGATACATGGCCCACGCGGCGACCCATAGCCGGCCTTTGGGATCAAACGCCAGTTGCACCGGATTAATGAGCTCCGGGAACTGCTCTTCTGACGCGAACAATTCGACTTTCAAGCCGTCGGCCACGGTCATCTTGCCGATGGCTTCCTCGCCGCCGAGGAAAATGTGCTGGCCCCCCTCGAGCGGGCCCGGCTTGTTGCTGATCACCGGAATCAGTTCGGGACGGTTCTTGTCATAGGGATCGCTCTTTTTCCCTTGGGCCGCGTCCCACACTGCGCGGTCGCGGTTGGCCGTCAACACGTCGAGGACTTCCAATTCTCGTTGTCCGACGGTGTAGTTCGACAATCCTTCGCCGTACCCGCCGGGGCCTTCGGCGAACTTGAGAAACGCCCGATCGCCGTAGGTCGAATAGCCGTCGGTGACGCGATAGCGATTGAACCAGTAGAAGTTTTTGTCGACGACGGTTTTCCGCAGCGGTTCGAGCGTCTTCCACCATTCTCCTTGCTCGGCTGACCGGGGCCCCTTGATCAGCTGGTCGAGCGCATTGACCGCGGTCCACATATCGCCGCGCTCGTTGAGATGAATGCCGTTGATCGTGATCGGGCGCGCCGGCGAGTTCCCGGGCGCTTGTTGACTGAACGCCTCCGTGGGCGAGTACAGGTCGATGAACAGGACGTGCTTGGCAATCGCCACTTCCCGCATGGCATCGGCATAACGTTTAATCCGGTGATTGGTCTCGGCGACCTGTTCCAGACTCGGCAGATTCGCGTCGCCGAGATATTCCACCGCGATTGGCGAAAACAGCACCAGCTTCGGCGCCGATTTGCCGTTGTACTTCTGAGAAAGCGTATGCTCGATGAACGCCGCGACGTTTTCCTGGAATTTCGGCAGTCCTTTGTCTCCAGCCCACGATTCGTTGTAGCCATAGAACGCAAAAATCACGTCGGCCTTGGTGTTCGTCAGTTCGAGCCGGTTATCGCGAACTTTGCCCTGATCGCGGGGCCCGAGTTTCGCCGGCTGCGGAATGGGCGCGCTGCCAGCAAGCCATTCATCCTGAGAACCGAAGTCCCGCGACCGCATGCGGTGGTGGGAGTTTTGCCAGCCGTCGATTTCATCGCCGGAGAAACCGAGATTGCGAAAGACGAGTTGATGTTTCGGATACTGCGCGTGGATCAGTGTTTCGAGCCATCCGGCATGCTGCATCCGCTCGGCGAGCGTATTGCCGATGATGCAGATGTGATCGCCCGGTTGGAGATCCAGCGGTTCCGCGGCTGGAAGACTTGTGACCACTCCGCAAACCAACAATAAGAAACCAACGATTCTCTTCATGCGAGCAACTCTCAGTGGCGGGACTTCTTGATAATTCGCTCCCAGACGTCAGACTCATCACTATAACTTGGGGGGCGACCGTTTGCCTCATCATCGACGATTTTAGCAGCCGGATGTGCCCCCCCCTCTGCGGAATTCTCATTTGAAAAACGGTCAGGAGACCGAAGACGGCGGGGTCAGGTCACGCGTGCCGAACGAGGGGTGAGCAAGCCCGCGCCGAATGCCGTTGTCCCTATCGAGAACCTTGGAAGACTTCACTATGCCACTTCTCGGCGCTCACATGTCGATTGCCGGCGGATACTACAAAGCGGCGGATGCCGCCGCGGCGCTGGGCATGCAGACCGTGCAACTGTTCACCAAGAACAACAATCAGTGGAAGGGCAAACCCCTCGTCGAGGACGACGTCCGACTGTTTCGTGATGCGCTGGAACGCGGCGGCTTGCAGAAACCGTGCGCCCACAACAGCTATCTCATCAATCTCGCCAGCCCGGCGGACGAACTCTGGCAGAAATCGGTCGAGGCGTCGGTCGATGAATTGCAACGGGCGGAGGCGTTAGGACTGGACGGCGTCGTCATGCATCCGGGCAGCTTCGTTTCGTCGTCCGAAGAAGCCGGTTTGCAGCGGATCGTGGACGGACTGAATGAAGTTCATGACCGCTGCCGGAATTTCCGCACGCGATTCTGGCTGGAGACGACCGCCGGGCAGGGGAGTTCCTTGGGGTGCAAGTTCGAACATCTCGCAGTGATCCTGAAAGCTGTCCGCGATCCCGATCGACTGGGCGTGTGCGTCGACAGCTGCCACATCTTCGCCGCGGGCTATCCGCTCCAGACCGACGACGAGTATGCGGCGACGATGAACGAATTCGACCGGTTAATCGGCCTGGCGCGCGTATGCGCCTTTCACCTCAACGACAGTAAGAAGCCGTTGGGAAGCCGGGTCGATCGGCATGAGCACATTGGCGCGGGAGCGCTCGGACTGGAGCCGTTTCGCCACATCCTGAACGACTCGCGCTTCGCCGATCTGCCGATGTATTTGGAAACCAACAAAGGCGAACGCGACGGCGAAAACCTGGATGCGATCAACCTTCGCACGCTGCGCGGGTTGTTCGACCAAGCACCGAAGGTCCGGCGAAAAAAATAGCAGGTCCTCTCGCAACGTCGCCAAATCACGATGTGTCGATTTTTGGCGAACGAGACGTCTTCGCGTCCTTGCGAGAGTGGCCTTCTCAGGCGTGAATTGCCGTCGCGATGCTGTCCATCACCCAATGATCGATGTCTCGCAACATCCGGTCGGTCGGTGCAGTCACGGCTCGTTCATACATCCGTGTGCCCACCTGCATACCGGCGGAGTACATCAATCGACCGGCATTGACCAATTCGGCGACTTGCGAAGCAGGGCGATCCCAACCACTCGACAACAGCAAGCGGCGTTTCTGCAGTTCGCGGAACATCGCCAGCGGATGCTCGATCTTCGGAAATCGGCCAGACAGACAGATGGCGCCGGCCCAGCGCGAAGGCTGCGACAGCAGGATTTCCCAGGCCAGCGTGCCGCCCGTGCCGAAGCCGGCCAGATAAATCCGGTCGCGGTGAATGCGGAATTCCTGTTGCATCCCGTCGATCAGTTCATCGAGTTCCGTAATGGTCTGCGACAATCGTTCCGGCGTATTCGACCAGCCGAAGCGCAAGGAGCGGACCATGTTTCCCCGCAGCGCGACGCCCAGGTAATTTCGTTCGCTGATCTTCGGCAGGACCGCGTCGATCTCCTGCTCGTCGCCCCCTTCATCGTGGAACCACACGAGGAGCGGGTAGGCGTATCCAGGCACATAGCTTTCAGGGAGATAGATCTTATGAACGGCGCTGACCGAATCGAGTTGGGTCGGCGGGGTCAGTTCGAGCGGTTCTTCGATATCGGATGCGGCACCGGGTTCAAACCGGAGGATCCGAGTCATCATCACCGGATCGATGGAATCATCGTGCGAACGAAATTCGGATGCGAAGCGATTGATCATCAGTTTAGCCCTTCGAGATTTAGTTCCGGCTGAATGGAACCGTGGCCGCCGCCTGCTGCTGGTTTCCCGGAAACAGTCGCGCGACACTGCTGCGAATTTCCGATAGGGGAAAAAACTCCCCGGGACATTCCGTCGACTTGACTTCTCCATGCCCAATAATCCGGTCGGACGTGACGCCGTATTGGTCGGCCATCGACGTGACGAGCTGTTTAACAGCCGCCACTTGGGCATCCGACGGAGCATGTTTTTCAAAATTTCCGATCAGCACGATGCCGATTCCGTGCTGGTTGTAATCCGCCACGCCGGCATGGGCTCCGTGCATCTGTTCCCGCCAGCGAAAAGTCGGTTCGATTTCGCCGTCGCCCATGCCCTGGCCGTTGCCGATCACAAAGTGATAGCCGATCCCCAGCCAGGATTTGCCGTTTTTGTCTTTATTCTTCAAATGGGCTTCATTAATGGATTCGACGTTGCCCGAATCGGTCGCGGTATGATGCAGAACGATATATTTCCAGTCTCGCGATGCGGTCTGGGGTTCCCATTTTGGCAACGCGAGTTCCGGCGGAGTCGTTTCCTGAGGAACGACCGGCGGTTGAATCGGCGCCAGGGGAGCGACCGGGGCGATCGGCATGGGTACAGGGCGATTCATCGTTTGCGGGATCGACGCGGTTGGCGGGACCATCACCTGCTGATAGCAACCCGAGCAACCCACGCTGGACATCAGGAGCAACGCCGTCATCTGGCAGCACAGCCGCGCTCCGCGCGATTGTCTGCTGAGAGCCTCCAGGGACAGCATCCTTGCTCCCGCGATTCCGAATTCGTCAAACTTCCCATTCACCCCGGTTTACTGCCGTGGGTGACGGGCTGGAATGTACTCGCGGGCGCGCAAATGTGTCAATGTAGACTGTGTTTGGAGAGCGTTTGGAAGCCGAGGAGGACGCGTCGACTGCGTAAAATTGAATAAAACAGAGAAATGTTACCGACCGTTTTTCGGTACGAAAATTTTTTGCAGGTACCGCAGTTTACGAAACCGATTCGTTCGTCACGCTTTTCTGCCATTTTCGAGGCTCGGGCTGTATCGGCTCAAGAAAATCGTTCCCATCCCTTCGATGCCGAGGAGCGCGCCGAGTTCGGTGCACTGCGGCAGGCTGCCATCCGGTCCATTTTCCCGCGGCCAAAGCTGAATTTCGTCTCCACTTCGAACGTGTCCGTTGGCTCCGGGAGTGGTTTACCACAAAACGTCGAGTCCGCCTGGCCTCGTTCGATGAGTCTCAGCTGGAGAAATCGAAAAAGTCGGTGCAGATTGCCAGATCAATTCAATCGGAAGCATTCCGTCTGCCGATAACGACAAAAGATTCCCTCGTTTTCCGCTTGCATCTCCGGCCTAACCATCGGCAGTCAAAGCAATTACGGATTGCGGCTCCAGGAGCTTTTCGATGAATCACAGGACATGGATGTTGGCCGTAGGCGGATCCCTCTCGTTCGCTTGCCTGGTGGGATTTGCCGGTGATTCCGAGTGGATGGAGGCGGAAGACGATCTCTCTTCCCTGCGTGAGGTCGCGCCTCCCGTTCCCGACGACGAACAATCCGGTCGGGATACCAAACGGGCCGAGTCTCGGAAACCGACTCCGAACTACTACGACAAGCTGTTTTCCGAGGACCAGCCGACTGCCGCGAACAAGAAGAAAAAAGGACCGCTGCCCGCGAGTGCTCCCCGGCGGGATGTGATCGATCCTGAACAGCAAGAGCCGCCGAAACCAGCGATCAAACCAGGACGCAGCCGCATCCCTCCCAAAACCGAAAAACAACCCGTAACGACTCATCGCCGGCCGAGCGGCGAATCGTCTTCTCCGGCGGTCATCAAAGCGGAGCTCGATCATGCACTCGACAAATCGCTGACACAGCCGATTCAACAAACGCGTGTGGAAACTCGGGCCAAAGCTCCGCACGTCCCGCCGCCGTCCAATCGTTCGCGCAACTCCGCGGTCAATCTGATCGCGCCTCAGCAGCAGTCGTCGTCGACCGGATCGAGCCAGCCTCACGTGACCGGTCCGCAACAGACATCGATCACGCTGGAATGGGTGAAAAAATCGGACTTCAACGTGGGCCAGGAAAGTCAGGTCGAACTGGTCGTCAAAAATACCGGTTCGTCCCCGGCGGATCACCTGGTCGTCGAGGCGGTCTTCCAAACGCCGCTGCGCCTGGTGTCCACGCAACCGAAGGCGACGGAGAATCGCGAACGTCTGTCTTGGAAACTCGATCGTCTGGCTCCGGGAGCCGAGCAACGCCTCGCCTTGACGCTGATTCCCGGCCGCCGCGGCGACCTGGGCGTTCAGGCCGAAGTCCGCTGCACGGGAACGGCGTCGGCCCGATTCCGCGTGGAGGAACCATTGCTCAACATCGCGGTCAACGGTCCGACCGAAGTCATGCTGGGTGATTCCGCATCGCAAACCGTGGTGGTGACGAACCCCGGAACCGGGGCGGCGCACGACGTGAAAATCTCGACCCGCCTGTCCAAAGGGTTGGAATTCCCGCGAGGCGAAGCTGCCGCCGCGGACATGGAGATCGGCACGATTTCTCCCGGCGAATCGCGCACGGTGCGTCTGCCGCTCGCTGCGCTGCACGGCGGACCGCAGACAATCACGGTGACGGCCAGTTCCAGTTCCGACATCAGCAGCGACGCCACGGCGACGATCAAAGTCGTTTCCCCCAGCTTGAAACTCCAAGCCGAGGGCCCTGCTCTGAGATATAAAGGCCGCAGTGCCCGATTCACGGCCCAGGTCACCAACGACGGCAGCGTGGCGAACAACAACGTCCGGGTGACGCAGGCGGTGGCGGAGGGATTCCAATTCGTCTCAGCCGATCACGGCGGCAAATATGAGCCGTCGCAGAAAACGATTTCCTGGTTCCTGGGACGGTTGGAGCCGGGACAATCGATTCAAGTCGCGTGTGAACTGCTGCCGGCGGAACTCGGGGAATTTTCCCAGAAATTCCAGGTCGTCTCCGACGCCGGCGCGAAAGCCGAATCCGTGGTCGAAACACAGATCGATGGCGCACCGAAGTTGACGATGGAAGTCGTCGATATCGACGATCCCGTGGAAGTCGGCGTCGAGACGGCGTTCGAAATCCGCCTGAAAAACTCCGGGACCAAGGCGGCCACGCATGTCACCGTCAGTTGCGAATTGCCGGACGGCATGCAACTGCTCTCGTCGACCGGTCCGACCGACGCGAGTTCGAAGACCCGGAATCTGGTCTTCAAGCCGCTGACACAATTGGTCCCCGGCCAGGATGTCGTCTATCGCGTCCAAGTGAAAGGAATCGAAGAGGACAACCAGCGCATCAAGGTGCGAGTCAGCAGCGATTCGATCACGGAACCGTTGCTCCAGGAAGAGACGACGCGGTTTTATTCCGATGAACGTCGCCGGGCGAAATGATTCGCGGAGAATTGCCAGAAGTCGCTCTCGACTCCGAGGCCGTGTCTGACATATGCTTGAACCAGACTCGCTTCTGAGGAAAAGCATCCTGACGCATGAAGCCGCACGACGAATTTCCGCACGACGTTGAATTCCGCAAGTTGCTGTGCCGCGCCAGCGATATCGATTTGACGCTGGTGGCCCTGGAAATCGCCCGGGACGCGAATCCCCGGTTGGACTTCGGCCACACGCTGGAATGGATCGCAAAGCGGGGCCGGGAATTCGGCGGCCCCATGGCGCGGTCGGCGTCCGATCGAGTGGTGCTTAAGGAACTGGCGCGCTGTCTGGCGGGCCAGCATGGCTTGCACGGCGACCGCGGCGCGTTCGAACGGGCGGAAAGCAGCTACGTCAATCGCGTCATCGAAACCGGCTTGGGAATTCCCATCAGCCTGTCGCTGGTGTATGTCGCTGTGGCCCAGGCGGCGGGATTGGAACTCGTGGGTGTTGCCGCACCGATGCACTTTCTCACTCGCTATGACGCGCTTGAGGGCCCGCTGTTTCTCGATGCGTTTCACCAGGGCCAGGTAATTGAATACGACGAGTGTCTCCAATGGCTGCAATCGCTCAGCGGATTGGCGGTCGACGAAGTGGAGTCGTTGCTGGAGCCGGCATCGCCGCGCGAAATCATCATCCGCCTGCTGAACAACCTGAAGGCCGTCACGGTCCGTCAAGAAGAATGGGCGCAGGCCTGGCTGGTGCAACGGCGGTTGTCAGCGCTGCACCCCGGCGCCTACGATCAGCAGCGGGATCTCGCTTATCTGGCGATGAAGGCTCATCATCCAGGCAATGCGCTCGACGTGCTGGAGGGCTGTCTGAAAGACTGCCCGGATCAGGACCGCCCCTTGCTGATCAATCAACTGCGCGCCGCCGAGCAGCAGATCGCCGAGTTGAATTAACGGCAAACACGCGTTTGTTTCAACAGACGCTGCTATCCCAGCGCAACCTCTTGCGGCTGCACCGCCCGGGTTCAAGAACCGGGGCTACCCTTTTGCCAGTTCACTTACAGCCGCACGAAGATGTTTCGTTTTTCCAGGTAGCGGATGCAGGCGTAGGTCGCCCAGAAGAAGAGGATGAAACCTCCGACGCAATACCACAGGGGCGCATCGCGCGGCATGATCTTGTGCAGTTGATGCGCGATCATCTCGTGAATGCAGTACGCGAGCAGCGGATTCAGGCCGAACGTGCGGAAAATGCCCAATTGCAGTCCCCAGACATCGCACAACCAGACAAACACGGCGTACGCGAGGAATGAAAACCCGGAGGCGGACAGAATGAATGACAGCGTGGGGTATTTCTTGCTCATCATCCAGTAATTCTGCAATCGCTCGCTGGCCGGCGGTGGCGCGACAAACGGGGGCTCGGCCAGCAAACTCATTACGCTGCGATGGCCGAGGCTGTCGAACGAGGGAATGACCGGCGACAGGGCGCGTTCGCCGTTTTTCGGGTCTTTGGCGGGCGCATAGGTGCCGTCACCGATATCGTACAGCCGGGTCGGACACGACAGCAGATAGCCTAAGACCATCAATCCGACGCCCCAGCCGCCCAGACGCAGGGCAACTTTCTGGCGGGTCGTGTCGGCCATGACCAGGTCATAGGCGATCGTGCCGGCGAGCATCGCCACGGACCACGAGAGGGGTCCGAAGAATCCGCCGTCCCAACTGCCGGAGGTGCCGGTCTTCCAAAGTTCCACCATCCAGTTGTCTCGATAGCCGAGAATGAAACCCCAGTTGAACCAGTAGCACAAAAAGGCGTGGCCGATTCCCATGGCAAACATGGCAATCACCCGCACCCAGAACGATCGGGCGACGAGCGGCAGAATCACCAGTTGCGTCGCGCCGATGATGGCGAACGTCTCCCACATGCCGGCCTTCAGTTCCTGCGCGATCCAGACGCGCCAGTTCTCGAAAAACGTCTTGCGGAAGGCGGGATCTTTCCAGGAATCGCGGCGTTTTTTGGCCGCCTCGACCGCTTCCGCCGCTTTTTTGACCTGTTCGGCATCGTGGTGCACCTTGGCTTCAGCAAGGACTTTCTCCTGCTCTTCGGGAGAGAGTTTTTCGAACGCTTCGCGGTTGTCCAGCGCGCCTTTCGCTTCGTTGGCCTTTTTCGTGGCCTCGTCGTAACCCTTTTTCAACTGTTCCAGAGGGGTCGGTTCCTCTTTCGGCGGCAGGAGCGCGTCCGGAGTTTTCTCGAACTGCTCCCATTTTTTGAACTCTTCGCCGATTCCGAACAGCATGATCGACAGGAACATCAGCACGAAGCATCGCTTGAGATAGCTCCAATAGACCGCCATCCAGCTCATTTCCTGCAACCGCTTCAACATCGTCAACCGATACGAAAAACCGACGGCGAAGTGAAAGCCGGGCATGATCGTGTCGGCATAACTCAAGAACGTGTTGTTATGCCGGAACACCGCGTGAATCACCGCGAATGACCCGATGAAGTTGACCAGGATCATCCCCGCCACCGTGTAGCCGCGGAACTGGTCCATGGAGACGACGCGAGCGGACGAGACGGCTTTGCTCATGGGGCGAGTGACTCCGGTGCAAGGATGCGCGACGCGTGTGTTCGATTCGTTTCGACGGTGTTGTGGGCCGTGATCTGCCGTGCGGGCGGTTCAATCGTCAACGGAAGGCCGGTGTTCGGGTTCGGTTCAAAAAACGGCGCTCCGGTGCTGGCCACCGTCACGCGGATGCGATGTCCCTGGTTGAAAATCTGGCTCAACCACCCGACGTCGAACGCCACTTTGGCGACCTGGCCGGGTTCGAGAAAGGATTCGTGATCGTAGCCGTCACGGTACCGGGCACGGCGGATGTAATCAATGATCAAAATGGATCGCCCGTCGGGATATACGTCGCTGACCCGCACGATGAAGTCGGTGTCTCGGGCATCGGACGTGACGAACAGTTCGGCCTGAACTTTTCCCGTCCATTCCACCGGCTGCGTCAACACCTCAGTCGTGAACGTCTTGACTTGGGGATGATTCTCGTACTCCCGGGCGTCTTTCGCTCCCGGAAAGGCCGTCCCCGGAATGGGAGCGGGGTGAATCGGGTCGGCTTCAAACGCGACCGAGCCGTTTCCGTTGGTCGGGGCCGTCGTGTTCAAAGTTCCTTCGGCATGCAGGTAATACGGAACGGACTTCGCGGGAACCGGCCAGTCGCTGCCCGTCCGCCAGACGTTGCCGGGCGCATCCGCTTCGCCGACCGCGCCCATCACGTAGTAGCGGACCGTCGGTTCGCGTTCGACATCGTTATCGACGCCCTTCAGATAATGGTCGAACCACTTGATCATGTGGGCGTCCATGGGGAACTTGGCGTTCTCGGGGTAGGTCATCTCATTTGAGACGTTGGTCTCTTTGAACCGGCCATGCAGCCAGGGCCCGATGAGGAGTTGTTGGCGGCCGCGCGAATTCGGCCCGCCGTGATGTTGCCGGCCGATGAAACTGTCAATCGAGCCGACGTTCATGAAGTCGTACCAACTGCCGATGGTGAAACACGGCACGTTCATTTTGTCGAAGAACCGCGTGCAGTCTTCGTCGGCCCAATAGCTGTCATAGCTTTGATGCTGATACCATTCGCGCATCAATTCCTGATTGTGTTCGGGAACTCGGCAGACTTTGTCCATGGTTTTGAAACGTTCCGGCCGTTGTGTTCCGCCGATGCGATAGCCTTCGTGGAACAGGCTGAGGCCGGTATCGATCATGTATTGGGCGACAAGGTGCGGCGGTTGAGTGACGGCGAGAAAGTTCTGGGCGAACCCAGCCTGAGAACTGCCAAACGTGCCGATTTTACCTGTGGACCATTTTTGCGCAGCGAGCCATTCGACGAGATCGTAGCCGTCCTGTTGTTCGCCCCAGGCGAGATGGCGATAGCCTTTCCAGACGCCTTCCGATTCTTGCGATCCGCGGAAGTTGGCCAGCACGGTGACATATCCGCCGTGAGCGAGTTTGGCAAAGTGTTTCTTGGTGTTGGGATCGCTGCCGTTGGCGTAACGCTGCTCCAAGAGGACGGGCCAAGGGCCATCGCCGGGAGGGAAGAAGAGAAACGCCGACAGCTTAATGCCGTCGCGCATGGGAATCATGACGTGCTCTTCGCGGACGCCGCCGAGGTCGGTGGGTTCCGCGGCGAATGCGGTCGCGGATAATAACAGCAGCCAGCATAACACGATTTTGCGCACAGATGGATTCCTGCAAGTTTCAGTTGACGATGAACTCATCGACCACAGTTGCTCGATTCAATATAAAACCCACCTTTTTTACAAAAGGCGCAGAAGTCAATCACATTCTCGATATCAACATCCGTGGGAAGGAAGAATCCATTCGGCAGCGGACCGCCGAGCATCTGCACCAACGTGTTCTCCATTTGAGCAGACACTTTTCTTGCGACCTGCTGCCGATGTTTTGATTGAATTGCACGATTCAGCGCTGCAGCCAGGTTTTCAGCGTCAGCCGCCAGGACATATTGGCCGTCGTTCGTGTCATAGCGACCGTGCCATCTTTTAAAAAAACCATAACCCTTCGGTTTCTTCGTACCTTGGGGCTCCCAGTCAAACGCTTGCGCGAGGTTCAGATTAAATTCCCACTCTTGATGTGAGAACCGAAATTGAGAGCCCTTGTCAGACGTGCGATCGATGCCCATGTTGCGTATCTCAAAACAGTTCTCAGCCTGAATCGTTCACTTGGACTCAGCAATGAGCGTGGATTTCACGAAATCTTCATTGAGCGTGACTCCCAGACCGGGGCCGTCGGGGACCTCGATCCAACCTTGTTTGGCTTGAACCTTCTCGACCGTCAGCTCGTGCCGTAATGGCGAGTCTTCGACGCAGTCTTCGAACAAGAACGTGTCGCGGCAGGTGGCGAGCCAGTGGAGGCTGGCGGCGGCGGTGAGGGGGCTGGTGTAACAGTGATTGCAGAGCCGGGCGCCGATTTCCTCGACCCGGGCCCGGATGTAGGCGGCGTCGGTGAAGCCGCACCGCGACAGGTCGACTTGATAAACATCGAGGGCGTGCCGGTCGATCAAGTCGCGGAACGATTCCCGGCCGCATTCACCTTCTCCCGACGCAATCGGCACAGGCGAACGATCCCGGAGCCAGACGTAACCGCTGACATCGTCTTCACGGAGCGGTTCTTCCAACCAGCCGATATTGAAGTGAGAAAACGCCTGCGCGCGTTTGAGAGCGGTTCGCGCATCCCAGACGCAGCCGGCGTCGATGAGGAGGTCGGACTTTTCTCCAACCCCTTCGCGAGCGCCGCGGACCAGTTCCACATCCAGCGTTTCACACTGGCCCATGGGTTCCCAGCCCATTTTGACGGCGTGGTAACCATAGTCGATCCATTTGCGGGCGATTTCGCGAGTTTCGCTGCCGGATTTGCCGAACAGGATCGACGCATAGGCCTTGATTTTGGAGTGCTGCTTGCCGCCCAGCAGTCGGTGGATTGGTTCCTTGTAATGTTTGCCTTTCAGATCCCAGAGGGCCATATCCACGGCGGCCATGGCGGTGATGCCGACGCCGGTGCGGCCGAAGTACATCGTCCGGCGATACATTTTCTGCCAGAGCCGTTCGTGTTCGAGCGGATTCTCGCCCACGAGGATCTCCCGGAGTCCGCAGGCGATATTGTGGCTGAACGGCGCATCAATGATCGCCTTCACGACTTCCGGGGACGAATCGGCCTCGCCGATCCCCTCCAGGCCGGTGTCGGTCCGGACGCGAACGAGGACGGAGTCCTGGCTCGAGGCCGTTTTGGCCTGAACTGACTTGATACGCAAGACCTGGCAGACGATTTCGGTGATTTTCATGGGTGAGGTTCGTGTTGAGAGCGGGAAATCGAGAGTCGTTAATGATGATCAAATCAAAAACGGGACTCGCTCGCCACGAACCGGACGAAAGAAATCTCCGAAAATGGACAGAGCAATCATCCCCTGTTTGGGAGTAACTCAGGGTGACGGGCTTGCGGCGGGATTTTTGAAATGACAGCACGGTGACGGCCAGTCCCGCACCAGTCAACAAACAACCGACTGCGGCAGCAGCTAAAAACACCAGATATGCCGTCAGCATCGCACCCTGGTTCGGTGGTCCGCCGTCGCTGGCGACGAGCGAGTTGTCGCTTTGTCCCCACACGGATGCGATCACCGGCAGCGCCAATCCCGTCACAAGCAACAAGAGGCCCAACGTTCTTTTTGAGATCATGTCCAACCCTTCAATGCGATGGCGACACGAAAACCGTCAAGCGATTCTCAAACGGTGAATCCCATGATCCCGCGGACAAAAACTGCGGCCCCGAGCGGGATGGTGAGATTATCCAGGCCGTGCGGCGTCCAGGCTTCGACCAGCGCAACGAAGCCGCCGGCGAGCAGGGCCATCGGCAGGCGAAAAGAGGCCATCGCGAAAACGGGAAATCCCCAATCCGTGCCCCACTGCGGCGAAAAGCTGATGAAGACGATGACTGAGGTCATCACAGCGACGGCGAGGCTGCCTTCCCAGCTCCGCTGCCGGCAAACGTCTGAGAGGATGTCTCTCACGCGATAACGGTGTTTGCCGAAGCGGGAGCCGATTGGCTCGGCGACGGCATCGGCCAAGCCCAACACCAACGCCGCGCAGCGAGTGAGCGCCACGGAACCGAACGCGAGGTCGACCAGTTCCAAGCCGACGATGCTGACCAGCCACGAGAACCAGACATGAAAGGCATCGTGCGGTCGATCGGCCTCTCGGGCATAGCCTTGAAAGGCATATTGAAACACCCCCCAATCGCGATAGCGGCAGGCGATCAGCAGCAGCAGGAACAGGAGGCTGACCGCGAGATGGCAGGAGACGCGATCCATTCCCGAGTCGCCGCTGTTGAACCAGACGACTCCCCCGGTGAGGACCGCGGCGTGGTTGATCTTCCGGGCGTCGCCGGTTCTCGCGTAACCGCGAGCCTTCAGCCAACCGGCGAGAATCCAGGTCGCCGCGATGAGCGCGACAAACGAACCGACGCGCAGGAGGTCGATCTGATTCCAGAATGCGATCGGCGACATCATGAACTCCAGGCTTAGTTGTTTTGGGATGAAAGAAGTTCCGTGCGACATCGCCAGGCATGCCACGAGGTCGGAACGTCCACGGCAGGGACCGGCATGAGCCACAAAATCGCCAGGACGTCGGCATAGGCCAGATAGCCGAGAGCCAGGCAGAGCGCCAACGATTCACGGGCGGTATCGAATGCGAGCACATCAATCGCGGCCAGGCAAAGCACGACGCCCCAGGCTTTGCAAAGATAGGCGTGGGTTGCGGTTCGACAGCCGAACCGGAGATAGTTCGATCCCTGGCAGATCGTCTCCAGCAACAGGAGCCCCAGGAAACCGGGAAGCCAGGGAGAGATCATGTGCCAGCGAAAGAACAGAGCCACGATGAGGACGTTGAGGTAAAAGACGGAGTCGGCCAGCGAATCGGCGCGGCGAAGAGCGGGCGTGGACGTACGCCAGCGGCGGGCGAGGACGCCGTCGAGCCAGTCGGACAAAAAGGCGGCCAGCATCAACCCGCCGAGCAGTCCGCGTTGATCGCCGGCAGCCGCCCACCAGGTCAGTACGGGGGCGATCGTGCCGCGGAACCAGGCCAGGGACCACGGAATCAATGATCGCGCAACCATCATCGCATTCACCCTCAGGATCACTCTGCCCCAATGTTGACATCGACAACATTAACCCGCTAAGTTGACGGTGTCAACATCGAGTCGCTAAAATTCTCACATGAAGAAATCGACCAAATCCACCGAGTCACCCTCCAAAGCGACGTATCATCACGGCGACCTCCGGCGGAGCCTGTTGGACGCGGCGCTCGGACTGGTGGCGACTCACGGCGTGCAAGGGTTCACGCTGCGGGAAGCGGCACGGGCGGCCGGGGTCTCGCATAACGCACCCTACCGACACTTTCCCAGCCGGACTCATCTGCTGGTGGAACTGGCGATTGAAGGGCAAGGGTTGCTCTTACAGGCGTTGACCGCAGCGGTCGGGCGAATCGCAGACCACCGCGAACGAGTGATTCGCCTGGGGATCGCCTATATGGAATTCGCCTTGTCCCACACGGCTCATTTCCGGATCATGTTTTCCGGTGAGGCGGCCCGCAATCGGACGGCCGATTTGACTGCCGCGCGCGGGGCGACCTTTCAGTTTTTCGAAAACGAGATCCGGGCGTGCGAGCGCGTCGGCCTCGTTCGCCATGGGACGGTCCAGCGGAATGCGCTGGTTGGCTGGTCGGCGCTGCACGGTGCGGCGATGCTGGTGCTGGACGGAGTGCTGGACAAGACGGCGGTGGCGGCGCGGCGAAAACCGCGGGAAATCGCGCGGCTGGTACTGGAAACCTTGTTGACAGGGATTATGGGATAAGCGACCCGGCTGGCAGGTTGTTTGTTGAAGTTCGACGGGCCGACTGTTATTGTCTCGCGAATTGAACTGTTCGGTTCATCACTATTCGCTTTCTGCAGAAAAGGAGTTCTGGAGATGAAAATCCTGTTTCAGGTGTGGTCGTGCTTGTTGCTGGCGGCCGTTCCGGTCTTCGCCGCAGACCAGGATGAAGAACTGAAGCCGTTGCAGGGACGCTGGGAAGTCATCGAGCTGTCGGAAGACGGCCATGTGATTCCCAAAGAAGCGATTCGCGAGTGGCTCCCGTCGGGCGGAAAGCTCGAAATCAGCGACAACGCGATCATCACCGTCTCTCCGCAGGATGGGAAACGGCACGCCAAGATTTTCACGATCGATGCCACGCAATTTCCCAAAGGGCTGGAAATTGCCACGCGGGAAAAGAAAGAAGCGACCGGGATTTACCGGATCGCTGACGGTCAACTGGTCGTCTGCCTGATTGATCCGGAAGACGGCCCGCGACCGGAGGACTTTTCGGCGAAAAAAGGTTCGAAGCGGATGCTGATGGTGCTGAAGCACGTCGGACAGGCGGGTGCGGGATCGAAGGAACCGGCGCCCGAGGAGCCGCGGGCCAAGTCAGGCGACGGAGTGAGCGCCAAGGTGCTGACCGACGCGGAAGTGACGAAACTGATGAATGGAGTGTGGCGATATACTGATGAAGCCGGCGCTCTGGTCATGACCATGAATGGCGATGGCACCTGGTCCTCGATCCGTGAAGTGCAGGAAATGCGGTTGTTGCAGCGGGTCTTCGTGCGAACGCCCATTTCGAGCGGGAAATGGGATGTGCGAAACGGCACGCTGACGTTCCATTGCACGTCGTCCATTTATGCCAGCCGCGTCAATCAGCAATTGCCGTTCACGGTTCGTTCGGTTTCCGACCGCGATTTCATCTTTGTGGATTACATGGGGCGGCTGGGCAAGGCGGTCAGAATCAAGTAATCGACCGCTCGACTCGCAGACCCGCGCGCCGCTAGGCGGGCGGGTCCCGGTCTTCCAGATACAGCTCGATCTGCGACAAGAACGTGGCGTCGGGTAGGATGAATTCCTGCGTTTCTCCCACGGCCCGGCCGACGTGATCGAGCGCATCGGGCAGAGAACTCCCTCGCGCGCAGAGGTAGGCCAGGATCACTGACGGGCTGCGACTGAGACCGGCGAGGCAATGGACCAGGACGCCGCCGGCCCGTCGTCCGCGGCGAATGAATTTCACGCAGCGGTCGATGTGCTCGTGAAAATCGGGGTCGGGATCGCGCAGTTTCAGGTGCAGATACCGGAAGTCCCGTCGGTGCCAACAGGGGACCTCTGCGGCGCAGTTAATAATGTGCGTAATGCCGGCGCTGCGCAGCAGGTCGCGGTCTTTCGCGTCATAGCCGTCGCCGAGAAATAGACCGCGTCGGATGCGCCACATGGTGGGAGAGCCTCGTTGTTAAGAGAACGCTCCGCTCGTAAGCCCTGCACCTCGCGGTGAACAGGAAACACAGCGGTTAGTCGGCGATTTCCGTGAGGCAGTCCCAGAGTTTTGAGTGGCCCGCGAGTTGCCGTGCCAATTCTGGAGCCGCGAAGATACGAACCCGTTTGACGTAATCATCGAACTGAGTGCGGGCCAACGTGGCGACGACGGGCGAGACCTGGTCGAACGGCGTCCAGGTGCGGCTCTTGGCATGGTAGATTTCGACGGCGAATTCGACTTCGCGGTGCTGCGGCGGGCCATCGATGAGAAAATCGGCCGGGCCGGCGACAATTCCTAAACGGCGATGAATCACCTCGCGGAACCGTTCGGTCAGCGGGACTAACTCGCTGAAGGGACGGCTGGCCAGGTATCGGTAAAGTTCAGGCTGATCGTGCAGGCTGAATTCAGCGACGCGTTTGTAAAGCGCGCGTTTGGTCCCGAAGACGCCTTCAAACAGCTGCGCTGCTGGAGTGGACTGGGCGGCCGTTCGTAAGCGGTGGATGAAATCGAATTCACTCAACTGGAACAATTCGCGCAGATCGAATTGCGAATGAACTTCGAAAAAACCACGCGCGAACATGCAGGTCGCCGACCTAACGGCGTGATGCCAGTAGACTTCGCTGAACATGACATAGCGGGCGAAGACCATCAGTTCCGCGGCGGTTTTGCCTTTGGCGCTGATCGCCAGGCCGTCGCCGGCGGCATTGACGAGCAATGACTGGATCAAGCGATTGCGGTCGAAATTGCGTCCGTAGGGGACGCCGGCATGGAGGCTGTCACGTTCGAGGTAATCGAACTTATCGATATCAATGGGGCCGGAGAGGATCGAGCGCATCAGCCGGACGGAGGCGGAGTCGGTCCGCGGTGCGAGAATGTCCAGAACATCGTCCGGGTCGATGTTCCATTCGTTGATCAACACCTGGCCAAGCTCGCGCTGAGGCGAAACAAACTCGGCGGCAAATTCTTCGTGCGGCGGGAGGCGGGGAAGTCCCATGTCTTCGATGGGATGGCAAAACGGCCAATGACCGAGGTCGTGCAGCAATGCAGCGACCAGCACGATTTCCGCTTGATGAGGCGAGACGGCGTCTGCAAAGCGATCATCCTTGCCAAGTTGCCACAGATAGCGAATCGCATTGTGAAACACGCCGAGAGCATGTTCAAAGCGCGTGTGCACCGCACCGGGATAGACGCGGGAGGCGAGTCCCAGTTGAGTGATCTGCCGCAGGCGTTGAAATTCGGCCGTATCGACGAGCGCCCGCACCCGGGACGTGAAGGGAACATCCTGCTGCATGGGGATGCGAACAAGCGGTCCGCCGGCCTGCAGTTCGGCGAGTTCAGGAATCGAGCGGTAAGGATGCGACATGCCGGGATTGTAGCCGATCGAAGAAAGTTCGTGTTAACCGTCAAGACGCTGGCATTTCCCGGCGAGCATCAGCCGGTTTTTGATCCGTGATCATGATAGCCTGCCTGCAGCTGCTGTTTCTCGGCGCTTCCGGGTTCAACTCAAGGCTTGTGCAGGGATCGTCGGTGCAAAGAGAGTCGTGACGCAGTCAGCGATTTGTTCGTTATTGCAGACGGTGTCGGGCGAAAACATGGCATTCCAAAGAACCTTGCCGTCTTCGACGGCTTGACGCAGGCGCGGCGACAAGGTGTTGAGGTCGATCTCCGTCGGAGGCTGAACTTCGAGTTGACGTTTCAAGGCCGGGATGATCGCGGGAATAGATTCCACCCAGGCGAAATCGACGAGGCCGGCGAGAAGCGGATTGAGGGGCCGGCCGGCGAGAAAAGAACGAATATCGTCGCGATAGGCGAGGAGTGGTTTGCCCAGCGTCCAGGCCATGGCGGCTTCCGAGACGGCGCCTTCATCAGGCACGCGGCCATTCAGGTTCCACACCATGGCCTCGCATTCCACCGCCAATTGAAATACGTCCAGAGCGAAAATCGCTTCATGAAGGAATTGCCCGGCCACCATCGGTTCCCAGCCACGCTGGGCCAGCAATTCATGAACCAAGCGAAACTCCATGCCGTCCCGATGGGGCAGATACACCTGGAACCCCGCGTTGAGCAGGGCTTCGGCGATGGCGGTCATTTCATCACGTTCCGACTGATTGAAAAGCGGGCCGGCACAGTAGATTTTCAGCGGGTCCATGCGGGAAGTTTCCGATGCGGGTGCAGACGAGGTCCAAAGCAAACTGTAAAAGGGCGAGGGCGAAATGGGAATGGAAGACATCCTCACACCGATTCGAGAGGTTCACCGATAAATTCTCCGCGAGCATGCTGCCGCGAGGTCACGTGAGCCGTTAGGATGAAGCTGACAAACTTTCGCGTTGTTTCTGCACGTCTGTTTGAATCGTGATGTCCGCTTCCCGACCGTCCGTTGCTTCTGATTCCCGTCGTGAAACGCCGCCAATCTGGCAAGCCGCTGCCGTTTGGCTGGTGGGAACATTGCTCGCGGCGCAGACCTTGCAGACCTGGTTGTCCTCGCAGGTGTTAGCCGGGCAATTGATCAGCACGCCGACCTGGATGAGGTTGGTCGCTTGGCTCTCAGGCCAATCGCAAGTCCCCGTCTCGGAGCAGGCGGACGTCAGCTATCTGCGGGTGCTCATGATTGTCGGTGCGATCCACTTGGCGACGTGGCTGATGGGCAGTGTTTTATTGAGCTGGCGGCGATCGGAGCCTTGGCTGAGTTCTGTCAGCCGGTGGGGGATTGCCGGCGGTGGCTGGTGGTGCCTGTTGGGCTTGTGGGACTGGGTGAATATCGCCGTCCAGGTCACCGGAGTGGAGTCGCTGGTGAATTTCTGGGGAGTGATTCCGAGCTTCTGGTGTGCGGGCAGCCTGGCAGGGTGGATGACAACAGGGCTTGTTCTCTTACGACGAAACGAGGATCCAGAATCGAAGCTCGATGAGCGAAAAGATTCGGTCTGTCGATCGTCAACATTCAATCTGCCTCTCTGGTCGTTCATCGCCGTCTATGTCGTGGTGTTCGTGACCATGAACTGGCGGTTGTATTTCAATCTGCTGATCCCGCATGGGGACTCGGCCATGTACGAGGAGCATCTCTGGAATGTGCTGCACGGGAAGGGATTTCGGAGTTATCTCGATCAGGGATTGTTTCTTGGCGAGCACATTCAGGTGGTGCATTTGGGATTGCTGCCGATCTACGTGCTCTGGCCTTCGCATTTGTTGCTGGAATTGTGTGAATCGTTGGCGCTTGCGCTCGGAGCGTGGCCGGTGTATTGGATGACGCGGCGCCAGACGCAATCCCACGCGGCGGGACTTGCCGCGGCGGCGGCTTACCTCTGCTATGCGCCGATGCAGTTTCTCGACATAGAAGTCGACTTGAAGACATTCCGTCCCGAAGCGTTTGGCATTCCAATTTTCTTGTTGACGCTCGATCAACTCGATCGCAGAAACCTCTGGGGAACTCTGGCGGGAATTGTGGGGTGCCTGACGGTCAAAGAAGACTATGCGATTGTTTTGGCGCCATTGGGAGTTTGGATGGCCGTGGTTGAAGGGGGAAGGCGGACGTGGGAAGGCGGAAGTCAGAGGCATTTTGACCGGAATTGGGCGTTATTTGGCTTCCTCGTGGCAGTGGGGGCGGTGGGGTATTTATTTTTGGCGACGCGCGTGGTGATGCCCTGGTTTCGATCGGGGGCGGAGATCCATTACGCGAGTTATTTCAGCAAGTTTGGCCAGAGTCCGGAGCAGATTGTGCGGACGATGCTCACGCAGCCGGGGTTGTTGTTCGGCGAGCTGTTTTCGTTGTCGACGATGTTGTATGCACTGGCGATGCTGGCTCCGCTGGCGTTTGTGCCGGTGTTGTCACCAAGTCGATTGGCGGTGGGGTTGCCGTTGTTTGGAATCTTGTGCTTGAACGAACTGGCTCGCGATCCACGGCATCAGTTTCATGCGCCGCTGGTGCCGATTGTGTTCTGGGCGTTGGCAGGGGGATGGGGACGTGGCCAAGCGCTGCTCGATTACGCCCTAAAAGATCGCTGTAAAAACGTCAACATCCAGCAGGCGCTCTCCGGTCTCGTCTGGACAAGTTCGTTGGCAACGGGATTCTTTTTCAGCCTGTCGCCGTTGAGCATGACGTTCTGGGATCCGGGGTCGGCGTGGTATTGGCAGACGCTGTACGGACCAAATCAGAGGGCTGTTGAGTTTGCTAAAATTGCGAACCTCATTCCGAAATCAGCGCGCGTGGCGTCGACCGATTTTGTTCATCCCCGGTACACGCATTTCGAGCGTTCTTATGATTACAGCCACTATCGCCGGAAAGTCAGCGGATACGAAGCCAAGGTGCCCGACGACACCAACTACATCGTGATCGACACCCGGCACAAATACAGCGAACTGAAAACGCCGCGCGACGTGCCGGAGTATCGTGATCATCCGGAGGAATGGGAGCTGATGCCGGACGAGACCGACGGGTATTTCATCGTGCTCCAACGGCGAAAGATCGATCCATGACAGCGTCGCAAGTCGCATTCGGCATGCTGTCCGTGGTGGGGTATTTGCTGACGCTGTTGTTATTGCCCGTGGTGTTGCTCACGAAGAAGCAGCAGCCCACGTCGACGGTGGCCTGGATGCTGGTGATTGTGACGATGCCGATCTTCGGCGCGATGCTGTTCTTGATTTTCGGAATCAACCGGGTCCATCGGCGGCTGCGGAGCCGGCAGATGGTGGCGGCGATTTTGAACCGGACGTCTCCGCGGGTGGCATCGCATCATCAATTGGCCAGTGAACCGATGTTGCCGCTCCACCGGGCGATGATGCAGCTCTCGCACAAAATCGCGGGGACGCGGCCGACGGTCGGAAACGAAGTGCTCTTGCTGACGGAAACGTCGGACGCCTTTCGCGAGATCGAATCCGCGATCGCCGCCGCTCGATCGTCGATTCATCTCGAGTATTACATCTGGCAACCCGACCGGATCGGCACGCGCGTGCGGGACGCTTTGATCGCGAAATCGAAAGCAGGCGTAAAAGTCCGCTTTCTCTACGACAGCCTCGGATCGATGCGCCTGACACGACGATTCTTGCAGTCGATGCGAGACGCTGGAATTGAAGTCGCGTCGTTTGTCCCGGGGCAAACGTTTCGAGAGCGTTGGTCGCTGAATTTGCGGAGTCACCGCAAAATCATCGTCGTCGACGGACAGGTGGGATTCACCGGCGGCATGAACATTGGAGATGAGTATCTCGGCCGTGATCCGCATTTCGGATACTGGCGGGACACGCACGTGCGGTTGGTGGGACCGACGGTGCTGCAATTGCAGGACGTGTTCGCCCTCGATTGGAAATATGCGACCGGTGAAGATTTAACTGACTCGGATTTGTATCCGGTCCCGCCCAGCCGCGGAAATGTGGTGGCTCAGGTGATCGCCGGCGGGCCGGATGAAGAAGACGGCGTATTTCATCGGTTGCTGTTTTCGGCGATCAATGAAGCGCGCAATCATGTGGTGCTGACCACCTGCTACTTCGTGCCGACGCCGTCGCTGATGAGCGCACTGGAGAATGCCGCGCTGCGCGGAGTTCGCGTGCGGATTCTGGTCTCGGGACGGGTGGTGTACTGGTACACCCACTATGCAGCCAGATCGTTCTATGATTCGCTGCTGGAGGCAGGGGCTGAAGTCTACGAATACGAACGAGGACAACAGCACGCGAAGACGTTGGTGATCGACGGGCAATGGTCGTTCGTGGGGACCCCGAATTTTGATACCCGTAGCGTGTTTTTGAACTTCGAAGTCGGCGTGGCGATGTACGATGCGGGAATCGCCGAGCAATTGGAGGCCGATTTCGATCGGGCAGTTCAGGATGCTCAGCGGATCGATCAAGCACACTGGTCGCGACGGGGAACCTGGCAAAAAGTCCGCGAAAACTTTTGCCGGATGTTTTCCCCCGTGCTGTGACCCCCCCAGATGGCTTGGATTACCTCGCCAAACATCTCACGGGAACGCCGTGTTCGGCGAGGTATCGCTTGGTGACATCAATCGGGTGCGTTCCATAGTGAAAAATGCTGGCGGCCAGGGCGGCACTCGCGCGGCCTTCGGTCAGAATGGTTCGCAAGTGTTCGGGGTGCCCCGCACCGCCGCTCGCAACCACGGGGACCTTGACCGCATCGGCGACGGCACGAGTCATCGGCAGGTCATAGCCATCCTGCGTCCCGTCGGCATCCATGGAAGTCAGCACGATTTCACCGGCGCCCAGCCGCTCGACTTCTCGCGCCCACGCGACGGCCTCCAAACCAGTCGGTACGCGGCCGCCATTGACGTGCACTTCCCAGATTTCTTTGCCGTCTTTCCTCACTCGCTTCGGGTCGATATTGACGACAATGCATTGCGAACCGAACTTCAAGGCGGCTTCACGAACGAAATCCGGGTTCTTGACTGCGGTCGAGTTGATGGAAACTTTGTCGCAGCCGGCATTGAGCAGCATGCGGATGTCGTCCAGCGTGCGGATGCCCCCGCCGACGGTCAGCGGCATGAAGCAGACTTCCGAGGTGCGGCGGACCACGTCAAGAATGATGCCGCGTTCTTCATGACTGGCGGTGATGTCGAGAAAAACCAGCTCATCGGCGCCGTCGGCCTCATAACGGGCGGCGACTTCGACCGGATCGCCCGCGTCGCGGAGGTTCAAAAAATTCACGCCTTTGACCACGCGGCCGGCATGCACGTCGAGGCAGGGGATGATGCGTTTGGCAAGCATGTTGATGAACAAGGGATGAAGAACAAGGAAAGAAGTTTACGGAGGTCGACACGGAGCCGGAAATCAGGTTCAGCAGAATACAGCTAATCTTCCTCGGGCGGTGCAAATAATTCAGTGAGTGAAATGGAGAGCCCGGGCAGGACAGGGTCGCCCTTCAATTCGGCTGGAGATTGAATGACCTCCGACTGATTCTCGGCGTGATAGACCGTCACGCGTTGAACACGCGGATCGACATACCAGACAAGTTGCACGCCGGCCTGGAAAAACTCTGCCAGCTTGCGGTCCATTTCCTGTTTCGTGTTGCCTGGGATGAGGACTTCGATGGCGAGTTCCGGAACGAGGGCCTGAATTTTTCCCCCGGGTCGAATCCGAGCCGTTTTCAGGCGTTCCTTGGAAACGAAAGAAACATCGGGGATGCGAATCAGACCTGGCCGGAGTTTCATGAAGCCGGCTTCGCCAAAGACTTCCCCGAGTCGATTCGCCCGCACAAACATGCCAATCAAAATGCTGAGGCGCACAGCCAGCATCGATTCATACTGCCCCATCGTCTTCTCCACCAGAATGCCGTCGACCAGTTCGCAGGCACGGCCTTCCCGGTCGTGAACATCGAGCACGTCGTCTTCCGTGGCGGTTCCCGGCTCGGGCAGCCGGCGGATGCGAGACAGCGGAATCGGCCCGAAGCGCTCGTACAGGTCGCCCAGCGTCCATTCCGGCGCAGTGGATTCGAGAATGGCGGACATGGCAAATCACTCACAAATTGGCGTGCGGACTCTGAAATGATTATCGTCTCTACGGCCTGACAACAGCAAGCAGAACCTGATCTTGCGGAAAGAAACCTGGTGCACGACAACTCCGCGCTCATCGCTCGCACTGCGCATTATATCCGGGAGCGGGTCAAAGACGATTCTTCCGGCCATGACTGGTGGCACATCGACCGCGTGCGACGAAATGCCGTGATTCTGGCTCACGCCGAGGGCGCTGATGCCTATGTCTGCGAATTGGCGGCGCTCTTGCACGACATCGCCGACTGGAAATTTCACGGCGGCGATGACACGGCAGGTCCGCGCGCCGCGCGAGAATGGTTGAGCGGCCAGCACGCGGATGCGGCGCTGATTGACGCGGTCTGCGAGATCATCGCCGGGGTTTCTTACAAAGGGGCGGGGGTGCCGACGGTGATGGAATCGCTGGAAGGACGGTGCGTGCAGGATGCCGATCGTCTGGATGCAATCGGGGCGATCGGCATCGCGCGGGCATTCGCATTCGGCGGACATTTCGGGCGGGCGATGTACGATCCTGAACACCCCCCGGAACAGCATGCGACGTTTGAAGCGTACAAAAAAAAATCCGGACCGACGATCAATCACTTTTACGAGAAGCTGTTGCTGCTCAAGGACCGGATGCTGACGCCGACGGGAAAACAATTGGCCGAGGAGCGGCACCGTTTCCTGGAAACCTTCCTGGCGCAATTTTTCCAGGAATGGAACGGAGAAAAATGAGGGAGGAAGATCGAAGTTCAAGAGTCGTTCGAGAATCGAAGAATGTCGGCGGCGAATTCTCGTCGACCATCAAAGATTCTCGATCGTCGATCTTCTACTTTCACACTGTTCACCCTGCTCGCTTGTGCTCGGCAGCCTGTTCGACTCAACTGAGATCATGTGGGCTGGCATTCGCACACCGGCGCCTCGCAAATTCTGAAACGACTGGACCCGCGGTTGTCACTTTTCCCTAATTTTCCGGATGAGGAACGGTTCCGAGCCGCCTGGGACGCCGTTGAAATCGCCCGGCCGGTTTCCTACTCGCTTTTCACGTTCGGCGAGTCGGATTTGCCGTATTTCCTGGTCCTTGACCCCGGCCGCAGCGGCGAACAGGTCTCGATCACCCAGGGAGAAGTCAAAATCACCCGGCCGATGATCATCACGCCGGACAACATTCACCCAGAATTCGAAAATTTCTTTGATAACGCGGACGAAGAAGAACTGGCGCAGTTCCTACTCACGCGAACGGCGTCGTTCTCGCATTTACGGCTCGACAACCGGCGGGGTGCAAAGCGCATCGTCAGCGACAGCCTGGAGGAAGCGGTGGCCAAGTTGAACCGGCAGTTGGATGCCGACGACGAAGATCGCGTCGCTATCTTGACCGCCCCGCTGCCGCTCGCAGGACTGGCACTTTTCAAATATGCCGCCGAGCGTGTGATGAAAAGCGCTCCCGATAACATCACGGAACTGCGCGAGCGCGGCTTTTTGCCATGACACGAGAGTTTATTTTGCCTCGGTTGATATCCACGACAATTCATTCTCGACGGTTTTAAATCTGCGACGAATCGCTCTCACGGAATGTGGTCCCTCGCTATGTCCCAATGGGAACTCAACCGCCGAATGTGGTTGCAAGGTGCGGCTGGCGTCGGCACGATGTGGGCGGCAACCAGTTCCTTATCGGCTCAACTCTCCAGGTCTTCCGCGATGAAAGATTATCGAATCCAGCACGGTCGCATTCGTCAATCGGTCATGGGATGGTGTTTTTCGCCCATGTCGGCGGAAACGCTGGCCCGGCATGCTCTCGACATCGGCATCGTCGCCATCGAGGGAGTTCCCGCCGAGTCGCTGCCGGCCATGCGCAAGATGGGCCTGGAAATTTCGCTGGTCAACAGCCATCGATTCGACGTCGGGCCGTGCAATCCCCAGGAACAGGAAACCGTCATTCGCGAATTGACGAAAGCGATTGAAACGGCGGCGGCGAACCACTCTTCCCGCGTCATCACGTTCACCGGCATGCGGTTTCCCGGCATGAACGAAACGCAGGCCATCGCCGATTGCATCGCCACCTGGAAAAAAGTGCTGCCGCTCGCCGAAAAGCACAAGGTGACGATCTGCCTGGAACATCTCAATACGCGTGACAGCTCGCATCCGATGAAAGGGCACCCGGGTTATTTCGGCGACAATGTCGATTTCTGCGTCGAACTGATCCGCAAGGTCGATTCAGAATATTTCAAGCTGCTGTTCGACATTTATCATGTGTCGATCATGAACGGCGACATCATCCGCCGGATTCGGCAATACAAGGACGTCATCGCCCATTACCACACGGCGGGCAATCCCGGCCGGGCGGAACTCGATGATACGCAGGAAATCAATTATCCCGCGGTCATGCGCGCAATTCTTGACACGGGTTATACCGGCTTCGTCACGCAGGAATTCATTCCCACGTGGGACGATCCGATCGCCGCGCTGCGGCACGCCGCGGAAGTTTGCGATGTGTGACGGCGCCCCAGACCGCTGGCGACCTATTCGTCGAGGTTTTTGACCGCTTCCATCACGGCGTCGACGTGGCCGTCGACTTTGACGCGTGGCCAGACGGCGGCAATTTTCCCCTGCTTGTCGATCAGAAACGTCGCCCGCTGGATCCCCATCGACTTTTTCCCGTACATGTTCTTCTCGACCCACACGCCGTATTTCTCGGCGACGGCATGGTCCTCGTCGGACAAGAGAGGAAACGGCAGATCGAACTTCTCCGCGAATTTTTCGTGTGAGCCGACGGAATCGCAACTCACTCCCAGGATAACGGTGTCCTTGGCGGTGAATTTTTTCTGGCCATCACGAAACCCGCAAGCCTCCGTGGTGCACCCCGGAGTGTCGTCCTTGGGATAGAAATAGAGGACGACGTTTTTCTCGCCTTTGAACTGACTGAGCTTGTAACGGCCGCTGGGATAAGCGGGCAAATCAAACGCGGGAGCTTTGGAGCCGACTTCGGGGATGGGCATGTCCAATACTTTCTGAATGTCGAAGAGGTTGAAGTGAAATCAAGTGTGATGGTCATTGCTTTGGTCGTCTTTTGGAGTATCAGGCTTCTTCCTCAAGCCACAAAGAATTCCCACGATCATGCTCATCACAAATGTCATTGGAACCAAATAAAGCCCCAGACTAAAGCCACCGTAGCTTCCATGAATCACGAATTCACGAATGACGCCCACTGCAAGTAAACAGACGATAAAGCTCAAGATCCGCAGGAGTCTGGAGTCGGACACTTCAGCACCGGAGATGAAATAACATCGCGAAGTTTTATCGGCCTTTCAACTGGCTGAGCTTGTCACGGCCGTTGGGAAAAGCTGTCAAATCAAAAGCGGGAGCCTCGTTGCCAACTTCGGATCGCGACATGAGGACTGCCTTTCTGAGGCTCGTTCGCACGATATTCTGATCGATTCGCGACCCAGATTTCCAACGGAACAACTGCGACGATATTTTAAAATAGCTACAGCAGGAAATAGACGATCAACTGGCACAGCAGCGCCAGCCAGGCCCAGATGCGGAGGTCTTCGTGCCAGCGGGACGTGCCGCCGGGCGGCGTGGCGGCGGATTTCGGCAGCTGCACCACCCAGACCATCAAGGCGAACAACACGGCGACAAATAACCCGCGCGCTACCCACAGCGGAACCGCCAGCAGCGCCGAGCGCAATTGATCGCCGATCCAGTGAAGAATGGTCGTCATGAAGCGGCCTCCAGGCGGCGCCGTGAAATGACGTATTTCAACTTCTCTTCCGGTTCGGGCGGGTTCAGATAGCTACCAATGACGATGACGATGATCGACGCCAGGAACGCCCAGATCGAGTAATAGAGAAACGGATCGTCGCGTTGAAACAGACGCGTGGTGCCGATGATCCGGCAGAATTCCTCGAGACTCATCAGAAACAATCCGAACGCCGTCGCGACCCCGATCAGAAATCCGAAAAACGCCGCTCCCGAATTGGCGCGCCGACTTAATAGTCCGGACAACAGCACCGCGAGGGCGGGCCCTTGAATGAAGGAGAGCAGCGTCTGAAAAATGGCATACACCCCGGCGTCGAGCGGCAACAGGAGAAACGCAAAAAAGATCGACCACACGGTGAGCAGAATCGTGACGATCCGGCCGATCGCCAGCAACCGCCGGTCGTCGGCAAGAGGTCGCCAAAAGCGTTTGTAGAAATCATGCGTGAACAGGGTCGTCGCCGAATTGAGGTACGAATCAACGCTCGACATCAGCGCGGCGAGAAAAGCCGCGACAAAAATCCCACGAAATCCGGGGTATAACGCAGCGCCGACCATCCGCGGCAGCGCTTGATCCCGATTTTCCAGGTAAGGATACCGAGCCACCGCCATCAATCCCGGCAACACGACCACTACGGGGATGACGTTCTTGAGCAGCGCGCCCCACACATAGGAGGCCTTCGCTTCATACTCGGATCGAGCCGCCAGAGAGCGCTGCACGATGCACTGGTTGCCGATCCAATAAGCCGGACTGACGACGAACAAGAGCCCGAACAGAATGGCGGGCCACGGCCAGGGCGAGGGAGTGTCGACCGGCAAGATCAAATCGAAATGCGTTGCTCCCAGCGCGGTGAACGGTTCCGGCGGAGGCGACGCCAGGTCGGGCGCGGCTTGTTCGGCCAGTGACTGATTAACGGCTTGCTCAAGGTTGCTCCACCCGCCGATTTCGATGTATCCCGCAATCGTGACGAATAAACAGCCCACGATCATGATCACGCCCTGCAGCACATCGGTGTAAATGACGGCCGCCAGACCTCCGGAATAGGTGTAGATGGCGACCAGACAGGCGACAACGCAGATGGACAGCCAGGGGCTCCAACCGGCGAGTCCCGACATAAAGCGTGCGGAAGCGACCAGCATCACCCCCAGATTGCAGGCCATGAACAGGAACCACGAGAGCGAAACAGCGGTCCGGACACGATAATCGAAACGACGTTCGAGCAGTTCCGGAATCGTGGTGATACCACAGCGCCAGAAATGCGGAATGAAGACAAAAGCGCCGACGAGCATGGCGGGGATACAGCCGATCCAGTCAAAATTGGCGGCGGCAATGCCATACTGATTAGTGGCCCCTCCCAGACCGACGATGTCGGTCCCCCCGATGTCCGTGGCGACCAGCGAAAAGCCGACCGCCCACCAGGGCAGGCTCCGTCCGGCGAGGAAAAAGTCGGACTGGGAGTGAATCGTTCTCGAAAACCAGAGGCCGATCAACAGCGTCGCGGCGAGATACGCCAGCACGACGAGGTAGTCGACAAAATGCAGGGAAATCAACGGCTCGCTCATGGGCGATATGGTAGCGGGGATCGCGAGGAGACGATAGCGGATCGCGATGACTGACAAAACGCAATCCAGCGGCCGGTTGACGGAGATCATCGTCATGGGAGATCATGGAGGACCGCGAGGACCGGAAGAATTGCGCAACCTCCATCCGGCGATCGCCTTCGACGCGATGTTTCTCTGTACGAATGGAATGAAACCATGGTCAACGACGGTTTGAGGTTTTCGGTCGCAGTCGCGGTTGCGCTGGTCTTTGTTGCATCATCTGGCCCAGCGGCGGATTGGCCGGAATTTCGCGGGCCGAACGGAGACGGGGTCGCTCTCTCGGGCAAGCCGCCCATCACCTGGAGCGAAACAGAGAATATTCGCTGGAAGACAGAAACGTCGGGACGCGGCTGGGCCTCGCCGGTCATCGCGAACGGCAAGATTTGGCTCACGACGGCGATAGAACGGCCGATCAGCGATGAATTGCGTGAAAAACTGAAAGGGGAAAAATTCGCCGGCAATCCGATGAAGGATCAAATGACGATCGTCGGCGAAATCTCGCTGCGCATGCTGGCGTTCGACGCGGAATCGGGAAAAGAACTTGTCGACAGCGAGCTGGTCAACGTCGAACTTCCGCAGTCGGTGCATCAACTCAACAGTTACGCCTCGCCGACGCCGGTCTGGGACCACGGCCGGCTCTACTGCTACTTCGGCACTTATGGAACGGTCTGTTACGACATCGACGCCGACCAGGTCGTCTGGAAAACGATTTTGCCGTTGGAACACGGCGTGGGGCCTGGAAGCTCGCCGGTGGTTGTGGGCGACAAGATGATCATTCCGTGCGACGGAGTTGATCAACAATATGTGATCGCGCTCGACACCAAGACCGGTGAAACCGCCTGGAAGACGCCGCGGCCTCCGATGAACGGGACTAACGGCGACTTGCATAAATCCTTCTCGACGCCGCTGGTCGTTCAATTCGCAGGCCGAGACCAGGTGGTGATCATCGGCGCGCAATGGGTGGTGTCTTACGATCCGGCGACAGGCCAGGAAATCTGGAAAGTGCGGCATGGCGACGGATTTTCGAACGTTCCCCGCCCGGTGTTCGGTCAGGGGATGGTCTTTATTTCGACCGGTTTCATGCGGCCGGAGTTGTGGGCGATTCGCGCGGACGGGGAGGGAGACGTGACGGAGACGCACGTGGAATGGAAGGTGCCCAAGCAGGTCCCGACGATGCCTTCGCCTCTGCTCGTCGATACGGAACTCTATTTCGTAAACGATCAGGGCGTGGGAAGCTGCGTTGATGCGGCGACCGGCAAACCGCGCTGGCAGAAACGGATCGAAGGGAATTACATCGCCTCGCCGTTGTTTGTGAACGGGTACGTCTACTTCTGCAATCGCGAAGGCAAAACGCTGGTCGTGAAAGCCGGGAAGACGTACGAACCCGTGGCGGAAAACCTGCTGGACGGCCAGATCTTCGCCTCGCCGGCGGTGCTGGAAGACGCCCTGATCCTGCGCACGGACACGCATCTGTATCGGATTGAAACCAGACAATAACCGCAATTGTCTCTCTGGGGTAAGAACGCGAAAGGGCCTAATTCCTCGACCAGAGGCCCTACCCCTCTTCTCCGTTCCCTCAATTTTGCGGATGCGAAAACCTCGCCGGGGTGTTAGGCTGAATGGACACGCGCCGCATCGAGACTTTGGGATCCGGAGATCAGCGTCCATGAAACGATTGCTCGCGGTTTGCCTGCTCCTGCTTGGGCCTGCCGTCAGGGCGAGCGACGAGCCTCCCGCCGATGCAGCGCCAGACTCTTCACCGGAGCGCTCGGTCGAGGAACTCGCGGCGGCAGCGAAACCGGCTGTCGTCGTGGTCAGTTTTCGTGGCCGGGACGGCGAGCGACAAGGATTGGGCACGGGAGTCATTATCGATTCCCAAGGCCTCGTGGCGACGAATCTACACGTCATCGGAGAAGCGCGACCCATCAGCGTCCGGTTGATGGACGGCCGGGAGTTCGATGTCACGGCGATTCATGCCACCGAACGCTCTCAGGATTTGGCGATCCTGAAAATTGAGGGCCAGCAGTTGCCGGTCTTGCCGGTGGGAAACTCAGACGAGTTGAAAGACGGCCAGGCGGTCGTCGCGATCGGCAATCCGTTGGGACTGGAACACAGCGTCGTCGCGGGGGTCTTGTCGGGACGGCGCGAGATCGATGGCCGCCCGATGCTCCAGGTCGCGATCCCCATCGAGCGCGGAAACAGCGGGGGCCCGCTGTTGGATCGCTTCGGTCGGGTGCATGGCCTGCTGACGATGAAATCGCTGAAGACCGAAAACCTGGGCTTCGCCGTGCCGATCAACGCCTTGAAACCGTTGATCGAAAAACCGAATCCAATTGCGATGACGCAGTGGCTGACGATCGGCGTTCTCGATCCCGAGGATTGGTTGCCATTGGCGGGCGCGCGCTGGCGCCAGCGGGCCGGAAAAATTCACGTCGACGGCCGCGGGGCCGGCATCGGCGGCCGGGCTCTCTGCCTGTCGGCTCGAGAAGTTCCGCAGGTTCCGTACGAAATCGCGGTGCAGGTCAAATATGCGCCGGAAGAGGGAGCGGCCGGGCTGGTCTTTCACGCAGACGGAGGCGACCGACATTACGGATTTTATCCGAGCAACGGCGAATTGCGGCTGAGCCGGTTTGACGGTTCCGATGTTTACGCGTGGCAGGTGCTCAAGCAAATTCGCGCGCCGCAATTGAAGCCCGCGGGCTGGAACGCCTTGAAAGTTCGCATCGAAGCGGAGCGGTTTGTCTGCTTTGTGAATGGCGAGCAGGTTCTGGAATGGAAAGACGACACTTATAAAACAGGCAAGGCCGGCCTCTGCAAGTTCCGTCAGACAGAAGCGGAGTTCAAGGACTTTCAAGTGGGTCAGGAAGTCTCCGTTCCCTCGGATCAACATCCGCTTTCGGAAGAGATTTTGCAGCAGTTGACTCGATTGCCGACTGATCGGGCCGCCCCCGACGAAGTCTTTTCGCGACTCGCGGCTGACGGCGCGGTTCAGGAGACCGCCTTGGAGGCGGAAGCGCTGCGGTTAGAGGAGCGCGCGAAACGGATTCGCGACATGGCCGCGGATATCCATCGCACGCGCGTGCAGGCGGAACTTTCTCGCGAATTGAACCGACCGGACGCCGAGATCGACCTGTTCCACGCCGCTCTGTTGCTGTCGAAAATTGACAATGCCGATCTGAATGTCGAAGCCTATCTTCAAGACCTCGACCGGCTCGCGAAGAAGGTTCGCCAAGGCTTCACGGACGATGTCGATGACGCCGCTCGCCTGGCGGCGCTCGATCGCGTGCTATTTCAAGAACTTGGCTTCCACGGCAGTCGGACCGATTACCAGAACCCGTCCAACAGCTATCTGAACGAGGTGCTCGACGATCGTGAAGGCCTGCCGATCACCCTGGCCGTGCTGTATATGGAATTGGGGCGACGCGTGGGTTTGAAAATCGAAGGGGTCGGCCTGCCGGGACATTTCGTGGCGAGAGTCGTGCCTCAGTCGGGCGAACCGCAGTTGATTGACGTGTTCGAGCAAGGGAAGCGTCTGTCGCGCGAGGAAGCGATTGAGAAATTCCATGCCATTCAAGCAGGCCCCTGGCGTGACGAGTTCCTGGCGGCGCAATCGGTGCGGGCCATCCTGGTCCGAATGCTCAGAAATCTCTTCGCGACGGCGCGAGACGCGAGAAAAGCCGACGAAATGTACGGTTACGTCGATACGCTGCTCTCGCTCGAATCCGAATCGGCATCCGACCGATTTGTCCGGGCGATTCTCGCTTATCAGACTCAGCGTTATTCTCAGGCGCGACGTGACGTCGACTGGCTGTTGGAACGGCGTCCAGAAAATGTCGATTTTTCGACCGTGGAAGAGTTAGGCCGCTTGTTGACACGTCTCGAAATTCGGTCGCAGTAGCATCCAGGCGCGGGCTCGGCCGTACAGGCGGCGAGAGGTTAGAGCAACGGGATTGCGGTTTCGCAAGTGAATCGGTCTTGAGTGAAGCGAAGCCATGGCGTATGGTTTTTTAGAGGGGAACCGCAGGTCGCCCCCGAACGCGGCAGACGGAACTGCCGGTGTGATGCTCTTTTCAGGAGACGGGCCGTTGGCAACAGACTTTTTAATCCGCCGTGGATTGTCGAGCGGTCAACTGTCGATGCGATGGCCCCTGTGGTTGCTCTTCAGCCTCGGCTGTCTGGGACCGCTGTTCGGTGATGAACAAAAGCCGTTGCGTCCGGAGTCGATCCGGCCCATCAATGGGTCCCTGGTGATCGTCGGCGGAGGCATCATCCCGCCGGAAATCATTTCGCGTTTTCTGGAACTCGGGGGCGGAGCCAAAGCCCGCCTGGTAGTGGTGACGACCGCGAGCATGCTGGCCGACGATCCGCTCGAGATGAATTCAAGGCTACAAATGATGTGGAAGGACCGGCAGACCGCTTCGTTCACCGTGCTGCATACGCGCTCGCGCGAGCAGGCCGATGATCCGGAATTCACCAGGCCGCTGGATGACGCCACCGCCGTGTGGTTCGTGGGCGGCAATCAGAACGCGATTATTGATGCCTACCTGGGCACGCTCACCGATAAAAAATTTCATGGCGTGATCGAGCGGGGCGGAGTCATCGGGGGGACCTCGGCAGGGGCGGCCATCATGTCGCGCGTGATGATTGGCGGGACTCAGCCGGCCGCGGACGGCCAGCGTTCCTTGCTGGTGCGAACCGGCATGGGCTTCGCGCCGGGGCTGATCGTGGATCAGCATTTTCGCAAACGCAATCGGCAGGCGCGGCTGATCGAAGCGCTGGAGCAATGGCCGGGACTGGTCGGCGTCGGCATCGATGAAGGAACCGCGCTCATCATTCGCGGTTCGACGGCGGAAGTCATGGGAGATTCGGACGTCACCCTGGCGCTCGGTTCGGCGCCGGGAAAGCCCGCCAAAACGGATTCCTTGGCCGCGGGACAAACGGCAGACCTGGCGGCTCTGAGCCGGGCGGCAATTTCCCGGATGCCCGCGATTGCTCCGCGGCCTGCGTTCCAGCACGGGACATTGATGCTCGTGGGGGCTGGCGATGCTCCTGAGGAAGTGCGGGAGCAATTTCTGGAAGCGGCGGGCGGAAGCGATGCGGCAATCGTCGTCATCAGCGCCGGCGATGCCGACAGCGGCAAGGATTTGCAGTTGTGCGATTGGCTGCGCTCTGCCGGCGCGTCCAACGTGAAAGCCGTGGTCGCGCGAAGTCGGCAAGAAATCGAATCTCCGGAATTTTTGTCGATCCTAGCCGATGCCAGCGGCATCTGGCTCGGCGATGCCCCCTTACGGCGGATGGTTGACGCCTATGTCGATACCTCGGTCCAACGCGTGCTGGAGAAGCTGCTGGAACGTGGCGGAGTGATCGCGGCGTCTGCGGCGGGAGCGACCTTGTCCGGCTTGGCCCTGCCAGCGACGGCAGAAGCCAATGAATTGCCGGTCGTTTCCGAAGCTTATGAGCGCGGACTGGGGTTTCTGCCCGGAATGATTCTGTTGTCTACCGGCGCGGAAACACCCGCCACAAGCGGTCAGGCGGATCTGATCACCAGGCATCCGCAACTGCTGAGCGTGGAATTGACCGAGTCCACGGCACTGATTGTGCGCGGCTCGACCATGCAGGTCGTGGGAAAGAACCCGGTCACCGTGGTGGGCCCTCGGTCGGAAGATTCCAAAGCCGCGGCAGCGCCGCGTGGGGCCAGGGGAAACCTACAGCCTCGGAGATCCTAAGCGGTCCGCGGCCAAGGGCGACGATGCCGCCGTAAGAAGTTACGGGCGCCTGCGGTTTGTCCCGTTCATGGTCAACGATGCAGAAGAATCCGAACGGTTCCGAGGAGTCGTTGCGGAGCTGATGGGTTTCCAAGGGGGGAACATAGGCCAAATCAAACGGCTTCAAAGGAATTGTGCGTTCCCCGCTGGCCAGAATTCCCGCGCCGCGGGCGCCGATGACCACATGCGTATGGAGGTGCTTTTCGAGGCTCGAATGACCGCCCGGGCCGATCTCGAAATAACGAACGTCGAAGGCGGTCTGTTCTCCGCTCGTGCCGATCAATTCTGTACGGGTGACGTTTCGAAAGGGGAGCGTTCCGTTCAATTTGTATTCGGAAACCGGGCGGCCGTCCCACTGAAACTCCGGGCGAAACGGCAGATGGTTCAGCAAGGCATGTGCGCCGGGAGGCAGCGGCAGTTCGCACGCCGACATCAGCGTGTGCGGCGCGCGATGTTCGTGATCTGGAAAATGAGCCAGAATTTGCTGCAAAAAACGGCCCGTGCTGGCGGCGAGGTCCTGGGAATCGGACAGCAGCGCACCGCCGATCAGATAGATGGCGTCCGCGGAATACGATTGACACATGGCGGGCAGGGAAGAAAACGACATCCCTCCCGCCGGCGCGGGCCAACCCGGCGCAATGTTGCCCAACGGCTGCCGGGCATGGTCGGCGATCTGGAGACATTCGGCATCCGTGAAGGCAAACCGTCCGCCTTGATTCGGAAAGATCGTCCCGTCGCACCCGGCCAGCCGAAACAGGCTGCCCAACAAGAGGCCCGGATCGATGCCGTGTGCGGGGTCGTGGAAAAATGTGCCGGTGAACGTCGGGTGTGCTAGAAAGAACAAGGGATACGTCTGCGCAAGCTCCCGCAGCTGATCGAGACCGAGCAGCATCGGCGCGACGAGCGCGCCGCGGATGCCGATCTTCAGCAGAAATTCGATTCGCCGTTCGAGTTCCTTCCCGGAAGCCGCCAGATTGGGCAAGTACCAGCAGGGTCGACCGGACTGCTCGGAACCGTAACGGACGGCGGTCTGGCATTGCTTGACCCGCTGCTGAAACGCATCGAAATCGGATTCCACGAGGTTGTGATCGTCCTTGACCAGGTCTCCTCCGCCCGCCGCGAAATCGCGCGCCAATCGGGCCAGATGTTCTGGCGACGATCCTTTCGGTTTCAAAGCGGTCGCCAATAACGGCCGGCCGAACACACCCAACGCGGACCGTAAACCATCGATGCCGAAATTCGGTCCTCGAAAACGGTTGATGTACTCTGCGGGCCAGCGCACGTCTTTCAGACGGATGTTGCGTTTGAGAGAAATGTTGCCGAACAACAGGTTCAACAACTGAGCCAGATGATTGGCGGCAAGTTCCTCGGCGAAAGCGATTCGCACGTCGAACTGCCCGTCGACGCCGGGAACCGGCATGACTTCCAGAACTTTGCCGACGATTTCATGGCGGATTCGCGGGCAGGTGACGAGCTGATCAGGCACTTCGACGGTTTGCTCGAGCGCAATGTCCTGACTGAGCGATTCGATTTGGTCGACGCCGCACGCCAACCGGTAGGTGACAATGATTGATGGCATAATTTCGCAGACTGGGAGAAATAGCGACTTCTTTCTCAAACCAGTATAGAGCGGAAAGACAGGCATTCAAACGCTAGGCAACGGCCGTCCGCACAATCGCCCGGCAAAAATACATCGTCTTCCCAGCGAGGCGATTTACAACAAATCGCTGGCCAGTTCCGACAAAGCCGAGCGTTCGCCTTTTTCCAACGTGATATGCGCATAGATCGATTGGCCGACCATGCGACTGATCAGGTAGCTGAGTCCGTTGGAAAGGGTATCGAGATAGGGGTGGTCGATTTGATAGATGTCGCCGGTGAAGACGATCTTCGTTCCCTCGCCGGCGCGCGTAATGATCGTTTTGATCTCGTGCGGCGTGAGGTTCTGGGCTTCGTCGACGATGAAAAACATGCGCTGGAGGCTGCGTCCGCGGATATAGGCCAGCGGCGTGATTTCCAATTTGTGGTTGTCGAGCATGTCCTGAACTCGGTGCGACGCTTCGCCCTCGCCATGCTGATGTTTAATGACTCCCAGGTTGTCGTACAGCGGCTGCATGTAAGGATCGATCTTGGCGGCCACGTCGCCGGGAAGGAAGCCCAGGTCTCGATTGCTCAATGGCACGATCGGCCGAGCCAACAGGATCTGACGATAACGCGACCGGCATTCGAGGGCGGCGGCCAGCGCCAGCAGTGTCTTGCCAGAGCCTGCTTTTCCCGTCAGCGTGACCAGCTTGATTTCGTCGTCCAGCAACGCCTTGAGGGCAAACGACTGCTCGGCGTTCCGGGGCATGATCCCGTAGGCCGGGGACTTTTCCACGCGCTGAAATGTTCGATCGCTGGAACGAAACGTGGCGAGGACCGATTTGGAACCGTTCCGAAGAATAAAATTCTCGTTCGGGACCGGCTGTTCGGCCTCGGGGAGCGCATCGGCCGGCACGCGGCCGCCTTCCGACGTGTAAAAAAGATCGACGAACTCCGATGGCATGCCGGTGATGAGCCGCTTGCCGGTGTAAAGTTTGTCGAAGCTTTCGACCTTGTCGCTGGAGTAATCTTCCGCAGGCAGGCCGAGCGCCTTGGCCTTCATCCGCAGGTTGGTGTCCTTCGAAACCAATACGACCAGCCGTCCCGATTCGCGCTGCTGCAGCGTGAGCGCCGTATCGAGAATGCGATGATCGGGCGAGTCGTGAAAAAACGTCTGCCGGAGTTTGTCGCTGAATTCGTTGCCGGTCACCACGCGGATGCGGCCCAATCCAGTGCCGAGCGACGCTCCTTCCGGCGACATGACGTCCCCGGTCAACTCATCAATCCGACGCAGGAACGCGCGGGCCTGAAAGTTGAGGTCTTCGTTCCCTTTTTTGAACTTGTCGAGTTCTTCCAGGACCGTCATCGGGATCGCGACGTCGTTTTCCTCGAAATTGCGGATGCAGCCGGCGTCATGCAGAACGACGTTTGTGTCGAGAACCAGAAGTTTAGCGGTCCCTGTCGACATGGCGGCAATCATCCGGCCTCCTTGCAGTGTCGAGTGAGCGGTTCGCATCCTTTCGATTGGAAAGACCCTACCCCCGCCGGACGCGCCTCGTCAAGAGCAGCCTGTGAAAAGATCTTCATCAACGGCGGCGGCGGTCGCAACGCTTCCGAGGATGAAATCCACCCGCGCGCTCAAGGCGAAACGCCCAGCATTTTCGCGGCTTCGCCTTGGAGTCGCTTGGCTGCTTTCAGGCTGTTCTCGACTTCGTCCGGCTTCTTTCTCAGCAGCATGATCAGCTGACCCGCCAGGGAATTGAGTTTTCCCTTCACCAGGTGCTGCGATTTCTTCATCTCCGAAAGTTTGTCTTTGACGGCCTTAATCTTGGGCTCCGTCTCCTGACCAAACTCCTTCCAATCGCCCTCGGAAGGTGAAGAACCGGCTTTGGTTTCGACCTCTTTATAGATCGCGGTCAATTGCTGAAACGGTTCCTGAAACTTGCCCGTTCCTTCCGGAAGGAACTTCCAACCCACGTACAAGCCGATGATCAGCAGTATGCCGCCAACGGCCCCTTGGAATCGTATATCCTTGAGAATTCCCAAAGAGACGTTGGCCGAGAATTTCCCGCCGGAACCCTTTCCCTTTTTTCCGGGAGGAGTCCATTTCTTGGTGGGTTGCGATGCCCGCGAGAACGTGGAAGCGACGCTGCTGCTGCCGCTGAACGAAGTCATCGAAGACATGCCCGTCTCCGTGGCTTTCAGGGCGCTATCGGGAGCAGCCTCCGGCGTCGCCGAGGGGGCAACGGGTGTGGCCGGCGCGGAAGCAGGCACCACGGGAGTGCCGGACGCTATGGCAGCAGTTGCCGACGACTTGGCAGCAGTCGCCGGCGCAGCGGCGCCAACCGTGGCCACAGACGCCGGTGTGTGCTTCGCCGGAGTCGCAGCGGGGACCGTCGCGGCGGACTGAGACGATTGAGCCACCGCAGTTGCCGTTTGCGGTGCAGCGACTGTTTCGCCCACAGCGGCAGGAACCAAACCAGGAACCGAGCTGACGACGGTCCACTGAGAATTTTTCCCATGTCGAATGTAATCGCGGGAAGAAATTCGTCCTTGTTTGGCCCATTCCATCAAATGCGTGAGTTCGACCGGGCCGTATTCCTTGCCGCCGACCCAGGCATACCAGGTTGCGTCCGCAGCAGACGCCGCGGTGGCGGACGGAGCCGTCGATCGCGCTCGATTGTCGACAGCAGCCGCGTGGTTCGATTGCGGCAGATTGAATTCCAGTTCATCATCGTCACTCGACGCCGCAGCGGGCGTCTGCACAGGCGCTGGGTTGGCCGCTTTCTGGGCTTGGAACGGCATTTCCGTCATCAAGCGGCCGATGGAACCGGCGCGGCGCCACTTCGCCGTCGAAGAGGTTCTGACTAAATCTTCCGCACCGACCTCGCCCTGGCGGACCAATTGCACCAACTCATGAAATGCGATGGGTCCGAAGTCGTGCCCGAGCGTCTGGTAAAACCATTGTTCGGCTGAGGCGGGCGTCGACGCAGACAGAGATTCCGTCGG
>JAXMBR010000007.1:0-104641 GCA_046349715.1 Planctomycetaceae bacterium | reverse complement strand
GGGCGATGTGGCGGCCAGTGAGCTTGCGACACGAATCATGTCACACTCTCCGGAGGACGTGATGCCGCCTCCGAGCTTTCAAAAGCCGCTATCAGAACGTCAGATCAAGACATTGCGGCGTTGGATTGCCGAGGGAGCCCCGTATGCCGGGCATTGGGCGTTTCAACCCATCCTGCGTGCTTCGCCACCGGACATCCGACGGCGAGAATGGATTCGGAACGACATCGATCGCTTCGTGCTTGCGAGACTGGAGCGAGAAGGGCTTTCGCCCGCGCCGGAAGCGGATCGATCCAGTTGGTTGCGGCGTGTGACGCTGGATTTGACCGGCTTGCCGCCGACATTGGCGGAACTGGATGCGTTTCTCGCCGATGGTCGTGCGACTGCGCAGGAAAGGGTGGTCGACCGCTTGCTGGCGTCGCCCAGGCATGCCGAGCGGATGGCGACTCAATGGCTCGATGCGGCCCGGTTTGCTGATACCAACGGCTACAACAACGACGAAGTCCGCACGATGTGGCCTTGGCGTGATTGGGTCATTCGGGCGTTTCAAGACAACCTGCCGTACGACCGTTTTCTCACCGAGCAACTGGCGGGCGACCTGCTGCCCGAGGCGAGCGTCCCGCAAAAGGTGGCCACCGGTTTCGTCCGCAATCATGTGCTGACGACGGAGGGAGGGATCATTGAAGAGGAATATCACGTCGAATACGTCGCTGATCGCGTGCATACCGTCGCCACCGTCTTCCTGGCGCTGTCGCTGCAATGTGCGCGGTGTCACGACCACAAATTTGATCCGCTCACCCAACGCGATTTTTACCGTTTCGCCGCGTATTTCAATAACGTACCGGATCGCGTGGTGAGCTATAACCAGGCCCGGATGGCCGAACCGCTGTTGAAAGTCCCCTCTCCGGCACAGGAAGCCGAACTGGCGGCGCTGGCGGCACGGCGGCGGTCGCTCGAAACCGCGCTGGTCAAGCGCAGGCAAGCGGTCCAGCCGGAAATCAGGGCCGGGGAGAATTCCTTAACGCCGGAACGCGTTGCCGCGTTCCACGCACCCGAATTGATTGCCCACTTCCCGCTGGAGGAGATTTCTCAAGATCGTGGGATTGCAGAGACCGTCGAACTGCAGCGAAAAGCCACCGTCAACGGGGACCTGACCAGCGTCGAGGGAAAAATCGGCCGGGGATTGCAGTGGGACGGGATCGGGTTTGTTGATTGCGGTGAAATCGCGGCCTTCGAGGGGGACCAGCCGTTCTCGTTGTCGGCATGGGTGCGTGCTGAATCGGCGGAACCGATCACGGTGATGGCGAAAGTCGACGAAGCGAATAGCCATCGCGGTTACGACGTGATTCTGGAAGGGGGCCGGATCGCCTGCCACTTGTCTCATCATTGGCCCGACGACGGATTCAAAGTGATCACGAAACAGCCGTTGCCGCTGCGCGAATGGCATCACCTTTCGATCGTCTATGATGGTTCGCGGAAAGCGTCGGGCGTGACCATGTTTGTGGATGGGGACGCGTGGCCGTTGGAGATCGCCCACGGCCAACAGATCATCGGAACGCTTCGGACGGACAAGCCGTTCCATATCGGCCAACGTCACGCATCGGCCCCTTTCCGAGGAGCAATTGATGAGGTCCGGGTTTTTGCAAACGCCCTGACTCAGGAAGATACGGCTTGCCTGGCGCGGGGTGAAGCCGTCGCCGGGTTGAAATCGCTGCTCAGCAAATCGCCTGCTGACCGGACGGCACTTGAACAGGACCAGTTAATCAATTGGTATCTCGCCCACATCGACGAATCGGCTCGGACGATGCGGCAGGAATTGGATGTGCTGCCGGCGAAGGTTCAGGCGATTGACGACACGATTCCTCGCACGATGGTCATGACGGAATCGTCACCGCGGCGCCCGTCCTACATTCTGAATCGTGGACAATACGACCAGCGTCTGGAGGAGGTCTCCGCCGGTGTGCCCGCTGCCGTTCTGCCGCTGCCGGACGGAGTTGAAGACAATCGACTCGGTCTGGCTCGGTGGCTCACTCACCCGGATCATCCGCTGACGGCGCGGGTGGCCGTCAATCGGTTCTGGGAAATGTTTTTCGGGACGGGAATCGTCGAAACCAGCGAAGATTTCGGCGTCCAGGGGGCGTTTCCCAGCCATCCCGAATTGCTGGATTGGCTGGCATCGGAGTTCCAAGCCAACGGTTGGAACCAGCGGGCGCTGCTCAAGCAGATCGGCTCTCGGCGACCTATCGGCAGTCGTCCCGGGCCACCGCGGACCAACTCGAGCGTGATCCGTACAACCGTTTGCTGGCCCGAGGTCCACGGCATCGATTATCGGCGGAGATGATCCGTGATGGCGCGCTGTTCCTCAGTGGATTATTAAAGGAACAGCCAGGCGGTCCCAGCGTCAAACCGTATCAACCCGAGGGATTATGGGAAGACGTCTCCGTGGAACGGCGTGACAAGTATGTGCCCGATGCCGACGATGGGATTTATCGCCGCAGCATGTACACCTTTTGGAAGCGGACCTGCCCCCCGCCGGGGATGGCGACCTTTGACGCGCCAGATCGCGAATTCTGCCTGATTCGCCGGGCGCGGACCAATACGCCGCTGCAGGCGCTGGTGACGTTGAACGATCCGACGTATGTGGAAGCCGCCCGACGATTGGCGGAAAAGGTTCCGGCGTTGGGCGACACGGATTCCCGGCGAATTCGGCAATTGTTCCGGTCGGTGGTCGCGCGAGAACCGGACGCGCGGGAACTGGAGGTGTTGCTGCAATTGCGCCAGGACTCGCTGGCGAAGTTTCAGCACGACCCCGCTGCTGTCGGGAAATTGCTCACTGTCGGCCGCGCAGCCCCTGATCCGGCGCATCCCGCGGAAGATGTGGCGGCATGGGCCGCTGTTTGCAGCGTGGTCATGAATCTCTCGGAGGCGCTGACGAAGCCATGAACGATTCGCTTTCCAGTCCGATGGCCGCCGCTCGAATGCTCCGGGCCCGTCGCGCCTTTCTGCAAGGGAGCGCCGCAACTCTCGGCGCATGTGCACTGACGAATCTGCTGGCGAAAGACACGGCCGCTGTCGGTGACGACAGCGCTTTTACTCCCGGAACTCATTTTGCGCCGCGGGCAAAACGGGTGATTTATCTCTTTCAATCGGGCGGTCCGTCTCATTTGGAGTTGCTCGATTACAAGCCGCGTTTGAAAGAGTTCCATGGCACGGAGCTTCCCGATTCGATTCGCCGGGGACAGCGACTGACCGGAATGACCTCCGGCCAAACCAGCTTTCCGGTCATCGCGCCGAAGTTTGGATTCCGCCAATATGGCGAGCGAGGCGTCTGGTTGAGTGAATTGCTGCCGCAGACGGGAAGCGTGGTCGACAACCTGTGCATCATCCGTTCGATGCACACGGAAGCCATCAATCACGATCCAGCAATCACTTATATTCAAACCGGCTCACAACAGCCGGGGCGTCCGTCTCTGGGGGCCTGGCTGAGCTATGGGCTCGGACGGATTGCGGAAGACCTTCCCGCGTTTGTCGTCATGATTTCACACGGTTCCGGGCGAGACGCCAACCAGGGGTTGCTCGATCGGCTCTGGGGATCCGGATTTCTCCCGTCCAGTCATCAAGGAGTGAAGTTGCGCGCGGGTTCCGATCCGGTGTTGTTTCTGTCGGATCCGCCGGGCATCGACCGTGGGCTCCGCCGCCGGATGCTCGACAGCCTGGCGGAACTGAACGCGCTGGAATCGGCTCGCTCGGGCGATCCGGAAATTGCCACGCGCATCCAGCAATATGAGCTGGCCTATCGCATGCAAACGTCGGTGCCGGAACTGGTCGATTTCTCCGACGAGTCGGCTGAGACGTTCGCCTTGTACGGTGAAGCGGCGAGAAGTCCGGGATCGTTCGCGGCCAATTGCCTGCTCGCGCGGCGGCTGCTGGAACGGGGCGTGCGCTGCGTGCAATTGTATCATCGCGGATGGGACCAGCATGGCGGCCTGCCGACGAACATTCCCAAGCAATGCCAGGACGTCGACCAACCTCAGGCGGCGCTGATCACCGATCTTCGGCGACGCGGCCTGTTGGACGACACGCTCGTGATCTGGGGAGGGGAGTTCGGTCGGACCGTTTACGGACAGGGAGGCTTGCAGGACGATTACGGCCGCGACCACCACGGCCGCTGTTTTTCCGTCTGGCTGGCTGGCGGCGGCGTTCAACCGGGAGTGATCGGCGAAACCGACGACTATGGCTACAACATCGAGCGCGATCCGGTCCACATCCATGATCTCAATGCAACGATTCTGCATTTGTTAGGAATTGACCACACCCGGCTGACACATCGATTTCAAGGTCGCGATTACCGATTGACCGACGTGCATGGCCGCGTGGTGGAAGCGATGCTTTAATCGCCAAGCTCCGCGACGCCGACAGATTGTACGCCTTCGAGGCGATTGACATCGGCGATCAGCCGCGGAAGTTGCAGCGAAAGAACGGGATCGCGCAGGGCGACGGAGAACACCGCTTCGATGGCGGCTCCTTGACGGCTCGTGGCGGCGGAGATGAGATTCCATTCCGTGAAATATTGATCGAACACCGGACGCAGCAATGGCTCGAAGTCGCGTCCCAGACCGAGTTTCACCGTGAGGGCATGAGTGCCCAGATTCGCCGCGAGCCCAAACTGTCGACGGCCTAAGCCAATGGCCAGCGCCGCGATGAGAGGAATCCCGAGGGCAGGAACCAACCAGACGCCGGCGCCGACCGCCATGCCGATGATCACGGCGAAAATCACGAAGGCGGTGTCCCGCGTATCGTTCACGACGGTTCGAAATCGGACGATCGAGAGGGCCCCGACCAACCCGAAGGCGCGGGCTACGCTGTTGCCGATGACCAGCGTCACCATCGCCAGCAGCACGGTCAGCAGGACCAGCGTCGTCGTCAGACCGTGAGTATCGCGCTGGCGGTGGCCATAGGCCCGGTGAGAGATGGCGGCGATGATTAACCCGGCGATGGCCGACAACCCCAATCGTCCCGCAATTGCGATCGGGGGAACCTCAAATCCGGCTGTTTCCGGGACAGAGAGCCATTCAAACATGCGCGGGTTCCCCGGTCGGGACGAAGCCTACAGCTTCCAGGCCCAGGCGGTATTTGGAGGCGGTGCCCGGGCACAATTGGCGAGATTCGATCACGGCCTTGAACAAAGTCGGCAGGGAGCCTTGAAATTTGAATTCACAAACGACGTGATCGGAAAACAAGGGAAGACCGCCATGAAACGGCGCGACATGCCAGTGATCAATGCGGCGCGCGCGGATCGAACGGTCGAAGGTCAATCGGAGCGGCCCCTCCGATCCCGAGCCCATGTAAGCCGTCCGCGTGTACATCACCTCCAGTTTGGGAGAAAGCTTGCGAAACCTCAGGCGACGACGAAACCAATCGCCGTTCCATCGAGTGTCATTTTCCTGCTGATTCAAGTGCGGAATTTCGACAATCGAAATGGGCGTTCTGCGCTTCAGAACCCGGGAGCCTTCTTTGACTTTTCGTTCGAGATAGACGATCTCCGAAAAACCATAGCGGCGCAGTCGAAATTTACGCCGGGCATGGGCGGCGCGGCGGAAGTAAACGTCGAAATCCGGCGTATCGCAATAGACAGTCGTCGTAACATACTGGCCGGGATTGTCACCGGACTGGGCGTGTGGATCAGGGATCAGAAATTGTCGCAAGTCGGACTCGACGAGCCTGGCCTGCGCTTCGGTGAGCAGAAATTTGAGCTCTCGCGCGGGAGCCGCCAGAGAATTTCGAGTCTCCAACGAGGGTGATAGAACCACGGGTTGCGGCGGCGGAACGTCCACGTGGGGATGCCGTGCAAAAGTTCTGTGCAAGATGGCGGAATCCGTCATGGAGCCGCTCCCTCAATCTCCGGGCGACTGAGCAGGTAGGCGCGGCGGCGATCCGCAAAGACCCGCAAGGGCGTTTCGCGGCCTTGGCCCTGCGTCGCGTCGCTGGCGGTGACTCTTAGAAATGCGTCGTACGATTCCAGCTTGCGGGTGTCTTTATGGAGCGGTTCGTCAATCAGCGATCGAAATCCGGCCACGACGGGTCCGAGGTTGGCCCAATCCAATTCGTGGACCGCCAGCTCGCGGACATATTGCAGATAACGGCGGCGGTATTCGGGAACGGCCAGCAGTTTGCTGCGGAGCGGTTTGCGGGAATCGTCCAGGCCGATCAAGGGGTCTAGATCCATGGCAAGCTCTCGCGGTCGACGCTCATTGCCGGCTTCGCGTCGCTCGGCATCGCCGGGCCCTCTGGGACTGCGAGGGCCGCCACCAGGAGGGCCGAAACCCATCGGGTGGGCGTTCTGAAACGCTTCGTTCATATCATGCGGAATGACGTGAAATTTCTCCTGAGAATCCAGGAAAATGCTGTAGTCACTCGCACGAACCCAGTAGCCGTCGTTGTTGATCAGCGTATTATCCAACGCCAGAAACCACAGCGTACTGTCGACGTCGAGGATTGGTTCGATCGCCGCGGGGAGCTCTTCGGCGGGCGTCTCGCTGAGCGTGCGGCAGAACTCAACGAGTTTGCGCCAGGACTGTTCGCTGTCTTCCGATTTGATCTCATAACGCCGACGATAGTCATCGATTTTGTCGCCGACGTAGTCCAATCCGCCGCCTCCGCCGGGGCTGCCTCGAACCTTCCAGCGCGCGCCTTTCGCGGAGTCATAATTCTCCGCCAGAAATTCCTTGTTGAATTGCTGCACGTTCACATACACGCCCCAGTCTTCGCCGTTGATCACCACGCGGACGAAATTTGCTTGAGGCGCGGGAATGTGCTTGCGGGCGATCTGCGAATAGAGCACGGTGCTCAGGCAGGATGGATCTTCATGGCAGTTCAACAGATTCAGCGTTTTATAGCCGTACAGCCGCTGTTTGGCATCGACAAAGTCAAGTGAGAGGTTCAATGACCGTTTGAAACCGGCTGGAACCATCATGTACGACGACATGCCGCGAAAGTGGACGCCGATCTCGGGATACTCGACGCCGTCCACCGTCAGAGTTGCAGGAACTTCAACGTCGGAGTTATGGAACTCGGAAAGTTCCGCCTCCCAGTCTTCGTTTTCGAAATCAAGAAACAACGTTCGCAACACCGACGGATCGTACAACTTCGCTTCGGGATAGAAACGAACGTCCTTGGGCGAAACGCGTGCTCCGGCTTGCGGGGGTTGACGGTTTTCCCGGCGCGGGCCTCCGGGCGGTCCGAATCCGCCGCCAAACGGCCCAGCAGGTCCGCGGCCGGCGGAGGCGGAGCGATTGCGTTTCAAAGAGGCGCGCGCCGTTTGCCGTTCGGTCGAATTCAGGCGGTGATCACCGTCGTCGTCAAAGCGGTCGACGAGTTTTTGTTCGACGCCGCCGGGACCTCCCGGACCGAACTGCGGCGTGGGAAACTGAAACGGTTTCCCGAGGAGGGCGTCCCATTTTGATTTTTGTTCGCCGGTAAGTATCGCCAGCATTTCTTGCTGCCGTTGTTGACGCTGCTTTTCGATGTGCCTGAAGTCCGGGGGGCCGCTCCCCGGATTTCCCGGACCGAAATTCGCGGGCGGTAGAGCGGAATCCTGGAGGTGTTTGAGCATCTTTTTCTGCACGCTGGTCAGGTCCAGCTTCTTCGCACCTTCGGGGCGCGAGAGAGAAATGGCGCCGTCGAATTGCAACCGCAACTCGGCGAATCGCTGCGATTGCGGGCCGTCGAGAAATTCCGCGATGTGACTGTCCGCTTTTTTCATGAGCTTAGTGGTGTGTTGACGAAATTCGGCCACCCGTTGTTGCCGTTCTTCCTCATTCATTTGAAAAAATTCGGCGGGATTGAAATCTCCCATGGCTTCGCGCTGCTGCTCTCGCATCTTGTCCAACAGGTCGTCGGCCTGCTGCGCCTGCCGGTCATTCAAGTTCAGTTCCTGGCGGACCTCGGGCATGCCGATGAGCACCAAGCCCGCAGCCACAGCATCTCCCATTCCGGGCATGCCGAAGGGAGGAGGTCCAAAGCCGGGGCCGCCGAACCCCGGCCCATCCGGTCGCCCTGGGCCTCCGGGCGGTCCCTGCGCGGGCGCTGACGCGACAGCAAGGCAAATCAACAGAGCGGCCATGGAAACGCGACTCGGCATGGTCTGATCTCGCCGCAAGGGAAAGAGATTATTCATTTTCAGGTGCTGTCGGTCGAACTCGCAAGGGGGCATGATCCATGGGCGGACCGTGTCGCCCTCGTCCGCCCATCGGAGGACCTCCGCCGGGAAATCCCCCTCGAAAGTGTTGCGATTTCCCTTCGTAGGGATCGCCGACGAGATTCCGCCAGCGTTCGAGTTGATCGGAAGTCAGCAGCGCCGTGACTTTCTGCACGGTCGCTTGCATTTGCCGGTCACGATCTTCATGCGGAGGGAAATCGTTTGGATCAGGGCGTCCTTTTTTGCCGAAGGGATGAGGAGCATTTCCCTCGGTGCGCGGCGACCCGGGCCATTCGTCGTCGGGAGGACAATCCAACGGTTTCGGTCCGTGGCTATGGAAAAACTGTGCTTCAAGTTCACGAATCTGGCGCTGCTGTTCGGTCGTCAATTCGAGCGCCTCGATCACCTCGGGTTCCTGAAACGCGAACACGCCCTGTGTCTGCAAGGAGATTTGGCGCAACCGCTGTTGTTGAGGCCCGGTCAAAATGGCGTTCAAGCGATTGGCTTGTTTTTCCGCAAATTCGACCAGCCGCTGTTGCCGTACTTCACTCGAGACATAAGCCGCCGTGAACAATTCATTGCGTTCCGCCTCCAATTGTTGTTCAAACTGCTGCAACTGTCGGCGCTGCTCGTCCGTAACGTGCAGGTCGGTCTGAACGTCGTTTTCCATGACAGGCATGACGCGAAACAAGCCTTCGACGATCGCCAGTTCGTGCAAGATTTTCTGCACGTGCTGCTCGACGGCGGCCAGGTCTCGTTGGGACGAAGGATGGGCCCCGCGGCTGGCGATGAAGCCTTGGTAATACTCGAGCGCGGCGGAGAGGAGTCGCTTGCGGACCGCCTGCATCGGCGGCTTGTCGGCCAATTCCTCCTCGCCGATCTGGATGAGCAAATCGACGGCTTGACGCGCCTGCTGAAAGCTCTGTTCGGCCTCGATGGCACGGGCCTGGGTCCGCCCTTGCTCCAGCGCGATGATGCGATTGTGAATCAACAGGCCGATCGACACTGCCAAGAGCGCCGCTCCTGCGAACACGACCGTCACCGGATGCCGGCGGGACCATTTCCGCACATGATCCGCGGGAGTGGGTCGGCGCGCCCGGATGGGCTGGTTTTCCAGGAATCGACGCAAATCGTCTGCGAATTCTTGAGCGGTGCCGTAGCGGTCGTGAGGCGACTTGCTGACGGCTTTAAGAATGATCGTGTCCAATTCGGCGGGAATCGCGCGATTGAGCGTGCGAGGGTGCGGCGGATCCTCGTGGATCACGGAATTTAGCAGGGCTCCGCGGCTGCCGCCGGCAAACATCGGGCGGAGCGTCGCCAGTTCATACAGGGTCGCTCCTAGCGAATAAACGTCAGTTCGCTGGTCGAGCACGGCGCGGTCGCCCTGAACCTGCTCGGGACTCATGTAGCGCAACGTGCCGACCAGATCGCCAGTCTGGGTCAAATCCCCGCTGCTGCGGACTTGAGCCAATCCAAAGTCGGTGACCCAGAGTTTGCCCCGGGCATCGATCAGCAAGTTACCCGGCTTGATGTCCCGATGGACAATGCCCACCTCGTGCGCATACGACAGGGCCTCCGCCGCTTGCAGACCGAACCGGGCCACGGTTCGAAAATAATCGCTCCGGCCGGCGGTTCGCTCGGTCGACAGTCGAGACGAAAAAGCCGCCAGCGTTTCCGAAGCCGCGGGAGCAGAGGTTTTCTCTTCTGCCGCGCCTCGCAGGCCGGACTCAATGGCGGAGAACGAGCTCTCCGCGTCCTTGAAACCGGCATCGCGCCTCAATTTTCCCAGCAACTCGGCCAGGGAAACGCCTTCGATCAGCTGCATGGCGTAGTAATGGACGCCACGATCACAACCGACCGCGAAGACCGGGACAATGTGCGGATGGTGCAGCAGCGCGGCAGCCTGAGCTTCATTCAGAAACCGCTGCAATTGTCGCGGGTGCATCGTGGCCGTGAAGGGCAGCACCTTCAACGCGACTCGGCGGTTGAGCGACGTCTGTATCGCTTCATAGACCACCCCCATTCCTCCCCGGCCGAGTTCCCGGAGGATTCGAAAATCCCCCAGCGGCTCCGGCCCGGGACCGGCGTCATGTCTCCAGGAGGACGCCGGCCGGGAGGCGCTGGTTTGCGCCGAACGGTGAACCAGATTGACGCCTTCCAAACAGGCACGAATGCTTTCGCTCAATTCCGGGCAGCGGGCGACGAATTCTTCCAGATTTGGATGGCCGCCGCGTTCCAGGCTCTCCACGTACTCGCGTACGATCGGCAACAGCCGCGGGTCGTCCGGAACATGCGTCGCCTCATCAAAATCGCCGCTATTGAGCGGCGGCTCTTCGGAAACAGGCTTCATTTCACATCCCTTTCCGCCACACTCTGTCGCAATTTTCCTAAGGCCCGCAGCCATAACTTCTCAACACTATCGACCGACCGGTGCATGCGCTGCGCAATCTCGGGAAACGTCAATTCATCCCAATGACGCAACACGATCACCATGCGGTAATCGCTGGAAAGCTGCATCAGCGCATCGGCAATGAGAACGGATTGCTCGCGGCGCACCACCTGCTGACTGGGCGACTCACCCTCGTCGACGGCGAATCGGTTCAGAAAACCAGACATCCGATCGAACGATTCGCTGAACTCCCCTTCCAGTTCGTGCTGGAGATTTCGGGCCTGCGTTCCGAAGTAGTGGCGAACGGTGTTCGCCGCCTTGCCGGCCAGCAACCGCCGCAGCCAGGCCAGGAATTGGGCCTCGGTGTTTCCTTCAAATCGGGGGAATTGGCGGTGTGCATCGAGTAATGTCTCCTGCACGATGTCGGACGGATCGATTTTCCGCTGCAACTTCGGCCCAACCTCGAGTTTTGCGAGCAAACTCAAATACCCTCGGTAAAGATCCAATAGTGGGCCGAGAGCCTCGCCGGTTTTGAGACGTGCATCGGCAATCAGTTGTTCAGGGTCGGGGGCCATATTGAAAAGTCACTTGATCCCGACGATTACCGCCGCAAAAAATCGTCCCGATTTTGCCTGGTGCCGGCGGATTCCTGCCGATCTGGTCGAATCTGCTCAAAAATTCCAAAAACTCTTGATGCAACCGGCGGTTTGGAAGAATTTTCCGTGACTGAGAGGATTAAGCACGGTCTCGTGCCAACTTCCCGTCGGACCGCGAGTCTGTCGCCAGGACAAGCCGACGGGATGTCGGGTGGACGGAGTCTGCGCGCTGGAATTCAAAATCGCCGCCGGATATGGATCATGATGGCCGTTCCTTTGCAGAATACCCGAATCGCCGGTCAGATGCAGGAGCAGGGGGCATCGATTTCGGACCCCATGGGACTGTTTCTTGACCAATTAGGTATTCGCTGTCGAGTGATCGGCGAATGGACTGCGACGGATCGCCTGGAATTGCCGCTCCGAGAATGCCAGGCCGGATTCTGCCTGGTGACTTCCGGCATCGCTGTCGCGGAAGTGGCTGGGAAGTCCGTGGGGGAACTGTCCCGGGGCGATCTGGCGTTGTTTCTGAGGGAAGACCGCCGTTCGGCGATCCACGTCTGCGCCTCTCCGTCACGCCCGTCGGCGGATTCGCCTTTGCAACGTCTGTTTCAGAACGGCACCCCGCCATCCGCGAGGCTCGTGTCGGGCCTCATCGAATTTCGGGCCGATGCACGCGTTTTGACCGCGGGTTCGCTGCCGGAGGTAATTCGTCTCCAACACGAGCAGGGACGTGATCGTCTGATCGACAGTCTGGTGGACTGGACCCTGAAAGAGACCAATTCTCATCGCGGCGGTCGATTGGCGGTGGTGAATCAATTGCTGTCGACGATTTGTCTGGAATCGCTGCGCCAGCACGTGGCGACCTTCGATCTGGACCTGTGCGGCCTGTCGCCTGCATGGTTGACGGCGCTGAGGGACGCCGAAGTCGGCATGATTCTCTCTCAAATGTTGCTTCATCCAGACCAGGACTGGACGGTGGAGTCGCTGGCCGAAGTCGTTCCCATGGCGCGATCGACGTTTGCACGCAAATTTCGCCAGCTGACCGGCGGATCGCCCATGTCGGTGCTGCTGGAAATTCGGATGCACAACGCTTGTGATCTGCTGCGTTCGAGTCGTCCGCTCAAGGACGTGGCGCGGCATGCGGGATATCGCTCGTTGTCCGCCTTTACAACGGCGTTTCGACGCTGGAGCGGCCAGACTCCCCAGTCCTACCGATTTGCCTCGCGCGTGCCGGAATCCTCCGGCCAGATTTCTCTGGTCGACGAATCTTGATCAGGCTTGCGCACTAAAGCCGATCAACGCCGTAAACACGTAATCCGACGTGTTCTGACTCGAGTTGTCGCCGGAGGCCTGGGAGAGAAACTTCTTCAGTGCGTCCAGCAATGTGGAGGTCGCATCGCTGTTCCCGCTCGAAGCATCGGACGACGAATCGGTGGAGGAAGCGCCACCGCAGGGAGGAGGCCCGCCCATGCCGCCGGGAAAAGCGCCGCCTCCGGGGGGACCGCCTCCCTCGGGCGGCGCCAGTTTGGACGACAGTTGGCCGGCGTCGAGTCCATATTTCGAGAAGACGGATTCGACGGCGGACTGAACATCCTTCGGGTCAGGCGGGAACGATGAGCTTGATGTGAAGACATTGTCGATCGCGGATGTCAAATCGGATTTCAAAGAGGACTGATCGTTCGCACTCAGTCCCGAACTTTCCAGGATGGAATTCAAGGATTCCGGCTGTGACTGGCTCCGCGATGCGCCGCCGGTTGTATTCGCAGTTCCCACTGATGCCGACTGTTGCAGCAACAGTTGCTGAAGGCTGGTCGTTTGCAATCCTTGAATTGCATTCATGGCAGGGGTCCCTGACGAGTGCGACGTTCGAAGGTCTTTTAGGCTACGGGTGATGACGATAGAGATAAGATCGACAATTTCGGGCGTTTACGTAACGCGAGACCGTCTCGTTTGATGCGGGCATACGCTCGGTTTTTCATGGGTTGCGCTCCATGCTCTCAAGATTGACAGCATGGACTCAATGCAAAGTGGCTGATCCAATCGGCTCCCGGGCGTGCTCAGCGGAACACATTGCCAAGTTTGTATTCTTGGAGATCACACATGCGGATCACTTCACACGTCTTACCGTGGTCTGCTCCCCTGTGGTCATTCCGCGGGAGTCAACATCTCGGCGACGATCAGACGGTTCGACAATTCTTCCTCTGATCTGATCCAGAAGTGTATTGCGACCGTCTCCACAGGCGAAAGCCCGGTACGCACAACGTCGCGCATGCTGTAATCTTGCGATGTCGTCAGCAAAGACCTTCACGGAAGCGGGCCGCATTTCAAGGAGAAAAGCATTGAAGTCGTTCAGGATCGAACTCCCATTTGCCAAACGGTTCCGCCGCCCGTCACGACACGTTTATTCCGATCAATTTATTTATTCTCTGTTGCCTCGCGCCCGACGCCAGCTGTGGGTGATTGCGGCGCCGAAATCGGGTTCGACCTGGCTGACGGCGATTCTCGAGAATTATCTTGGATGGGAGTTGAGAAGCCTGACCTCGTCGTTCGATCGTCGGGAACAGGAGCCGAGTCTGCGAGCGCTCGCTGATTCGATGTCCGCGCAAGACGTGCTGTGGAAGCACCAGCACACGCGGTTTTCCAAAGCCACGATCGAACTGATCCGCCGCGCGCGAATCTGGCCGATCATTCAAACCCGAAATCTGCACGACACGGTCATCAGCCTGTTAGACCATTTCAATCATGAATCGACGACTTGCGCCATGGCCTACATGGATCGGCAGCATTGGGGGCAATTGGACGACGAAGCGAAATTGCAGTTCATCATCGATCTGGCGATGCCGTGGTACTTCAACTTCTATGCCGGTTGGTTCACCAGTCCGTTGCTGCGGGACAAGATTGCCTGCCAATGCCGTTATGAAGATTTACGCAGCGATCCGTGCGCGGAATTGAACCGGATCTGCCGGCACTTCGACCTGCCCTTTCACCCCCAGAAAGCCTCGTCTGCCATCGAGCGGACCGCATCGCAATTCACGCGATTGAATCGAGGCGTCGCCGGGCGGGGCGCTCGACTTTCTGAACGGCAAAAAGAAACACTCGACCGCATGCGTCGCTATTATGTCGACGTCGATTTTTCCACGGTCGGGATTCCTGGCCGATCTCAACCAGTCTTCCCCGGACAGCGCGACGACGTTCAGGGATGTTTTAGCGGAAAATCGGCGGCGTGATACACGACGCGATCTTCCAGCACCGTCAGGACGACTCTGGCCCGGTGAATTTCCTGCGGCGTGATTTCGAAAAGATTGCGGTCCAAAACCACCAGGTCGGCAAGCTTGCCTATTTCAATAGATCCGGTCTGGTGTTCCTGAAAATTCACATAAGCGCCGTTGATCGTATAGCCTGCGATCATGGTCGCCAGATCGACGGTCTCTTCCGGGATCCATGCCGGACCAGGCTCGTCGGTTAAGCCACGGCGCGTCACCGCGATTTGCATGGCTTCCAGTGGATTCATCGATGAGACCGACCAGTCGCTCCCGCAGGCGATGACCGCTCCTGTGTTGGCGATGCTTCGAATGGGATACAACCAGCGCGAACGTTCGGTGCCCAACACCGGGAGCGTCATGTCGACGATATACGGATCGGCATGGGCCCAGAGCGGCTGAAAGTTCGCCACGACGCCTAAGCGGCGGAGCCGGCCGATATCGGTGGGATGGAACAGTTGGATATGGGCGAGATGGTGCCGTGAATCGCGCCGGCCGTTGCGGCCTTGTGCGAATTCCAGCGCGTCGAGCGAAGTTTGAATGCCGCGATCGCCGATCGCATGAATATGGATTTGAAACCCCAGGCGATCCAACTCGGCAGCCAGCGGTTTCAGTTGTTCCGGCTCAAAATTCAACCATCCGCGTTCGTTGCCGGCGCCGAGATAAGGCTCCAGCAGCGCTGCGGTTTTCGATTCGATCACGCCGTCTTGAAAAATCTTGACGGAAGTGGCCCGCAGCCTCGGGCTGCGGTATTTGGAGCGCCATTCGACGAACTGGGGCAATTGGGTCAGAGCTCGATTCGGATCGACCGTCATCGCGGCGACGGTTCTGACGGTCAATTCCCCCGTCTGATCGAGTTCGGCAAACGCCTTGAGGTGCCGTTCCGTGACCGACGCCTCTTGCACCGAGGTGATCCCCAGTCGACCGGCCAATTCCAGCCCGCGGCGCAGCCCGGCGACTGATTCTTCAGGGGTGTATGCGGGCATTTTCTCCGCCACGAGGCGCGCGGCGTGTTCCCTCAGAGTTCCCGTCGGCTCGCCGGTGTCTGCATTGCGCTCGATCCGTCCGCGTGGCGGATCAGGGGTCTCTTTCGTAATCCCGGCGATTTCCAAGGCTTTGGAATTCAGCCATACCGAGTGTCCATCGAAAGCGTCGAGCACCACGGGGCGGTCTGGGACGATGTCATCGAGCAGCGATTTGTGCGGATTGCCTCCCTCGAACGTCAGTGCCCAGCCGCCGCCGCGGATCCAGCGCTGCTCGGGATGCTGCTCTGCAAATCGCCGGACCGTCTCCAGAACCTCTTGCAGATTGGCTTTGTCGTTGAGATTGCATTCTCCCAGCTCGATGCCTCCCCCGACGAGATGCACATGGGAGTCGTGAAAGCCGGGCAACAGCATTCGACCTTCCAAGTCGATGACGCGAGTTTCTGTGCCGATCCAGGCCGCCGCCCCGGCGTCGGTGCCGACGTACACGATTCGCCCGTCTTGAACCGCCACGGCTTCCGCCCAACTCCGCACGGCATCCACAGTGTAGACGGCTCCGTGGCGATAGACTGTGTCCGCCGGAGGTTGCGGAGCGGATTGCGCCTCGACCCGCGACGAAATCAAACAGCAGGCCAACGCCATGACACCGACGCGTAGAGACTCGCCTGCGCGCGAGTGGAAATTGAAAGGGCCGTGAGGATGCATGATTCGTCTTTCTACCTGATCTGGTCCGTCGGACGGCGCAGTTGGGAACTCAGCGAACCGCCGCGTTGATGACCATTTCCACTGCATACCCAGTCGCCAGGCCGCATTGCACACAAGCGCGGGCCGGGGCATGTCCCGCGGGAATCCAGGCATCCCAAAGTTCGTTAAGGATTGTGACATCCTTCAAGTCGGCCAGATAAATCAGCACTTGCAGCAGCCGAGTTCTATCGGAGCCGATCATTGCCAATCGAGCGTCGATCTGAGCCAGGATTTGAGCAATCTGCTCGCGGACGTCACAGGCTGGGTCATCGGCGACTTCCACAAAGTGAGCCACGCCATGAAACACCACGGCATCCGACCACCGTTGCGTCACTCCATATCGCTGAATGTCCGTCATGCTGTCTCCGATTCATTGGCTGTCGCCCGGCAACAGCGGTTCATAAACCAGTTGGTCCCGATCCCAGTCGATGTTGATCCCGCAACGTATTGCAGCGGTTGCCGTCTTTTGCCGCGTGCAAACTGCGATCGGCTCCCGGTCGAACGACGGCGATGTTATGATACCCGCAGAGACTGCGATCGGGCATTCGACGGAAGCGAGGGGTGATGAAGATTTTGCTGGCAAGTCCGCGCGGGTTTTGCGCGGGAGTGAACATGGCGATCGAGTGCCTGGATCAGGCGATTCGGATGTTCGGTCCGGAAATCTACGTCTATCATGAGATCGTCCATAACAAATACGTGGTGGAACGATTCACCAGACAGGGCGTGACGTTTGTCAATAAAATCAGCGAGGCGCCCGAGGGTGCGATGCTTCTTTACAGCGCACACGGCGTCTCGCCGGAAGTCCGGCAGCAAGCGAAGGAACGACGCTTACGTACGATCGATGCCACCTGCCCGCTAGTGACCAAGGTCCACCTGGAGGCGATCAAATTCGCCAATGCGAATTACCACATCATCCTGATCGGGCATGACGGTCACGACGAAGTGATCGGCACGATGGGCGAAGCGCCGGCCAGCATCACGCTGGTCGAGACTCCCGCCGACGTCGAAAAACTTTCGTTCCCTCCGGGAGCGAAGCTGGCGTTTCTCACGCAGACGACGCTCAGCGTTTACGAGGCTGAAGCGGTGATTGCGGCGCTGAAAGCACGGTTTCCTCATATCGAAGCGCCGCCCAAGGAAGATATCTGTTACGCGACCACGAATCGGCAGGATGCCGTGGCCCAATTGGCGCCGCGCGCGGACTTGGTGCTAGTTTTGGGAAGCCAAAACAGTTCGAACAGCCGGCGGTTGGAGGAAATCGGGCGGTCGATTGGCAAACCGGCGTACCTGATCGACGGGGCCGACGAACTGAAGCCGGAATGGTTTACCGGGATGCAGACGGTTCTGATCACCGCGGGGGCGAGCGCACCGGAAGTCGTGGTGCAGGATGTCATCGAATACCTGCAACGCCATTATCAGGCCACCTTGGAGGAAGTCGTCACGCGCGAAGAGCACGTCTCGTTTCCGTTGCCGAAAGAATTACGGCACCTGCAGCGACAGCAGCAGACAGCGGGTTCCGGTGGCTGAGCAGAGACGTCACCCGGTGTGCGAATGGACCAGCGGCGTTTGAATCAATCCAATCCGCCGAGGTCTTCCGACTTTCCGACGACAACGACGCCGTTTTCCGTGACGACGAATCCACGTTCGCGATCGGCGTCGAGGTCGTACCCGATCGCCATGCCTTCCGGAACGTGGACGCGTTTGTCGATGATGGCTCGGCGGATTTTGGCGTGCCGGCCGACGACGACGCCGTCGAACAGAATGGAATCCTCGACTGTGGCCCAACTGTTGACGCGGACATTGTGGCTGAGAACCGACCGCCGCACCGTGCCTCCGGACAAGATGCTCCCGGCGCAGACCAGACTGTCGAGCGCATGCCCCACGCGAGCGTGATCGCCGGATTGAGCGAAGACAAATTTGGGCGGGGGCTCCTGGGGCTGGTAGGAGCGAATGTTCCAAGCCTTGTCGTACAGATTCAGTTCGGGATCGACCGCGACCAGATCCATATTGGCTTCATAAAACGCGTCGAGCGTACCGACATCGCGCCAATAAAGGCTGCGCCCCGTGTTTTTGTCGTGAAAGGGATACGCCCGCACCAGGTGCGTATCGATGAGATGCGGAATGATGTTCTTGCCGAAATCGTGCGAGCTATGGACGTCGGTGGCATCGCGGAATAAGAGATCGAACAGGAAATGGGTCTCGAAGATATAGATCCCCATGCTGGCCAGGCAGCGGGTCGGGTCGTTCGGCATCGGCAGCGGGTCAGGAGACTTCTCCAGGAATTTCAACACCCGCTGCGACTCGTCGATCTGCATCACCCCGAACTGGTTGCCCTCGGAAATCGGCACCGGCAGGCAAGGAATGGTGACGGCGGCCTTCGACCGGATGTGATCGCGAATCAGTTCGGCGTAATCCATCTTGTAAATATGGTCGCCGGCGAGAATCAGCGTGTATTTCGAGCGGGATTTTTCGATCGAATAAATGTTCTGATAAACGGCGTCGGCGGTGCCTTTGTACCAGTTTTCGTCGATCCGCTGCTGCGGAGGCAGCACGTCGACGTATTCATCCAGCTCGCGGCAGAGAAACCGCCAGCCGAGATTGATGTGCCGATCGAGGCTGGCGGCCTTGTACTGCGTGAGGATCAGAATTTTCCGCAGGCCGCTGTTGATGCAGTTCGAGAGCGTGAAGTCGATGATTCGATAGGCTCCGCCGAACGGGACGGCAGGCTTGGCCCGGTCTCGGGTCAACGGTTCGAGCCGGGTTCCTTTTCCGCCGGCCAGAATCAACGCCAATACGTCTCTCATCCTGAGCGCTCCTGCGACCTCTGGCGGCGTGACCGCCGTGCATCCCGTTCTCGTGATTCCCGGCCGAGTTTCCGGAGGTTGTCAGTCTGCCTGAAGTCGGCGTCTGTCGCAACCATGGCGATCGAAGAGACGGCTTTCGACAATCGCGCCTGTCGTCACAAGTCCTAACGGAAGCGCAAGCCTCAGCTCGACAATCCGTCCGCGACATCGGTGCGGTAGGCGGTCAGGCCCGGCAAAAAGCCGACCAGCGACGCCAATAGAAAGAGAGCCGGAAAAAGCGTCAACTCCAAGGGCTCAAACCGCCAGGGGTCGATGAGCAATCGATCGCCTCGACAGGCAGTCCGGCGGCAAAGACGAGTCCGTGGCCCAGAATCAGTCCCAAAATTCCGCCGCCGACGCAAAGAATGATCGACTCCGCCAGGATGATCAAAGACGGTGCCGCGGCGCACGCATCGAGCGCCCCCGCATGATGGCGATTTCCCGTTTTCGGGCCGCCATCGGTTGTAAATGCTGACGAAAATGCCGATGCCCGAGACGATGATGATCAACCCCGTGAGTACGAGCAGTAAATTGCGGATATTCCCCAGCACGTCGACCATCAAGGTTCGCATGGGGCGCATGGGCGGCACGGCCTGGGCCTGGAATCCGTCTTTTAACTCCCCTGCAATTAACGGCGCCAGCACCGGGTACTTCGAATCGGTCCGCACCAGGATCAGGGAGTCACTTCTTTCTGCACTTCGGCGATGTCATGAAAATGCTGGGTTCCCGGTTTGTGCTCATGATGATGCCCGAACTGCTTGTCGAGCACCGCCACGGCTTTTTCCAGTTCCTCCGCCGTCAACGGCGGCTCGTTGTAAAACGCCCGCTCGCGGATGATCGCTTCGCCCAACGGTTTGTCGTGGCCTGAAATGGCATAAAACCCACTCAGGTGCACGAACACCGTCTTGTCATTCGGCGTCCCGGTCGGAGCCAGCACCCCAACGACGTCAAATTCCTCGTCGTGCACATGCCCGCCGCTGGCAGCACCGCCATGGACCAGCTTCAATTTCGTGCCCAAATCCCAGCCGTTTTCACGGGCCACCTGGGCTCCAATGACGGCTTGAAACGGCTTGCGGAAAAAATCACCCCGCACGCTGAACTCGCGCCGCGGCGCATACTCGTATTTGAAGTAATCAGGCGTCGTGCCGCAGATGGGAAAATTCCCTTTCTCTGTCGTATCGCCCAACGCGACGGGAATGGCGGCCTCGATCCCTTTTCGCTCTTTGAACTCCCGGTAAAAACGATAGGGCAGATTCTCAATTGGCGGACTCACTCGATAAATGGTGCTGAGCACCAATTGAAGTTCGCTTCCTTTCGGACCGACGATCAGATCGTAACCGACGGAATTCTGTCCGAAAATATTGGACACAATCCCGTAAATCACCAGGACGGCGACCATCAACATCACGCCGAGCGCGACGCTCAACGAGGTCAGAATCGAGGCCAGCGACCGTTGCCGCAGGCTTTTGTAGGCGATGGTGACAAGGTTCATGCCGCGGCCTCCGGCCGATTGAAATCCGCCAGTTTCTCCACGCGGTCGAATTGCTTCGCCACTTCCGGCGCATGCGTGACCAGCAACAGCGACACGTTGTGTTCCCGGCACGATGCCCGCAGCAGATCGAGAATGTTTTGCTGATTCGCCGGATCAACGTTGGCCGTGGGTTCATCGGCCAAAAGCAGCTGCGGCGTGTTTGCCAAGGCCCGCGCCACGGAGACGCGTTGCTGTTCCCCCACGGACAATTGGACCGGCCGATGCGACAGCCGGTGGCCGAGTCCGACCCGTTCCAGCAATCGCTTCGCCTGCGAGCGGTCGGCTCGTTTGCCGCCAAAGCTCATGCCCAACAGCACGTTTTCCAATGCAGTGAACGCGGGCAATAAATGAAAGGTTTGAAAAACATAGCCAATCCGTTCCGCCCGGAAACGATCCCGCCAGCGTTCATGCCGGCCGAAGGTTTCGATGCCGCCGATCTTGATGGATCCGGAATCGGCCGAGGTAATGCCGGCGATGACGTTCAGCAGCGTGGTTTTTCCCCCGCCGCTCGAACCGACCAGCGCGACTTGTTCGCCCGTCGCGAGTTGAAACTCGGTGACATTCAGCACATTGAGCCGCGCGCCGCTCGGGTCGCGGTAGCTCTTTTTCACATTGCGAAGTTCGAGCGACATGCTGATACAAAACCGTTCGAAACTGCCTCAACTCACGCCTTGACGGGCGGCGGGGACGACCAACAGGCCACGCATCTTGACAATTCGCCCCCTGAGCCGCCAGTGATACGTCGTTTTGATTGTCGACGTTGGCGCACAATTCTTGAAACCTCATCGATTCCATAGTCAGACAGGTCGACCGGCCTTATGATGCAATTTCGACAGACTCGAAGACTGAGTCAATTCAAAGGATTTATGGATGTCGAATGGATCACCGGGAACCCCCGCCGTACGCGTGGAGGGAGTTCATAAATCGTTTCGTCGCGGCACGGAAGTCATCGACGTGCTCAATGGCTTGTCCCTGTCCGTCGATCGAGGCGAATTCGTCGGCCTGAAGGGCCCCAGCGGGTCGGGCAAGACGACGCTGCTCAATCTCATCGCGGGTCTCGACCAACCGACCGAAGGCGAGGTCTGGGTCGAGGACGACTGCATTTCTCACATGACGGAAAATCAACTGGCCAATTGGCGAACCCGCAATATCGGCTTCGTCTTCCAGTTTTATCACCTGCTGCCCGTCCTTAGCGCTTATCGAAATGTGGAACTGCCGCTGTTGCTGCTGCCCTTGAATGCAGCCCAGCGCAAACAACAAGTCCTGACCGCCCTGGACATCGTCGGATTGTCCGACCGGCTCGACCATCGGCCGGGGCAACTCTCCGGCGGCCAGCAGCAACGCGTCGGCATCGCCCGGGCCATCGTCACCGATCCGGCGCTGCTTGTCGCGGACGAACCGACCGGGGCCCTCGATGCGAAATCCGCCAACGAGATCCTGGATCTCCTTTGTGAACTGAAATCCTCGCTGGGCAAGACGATCATCATGGTGACGCACGATGAACGCGCGGCGGATCGCGCGGACCGAATCATCGAATTGCAAAAAGGCCTGCTGGTGGCGGGCCCTGCGCCGACTTCCGTGTAACGACGCTCGATTCGTCGTTCAAGAAACGAAAACTCGCTTCCGCGAAGCGTCCTTAACCTCGAAAATTTCCCATGCGGTTCCTGTTACTGGCCTTTGACAATCTTCGTCGCAACGTGGCGCGCACGATCTTCACGTCACTGGCCACCATGGTGATGGTGCTGGTGGTCGTCTGCGTGCTGTCGATTCTGACGTTCCTGTCGAACGTCACCACGGAAAAGGCAGCCAACCTCAAGGCGATCATCACGGAACGCTGGCAGATTCCCAGCCAGATGCCTTTCGCCTATGCGTCCGGCCTCTCGGAAGGTGCACCGCATCGTCCGGGCGATATTCGCGTGGCGCCGAACAACGCCATGACCTGGAGTTTCTTTGTCGGAGCGACTGACCCGGATTCGTCGAAGCGGTCCAACGAGACTTTCATGTTCGCATTCGCCATGAAGCCGAGAAGCGCGCTCACAATGATGGACGGATTCGAAGACCTTGAAGGAGCAGAGCGCGAGCATCTGGAAAAGGGAGTTCAGCTGTTGGAGGCAAGGCGTGATGGACTCATTATCGGCAAGGAACGACTGAAATCGCTTGGTAGGCAGGTAGGAGATCGACTGAAGATCTATGGCCTGAATTACAAAGAAATTGATTTGGAGTTTGAAATTCTCGATGTCCTGCCCGAAGGTCGCAATGACCAGATCTCGATTATGAACATTGATTACTTGATGAATGCCATTGATGCCTATCCACAAAGCCACGCCGGCCAGGCGCATCCGATGGCGAATAAATCATTGAACCTGGTCTGGCTGCGGATGGCCGATCAGCCGACGTTTCAACAGGTGGCCGACCAGATCATGACCAACCCCGCCTATCAGTCGCCGGTCGCGGTGAAAATCGAGACAGCGTCGTCGGGCATCGGCACGTTTCTGGAAGCGTATCGCGATCTCATCTGGGGCATGCGGTGGCTGTTGTCGCCGGCGATTCTCTTCACGTTGTCGCTGGTGATTTCCAATTCCATCAGCATCAGCGTGCGCGAACGTCGGTTGGAATTCGCCGTGCTGAAAGTGCTCGGGTTCCGCCCGTGGCAGATCTTGAGCCTGGTGTTGTGCGAGGCGCTGCTGATCGGCACGTTGTCCGGGCTCTTCAGCGCGGGAGCGACCTATTTATTGGTGAATTTCGTGTTCGGCGGACTGAAATTTCCGATCGCATTTTTCCCGGTGTTTCTGATCTCGAATTCCGCCTGGTGGTGGGGAGCGGCCATTGGTGCCGGCACGGCGTTCCTCGGCAGCATCTGGCCCGCCTGGTCGGCTCGCATGGTTAAGGTCGCGGACGTCTTTTCGAATGTCGCCTAACGATTCGTCTCATAAAAATGCTCGAAATACTCAATAATTTGTTTCAGACACTGTGGGCACATCGGCCGGAAATCCTCCTGGGGTTCCTCGTCCTAATCGGATTCCTGGCGACGATTTCCAAGGTCCCGCTCAGTTACAACATTTACAACTTGATCATCCGGTGGGTGACGGCGGGAATGACCGCGGGGGCGTTCGTGCTTGTCGTCGGGTTGCTCGTCGTCATGCTGGCGTTCGTCAACGGCATGTACCGGTTGACGCAAAGCAGCGGCCAGCCGGGGAACGTGATCATCCTGGCCGACGGCGCAACGGACGAACAATTCAGCAGCCTGGCGATGGCCGACATCGGCGACATCGAGAACCAACCCCGCATCCGCGTGCTCAACGGCCGGCCGATGGTCAGCCGGGAAACGTACATCGTCGTCAATCAGCCCATCGAGAATCCGCCCCCCGGGCGCCAGAAACGCCGATTTTTGCAGGTTCGCGGCATCGATGATCCGGTGATGAGCGCCACCGTGCATGGCCTGGAGTTGGAAGCCGGCGGCGATTGGTTCTCCTCCGCCGGCGTCGGCGTGGTTCCTGGCGCCGCGCCCGATGCGCTGCCTGCCGTCCAAGTCCTGTTAGGGGCCGGCATTGCCCGCGAGTTGGGGCGCGACCGTTGGCCGGAAGCCATCGCCAAGGCACGGAATCAGGATCGCTTGGACGTCGGCGATACGTTTCGCCTCGACAATCGCGAATGGATGGTCGCCGGCGTCTTTCAGTCAACCGGATCCTCCTATGATTCCGAGGTCTGGGCCAAGCAGTCGCTGATCGGCCCGATGTTCGGCAAGGAAAACTACAGTTCGCTCGTCGCACGAACCGCGAATGCCGATGCGGCCGAGAAATTGCGGGAGTATTTCATCAAGGACTACACCAAGGCGAAACTGGCGGCGATCGTGGAAACTAAGTATTTCGAATCGCTGTCGCAGACCAATGTGCAATTCCTGGTCGCAATCATCATCGTGGCGTCGTTCACGGCGATCGGCGGCGTCTTTGGCGTGATGAACACGATGTTCGCCGCCATCAGCCAGCGCACCAAGGACATCGGCGTGCTGCGATTGCTCGGATACAAACGCTGGCAGATTCTGGTCAGCTTTTTGTTGGAATCGCTTGTCCTGGCGCTGATCGGCGGGATCTTGGGCTGCCTGCTGGGCTGGCTGGCCGACGGTTATTCCGCCACCAGCGTCGTCAGCAGCGGGCAAGGGGGCGGGAAGTTCGTCGTGTTGCGATTAACCGTCGACTTGGCCGTCTTATCGTCCGGGATGCTCCTGGCCTTGGCCATGGGTTTTTTGGGAGGTTTGATTCCCTCCCTCTCGGCGATGCGTCTGACCGCGCTCGAAGCCCTGCGCTGAATCGGCAGGCGCGGAATTACGGCATGGGCGACAATTGCCGGTCGATCCAGGCCGCCGCGAGTTCTGCGGCCCCCGACGGCGTCGTGTGGCCTTTGGGCTCCGAAACGACGTGCAGATCCACCAGCGCCGGACGTTTGCGTTCCAGCGATTCCGCCGTGACGGCTCGGCAGAAGGCAATCGCTTCCTCGGTGCTGACTCGATCATCACGGTCGCCGATGATCACCCACACGGCGCGTCCGGCCAATTGGCCGGCCCGTGATTTCAGGGATAACGAATTCGTCCGTTCCTGCTGAGGGAATTTGGAAAACTCCCGCAGCGCGGTCAGTTCCGTCACCGGCGCAAAGGCCGCCACGCACTTGATCCGCGGATCAGCGGCCGCAAACTGCACCGCCATGTATCCGCCGCGCGACGTACCGCAGGCGGCGATACGGTCGGGATCGGCCAGTTTCAAGGCGATCAATTCATCGAGCACCTGTCGAAACCGGCTGGTAGCATGAGCCACGAAGTCGTCGCCCTGTTCCAGACGATGACGCCACCCCGCCAGGCCGTCCGGTTCCTCGGCGCGAACATCCTGGCCGTGGCACGGCAAATCGATCGAGACGCACAGATAGCCTTGTTTGGCTAAGACATTCCCCGCCTGCCGGAAGTACTCGCTCTTCAACGTGTCTTCCAGCGCTCCCGAAAAAATGAACAGGGTCGGCGCGGGCTGCATCGGCTTTTCCGGCCAGATCCCGTAGCGCACTCCGGATGCAGTGACTTGCACCGGAAGCGACGGCAAATGTTCCTCCGCAATGGTCCAGGAGGACGCTCCCATCCATGCCATCACGATCCACCGCCAGCGACGCGTCATCTTGGAACCTCTTTCAAAACTCGCGACGGACGGCATCATAAAACAACAAGCCCCCGGGAGCGAACTCCCAGGGGCTTGTGATTGATCAGTCATTCGTGAACATCAGAGTTCCACTTCGTGCAACTCTAAAACCTGGTCCAGTTTGGTGATCTCCAGGACTTCGCGAATGTCGTCGGACACGTTGTAGAGGTGAACCTCCACGTCGAGCCGGCGAATCGAAGCGAGTAATCCCAGCAAACCGCTAGGGATCAGCTTCACGCCCGTCAAATCGAACGCCAACACATGACAATCGTGTTCGCGGATCAATTCGAGCAGGTCGTCGCGACATTCCGCCAGGTTGAGATCATCGAGGATTTCCCGTCCCCCGAAGCCGATCACCGTCAGCTCTCCGGGTTGGTACACCTCCAGTGCAGGTACTGCTTGCATGCGCCACACTCCAAGAAAAAGTAAAAAGACATGTCGACACCACGGTCAGGAACGAGGGCCGGCGACCGTCCCGGCATAAAAGATTGGGAATGGAAAAGATCACTCCCGGGAATCCAGGATGACTGGTTTTTCACTGTACTGCAATTCATATTCCGCAAAGTCGACCAAAAAGATGAAAAAACCTCCGGAACTCTTTCTATCTATCGGTTTACGACGAGGCCAGCAGTGAGTTTTGCGAATGCTCCGTGCTCCAACCGGACGAAAATCCGGCACCGGATGCCTGAACATTTGGCATGACGGGAATTAGGCGGATATTCACGTCGGGTTACGCTTGAAACAACGATTGCAGCCGATCCTCTCATTTCCGGGTCCCGGAGCCAATCCGAGAGTTTTGGTCTAAAACCCCCGATTTTCTCACGTTCATACCGCTTCGCGACGATGCTGGCCGAATGCGGGCGAAATGCTTCAGTTTCTAGAGATATTGTCGGTATGGACTTTCTCCGAAAGTTATTCACTCGCCAGGGTTGCGTTTTGCTGGGGTTGGGCCTGCTGATGGTCCATAGCGCCAGCGTGACGTCGCGCCCCACCGATTTTGATGACATCTATTTGTCGCGCCATTTGATCTTTCTTTCCGTGGGACTCTTGGCGGCCTGCGTGGCGGCTGTCGCTCCGCCCGACTTCTGGAAGCGGATCGCCCCCCTGTTCTTCGTGATGACGGTGATTCTTCTCATCGTCGTCCTGGTCCCCGGTGTGGGGACGCGCGTGAAAGGGGCGCAGCGCTGGCTGCGCTACGGCGGTTTTTCGCTGCAACCGTCTGAATTGGCGAAGATCGCGGTGCCCTTGATGACCTGTCGGGCCATCATCGCGGCAGGGCCAAAAATCAGCGGTTGGTGGTCGGGAACGGTGCCGCTCTTGCTCCCCACGGCGATCGTTCTGCCTTTGGTGTTACTTCAACCCGACCTGGGAACCGCCGTATTCTTGGCCGGGGAAACCTTGCTGATTCTCTTTGTTGCCGGCTGGCCGTTGCGAAATTTTCTGCTGGGAATGGCCGTCTCCGTACCTGCATTATTCAGCTGCCTGGCCATGAAGCCGTATCAGCAGCGACGCATCACCGGTTTCCTGGAGACCTGGAGCAGCTGGGACGCCGCCCCCTATCAGATCAAGCAATCGCTGGTGACTTTCGGTTCTGGAGGTTTTTTTGGAGTCGGACTGGGCAAGGGCTGGCAGAAGCTCAGTTTTCTCCCCGAGGCGAACACCGATTTCATCTTCGCTGTGATCGGCGAGGAACTCGGCATGGTCGGCACGTTGGGGCTGGTGATTCTCTGGTGCGCTTTTTACCTCACCGGGTTGCGACTGCTGTCGTCGCTCGACAATCGTGGTTTCGAATTTCTGACTGGTTTTTCGTTACTGACGATGCTGACGTTGCAAGCGATGCTCAACGTCGCAGTGGTTACCGCCTTGGTACCTCCGAAAGGCATCTCCCATCCGCTGATCAGCGCCGGCGGCAGCAACCTGGTGGTCTGCCTGCTGTCGCTGGGAATCGTGCTCAACCTGAGCCGTGACCGATCGGCGGAAACGCCTTCCCGGCCTGGCTGATCTTGAGTTACTTGACCTGTGCCGACACGTCTTCGATGTCTTCGTCGCCGCGCATCAAGATCGTGCCGATTGCTTTGGCATCGAGGTCCAGGGTTTTCATGTCCACCATCCGGATTCGGCTGTTGTCGTACGTGCGGAAATAATATCGGAGATTTTTCAAGTCGGCGGCACTCGTCCACAGCGTGTAATCATAAACCTCCTGGCCGTGTTCGACTCCTTGAGCGGCTCCTTTGGGGATATCGAACTGATTCAGAATATGAAAGGCTTGCAGGACGCCTTCTTTCGCCGTCGTCACTGGCAAGGCCGTCTTGGAATAAGCGACAGCGCGAACAAATCGGGACGGCGGCGTGAAATCGCCGGGCAACCCGAGCATGCCGCTTCCCTGCCCGAGGCCTTTGATCTCGTTCCCGGCCAGATCAACTCTCTCGACGTTCTTTTTGGAGAGCGTGACGTAGTTGCCCAGGTTCGTCATGTGCCAATCAAACGTCGGCGCATTGGACATCACCCCGAACGGATTGGCGTGAATCAGCAGTTTGCCTTCGACATATTCCAGAACCACGCTGTTGCCGCCCGCGTCGGTCACGATGTAATGAGCGGGCGGGACGATGCCCATGTCCGGCTGCACCACTTCGCCGACCAACACCCCCTTCGCCGCAGCCGTCGCTTCGTTGATGTCTCGACAGGTGCCAAGCAAGTAGGAGCCCAGTTCCCAGGGGGCCAACGCTTTCCCACTGTCTTGGGCGGTCACCTGCTGATACTTCGCAAATCCGGGAAAATAAAACAGCCCGACGTGCAATCCTTGGTCGTTCAATCCGTCGATGATGACCGGCAGTCCGAATGCGTTCGCACCCACGGCCGCGTATTTGTTCTTCCAGCGCAGGCCCGGCTGATTGCCCGGCGCCGTCCCGACGGATTCCCGGCCTCTGGGAACGACGATGACGTTCGACTTGAGATCTGCGGCAAATTCGAGTGTCCGGGCAAACACGACCGAACCATCTTTCGGTTTGATCGTGATGCCCGTGCAGGCGGAAGAATTTGCGGACAACAACGAGATCCAGGCGGAAGCCATCAGGATGGCACTGGCCCGACAGAAGACGTTCTTCATCGCAACTTCCTCGTTTGATACCCTCTTGATAAACCCGTCGCCGACGGAATTCCGCGGCGTTGGGTGTTGCCTCACGAAGCCAGTTATATTCCGTCAACTCACTTTCAGCCAACGGCAACAGATGCCGGGAATTCTTCACCACCTCGACCGACGCGATCCCACGATGAAGTTCAGTCACGCTCTCGAGAAGTCGCTGGCCGAATCACAGCAGCGGAGAAAAGCGATACGTGCAAGAGTTAAAAGCGGTTCATCTCTGGGTAATATGGAGCTGCACGAAAACCAAGTTTCGAAGAGATTAAACATGCCCGCTCCTGAATTCCTAGATGCCAACCAAAATCCATCGGGACCGATTCGTCACGAATCGCTATCCGTCGAACTGGTGGAACAGATTGAGTCCATCCATGACGTGTTGGGGCCCTATTTCAGTGAATCGCTGGAACAGTTTAAAAACGGTTTCCTGCAAGAGGCCAATCCGGAACAAGCCGTCGCCGGCTGGATCGTGATCATGCTGGTCTGGATGGACTACCATGAAAAATATCTAGATGGCGAAAACATGTCGGATGCCGACGAACGGAAGCTTTTGTCGGCCTTGATCGAGATCTCCTCCGGAGCCGAGGATCCTGCGAAGCTGGGCGTGCCGGTCCAGATCGGTCGGCGGTTGTTCGACTGCTATGAAGAACTGGAGGAAGAACTGGACGAGGAATCCGGCGACCAAGGCTCCCAACCGGGGGAAGAAGCCGGTGATCTTGAGGAGCTTTCGTGAGAATTCCGCCTTTGCGTCTTCGGTCCCCAAGGCGAACTCGTTTCCGTTCATGTCTGCCCGGGACGGATGCCTCGGGATTGCATGGTTCTTGCGACCTTGACGGACAACACGGTTTCCAGCTGCTCCTGAGCCGCAGGGGATTCCAGAATTCCCACAGCGCGGGCGATCGCTTCCAAAGTGCAAAGGCTCTTGGGATTCGGCTGTGTTCTTAAGCGGTATCGTGACGGTTCGCCAATCGGCACCCTCACTTGTGGAATGCCTGCCAGCGCGGATTCACGCCGCGCGAATTTCTGCGTCTGCCGCCATTTCCCATCAGGCACGATGAGGTTCACCGGCCTGGTCAGCGTGGAAACAAATTCAGGACTCAGTTCCGTTGCTTCAGCACTGGGGTAAAGCAGCAGCGATTGCCGGGAATCTTCAATCAACCCGAGCGTCGACAATCGGTCGCCCTTTCTGCCGTTGATCCGAATTTCGCTGTTGGTCAGCGACCTGGCGACCAGCCGCGCGGTGTTGCTAGGCAGCACCTCCTCGGAAGTGTGCATCAGGATGATCACCCGCGTCCGTAACTCAATCTGCGGAATCTGGGCGCAGAAACAGAGTGATTTCACAATCTCACATCCCGGACAACGGTGTGGCGCTAAAGTTCTCGGCATGCGTTGACTGACCTGGAAGAGGCTCCTTTCCGGCTCAGAGCAACAGCCATCTTGTTCGTCGCGTCGTCAGTTCACAATGAACGCGGCGAAAACTCCTGTCGCAAGATACCTTTCGATCGGATTTGGATGTTAGACTACCGGACGAATCGAATCACGAAACTTTCTGATGATTGCTGATTGATGGCGGTATTGAGTCTGCGCGACGTCTATTTCAGTTTCGGGGGACGGCCGCTGATTGAGCAGGCAACCCTGGAGATCGAGCGCGGCGAACGGGTCAGTCTGGTCGGCCGCAACGGGGCGGGCAAATCGACGTTGATGCGCCTCATGGCGGGCGAACTCACCCCCGATTCCGGCACGATTGACCGACCTCCCGGTTTGAAGATCGCCCGCCAGATTCAGGAAGTTCCGTCGGAAACCCGGGGCACGGTTTTCGAAATCGCGGCGGAAGGATTGGGAACATCCGGGGCGGGGATTGCCGCTCATTTTCGCCTTCATCGCCGGGGAGACGAACTGTCCGCCGCCGACCGCGCCGCGTTGGAGCGTCTGGCCCAGTCTTTGGATCCCGAGCGCGCCTGGGAATGGGAGCACCAGATCGAGCAGGTGCTGCAACGCATGGAGTTGGACCCCTGGGCGGCGTTTGATCAGTTATCCGCCGGCAAGAAACGGCGTGTGCTGCTGGCGAAATCGCTGGTCATCGATCCCGATGTCCTATTGCTCGACGAACCCACGAACCATCTCGATTTAGTCGCCATCCGCTGGTTGGAGGAGTTCCTGGAACGCTTTGCCGGCACGCTGATTTTTGTCACGCACGACCGCATCTTCTTGAAGCGGCTGGCGACGCGGATCGTGGAAGTCGACCGGGGGCGGCTGTTCGACTGGACCTGCGACTATCGCACGTTTCTCGAGCGGAAAGAGGCGGCGTTGGCGGCCGAAGAACAGCAGCAGGCGCTGTTTGACAAGAAACTGGCCCAGGAGGAGGCATGGATCCGGCAGGGTGTCAAAGCGCGCCGCACGCGAAATGAAGGCAGAGTCAAGGCGCTCATGCAGCTGCGCCGGGAGCGTCAGGCGCGAAGAGAAAAAATCGGCACCGTCAAAGTGGAGCTGCCGGAAGACGCAGTCCGTTCCGGCGCGCTCGTGGCCCACACGCAGCACCTGAGTTACGAACGAGAAGGGCGGACGATCATCCGCGATCTGTCGACCTCCGTGTTTCGCAATGACAAGGTGGGCATCATCGGCCCCAATGGCTGTGGGAAAACGACGCTGCTGCGGCTCCTGCTGGGTGAGCTCCAACCGACGGCCGGCACGATCCGGCAAGGAACGAACCTCTGCATCCGCTATTTCGATCAACTGCGCGCACAGCTGGACGACGACGCATCGGTGATGGACAACGTCGCCCAGGGACAAGAAATGCTGGTGATCAACGGCCGTCGTCGACACATCATCGGTTATCTGGAAGATTTCTTGTTCACGCCGGAACGAGCCAAAACGCTCGTTCGATTTCTGTCGGGAGGAGAGCGGAATCGATTGTTGCTGGCGCGGTTGTTTTCGACGCCATCGAACCTGCTGGTGTTGGATGAACCGACGAACGACCTGGATGCCGAAACGTTGGAATTGCTGGAGAACCTGCTGGTGGAATATTCCGGCACGGTGCTGCTGGTCAGCCATGACCGTGCGTTCCTGAACAACGTCGTGACGCAAACCCTGGTCTTTGAAGAAGACGGTCTCGTCAAGGAATACGCGGGCGATTATGACGAGTGGATCAACCAGACCGAAGCGGCTCAACGGACAGCGGAAACAGAACGCAAAACGGCATCCGCGATTCTGAAAAGCGCGTCGCGCCCGGCAAAATCGCGCCCGAGATCACTGACGTTTCAAGAACAGCGGGAATTGGCAGGGCTGCCGGATCAGATCGCCGCCTGGGAGGCCGAGCAAGAGGAATTGCACCGGCAGATGGCGTCTCCCGAGTTTTACCAGCAGCCCGGTCCGACCATTGCCTCCACCACAAAAAAACTCGAAGGGCTGCATCATCAGCTCGCTGAAGCCTATGCACGCTGGGAACAGCTGGAAGCGCTGGCGGACGCCTCACGCTGAGGCGAGATGATTTGAATTTCACCGGCGGGGGGCGATATCCCGATCGCCAGACATCCGAAAGCCGCGGCGACAACCTGCCGAACATGCACGGAACAACATCGACTAAGATGAGGCTGCGTCCTGACCGTGGTGGGCCGGCAACGTAATCCCCAACGACTTGATCCTCGACGTGAGGGTCGTCGGTTTCAGCCCCAGCAGTTCGGCGGCGCCGCCCGGTCCGGAAATTTTTCCGTTGGTCGCCCGGAGTGCGGCACGGAGATTGTCGGCTTCAATCTGCCGGATCTGGGCGTCCGTTTGTACGATCAAATCGTGTACGATCTTCTGCGGCTCCTTCGCAGAAGGAGCCGGAAGAGGCAGCTCAAAGTTCAGTCTCCCGGTTGTCGACGTGATCGCGGCCCGCTCGATGACGTGCTGAAGTTCGCGCACATTCCCTGGCCAATCATATTGCTGGAGACGTTGCACGGCCGCCAACGTCAAGGACGGCATCGGGCGACCAAGCTTCCGCGACGAAATCTGGAGAAAATGTTCGGTCAGCAGCGGAATATCGTCTTTCCTTTTTCGTAAAGCCGGTATCTCAATCGGGAACACGCTGAGCCGATAGAACAGGTCCTGCCGGAATCGGCCGGCTTCCGCTTCGCGTCGCAAATCCCGGTTGGTGGCTGCGACCAGCCGCACGTTGACTCGGCGAGTCCGTTCTTCCCCGACGCGCTCCAACTCGCCTTCCTGGATCACTCGCAGCAGCTTGGCCTGCAACTCCAGCGGAATTTCTCCGACTTCATCCAGGAACAGGGTGCCTCCTTCCGCCAATTCAAATCGACCGACTCGATCCCGCAGTGCGCCTGTGAACGCTCCCTTCGCATGGCCGAAAAATTCACTCTCGTAGAGATCTCGAGGAACGGCTGCGCAATTGACTTTGATGAGCGGCCGAGACGAGCGTTGGCTGCGGCGATGGATTTCACGAGCCACCAGTTCTTTGCCCGTGCCGCTTTCGCCGAGGATCAGAACGGCGGAATCCGTCGGTGCGACCAGATCGATCTGCCGGGCGACCGCTTCCAGTGCCGCGCTCTGCCCGATCAGCTCGCCAAACGCCGCATTGTCAATCACTTCCTTTCGCAGATACTCGTTTTCGAGTTCTAATCGCTTCCGCAGGTCATCGATCTCGGCGAAGGCGCGCGCGGTCGCGATCGCGGCGGCGGCGTGATCGGCAATCATGCGCAACCAGTTCATGTCCTCATTCGTGATCGGGTGGCGCGCGAATGCCGCCAGCACACCGAGCACCGCTCCTTGGTGAATCATCGGTTGGCCGGAAAAACCACGGATCCCTTCCGCGCGAATCCATTCCGGCCGGGCGATCCAATCCGGCAACGGTTCGGTCAACTCAGGTTCTTCCAGGGGACGCCCGCTGAGCGCGATCCGTCCGACTTTGCGGGCCCCCAATTGGATGCGGCGGAAGTCTCCATGGATGCCGGTCCATTCCACGACCGGTGTTCCAAGTGACCGCCCCCCGCTGGCCACGAGGTGCAAACATTGCGTTTGAGCCTGGCAGACCTCGGCACTGGGGCAATCGGAACAACCAGAGGTCGGTTGAGTCAGCCAGATGCGGACCAAGGCGATTCGACCGGTTTCACTCAGGCGCGACACGATCAGTTCAAGCAATGCGGGGACCGTCCGCTGCTGGGCGAGGTCCAGCAACAATCGGTTGGGATCGGTCAGCAAGGACGGGAGAGAGCTGCTCATTGCAGAACGATTTTACGAGTTTTCGTAACAAAAGCACGACTATTCGTGAATTCACGATTTTTCGTTACTCACTGTCAACAGTCGTTAAAAAACTCAACCTATTAATTTTTAAGCACTTACGAACATTTCTTCAAAACGGCACGCAAAATGTGATTGTCTCGTACATCGACTTGGTGAAACCAATCGGAATTAAGGCAGATTCAATGACACGCGTTCAATCTCTTTTCGAACTTGCAGCAGAATCAAACCGTCTTGGCGTCGCTCTCACCCGTGTCGGTCTAGTGGTGGTGCTGGTGTGGATCGGGAGCCTCAAGGCCTATCGTTACGAGGATGAAGGGATTGTGCCCTTCGTGGCGAACAGCCCCTTGATGAGTTTTTTCTATCAACAGCCGGCCGAGGAATATCGGCAACACATGAACCGCGAAGGGGAATTGGTGCCCGCCAATCGTGCGTGGCACGAACGGAATGGTACGTACGTTTTTGCGTATGGGCTTGGTTCGGTCATCGTGATTTTCGGGTTGATGATCGCGCTCCATCCGTGGTTGCCGCAAGTTTCGGCGCTGGGGAGCTTCCTGGTCTTTGCAATGTCCTTTGTCACACTGTCGTTCCTGGTGACGACGCCGGAATGCTGGGTGCCCGCCTTGGGAGTCCTGAACATGGTTTCCCGCTGCTGTCCGGCCGGACGCTTAGTAGTGAAAGACGCCATCATGCTGGGGGCGGCGTTGGTCACGATGGCGGACTCCGCCAAGGCTTACTTGCGCAAGTCGGGTTCCATCTCCAGTGAGGTTTCGCGCGCGAACGGTGCCACACAGTTTTCAACCGACCTCAACAGAAAGATATCATGTCGATGAACCCCGCTTCTCAGAATCAAACGACGATTGCTCCGCCGTTCACCTTGGTCACGGCATTACGAAAAGTCCGGCTAGCCGAAGACGCCTGGAACTCCCGTGATCCGAAACGTGTCTCTCTCGCTTACAGCGAGAATTCCGTGTGGCGGAATCGGGGCGAATTCGTGACTGGCCGCGAGGCGATTCGCCGGTTCCTCGCCGGCAAATGGGAGCGCGAACTCGACTATCGACTGGTGAAGGAGTTGTGGGCTTTCACCGACGACCGGATCGCCGTGCGATTTCAATACGAATGGCATGACGCCGGCGGCCGCTGGTATCGCAGCTACGGCAACGAACTATGGGAGTTCGACGAGCAGGGGTTGATGCGCCGCCGGGAAGCCAGCATCAACGACGTGGCGATCCTCGAAACGGAACGCAAGTTTTTCTGGCCTGCTCCCGGAGCCCGGCCCACGGACCACCCGGCATTCCCGAAGTTCAATAACTGTTGCAACTGACCCTTTCCCCCTTGTCTGGAGAATGAGCATGACCCGCTGGACCACTGGGACGTTAGTTCCCGCGCTGCTGACGCTGGCTGCCTTGGCCATTGGTTCGCCCCTAACAGCCCTAGCGCAATCCCTCGCGACGGTGCATCATAAAACCGTCAAGGTGGGCTACTGGACATCTTCTATCGAGAAGCGGGCCCCAAAGACGCTCCCGCGATTTTGCTGCTGCATGGTTTTCCGACCAGTTCGCAAATGTTTCGCAACCTGATTCCCGCGCTGGGCGACAAATATCGCGTGGTCGCCCCGGATTATCCCGGCTATGGGCATAGTTCGATGCCTGCACATGATCAGTTCGCCTACACGTTCGACAATCTGGCTAAGGTCATCGACGAATTCACGGGGAAGGTCGGTCTGACGAAGTATGCCCTGTATGTCCAGGACTACGGCGGCTTCCCGTCGGCTACCGACCCTGGCGTCATCCGGAGCGAATTACGGCCATCGTGGTGCAAAACGGCAACGCCTACGACGAAGGCCTCGACAACGAGTTCTGGAAGCCGATCAAAGCGTACTGGAAGGAGCCGAAGAGCCAGGAAAAACGCAACGCGATTCGGAACCTGCTCACTTATGACGCCACGAAATGGCAATATACGACCGGTGTCAAGAATCTGGAACTCGTCAGCCCGGATGGCGCGGCCCACGACCAGTTTCTGCTCGATCGACCCGGGAACGACGAAATTCAACTCGACCTGTTCCTCAGTTACGGGAGCAATCCGCCGCTGTATCCGCAGTGGCAGGAGTACTTCCGTAAACATCAACCGCCGATGTTGATCGCATGGGGCAAGAACGACCAGATCTTCCCCGCCGAAGGGGCCGAGCCGTACAAGCGGGATTTGAAGACGCTGGAATTTCACCTGCTCGACGCCGGCCACTTCGCCTTGGAATCGAATGGCGACGAGATCGCGAAGCTGATGCGGGACTTCCTCGGCAAGCATGTGACCAGCAAGTAATTTGGCTTAGGGGAAGTTCCCCGGTTCTGTCGGGGAACTTCCTTCCTTGAGAACTCTGTCGCGAAAGCAGTCCACCATGTCCGCGATGACAGGCACGAACCAGCGAAATTATCCGAGCAACATCGCCTTTACGCCGGCGGTCAAGATGATTCAAGAGCAGAAGGGCTCGCGGACCAGTTATTCGCGAATGGAACGCACCCGCGGCTGGCAGACGACCGTGACGCCGGAACTAGCGGAGTTCCTGTCCGACCTGGATATGTTTTACCTCGGCACCGCGAACGCCGAGGGTCAGCCCTACATCCAGTATCGCGGCGGTTCCGCCGGGTTTTTGAAGGTGCTTGACGAGCACACCCTGGGGTTCGCCGATTTTGGCGGCAACCGACAATACATCACGCTTGGGAACCTGTCCGAGAATCCCAGAACGTTCATTTTTCTGATGGATTATGCCAATCAACAACGCATCAAGCTCTGGGGCACTTCGCGAGTTGTCGAGAACGATCCTGACTTGCTGAAACAACTGGGCGACCCTGCCTATCCCGGCAAAGTCGAGCGGGCGATCCTGTTTCGCGTCGAGGCCTGGGACGTGAACTGCCAGCAGCACATTCACCAGCGCTTTTCCCAACGCCAGATCGCTCCCGCGATCGAACGTCTGCAGCAGCGAATTGTCGAATTGGAATCCGAAGTCAAAAGTCTGAAGTCAAAACCGTCATGAAGTCAACGTACTCTTCTCAGGAGCAGAGCCATGCAATTTTATCAGCGTCACACGGCCTTGGTGGTCATTGACCCGCAGAACGACGTCCTCAGTGAGCGGGGAATTTCGTGGGAACTGGTCGGAGCCAGTGTCCAGGAAAACAAGACCGTCGAGAACCTGGCCCGACTCTTCGAGGCGGCTAAGGCGCGAGACTTCGGCGTCTTCATTTCGCCTCATTACCTGTACCCGCACGATCAGGCATGGCAGTTCGGCGGCCTCGTCGAACACATGATGCTCGACAGCCGGGAATTCTTTCGCCCTGATCCGCTCGGCCGTGAGGGCTTCCTGGGATCCGGAGCAGACTGGCTGGATCGGTACAAGCCTTTCATTGAAGACGGCCAGACGGTCGTCGTCAGTCCTCATAAAGTGTGGGGACCGCAAACGAACGACCTGGTGCTGCAACTCCGCAAGCGCGGGATCAGCAAAGTCATTCTGGCCGGAATGCTGGCGAATCTGTGCGTCGAAAGCCACCTCCGGGAACTCGTCGAACAGGGGTTTGAAGTGGCCGTGGTGAAGGACGCGACAGCCGCTCCACGTCACGCCGAAATCGGCGATGGCTACAAAGCGGCGCTGGTCAATTACGGCTTCATCGCCAATGCGGTGCTCACGACGACGGAAACAGTGAACACCATGAGGTGAAAGACCGGCTCGGTAGCAGCGTCTGCATCGAACAAGGAGACTGAACTATGACGGGAAAACTTGCAGGAAAAATCGCCCTCATCACCGGCGGGAGTTCGGGGTTGGGACTCGCAACCGCCAAGCGGTTCATTGCCGAAGGCGCCGAAGTCGTCGTCACGGGCCGACGCCAGCCGGAACTCGACTCGGCAGTGAATGAACTGGGCGCGAGCGCCCTGGGGATACCGGGCGACGTGTCGAAACTCTCCGACCTAGATCGTCTGTACGAGACCATCGGTGCACGGCACGGCAGACTCGATATTCTGTTCGCCAATGCGGGGGGCGGAGCCTTCGTGCCGCTCGGCGAAATTACCGAGGAACATTTTGACAAATACTTCGGCATCAACGTGAAGGGCACTCTCTTTACCGTGCAAAAGACGCTGCCCCTGATGACAGCGGGCGGCGCGATTGTCATCAATGGTTCCATGGTCACCATCAAAGGATTGCCGGGGTTCAGCGTTTACGCGGCCACGAAGGCGGCATTGCGGTCGTTCGCTCGGACCTGGGCGGTCGACCTGAAAGGCAGAAACATTCGCGTGAACGTCGTCAGCCCTGGGACCGTCGTCACTCCGGCTTACAAAAGTGAATTGGGGATGAACGACGAACAGATTCGCGAGTTCGAAGCGCAAGCGGCCCTGCAAGCGCCCCTGGAGCGCTCGGGAACGCCGGAAGAGATCGCCAAAGCCGTCGTCTTCCTTGCGTCCGATGACAGCAGCTACATGACGGGTGCGGAACTGTTTGTCGATGGCGGGGCGGCACAGATTTAATCACTGGGAATTCCGACCACAAGACTACAATGTTGTCGGTTCGTACTGACCAATAAGGAATCAAACGATGAGCACGGTTACTACTCCAGACGGGGCGCAGATCTATTACAAGGACTGGGGATCGGGACAACCGATCGTGTTCAGCCATGGGTGGCCGCTGAGCGCCGATGACTGGGACGCGCAAATGATGTTCTTCGCCTCGCGCGGTTATCGCTGCATCGCTCATGACCGCCGGGGGCACGGCCGATCAAGCCAGACCTGGCACGGCAACGACATGGACACGTATGCCGATGATCTGTTGGCCGTCGTCGAACACCTGGATCTCAAGGACGCCGTCCACGTCGGACATTCGACAGGCGGCGGCGAGGTGGCGCGTTACATCGGCAAGCACAGCCACGGTCGCGCCCGCGGCCGAATCGCCAAGGCCGTGCTCATCGCCGCCGTACCTCCTCTGATGGTCAAAACGCCTGCCAACCCCGGCGGGTTGCCGATCGAAGTGTTCGATGGCTTTCGATCATCGTTGTTGGCCGATCGAGCACAATTCTTCCGCGACATTCCGGCCGGACCGTTCTATGGCTACAACCGCCCGGGCGCAAAGATCTCTGAAGGCCTCATCGACAACTGGTGGCGACAAGGGATGATGTGCGGCGTCAAGGCGGCATATGACTGCATCAAGGCGTTCTCGGAGACGGATTTTACCGAGGATCTTCAGCGATTCGACATGCCCACGCTCATTCTGCATGGCGAAGACGATCAGGTCGTTCCGATTGGCGCTTCGGCCTTGCGGTCTTCAAAACTCGTCAAGTCGTCAACATTGAAGGTTTACCCTCGGGCGCCACACGGGCTCATGGCGACCCACACAGACCAGGTCAACAGCGATCTCCTCGCCTTCATTCAATCGTGACGCACGTTTCGCCGTGAGTCATCTACCGGCCACTCGGCCGCACTTCTTGTGGTCAATCGTGGCTGTTGGGAACCGCTGTCCGCAAAGACCGCTCGCCTCACGCCGGTTTCTCTGTCACAATGAGGGCAAAGGACACGCATGAAAATCTGGGTCGATGCCGACGCCGCTCCGAAAGACGCCAAGGACATCGTCTTCCGAGCGTCGACTCGTTTGCAGGTGGAAACCGTGCTTGTCGCCAATCAACCGTTGCGGGTGCCTGCCGGTCATCCCCTGGTGACGTTTGAACTCGTCCCGGGACGACCGGACGCCGCCGACCATCATATCCTCGAGCGCACGGCTGTCGGCGACCTCGTGATCACGGCGGATCTTCCCTTGGCGGCCGCCCTGGTCGCCCGCCAGGTGGCCGTGATCGATCACCGCGGCGCGGAATGGACGTCGAATAATATCGGCGAACGCGTGGCGCATCGCAATTTGATGGACGTGTTGCGCGAAGCCGGTGAAATCACCGGAGGACCGAGCGCTTACGGGCCCAAAGAACGACAAGCCTTCGCCGCCACGTTCGATCGGGTGTTGACGAGGTGCCTGAAGACTAAGGCAACCATCAATTCGGTTCAATCTGTCCAGCGTCAGTGAATGATCATGCCGTGGCAGTCGCGGCGCTTCACGGCAACGGCGGTCCCATTTCAAACTGCAAAGTCCCACCCTGGGCGATGTCCGCATGATTCAGGAAATGGCGTTCGAGCGGCTGCCCGTGCAACAAAATGCGTCGCACCGCGACGTTCTTCGCGGAGTTGTTGTCGGCTTGGATGACCAGGCGATGTTCACCGAGCTTGACTTCAGCCCGCGAGAATAGCGGGCTGGCAAGTTCGTAGCGATCAGTGCCGGCAACGGGATAGAAACCCAGCGCTGCGAAAACATACCAGGCGGAGAGGGTGCCGCCGTCGTCGTTGCCGTCGAGTCCGTTGGCCTGATCGCCGTATTTCTTGTCCAAAATCCAGCGAACCCATTTCTGCGTCAGGTCCGGCCGGCCGGCCGTATTGAACAAAAACGGTGCGAACAGGTCGGGTTGGTTTCCCTGCCAGTAATAGGCATTGGGGACGACGCCAACCTGCGGGACTGACTTGGCGAAGAATTCATTCAATTCCGTGACAAAATATTCACGGTCCTTGAACAGGCCGATCAATCCTTCGGGATCCTGTGGGACAGCCCACCGCCATTGAAGCGCGCTCCCTTCGACATACGCCCGGGTGAATTTCTTTTGAAAGTCCAGGTAAGTGAGCAGCAACGGCTGAAAGTCTTTCGAAAATTCGCCGTTCGAATCACGGGGATGAAAATATTGCGTGGCGGGATTCCAGAGTTGGCGATAGCGGGCGGCATGCTGTTCGAAGAGTCGGGCGTCGTCCGCGTGACCCAAAGCTGCAGCGAGACGGGCGATGGCGGCATCGGCATAACAGTACTCCAGCGTACGCGCGACCGACTGCTCCATCAGGTCGTTCGGGCAATAACCGTATTTGTTGTAGTCTTCGACCCCGGCGCGGCCGGAGAATCGCGAATTCACGGTGGGGCCGAGAGCGGTTTTCTTCATCGCCGCATAGGCGGTCTCGACATCGAAATCACGGATTCCTTTCCAGATAAGATTCCGCGACGACGAAATCGGCAGGCGTCCCGAACATGGAATTCGAGTAGCCGTTCCCGGAAGGCCAGCGAGGCAGATAGCCGCCCTGTTTGGCGATCTCGACCAACGAGACCAGAAAATCGCGCTTGATGGGCCGGAGCGATCAGCGTGAACAGCGGATGCGTCGTGCGGAACGTGTCCCAGAGCGACATGTCGGTGTAGAAGTCGAACCCCGTCGCTTGGTGGACTTTATTGTCGAAGCCGAAATACTGCCCGTTCACGTCACTGAACACGGTGGGCATGATCAAGGAATGATAGAGGCTGGTGTAGAAGATCGTTTGTTCCTGGGGTGATCCGCCTGTCACCAGAATCCGGCCAAGCTTTTCTTCCCATTCTGCACGGGCCCGCTCGTGGATTTGATCGAAGTCAAAATCGCCGGCTTCGGCGTCGAGATTCGCGCGGGCGTTGTCGATGCTGACATACGAAATAGCGAGTTTCAGCTCGACAATTTGATTCTCGCCCGTTTCGAAGACGAGTTCCGCACCCAGGTCGTCGCCAGCAGCGCTGTCGGATCGCTCGGTGAACGTTTCTCCCTGCCACGTCCCGAAATTGGCAAAGCGTCGATTGCAGCGGGCAACGAAATAGGTTTTGAGTCCGCCGTAGCGTTTGGCGAACGTACCGAAGGTCCGGACGCTGCCTTCAAGTTCCTGCTTGTCCGGGTGAATGCGCAGTTGGCTTTCTTGAGTCGAACCTTTTCCCAGCACGCTGGAAACAAGGATCGCGAGCCGGGGAGCCTCATCGCCGGTGAACGTGTAGCGGTGAACGCCGACGCGGCGCGTCGCGGTCAACTCCGCGATCAGGTTTTTCTCGGGGAATCGGTGTCGATAGTAGCCGGGCCAGGCAGTTTCGTCGCGATGGTTCAACTTCAGATTGAGCCCTTGTCGATTTGATGGCGGAGTTCCAGGAGTAAGGCCGGGCAGCACGAGGAAGTTGCCCCCGTCGACAGCGCCAGTGCCGCTTAACCGAGTGTGGCTGAACCCGAGAATACGATCGTCGTGATAATAGTAACCCGACATGTTGGTCGCCCGCTTTCCGTCCGTCGAGACGGTGTCCGGGCTCAAGCGCACCATGCCAAACGGCAGCGTCGCGCCGGGAAACGTGTTTCCGCAGAGGTAGGACAAGCCCCCGGTGCCGATGAAGCAATTCACCTGGGCGCCGCGCTCACCGGGGCGAATTTGATCGTCGGACCAGGCCGTTGCGGTCGCCCCCACTATGACAGCCACAGAAAACATCGTTCGCAGGAGACTTGCCATGAGGATGACGCTTCTGAAGAGCCCGAATTTTCGCAATGCGTCCGACGGTTTTTAACACGTCACGAACTGCCGCAGTATGGCGCATCCGCACTGCCGCGTGCAACCTGCCCGCTGAGAGGGAAACTTCGCAGGTATTCATCTGCGGGAATGATGTGGAAACTGGAAATCGTCTGGCTCGGCGCGGCACGATGCCTTAGGCGGACTTGGCGAGCGGCCGGGAAGTCATCACGGAATTCGTTCCGGCCTTCGATTGTCGAACACCGAGTCTTGTCAGGCCGACTTGATGCGACCGTCTTCCATTTCGATCACGCGATCGGAGATGTCTAGCACGCGGCTGTCATGGGTGACCATCAGCACCGGGCAGCCGTGAGTGCGCGCGAGCTGTTGCAGAAGATTCACGACGTCCCGTCCGGAAACGCTGTCGAGCGCCGCGGTCGGTTCGTCGGCGAGGATCAGCTTGGGATTCGTCACAATCGCGCGGGCCACGGCGACTCGCTGTTTTTGTCCGCCGGACAACCGGGCGGGAAGATAATCGATCCGGTCCGCCAATCCCACGTCTTGAAGAATCCGAATGCTGCGCTGACGAGCCTCGGCGGCGGAAATCTGCGGATGGAGTTCGAACATCAATTCGACGTTCTGCCGTGCGGTCAGAAATCCCAGCAGATTGTGCTGTTGGAAAATGAACCCGAGATCGCGTCGGGTCGCGATCAGATCCGCGGGCGCGGCCTGATGCAGCGGACGGGAGAGGACCGTGAGTTCGCCGTCGAGGACGCGCCGCAACCCGCCAATCAGGGTGAGCAACGTGGTTTTGCCGCTGCCACTGGGACCGGTGAGCAGCACGATTTCTCCGGGCCAGACATCAAAGGAGACGTCATACAGAATCTGTTTCTTCAATTCGTCCTGCCCGAACCAGAAATTCAGTCCCCGCACGTGGATCACCGGCTGTTGGCCAGGCGAAGTCCTCTGATCTGCGGGGGAGGCGGCGGGAATCATGGTCGGCAAACGGCTCATTACGCGGGATTTTTAAAAGACATCGGCGGGATCGGCGGACTGCGCTTTGCGGACGGCGATCGCCGCTGAGAATCCGCACATGACCAGCGTGAGCGCTCCAACCATGACCGCTCGTTGCAAAGTCATCGAGAACGGCATCTGGATCGCCTGCGTCGCGATGCCGTACAACCACAGCGCGAGCAGAAAGCCGGGAACATACCCCAGGACCGACAGGATGAAAGCCTGGCTGAGCACGACGCGCAGCAGATAACCGTCGGTGAACCCCATGGCCTTCATGGTGGCGAACTGCGGCAGATGATTGGTGACTTCCGTATACAGGATTTGGTAGACGACGACAAATCCGATGAAGAATCCCACGGCGGCCCCCATCCCGAAAATGAAATCGATCGGGGCGTTTTCCCGTAAGAAGGTCTGTTCCCGAACAACGAGCGCGGGTTGCGTGATAATCAACGCTTCCGCCCCCAGCAGAGGTTGCAACTGGCGGCAGGCCTCCTGCGGATCGACGCCGGGACGCAACGCGACCAACCCCAGATCGACGGAAGCGGGCGTCCGCTCGGGGAACAGCCGCAAAAAGTTTTCTGGCGTCATGTACAGGTTGCCGTCCGTGGTCATCGAAATGCCGATCGCGATCGACGCAATCACTTTGACACGGCGCCGATTGACTTCCGTTTCGAGAAAGCCGTTTCGCTTCAACGTTTCCACGACGGGGCCGAAGGACGTTCGGCTCATGGAGTCGAAGATTACATGGTCGCGCAGCCGCAACTCTCCGGCCCGTTCGGCAAACCCCGGCAGATCGATCAACGGCTGCTCGGCGCGAATGCCGTAAACGGAAATCGGGTGTTCGGTGTGAGCCCAATCGTTGCGCCAACGAGCTTGCGCCAGGTACGTTTCCTGGACCCGGACCACGTCGGGATGCGCGGGCAATCGGTACAACAATCGCCGGGGAAACGACGCCGCTTGAAAGATCGTTTTCGTCCGCGGGCTGACCACTACGAGTTGGGACTGAATGCGGCGCGTGAACGCAACGGAATTGTCCATCGCTCCTTGGCGAATTCCCAACTGCACCAGCATCAGCATCACGGCGACGACGACGCCGGCCGAGGCGACGGCCAACTTCATGCGGTGGTGCGACAACTGTCGCCAGGCCAGCAGAAAACTGGAGATCATGCCCATTTCTCCCGTCAATCGTTCGTCGTCAACGTGTGGCGGGATTTGCCCCCTCCGGGAGAGAGACTGTCGCCCGGAGCCGCAGGAATCTCCGCTGCACCAAGATCGATGCTGACTTCGACTCGGGCATTCGACAGGCGTTCGACAGTCGAGATCTCCTGCTCGGGGAGAGCGACGCGCACTTCGAGGACGCGGGCGTCGGTATCGCTGACGGGGTCGTTGGAAAGCACGTCTTTACGGGCCACCATCAACCCGATTTGTTCGATTTTTCCGATAATCTCGCGGCCGTCGCTGCTGATGCGGACCGTCGCCGACTGGCCGACCTTGAGCCCGTGGACATCGGCTTCAAAAATCTCGGCGACTGCCTGCATGTGGGCGACGTCGCCCAATTGCAGGATACCGCGATCACTGATCCGTTCGCCGGGCCGAGCGTGGATCTTCAGGACCCGCCCCGCGGCATGGCTGCGGACACTGGCCGCATCGAGTTCAGCCCGGGCGCGATTCAGCGAGGCGGTCGCCGCCGCGACTTCGCGCTCCTGCAAGCGGAGATCGACGTCGCGGACTTCTTTCAGGCTGTCGAGTTGAGCGCGCACCCGCTGGCATTCCAATCGAGCCGATTCGAAGGAAAGTTCCTTTTGCTCGAAGTTCTCCGCCGTCAAGACTTTTTGATTCTTGAGTTGGCGGGCCCGTTCTAATTCCTTGCGAGCCGATTCCAACTCCGCTTCCATCCGGTTGACCAGCGCAGCCTGCGCGGCGATCTCCCCCGGCTTGGCCCCGGCGCGAATCTGATCGAGCTTCGCCACCGCGGTTTGCACGCGCGCCTCGGCCTCTTCCACCGCGGCTTCGCGGCGAGCCGCGTTGTCCAGCACGGCCAGCAACTCTCCCGGTTCAACGTCCTGCCCCTCTTCCACCAGCAATCGCTCGATGCGTGCTCCCTCGTTGCCCGACGGCGCAGAAATGCGCAGCACCGTTCCGCGAGGTTCCAGACGCCCGAGGGAATGGATCCGACGCGGCGAGGAAGTTGGTGGTGTTCGCGAATCGACGGAAAGCTGATCTGACATCCTGTCGTCTCGCGCTGGGCGCCAGGCGGCGATGCCGAATCCGACCACGATCAGAATGATGGCCGCACTGCCCGCCAGTATGAGCAGGCGTCGGCGGTGCGGTAACCCATTCGAACTATTGCTCACGGCGAGAGGCTTTCATTCCAGAAGGAACCGTTCTGCGTGACGGCGCGAAACTCGATTCCGCATCCGTCTGGGCCCGCAGTGCATCGCCGATGCGTTGAAACAGCGGATCAGTCGGTTCGATCAGGCCCACGAATTGCCAGAGAAACAAACCGTCGAGCGCCAGCCAGATGAGCAATTGCTCCAGACCGTCGTCGGGATCGCTTAACAAACGCTCTCGCAGCCGGGTGCCGATTTGCCGCAAAGGGGCGAACATCCCTGGATTATTCACGGCGGCGGCCAGCACGGCCAACATGAATTTGTCCAGCAGTTCCGGCGACAATTCTGAAGTGTCGCCATTGTTGCCAGATGACGATGCGCCAGGATCGGGGAACAAACAAGCAAGCATGGCCCTCGCCCAACGGCGGCGCGGATTCGGATCGTTGGCGACATGCGTCATCAACATCTGCTCCGCCAGTTCGCCATAGTAAATCAGCGTCGCAGTGACCAAGGCTTCCTTAGTGGGAAAGTGGTACATGACGCCTCCCTTACTGACGCCGGCCTCTTGGGCGACGTTATCGAGCGTCATGGCGAGCAATCCGTGGTGCGAGACCGTCCGGATCGCCGCCTGGCAAATGCGTTCGCGGGTCCCGTCCATAGCCAGACCTTGATGACGAAGAGAGCTGACCAGCCCCTACTGTACCGACCAGTCGGTTTCTCTTCAATTGCGGTTTTTTCCTGTTTCCACGTCCTGACCGCATTCCGCCCGACTGGGTTCGGTTCAAATTGCACGATTCTCAGGGTCGGCAACAGCTTTCTCAGGGAAGACCAACTTCAGTTTGGAGATTTCGTCCGGCGTCTGCTCCCCGGAGTTGAGTGCGGCGTTTGGCAGCACTCATGCGCCGACTCGAAGTTTATCTTGGCGAGAATTGACAATTTAGGATGAGCCGGTAAGGATGTGGTCCTCGAAGACAGGTGATCTGCGTCGAGTTTGCGGTTATCAGCATGACTTCGGCAGCGATTTCACCTGATCTAGAGTTTCCGTGACCTCAACGCAGGTTCTGCGCGCCTCCCAGCTGCGAGTGAGCCACGGAGCGATCGAGACAAGGATGTCCTGGGCATCGAACGTCTGGGGGGGCTCGTGAGCAAAATTCTTTGGAGCTCATTGCTCATTGCGATGGGACCGGTTCTCGCCTGTGAGGCTGAGGAACCCGTCCCCGTGACATTTGCCGATCAAATCGCTCCGCTGGTGTTCGCGAGTTGCACGACTTGCCACCGGCCCGGAGAAGTCGCTCCGTTTTCGCTCATCACATTCGCAGATGCCCGAAGACATGCGCCAACGATGCTCCAGATCATGGAAGCCCGGCGCATGCCACCTTGGCAACCCGAGCCGGGATATGGAGAATTTCGTCACTCACGATCCCTCTCCGACGCCCAGATCGCGTTGTTTGCCCAATGGGTCAAAGACGGAACGCCCGAGGGGGACCCAGACAAGATTCCCCCGCTGCCGAGTTTTCCCGAGACGTGGCAACTGGGGAAGCCCGATCTGGAAGTCCGGATGGATCGGGTCTTCAAGGTTCCTGCCACGGGCCCGGACATTTACCAGAACTTCGTGTTCCCGTTGGGTCTCGCCGAGGACAAGTGGGTCACCGCGGTCGAGTTCCGGGCCACCGCGCCGTCAGTGATTCACCATGTACTTTATTTCGTGGACGACAGCGGCCGGGCACGGGCGCAGGCCTCGCAGGAAGGCCAACCGGGGTTCCCCGGCATGGGCTTCCGCGCAACCGGTGGTCTGGGCGGGTGGGCGGTCGGAGATACCCCCGTGAAGCTTCCCGACGGACTGGCTTACCCGCTGGCCAAGGACTCAGATCTGGTCCTGCAAACGCATTTCAACCCTTCGGGGAAAGCTGAAGAAGAGCTGATCACGGTGGGACTTTATTTTGCCGACGAACCTCCACAGCGCACATTCGTGAACCTGCATTTGCCGCCGTTGTTCGGTTTGTTCTCCGGAATCGACATCCCGGCCGGAGCACCGAATTTTGCGATCTCCGATTCGTTTCGCCTGCCCGTCGACGTCGACTTGGTCGGAGTCCGCTCGCATGCCCACCGGCTCTGCAAGACGATGAAAGCCGAGGCGCAGCTGCCGTCCGGGGAACAGGAAAAGTTGTTCTTCATCAAGAATTGGGACTTTAACTGGCAAGGGCAATATTTCTATCAAGACTACGTGCGCCTGCCCAAAGGCTCCGTCATCCGAAGTTCCTTAACCTGGGACAACTCGGCCGCAAATCCTTGGAATTCGGCCGACCCCGTGCGAGTCCGTTGGGGCGAAAGTTCGGCAGACGAGATGGGAACCATCTCCTTTCTCACGCTGGCGGCTGACGAAGCCGACACGCCGAAACTCAAAGACGCTCTTCAAACTCATGTCCGCCATACCGTCGTCAAAGCGAGCCTTGTTCCGGCCGGCGTCATGCTGCTCGCGGCCGGCTGCGCGTCTGCCGTCCTGTGCTGGTGGCTGGCATGCCGCAGGCAAATCACTAACGGTCGGACCATCATGTCCCACGCCCTCATCGGCGGAATCATTCTCGGCGGGATCGGCTTGGGTGCGGGTTACTTCGGACCAATTCTCTTTGCTCCCGGCGCCAATGAAGGGCCGTTACTCGGAGTCATCGTGACCGGCCCGCTGGGCATCGTGATCGGCGTCGTCTTGGGGGTCGTCGTCGGATTGTCCAGGAGCCAGCCGATTTCCTCTGCAACGAAATTGCCTGTCTCTGGTTTTTGGCAGCGATTCACCTGGAGTATGGCCTGCCTGCTGATCGGAGGCGGGCTCAGTTCCTTGCTGCCGATCTTGCTGATGGATGCCGGGGTTCCGGTAAAACAACCCAACGAACAATTTGCCGGATTGATCCTGTTTATCGTCTGGATGTACGCAGGATTGATCTCCGGATTGACCGGGCTGCTGAGTGGTGCCATTCGACCCGGCAAACAAGCCCTCACTCAGACGCTGGCCTGCCTCATGGCGACGGATGTCCTGGCTCTCGTCTACCTGGGTAGCGGTTTTGCGTTTTTATACGCGGCTTCAATCAGCATCAAAGCCTGCGGCATGATCGTTCAAAACTACAACGCATTTCCGACGACTTGGACGATCCCTCATCTCAAGGCGCAAGCCCCGGCCTAAAGGCTGTCCTGCACTTTGATTCCCGATTCGCCTGCTGATGACCCCCTTCACGGCCGGGACGATTCGACTTGATGGTTATGCTCGCGCGAACGTTCACTGGGGCCGCGAGACGCAACCACAGTCAAGGGACGCCGAGCACCGAAACCTCGTCAGGCAAGCGGCTCATTCTCCCAGTTTGATGAACGCCACGGCATTATTGTTGTTCATGGGGATGATCAGTTGCTTCTGCTTCGAGTCGTACCCCATGGACGCGGCGCTGGGAATTCCTGCGGCAATGATTTTCGCAGGTTGCCCGGGGCGAATCTCGGACACGCTGCCGAATCGGACGCTGCTGACGTACTTGGTTCCATCCGGCAGAATCACGAGGCCGTCGTTGCCCCCTTCCGCCGCATGCTCGGTACGGAGCAGTTTGGCGGTGGCGGGATCGAACGTCAGCACCGCATTGTTGCCGATATTTACGACAACGACATGGCCCTCCTGGTCGATCGCGACGCCGTTCGGATTGACCAGCGGTTCACCCTCTAAAAATACGGAACTCCTTCCCGTCCGCGGTGATTTTGTAGACGCGGCTGTCCGGCCGGGTGTTCGACACGAAAATCGTCCCGTCTTTCGTGACGCCGATGCCGTTGAGAAACGTCGCCCCTGCGACAGGATAAGCGCGTCCCGGCCGTCCGGTGGCCAGATCAAACGTCCGCACCACATCAATGTCGGCCGTGTAGAGCAGGCCATTCTGGATGGCGCTCCCGAGGGGATGATTCAACGTCAGTCCGTCACGCGTCGCACCGATCCATTTGGCGGTGTGAACGGTTCCGTCCGGGTTCAGCAATGAAACATAACCGTCGTTTTCTTCCTGCGTCTGCGGTACGCCGGCGTTCATGACGACGATCAGATTTCGGACAGGATCGTAAACGCAGCTTTCCGCAAAGCGAAAACTTCCATACACCTTGACATTATTTGTGAGCTTGACGAATTGGCCTGCTTCGTTGACAGAACCAAGCGGCTGGCCGGCCTGGAACTCCTTCTGTGCCTCTTGCGCAATCGCCAAGTCAGCCATCAGTGCGAGCGCGAGCAATCCGGCAGTGATCAGACGAGTCATGAGCAGTTGTTCCTGGGTGGAGACTGGATTCGCCGAGCATTTCGTCGGCCTGATCGAAAACACTTCGGCATTCTGTCACATGACCGTGTGTTCCGCCATCGTGCCATACCGATCGTGTTCCGTCGGGACGGCCTATCGCGCGGACGATTGAGACAGCGTCTGATCAGGATCCTCGGGGCTCAACATGTGGGACGCGGCAAATAATCGTCGCAAATCGTCGCCTTGGGCGGGCAACTGCACCGTCTCGACGGCCGCCAGTTTTGCTCTTCGCAGCGCAGCCGACTTCCAGCATGCGACAATCCCGCCTTGGGTGATGGCGCCATCCGCAGGGCCATTTTGCGGATTTCCGAAATCTCCGAAACGGACATCAATCATGGCGGCACGTCGACGTCGACAAAGACCAGTTCCACAGTGATCCGCAGCGGAGGCTGGCGGCCGGCCGCATTTTCATCCAGCCGATCAGTTGTCGCGGAGTGATTTCGGAGAGCGGACAGGCTTGTTGACGTCGCCGAGATGCTCCTCGAAATCGGATTCAGGTCAACCGACCCGCCGCGGGCCCCTTGAGTGGCCATCGCCCTCAATGGCGGATATTCGGACGCAAGGGAACGGCGACCGCAGGCAGAAATCGCAGGCAACGACCGCCGGTCAGCAAGGCACATCATCAAGGCGACGAGGCCTGAACTCGCCATCGTTTCGCTTCTTCAGGTTGTCCGATGATAGTTTGCTCATGATGATATTGCGCCATTTCGTGGAGTCTTCACGCGAGTCGCATCACTTTAACGCCGACGTCCACGGCGAAAGATTGAATCACCGGGGATTCCCGGGATCGGCTTCCGCGAAAACTTGCCGGGCAAATGTGCGGGTCAGACTTCGTCGAAGCCGGGCGCGTGACGCAGACCGTGCAATCCGTTTATCTTGTCGTCCGGCAAAGGATTCAGCACTCCCCTTCAGAGTGAGCAGGTATCTCTGCGTGTCCTGAACTAAATTGATCCCAGACGCCCGGGCGAGATCGTTATTGACGACGGCCATCGAATCGAAAATCGCGGAAGGGCGCCATCGACTGGCCAGTGGTCGTCGTCACTGATGCACCCTTCCGCAACCTGCGCGCCGGACAGGTAGTCCGCCAGGGGCCGCTTTCCGCCTGATAGCCGAGTTGTTCGGCGCGTCCGCTTGCAACTCTCGGGCCTCGCCTGTTCCGGATATGACGACGTGATCAACCGAGCGTCCAGCGATATCGCCCTTCAAACGAACGCGGCCTGCTCACCACGCGCTGACGCCTCCCATGTATTCCACATAAATCCCGGCTCGCCAGGAGCGGCCCGCCGGGTGACCGTCAAACCAACCGAGATAAAATCCACCGCCTTCAAGTGATTCAAACTCCGTAATAGCCGCGATTGCCCCAATATCGCTGCAATTCCGGCAAAGCGATCTGCTCCGCATTCGTCATGTTGTCGCCTGATTCGCCAATCGCAGCGTCTGATCAGAATGAACTTGTAGAGGCCCGTTGCGCGTCAAATGCCGGACGATCCGTTCCTGGCCCACGCCAAGTGCGGGCAGCACATCCGTGGTCGCGAGAGTTCGATGGTCTGTGGGTACGCCGACCACGCGCGGCGTCGCGCGCCCGCGCGTGTACAGGTTAGCATCGTATGCGTCGCATTTTCCGCGGGGCAAAGGCTTCAGTTCCGGCACGTACAAGTGCATTTCGGCGCGCTCGCTGCCGGGAGTCATCTGAAACTCGAACGTCAATCCGTCGATGCGCGCACCGGTGCGATGATACTGTCCGTCGGTTTGATCAGCGACGTCGTCCCTTCGACGCCCCAATCCCAGCCGTTTCCGACGTCTCCGCGGGCCCTGGGCAACAGGTTGCCGTACATATAACCCGCGCGCTGCACGCATTGCCGGCCAGGACGTTTTCGCGATGACTTCGTCCAGAAAATGCTGGGGCGAAATGACCGAAACCGACGCTCGCGACATCGTCCTCGTGATCACCCCGATTCCGCCAAAATGATCCGGATGGCTGTGGGAGATCAGCCTCACCACCGGAACACGCGGTCGATGGGCGAATAAAGGCAGCCGCGCGTTCTGCTCAAAAGCGGATCGATCACAATCAGACCGGTGTCGCCCTCCAGGAATGGATGTTCGAGATCCAGTCCACCACCTGATAGATGCGACGCACGAAACAGCCCGCTGATGCCGAGCAATTGAGCCTGCCGCCACAAACTGGGATTCACCGTTCCGGCACGTCTGATCGAGTCCGGCCACGCTTTCGCGGAGGTTCCAAACCACGCGGCCTTGCTCCTTCACAATTCCCTGTCAGGCAGAGCAGCGATTAGTCGTTTGGGCATCATCAAAATCCTGTTTGTCTGACAGATCCAGGTTTCAGGAGGGCCTGGCGGGCAGGCGAGTCGCAGGTGGCCTGGCCCGCCGCCAACGGCGGCCTGAGAATGAGAAACTGGTGATTCAGGTGAGGGGCTGTTATTCGTAACAACTTCTGGCATAGTAGTTCAAGAATTATCCGGAACTCGCTGGTTTCCTCAGCAGCGTCGTAGAGATGCCGCACCGTCTCGATCGGATTGAAAGGCCCACCCTTGCCAATCAGGATGCCGTATGACAGAAAATATCGAATCAAGCGAGGGGTTGGTATTCGAAACAATATCTGGCATAGAATTCTCCCGAGAACTTGCGTTGGTGTCCTTCACCAGAGTTGGTAGAGGAGTGACGCCGGTAGGGGGGGGTGGCAGAAGGGATGGGTGGTCTTTTAGAGATGGCCTAAATCAGACACTTTCTAAGAAAATCCGGAGCAGAGGCCTAGCGACAGGAAAAGCTTCTGGGGAGAAGTCAGGATATAACGGACAAAAAGATGCTCTGATGCCATCAGCGACCTCAATTGCAGTAATGGGCACAGTTGATTGCCAATAAGACCCGCTTACCAACTTTGAACTGCATCTCTGAGAAGCCAATCAACAGATGTTAATTCGACTGATCGTCTTGTTGTTGGTCCAATTGACGGTGGCGGGATGCCAATCGGAATTCGCATCCCAGGAATCCCAGCAGGGGTTGGGAACCGATCCGGCCATGCCTTTGGACACGAACGGATTCGATCCGGTTCGAATCACTCCGGATCGTCCTGGACTGCATAACCTGTTACGCATCCATGAACGGCTTTATTCGGGGAGCGAGCCGGAAGGTGACGAAGGATTTGCCAGCCTGGCCAAACTTGGTATTAAAACCGTCGTCAGCGTGGACGGGGTTCGACCCAATGTGGAAGCCGCAAGCAAATACGGATTGCGGTACATTCACATCCCGATTGGCTATGACGGAATTCCCGCGTCAGCGGCCTCGGCGCTGACGCGAGTGGCCCGCGAAGCCACCGCTCCGATCTACGTCCACTGCCATCATGGAAAACATCGGGGACCCGCGGCCGCGGCACTCCTGTGTCAGGCAGCGGGACGCCTCAGTGGCGATGATGCGAAAAAGGTCCTCCAGTTGGCGGGTACGGGGCCAGAATATGCCGGTCTTTGGCGCGACGTCGCCGCCTATCAGCCGCCCGACCAGAACATTCTCTGGCCAGACTTGCTGGAAGTGGCGGAGGTCGAGTCGCTGGCCGCAGCCATGGCGAAATTAGACCGACATTGGGATCAGCTCAAGCTCTGCCGGGACGCTCGCTGGCAATCCCCGCCCACGCATCCGGACATCATCGCCGAACACGAGGCGTTGCTTGTGCGTGAATTGCTCCAGGAAGCGCATCGAACGACTCCGGCGACGGATTATGATCCTCGCTTCCATGAATGGTTTTCAGCCTCCGAGAGCCTGGCGGAACACCTGGAACAATCGCTGAAACAGCGAGACCACGACGCCGCGACTGCGAGGGTGTTGAAATTGGAACAGTCCTGCAAACAGTGCCATCAAACTTATCGAAATTGACGTGGTGGCGTCGATTGACAGCCAACTCCGTTTTCTCGCTCACTTCAATAAGCGGCGCAGCGCCTTCCCCGAAGCGCTGCGAGGCACTGCCGAGACGAATTCCACGGTTCGCGGCAGCTTTAAGGTGGCAAGCTTGGGCCGCAGAAAGGCCACGAGTGCCTCAGCCGACAGTTCTTCCCCAGGTTTGAGGGCGACAACGGCCCGGGGCACTTCGCCCAGAACCGGGTCCGGCGCAGCGACCACTACGGCGTCGGCGATTGCGGGATGACGAAAGATCACTTCCTCAACGTCGCGGGGGTAAACCTTCTCACCACCGACATTGATCATGTCTTTGGCGCGGTCGACGATGTAGACATAGCCCTCTTCATCCAGCCGCACAATGTCCCCCGTGCGAAACCAACCGTCCGCGACGAACACCTCGGCGGTCGCATCGGGACGTTTGTAATACCCGGCGGAGACAGCGGTCCCGCGCGCCCATAACTCGCCGACCTCGCCGACCGCCAGGGTTCGCCCCTCCCCGTTCACCACCTTCAATTCCGTATCCCCCATCGCGCGTCCGCAGGAACCCGGCCGCATCTGTTCGGCCGGCGTGGTGGTGATCACCGGACTGACTTCCGTGAGTCCGTAAGATTCCGCATAGCCGACCTGCCAGTCATCGCGCAGCGCGGCGATCAGTTCGGCGGGCATGGGGGCCGCGGCCGAATGCATCACGTGCAGGCTGCGCAGGTCGCGCGCTCGTCGTGCCGGCGAGCGAGTCAGATGATTGATCATCGCCGGGACCCCCAAAAACTGCGTCGGCCGCACGGTTTCCATCAGTTCCAGCACGAGTTCCGCCTTGAAACGGCGCAGAATCACCGCGGTTCCGCCCGCACTCAAGGCGCCCAGCACCCCGTTGATCAGTCCCCAGCAATGAAACAAGGGAGCGGCCACCAGAAGCACGTCTTCCGGACGGTAATGAATGCGGGCGAACTGAACGGCGTTATCAACGATGTTGAGATGCGTCAGCATCACCCCCTTCGGCTGGCCGGTGGTCCCCGAAGTGTACAGCAGGCAGGCCATGGTCCCGGGCGGTAGGTCGATTGGGGAAAATGACTCCGGCGCGGCGCGCAGCAGAGAATCCCATTCGGCGTCGACAACCAGCGTCCGGCGAACTCCCAGTCCGTCGCTCACGCTCTGAAGAGCAGCGAATCGTTCCGTGTCGGTTAATAACCAGACAGCCTCGGAATCGGCTACGACCGCCCGGACTTCTTCCGGCCGCAACATGGCATTGACGACATTGGGCACCACCCCGGCTTTGAACGATCCCAGCGCGGCGATGACTAATTGCGGACCGCTCTCCAGCAGCAGTGCGATCACTTGTCCGGCTTGCACCCCTTCCGCCGACAAAGACGCGGCGAACTGATTCGTCAGCTGATCGAGTTCACGATAAGTGTAAGCCCGCCCCTCAAAAATGAGCGCCGCATGCTCTGGGCGATTCGCCGCTGAGTTGCGCAACAAGTCGGCAATGTTCACGCCCCGACCTCCCAGAAAACTTCGGCCGATCAGCGTTTGGCGCGGCGGGCGGTGATGATTTCCGTATTCATGCCGGCCCAATGGAGACTGCCGGAATACCGACCATGTTCCATTTTCACACATTTGTCCATCACGACAGCAAGCCCGGCGGCACGTGCTTTCTCCGCCGCCTCGAAATGAATGATCCGCAATTGCGTCCAAACGGCCTTCGCCCCGATCGCAATCGCCTGGTCGACGATTTCCGGCAGTTCGGCTGCTGGGCGGAACACGTCGACGATGTCAATTTTCTCGGGAATGCTGAGGAGATCTTTGTAAACCGTCTCCCCCAGAATTGTGCCGCCGCGCGGATTGACCGGGATCACACGGTACCCTTCGCGCTGCAGATAATTGGCAACAAAGTAGCTCGCCTTCTGCCGGTCGGCTGAAAGTCCCACGAGCGCGATCGTCTTCGCCTGGCCCAGCAGTTCGCGAACGCGATCCGGGTCCTGATAGAGGGTCCGCTGCTCGGGCGTCAGTGCCGTGTTGAGGCTTATAGCGCAGCTAGCGCCTGATCCAAATCCCATAACAGATCCTCCAAGGTCTCCAATCCGACCGACAGCCGCACCAATCCGGGACCCACGCTTCCCGCCGCCAATTCTTCGTCGCTGAGTTGCTGATGCGTGGTCGAAGCCGGGTGAATCACCAGACTCCGCGCGTCGCCCACGTTGGCCAGATGCGAGAACAATTCGAGCGACTCGATGAATCGTCGGCCCGCGTCTCGCGCATCGCCGCCGATCGGCTTCAGGTCAAATGAAAAGACGGCCCCGGGGCCCTTGGGCAGGTATTTGCACGCCAACGCGTGGTGGGGACTGTCGGGAAGTCCGGCGTAGTTGACTCGCGCCACTTTTGGGTGCTCGGCCAGAAACCGGGCCACACCCAGCGCGTTGCTCACATGCCGTTCCATGCGCAACGACAGCGTTTCCAATCCCTGAATCAATAGAAAGGCGTTGGTCGGCGAGAGGCATGCGCCGGTGTCGCGCAGCGTTTCCGCCCGGAGCTTCATCAGAAATCCATAATGTCCGAACGTGTCAAAAAACCGCAGCCCGTGATACGAGGGAGAGGGATCCGCGTCGTCGGAAAGCGGGCGAAGTTGAAGTCACCGGAGTCGATGACGGCTCCGCCGATGCTGCTCCCATGCCCGCCCAGAAGCCGTGGCCGAGTGCGTGACAATCGTCGCTCCCCAGTCGATCGGGCAGCACAGATAGGGCGTGGCAAACGTATTGTCGGCAATCAACGGAATACTGCGCTTGCTGTCGGCCAAGGCGGCCAGCGCGCCAGGTCCAGAATCGATCCCCCGGGGTTGCCGATGGTTTCCCCGAACAGGCACCGAGTTTTCGGCGTGATCGCCTCTTCCCAGGCCGCAAATTGCCGGGATCGACCGTCAGACGCCCAACGACGGTTTCTTCAGCGTATGGGTCAACTGGGTGATCGTGCCGCCATAGAGTTGAGCCGACGCGACGATTTCATCGCCCGGTTCGAGGAGGCGTCATGAACACGGCGAATTGAGCCGCCATGCCGCTCGCCAGCACCACGCCGCCGGTCCCGTTCTCCAGCGAGGCCAAGCGGCTCCTCGAACGCGGCGGTCGTGGGGTTGCTGAACGCGATGTAGATATTGCGCACAACTTCAGATCAAACAGCTCGGCGGCCTCATCCGTGTCGCGAAAAACATACGAAGTCGTCTGGTAAATCGGCACCGCCCGGCGCCGACATGCGGATCGGGAATGCCGGCGCGTGCAGCATTCGGGTCTCAAATCCAAACTTGCGGTTCCAGTCCGGCGACATCTGGCGAACGCTCCCTAAACGACAAAATTCCCAGGATCCACTGCAATCTGGCAACGCTCTCCGCCCGTAGGCAGGGCTGCCTTAGTGGTTCCCCCGCGGGTCAATTACCGAAGCACCACGTTGGCTCTTTGCCATGAGACCCCGCCAGAAACGGGTTATCTTGGTGTGAGAGTTCTGGTGGGGTCGGAACTGAACGATGAACGATTGAAACACCGATTTTGCGCTTTAACGCTGCTTGGCGTTCGTAAGCGAATCCCTGCCGCTCTTCCTGCAGGCCGCATTCCGTGCCAGATTGACGACGCGGAGTTGCAGAGTGGGAGAAATTGTGAGAAAATCCTGCCCCCGTCATGGCAAGCTCGCCAGACGCTTCGAGGTCGAAACTTGAGAGTGAGTTGTTCCGATGCCTTTGTCACGAACTGTTTTAGAGCGTCAGATTGAGCAGGCGAAATCCGAATTGGCCGGCCTGGGTGGAAGAATTGAAGAAATCGGGGATCGAGCGGACGGGTTTCCGCAGCAACCCGAAATGGCGGACGCTGAATGCCAAATGCAATCAGATTCAGCGCCGGCTCAACAGCGTGGCAAGGACTGAAGCCGTCGATGCCGAAGTCGCCAAGGTCAAAGCAGAAAAGACGCCGTCCCGGCTGGTGAACCCTGCCGGGAAACCAGCACTCTTGGATTGAGCGGTCGTTGAAGAACTCGACCGCAACCATTCAACAGACCAGCGCGGGCGGGCAGAAAAATTTCGCCCGCCTGTCGGCATTTCCTTCCGCGCTGGCAGGCGGACTACGGTCTGAGGCCGCTCGGTCGGTTGCCAGTCATGCGCGACCAACCGCACAAGAACGCTTCGTCGTTGCGATCAATCCAGTGCGGCCAGAATGCGGTCCAGATTGTTTTCGACGACCAGCGGTGAATTGGCAAACGTGGCGGTTTTGACGCCGCGCGTGCCGAGTTCTCGGCAATTTCTGCAATATATCGCCGGGGCCGGTAGGCGACAGTCGCATCCGGATCTTTCAATTGGTGTCCGGTGAGAATGCAGACGACGCGGTCGCTCGGCGCGATCACGCCTTCTGGCGGAGCAGTTTGGCTCGGCGACGCTGGCGGCACTGGCCGGTTCACAACCGAACCCACCGGCGCTCACTTGAGCTTTGGCGTCGAGGATGTCTTGATCGGAAACCGCCATAGACGACGCCGTCACGTCTCGAGCAGCCGCAAGCACTTCTTCAGATTCACGGGAGCAGGTGATTTCGATCGCGCGCTTGGCAATGGTGGAGGCTCGCCGTTGCTCGGAAGCCATGTCGGCATAGAACTGGTCGATCACACGATCATCGGGTTTGCCGCCATTCCAGCCGGCGTGGCGTTGTTCAAAGAGTTGATAAAGCGTGTTCGCGCCGGCGGCGTTGATGACGGCGAGCCGGGGAATGCGCTGGATGAGTCAGGGTTTGAACAATTCCTCGAACGCCTTGCCGAAGGCGCTGGAGTTCCCGAGGTTTCCGCCGGGCACGACAATCCAATCGGGCGGTTCCCAGTTCAGCGACTCCAGCACGCGATACATAATCGTCTTCTGGCCTTCGAGCCGGAAGGGATTGACGCTATTGCAAAGATAAATGCCGCGTTCGCCGGAGACTTCGCGGACGCGTTCGAGGGCGTCGTCGAAATCGCCGAGAATCTGGAGCGTGCGGGCGTCGTAATCGAGAGCTTGCGACAATTTTCCATAGGCGATTTTGCCGCTCCCGACGAAGACCACCACGCGGAAGACACCGGTCGTGCTGGCGTAAATGGCGAGCGAGGCGGCAATTGTTGCCGGTGGAGGCACAGGCGGCGGTTTTCGCGCCCGACCATACGGGCATGGGTGGCGGCGGCCGTCATGCCGTTGTCTTTAAAGCTGCCCGACGGATTCAGGCCTTCGTATTGCAGGAACAGCTTGCCCGGGGACATGCCGGCGTATTTTCCGACGGTCTCCGATGATTGCAGGATCGTCTACCTTCGCCGATGGTGACAATTTGTTTGTCTGCGAACAGCAGCAATTTCGCGGAACCGCCAGACTCCGCTGAAATCGAGCGGATTGCGCCCGATTCGCCCAGCGGGCCTCGAACTCGCGCGGCGATTTCGGCACAGCCGCGGTTCAATCATAGCCGATATCCAGGAGAGAACCGCAATCGGGACAGGCAGTAGGCGTCTCCTCGACGGCGAAGGTGGCTCCGCACAAGGGGAAATGCAGCGTTGGAAGGCATGATCGGGCATAGAGTCAATTCGTCAAGAAATCAAAGCGTGGGGATGCAATCACGATCTTCACGAGTTATTAGCATTTGATTGTAATCAATGACGTACATGGCGGGAAACGGCCATGGGAAAAGTGATCGCCGCCGGAAACCGTTCGGGTCGCGGCTAACCGGGGGTGACGCGCGCAACGTGTTGTCGATGCGTAGCAGGCAGCGTTCGCGGCCGAGGATTGCCAGCATGTCAAAGAGGCCGACTCCTACGGTTTTCCCGCTGACGGCGATCAGGTGGATGGATCCTCAGCGGAATCCGGTTGCTTTGCTCAGCGACGAAATCGCGGAACGGGATTTGTCGAGCGTCGCCGCATCGAAGGGCTCGATCGTGGCGGTCACTCTCGCGAATCCAGCGAAGGAGAGCTGTCGCTTCAGGAACATCCTGAATTTTCTGCTTTAACGCCTTCGCGTCGTACGGTAACTCATCGTCGACGACGAAGAATTCGCGGTAATCAAGGATGTCACTTCGAAAAGCTTTCAGAAACGTCGCCGTCGCGGCAATCACCCGGCCGAGATAGTCTCGGCCTGGCTGAGAGTGATCCGTGCCTGATCCAAAAACGCTGCACAGTCCTCAATCTTTTGCTCCACCGGCAACTGATTCATCCAGTGCTGCTGGTAGCTGTTGAGCTTGTCAGCGTCGAAACCGGCAGGCAGCTTTTGACGATGCGGTCGAGAGTAGGGTGCTGACGACGGTGTCGAGCGAGAGAATCTCCGTTTTGTCGTCGAGCGACCAGCCCAATCTCGACAAGGCGTTGAGAATGCCCGCGGGCAAGTAGCCGAGCCGTTCATAGTATTCGACCATCAGCGGGTTCAGGGTGGTCGAGTTGCCGAGGCCGAGCTGCGGGAAGATTTCATCGGCTCGATCGAACATTTTTGAGGGCGGGGTTGTTTTCCAGTTTTTCCAGATCGCGCTACTGAGTTTCTTCGTCGAACCTGGCGCATTGATGAACGGAATGTGGGCAAACACGGGCAACGGGTTGCCGAAGCGCCGCGTGGAGCAGCGTTTGCACGGGAGTGTTGGAAAGATGTTCTTCCGCCCGGATGATGTGCGTGATCTGCATCTGGGCGTCGTCAACGACCGTGGCGAAGTTGTGGAGAACGACCCGTCGCTGCGCATCAGCACGGGGTCGGGCATGAAGAGCATCCCATTCGACCGGGCCGCACGCCGCGTCGGTAATGGCAATTTTTCTGTTCCCGCGGAACGAGAAATCGGACGACGGACGGCTTCCCTGGGCGATCAGTTCGTTTCGCTGCGAGTCGGTCAGTTCGAGGGACCGCCGGCGGCTGGTGTAATTTCGTTTGGCGGCCTCGTCTTCCTTGCGGTCGGCGGCGATCTGTTCGGGCGCTTCGAAATCGCGATAGGCTTTGCCATCGGCGAGAAGTTTTTCAATCGCTTCCTGGTACAAGTGATTTCGCTGCGATTGATAGTAAGGGCCATGCGGACCGCCAACATCGGGGCCTTCATCCCAGTTGAGTCCGAGCCAGCGAAAAGCCCGGAAAATGGGGGCGAGGGCGGCTTCGTTGTTCCGCTGCTGATCGGTGTCGTCGATGCGCAGGATGAACGTGCCGTGGTTATGCCGGGCCCATAGCCAGCAGAATAGCGCGGTGCGCATGCCGCCGATGTGCATATAGCCGGTGGGACTGGGAGCAAAACGAGTGCGGACGGTCATGGAGGCGCGCTGTCAGTGGTGAGTCGTCGGTTTGGACCACTGTTGTCGGATCTTGGTGTGCGGTTGTCAAGACGACGGCAAGCTGCGAGAAACCGCCCGGAAGCGTCTCAGCCCCAACGCCTGACGCCATCACGAAAAATCAGGCGACGCGGCGCGGAACATTCGGCAGATCGAGGAGATTCTGCACAGCGCGGACCAACTCAGGGTAGTGAAACGGTTTTTCGAGAAAACGCGCTTCGCTGGAATCCTGCTCAGCCGGAATCGAGCCGAGAATCACCCGGGGAACATCGGGCCAGGCCGCGGCGGAAAACGCCTGGGAGTGCTCGTCATCCAGATCGACGACCATCACCTTGGGCGGCATGACGGACGAGACGGCGAGGGAACTGCGGTGGCGTTCGACACGGGCGCCCTGCGGTTCGAGCACCGCTCGCAACACGGTTTCGGTTTCCGCCAATCCGTCGATCACGAGTACGCACGGCGTGCTAGTCACACAGCTTCCTTGCTGGCATCCATCGCCGAAGCAACCCAGATTGCCTGGTCGCCCGGCCCGCGAATCATTCGCGGTGCGGGAGAATAGCGAGCGAGGAGATTTGTGTCAAAAGGAGTTTTGGCGATTCCCGTCGGAAATTTTATGGCACGGACGCATTTGTTTCGATTCTTCGCGTCTGATAGGCTGCCGCTTATGCCTGTCGTCGTTTCGTGCTGCGCTCAATCGTATGGACACCATGGGGCAGAAGCCGCCGTCGAGCACCTGCGTGCCGCGGGACTGACGCATTTTGAGTTGCCGATTCGGACGGCAGGATTTGTCACTCGCCTGGGTGATCCGCCGCTATTGAATCACGATGCGTCAGCGACTCAATTGACCCGGGTGCAGCGGTTGCTGGAACGGCATGGCGTCGAGCTGTCGAGTTGCAACATTCTCAGCGGCAACCCGCTGGATCCGAACGTGGTGGAGGTCACGCGCCGCAAGCTCGATCTCGCGGCGGATCTGGGCGTGACGATCGTCATCGGGGAGGCGGGACAGGCGGACACCCCCGATCAGCAGCAAGTCTTGTCTGCAAATTTGCGGCAGATCGGCGACGATGCCGCCGACAAAAACATCGTGTATTGCTGTGAGACGCATCCGGGGTTGTGCCGGGAACCGGACGGCATGCTGCGGCTCATGCGGGAGTTGGATCATCCGCACATCCGCATCAATTTCGATACGGGCAATTTGTTGCATTTGAATGAGCGGGTGGATGGGGAAATCGCTCTCACCAAAGTCTGCCAATACGTCCGGAGCGTCCATTTGAAAGATTCGCGGGGCGAGTATCAGCAGTGGTATTTCCCGGCATTAGGATGCGGCGGAGCGGTCGATTTCCGGAAGACTCTGCAGATCTTAAAGGGAACCGGATTTTCCGGGCCGTGTTCGATTGAGATTCAGGGAATCGCCGGGGAAGGACCGTTGAGCCTGGAAGACCATCAGGCCCGCGTCGTGCAGAGTGTCAAATTTCTGCGTGATTGCGGATACTTTGATCGTGAGTGACCATTCAGAGCAGCGTTCCCGCTGATTCAGCCGGCGGGCGGTGACGAACGAATTGGGAGAATGATCTTGGCGACCGAGAAGCGGGATTTTGATGACTTTCTGGACAAATTCCGGAAGCATCGCGAACTGATGACGGATGAACTGCATAAAGTCATCATCGGTCAGACGGCGGTGATCGAACAGATCCTGGCGGCGATTTTCACCGGCGGGCATTGCCTGTTGGTCGGCGTCCCGGGATTGGCGAAAACCTTGATCGTGTCGACCATCGCGCAGATTCTTGACGTTCATTTCCGGCGCATTCAGTTCACGCCCGACTTGATGCCTTCGGACATCACCGGAACCAACGTGCTGGATGAAAACGACTCGGGAAAACGTGAGTTTCGGTTCGTCGAAGGACCGGTCTTCACGAACATTCTGTTGGCGGACGAAATCAACCGGACGCCGCCGAAAACGCAGGCGGCGCTGCTCCAGGCGATGCAGGAGCGCGAAGTGACGGTCGGCCAGACGACGTACAAGCTGCCGGAACCGTTCTTCGTGATTGCCACGCAGAACCCGATCGAACAGGAAGGAACCTATCCGCTGCCGGAAGCCCAGCTCGACCGGTTCATGTTCAACGTGAAGGTCGACTATCCGAATCTCGACGAAGAAGAACGGATCCTGGCGGCGACGACGATGGGCGAAAAACAGGAAATCCGCAAGGTGCTCTCGGCCAAGGCGATCGTTTATCTCCAAAAGCAAATCAGCCTGATTGAAGCCGCACCGTTGACGATCAATTATGTGGCTCGGCTGGTTCGTGCGACGCGGCCCGCGGACGACACAGCTCCGAAGTTCATTCGCGATTGGGTCGATTGGGGCGCCGGCCCCCGCGCGGGTCAGTTCTTGATCGCCGGCGGAAAAGCGCTGGCGGCAATGGACGGGCGGCCGAGCATTTCCATCAATGACATCCGCCGCGTGGCGATCCCGGTGCTGCGACACCGCATCTCGGCGAACTTCCAGGCCCAGGCCGAGGGCATGACGACGGACAGCATCATTTCGCGACTGGTCGAAGAAATTCCCGAGCCCACGGTGAAAAAGTATGTTTGAAAATCGGCGCGGAGAAGGGGGAGCGGCCGTATCGACCGGCAGATTCTCCACCCAACCAGGGCGATCACCGCGTCACGGCTGAGACGGAATTCAACCCCGCGCGCAGCTTCGGTGGCGTCCGGGCGCGGGTCCCCTGACAATCCGCGGCATGACTATTGCCAAAACGTCGACTCCTTACCGACGCGGTAAGCGACGTCCATATCGGGCGTCTCGTAAATTTTCTGCCCGGCAGCCAGTGATTCCACGCCTCCGATCACCATGCCGGACGTCAGCAGCGTCCGTTCCACGGGATAGGGCTCGCGATTCTCGAGGACCATCGTTTCGATGTGCCGGATCAACGGGGTGAAGAAATCAGCCGTCGTCGAACCGTGGGTCGGCATGGGAAGATACATTTGACATCCCACGATTTCGTTGCGATCGGCCAGATAGCCGGCGTAATTGAAATCTCGAATCTTGGTCATGAAGATCGACGTGCGGAACCCGTCACGATGTTCAATGAAGTATCCGGTGGTGTCCGGCATGGTGCGGCGCGCCCAGTCGATGGTGACCGGGGCGGTGGGATAGCCGCCTTCGACGGGCAAATTGTGGCTGCGCGTTAATGCCGAAACGAAGAGTTTCTGGGTCAATTCCTGAGGGGCCGCCGCCAGATGCTCCCAGAGCCGTTCATTCTTGAGCGCCAGGACGCTGTTGATGCCCACTTCACCGCCGCGCCGGCGTTCGGAAATGCACTGAGCCGTTTCCAAGGCGTGAAAATCGTAGCTGTCGACGCCGCCGTAGGCCACGCAGACGCTCTCGCGGAGGTCCACGCCGTTCGGCAGATCGAACGCGGGGAGTCGCCAAGTGACCGGCAGCGAAGACCCTGCCAGGAAGGGAAAACCGAGTCGACGCGCATCCGCCACCATCTCCCGGCATTCCGGCCAGGTGGTCGAGAGATGCTTGTCATTGAACACCGGCACGGATTTCCCGGAGGATTCGAAGACCCGGACGATTTCCTTGAACCAATCGTAGCGCGGGTAGCGAACTTGTCCCTTTTCATTGCGCGGGTAGTTGCCGTGTTCCGCAATCACCACGACCCCGTCGACCGCGAGCGAATCGCCGCCCAAAGTCAGCGCCTCGCGCACCGACGAGGACTGCTTCAGTCCGTATTTGGCGATCCGTTGCCGTCCCAGATCGCCTTTTTCCGGAAACTGATCGATATAGACGCTCGCGATGTCGACGCGCGGCGGTTGCCACGCGCCGCGCCAGTTGTAGCCCATCGCGAGGCGGTCAAGAAAATGCTGAGAATGCGAGTGCTCATGCACGACCGTGCCCAGAAATGCAATTTTCTTGCGAACTGGAGGCTGAGCAAGACCCGTGGCGGGCCAACAGAATGCCGCCGCTCCCGCCCCGACCAAAGCATGAAACTCTCTGCGTGTCATCATCGTTCAGGTCTCCAGGAATCTCGAGTAGATCGGACGGCATTATGTCATCCGAAGTACGATACCGCAGCGCGCAGAGCGCGGAGAAGCCAATAAACCCGAGATCATCATGCCTGACAAGGCGTTCAGCAACAGTTTTCGAGCAGGAGCATGCCCTGTTGACTTAATCGCTGAGGTCCTGTAGCCTTCCAAGCTGGTGCGCTCATTAACGAGAAATCTCGTTGATTTTGTGATGCAAGGAGGGCCGTCTGATGCGCAATCCGTTGTTTCTTGTAGCCGTGGCCGTCGTTTTGCTAGGCGAGGCCAGCGAGCTGAGAGCCGAGTTCGTGCTCACCAACTTGACGGCTGCGGGAACAGTGGCCAATTCCGGCACCATTCAAGATCAAATCGGCTGGACCGCTTACGTCGGACCAGAGACGGTGGTGGTCACGACGAATACGGGTTCGAATTCCAGCGTGGGCAACACGACCGTCCAGTCGTCGGACAACGCCATCCTGAAGACGGTCGCCTTCACTCCTGCCAATCCCAACTTGTTTGATATGTTTTCCTTCACGGGCAGTTTGAGTCCACAGGCCGGTGGCGATGTTTATATTCAGGTGTTTGACAATCAAGGCAACCCCTCGGAAACCTTTCTGGTCAGCGGGCTGAATAGCAGCAACATCGGGACGATTGGCATCATCGCCGCGCCGGGCAGCAATCAGACGATTAAATCCGTCTATGTGACCAGCAAATGGGGCGTTCAAGGCACGAGCAGCTTTGGCATCAGCGCGGTTCCCGCGCCGCCTGCCATTGCCTTGCTGGGGAGCGGCGCACTGACTGCCGGCCTGTTCTTCCGCCGCCGTAAAGCCGCCCATTAAATCCTGGCGTTCGGGATTTAAACCGTCGACCTTCAGAGATCACAGATACTGCAAGATCGACATCTGATTGATCTGCGCCGCAACTTGCAGCGTCGCTTGCAGTGATTGCTGCATCTGAAGCAGTTGCGTGATGGCCGTTGTCATGTCGACGTCTTTGACTTTCGACAGCTGGTCTTTGCTTTGGAGGTTCGCGTCCCCCAGGCCGTTTTGCAGCGTCGTCAGCAATTGTTCTTTTGAGCCGACCGCAGCCCGGGCCGAATTCACCCGGCTGACTTCCGAATCGATCTGGGGCAACAGTCGATTCAATGTCTGCGTATCGTTGGTTCGCAACGCGGTTTGCAGCGTCGCCAAGATGTTCAGAGCTCCCGACGGTTGCTGAGGATTCACGTCCTTCCCAACCAGGACGCCGGTGGCTCCGCTGGAGTCGGAGCCGGCAATTCCCAGTCGGCGAGACAATTCACTGTCAGCGACGGTTAAAGTCCCCGTTCCGGAATCGTCAGTCAGCGAGATGCCGTTGCCCACGGAATTCAGACTCGCCGTCAAATGGCCCGGATCCACGGCGTTAATTTTGTCGAGGACGTCCTGGACGGTGGCGACGCCGGTCAGATCGACGGTGGCCGTGGTGCCGTCGCGCCGCGCGATCGAGAGCGCTGTGCCTTGATTCTGATCCAAGGCAATGCCGCTGCCGTAGTTCAACTGGCTCAAGGGCGTCGAACCGGTAAACGTGCGAATTCCCAGGGCGGTCGCGTTCGTTCCCCCGTTCTCGCCAATCGAAAAATCGGCCCCGCTCAGCCGACTGGAGACGCTGATCCCCCGACCGTCCGAAGAAATATCGGCCACCACGTCCGGGTCGGCGGCCCGGATGCGGTTTAACACATCCTGGACCGTGACGGCCCCGTTCAAATCGACCGTCGAGGTGCGCGTCCCATTGACGATCTTCAACCCCGTTCCCGCAGTAGAGCCGATCCCTGCCCCGTTGTTCAGCGTCGAAAGAGGGGTAAAAATTGATAACCGGGGATCGAGATCGCCGCCGTTGATGCTCGCCGCGGCGGTGGACGCAATTCCCAAGTCCGATGCGGCTTTTGAGCCAGTCGCATTTTGAATGGAGATCGTACCGGACGACGGAGTGATCGAGAGGCCCGAATTCGAACTGTTGATTCCGACCGAGACGGTGACGCTGGATGACGCAAAGGCGTTTTGGATGCGGTCCTTGACGTCTTGCAGCGTGTCGGCATTCGACAGATCGACCGATTTGGTGATCGTGGTGCTCCCGTCGACGACGGTGATGTCGATGGCCCCGGACGTCACGCCGCTGCCGCCGTGCAAACTCGCGAGCGGGGCCGCCAGGCTGAGCGTGGGGTTCAAATCCTGGGTGGCATTGGGTTTCGTCAATCCGGCGAACGCCGATTGCCCATCGATGTTGTTGGCGACGAGTGAATTGAAGTCGGCGAACGTGAGCAACGATTGATTGTCGCCGTTATAGCGAATGAAATCCCCGGAACTGGAAAAGGGGGCCGAATCGCCATAACTGCCGCCAAATACATAGCGGCCGTTGTACATTGTGTTGCCGGCGTTGGTTACGGTTTGAATCAACGAGGCGACCTGATCGGCGAGTGCCGCGCGATCGGTGTCGCTCAGTGAGGAATTGAGGCCGTTCTGTGCAATGGATTTCGCCTGGTTGAGCGCGTCGCTGACTGTTCCCAATGCCTGATCGCTGGCGGCCAGAAATCCTTGATTGGTGGTAATATTGGATTGATATGACGAGCGGCGATCCAGTTCATTTTGCAGAATCAGCGCCGTCATCGCAGCGACCGGGTCGTCTGACGGCGATAACAGCCGAGACCCCGTGCTGATCTGCTGCTGCAATCGGCTCAACGCGTTCTGCGAATTCTGGACGTTGGCGATCAGTTGCTGCGCATGTAAAGCGCTGGTCGTCCGTCCGGTATAAAAGGTGCTAATCGTCATGGGATACTCTCATTCGGCCCGCTGCTTCAGAGTTGCAGCAACGTATCCATCAGTTTTTCGACGGTCGTGATAATTCGCGCCGCGGCCTGGTAATTATGCTGGAATTGGAGAATCTTGATCACTTCTTCATCCAGATTGACGCCGGACTGCTGTTCCCGCTGTGCCGTCAGCGCGTCAGCGAATCCCTGCAGCCCGCTGGAAACCGCGGCCTCTCCCGCCGCGGACTGGGCCAATCCTGAGGCGGTCTGGTTATAGAATTGCGAGACCGAAAGTCCGTTCAGACTGCCGACCGCCTGGTCAAACGCCCCCGCCAACAAGACGGCGTTGCGATTGTCGGAGGCGCCCCCTCCCTGCCCGGTTGCCAGATAACCGGGGTCATTCTTCAGGACGTCATTCACCTGGATGTTGCTCGAATCCGTCCCGGTGAAAAAGGTATTGATGCCCAATGACGCCAGTACGCCGCTGGTGTCGCTTCCAAACGTGATTTCATGCCCGCTGTCGGTGGAAATCTGCAATTTCCCGTCGGACGTGACGCTGGCCGTCACATTGCCGACCGCGCTCAAGGCGGCTTGCAGGGATGACAACGTTGTGTCGCTTCCCGTGCCGTTCAGATTAATGGCGATGTTCGAACTGGTGACGAGCCCAGTCCCGAGGTCTTTCACACTGATCTGAAAACTTCCGTTCTGCGGAGCGAACGCCAACCCTGCGGCATTCAAGGCGGCATTGCTGTCGGTCACGCCGTAAGTGCCGGTAACGGACGAATACCCTTTCGTCCCCTGTCCTGACGAGTGAATCTGGTTGAACTGGTAGATGGCCGCCGCCGTGAATTTGTCCAATTGAGTCTCAAACCCGGTGAGGATCTGATCGCGTCCTTCGATCAACCCTGACAACTGCCCTCCCGAAGTATTCAGCAGCGTTTTCGAGCCGTCGGTCTGCACCTGCAAACCGGTGACACCGTTGATCGTGGCGTTCGTCGTTTCCAGGTGCTGAAAATTTCCCCCTTGAACAAGAAAATCGGACCCCGCGTACACATCCACGCTGCCGTCCTGCCGCGGGGAAACCCGAATCGGCACCAGTTTCGACAAGTCACTCAGCGCCTGGTCCCGTTGAGAAATCAAATTTCCGGCGTCGCTCCCGCCGGATTGCATCTGCGCGATCTGCGGATTCAGGCTGCGCACGGTGTCGATCAGACTGTTGACTTGACCGACCAAGGTGATGATTTTGTCGTTCTGGCTGCCGATCAGATCGTCGACTTTGCCGCGCAGCGAACGGATAGAATCGGCGAACTGCTGGCCGGCTGAAACCGTGACTGAACGGAGCGAATCGCTCTCCGGCTGATTGACGATCGCCTGGATCGAACCGATAAACTGGTTGATCTGCGACGCCAGATCGTTATCCCCCAGAGCCGACAAGGCGTTCTGCAACTGCTGATACGTGTCATTCCGTGCGCTCGACAGGCTGGTATCTCCGTTGGCGGAATAAATCCGCCCAGCCAGCGCCTGGTCAACGTATTGTCGAATCCCCGCGGCATACGCGCCGGTGCCGATCACCAGGTTGCCCAGCTTGTAAGGCTGGCTCGACTTGATGACCAATTCGCTGTTGATGTAGCCAGGCGTGCTGGCATTGGCGATATTATTCCCGGCGACCTCGATCCCCAGAGAGAAGAGGTTGAGTGAACTGGAAGCCGTGGAAAGTGCGCCGCTGAGGCCCATCTCACATACCCGATTGGAATTCGAACCGTCTGCCAGTCAGTCGTGGCAAAGTCTTACGCGTTGGCATCCAGCACCGCGCCTCCATGATGCGACCAGGACCGTTCATCGTACGTCGGCGACTTGCGCCCGCCGTGAGCGATCAGTTCCAGGACTTCGCCATAAAAGTTGCAGCAGCGGTTCGTGATCACCCACTGTGTCCAGCTTTCTTCCCGGACGGCCCGCGCCAGGCGTTGTGCGGTTTTCAGCAGCGCCAGCAGCTTGCCGGTTTTCTCGACGGGCAGCGTTTGAACCAGGCCAGTCAAAGACTCGCACCGATGTCCGGTCTGCTGCGCACGCGCCAGAATTCCCGCCCGCCAGGACACCAGTTCCTGCAACCGCCGGGCCGCTTCGGTCTCGGGGGCTTGCAGCGCGGCGATGGTGTCCAAATCCGCGGAGGTCAGCGCGGCGCGCTTCCGGCGCAGAACTTCGAACAGCGATTGTTCCGCGTCGATCAGCTTCTCGGCGAACTGTTCCAGTTCCGCCAGCAGTTCGTCAGGCATCCTGCCTCTCCCTCTGCACGGGCAGGGAGGAAGCAAGCGCCGAGCCTGGCCGGCCGAAATCCGTTTTCGACCGATCGCAGCGGACTCACCGGTTCCGACGAACGGACTTGCCGGGGGGACGCTTCAGTCCTTCGCCCCTGCTGCCGATCGCTCCTGCCGGGAGTTATTTTCGGTACAGCGCGGGAATGACTGCTGTGCCGGATGTATTTCGCGAGACAGAAACCGTCGGTTTTGGCCAAGCTGCGTCTTGTGCGGCTTCTTCGAGTGAGGCGGACTTTGCCGTCTGTGCCAAGGATGCGACCGATTGGGAGGTTTCCGGCGTCGACTGGGGATGATCGACGAGGAATCGCTGATACATGTCCTTGACCAGCGCGCCCCCTTCCCGGACGGCGAGCGCCTCCGCAAGTTTCTGGTCCATTTGCGTTTGGAACGCTTCTTCGGCCTGACCGCCGTGAATATAGGCGGGTTTCCCCACTCCTTTTCGCAGAGATTTCATCATCTCACCGAACAGCAGGGTCCCCACGGACTCCTGAAATTGAGTTTGCAGGTCTTTCGGCTGTTCCGGCCGCACCAGCGGACGACCGATCGGCGAACCGACCGAGTGTCCCGAGACTCCGTTCACAGTGCTCATTGTTCCTGCAACTCCGCATGAAGTTTTCCGGACGCGTGCAGCGCCCGGATGATTTCCAGCAAATCGTCCTTCGGAACTTTCAGCTTATTGAGCGATGTCAGCAATTGCTGCAATTGTTGCGGCGACTGCCGGCTCTGGCCGTCCATCATCGCGATGAAGGGGTCAGGCAGATCGTCCACATCGGAGCCGATTTCGATGTTGTAGTTTTTATGCGTGATGAACGTCGGGCTGATTTCCACCTCGCCCGTGACTGTCACGATTCCCGTGCGTGTGTTCAACACGACCCGCGCCTGCGTGTGCGGATTATCGATCCCCACATCCAGCACTTCCGCAATGAACTCCACCGGCGAATCTCGATATTCCTTGGGAATGGTGATTTCCACGGCCCCAGGTCCGACCGCCTTGGCGATGGGTTCGGCGGATGTTGACGTGCGCAGTTCGATGTTCACCACCCGCGCGACTTCGCTCGCCGTCCAGAAACTCATCTTCGCCGGGTCGATCAACAGGGTGACCACGTCTTTCCGGCTGTCTTTGCTGTTGACGAACAGAGTCGTCACGTCGGTCAACAATTCCGCCCCCATGGCGATCATGCCCGTGGTCGGCAGCGTGGCGTCTTCCAGCGTGATCGCCCCGGCGGCCAGCGCGATTGCAGAATCGCTTTTCACGGCGGCCCGTGTCAACGGCGTCGACAGCAGTCGGCCGCCCCGCAGGCTTTTGGCCCCCATCACCGTGCTGGCGTAAACATTGAGTTTCTGCCCGCGACGCATCCCGGTCCGAGGAACCGAAGCCTCGATCAACACGACCGCGACGCTGTCGCCGTTCTTCACGTCCGCGTCCATCACCGGCTGGTTCATCTTGAACAACGCGGCGCGCAGCGCTCGCACGGTCGCCAGATTCTTAGAACCGTCGCCCGTTCCCGGCAGACCGATCACCAACCCCATCCCGGTCAAGCGGACTTCCTGTTGTCCCTGGACCGTGCAGATGTTTTCCAGTCGGGTGCGGGCCCAGGCCGGCGCCGCGGCGAACGCCAGCCAGACGGCGGCGGTCAGACAACCAGTCCAGGCATATCGAACGACAAGATTCATGTTTGGTTTCTCACGGCGTTCATCAGAACGGCCAAAGGACGTCCAGGATGCGCGTGCCCCAATTCACCTTGGTGCTGTCGAAGATTTTTCCGCGCTGATTGCGAACGATCTGCAAATCCGCGAAGTTTTCGGTGCGGACGGTGCGGTTGGCCTTGATCGCATTCTTATCCACCAGTCCCGTCAATCGGTATTCAAAGAAATCCTGGTTGGAATGAATCGTTTTCCGCGCTTCAACGACCAAAGTCCCGTTGGGCAGCACTTCGACGACCGTGGCGCCGATCTTGTAAGTGATCCCTTCCGTATCGGTCCCCGTACCGATCGTCTGCAACCGGTTCTGCAAGGTGCCGGCGATCGCCGGCGTATTGGACGCCGCCGTCTCCAGGTTGCCGTCCTCTCCGATTCGAATGAAGCTTTTCAATTGCGCCGCAAACGACCCGTTTCGCTGACGATTGAAGCGAGAGTTGATGATCACTTCCGCCTTTTCGTCGACCTCGATCACGATGATGTCATGCATCTTGATCTCCGGCGGCGGAGGCGGAGCATCAACGTACAACCAGGACAGTTCGCGAACCGGCGGCGCATCGTCCATGTCGATGATGGGCGGCCCCTGCGCGCAGACACAGGCCGGCCAGCCGAGGAGCAGCATCCCCGTCAGCCAGTGCGACCTGCGCAGCCATTTGCCAGGACGTTTCATCTCTGCCTCATCGTGGGAATGGCCGGTGACTCGACCGGAGCATCGATAATTTCCGCTTCATGCCAACCGATGACCCGAGCCTGAACCTTTTCACGAGGATTGTCCAGGGCCGTGAAATACACCACGTCGTTCTCCGCGCCGTTCGCCAGCGCGCACCGGAACGTCCGACTCACGGAAACGCCCCCGAACGCGCCTTGACTGTCACCAGATCGTTGGCCCGTACCATCGGCACCTTGGTCAGATCGCTGTGCTGAACGGCCGAACCCGGCAGCAAATTCCGCGTGACTTCCTTGCCGATCAGGTGCTCAGGAGTTTCTACCTCCTGTTTGTCCGTGCTTCGCCGGCATCCGCACGAGATCGCTTTCTTCGAGAACTTTACCCTTCGGGACTGTGTATTTGACGGTCATGATCTGCGGCATGTCGTTCAACCAGACCTGCATCCGAATCTCACGGCGATTTCCTGTCGCCTCCGTGACGTGCGCCGTCAAAGTCTGCGGCCCGCCGCGGCGCAATCCCTGTTCGGAAAACTGCAACGACTGAGGGCTGCTCCGCAAGATCGCATCCAGATCCTCGTCCGCGATTTCCACGGACAACGTCAGCGGCGACGTTTTTGACTCTGCATGGTGATAGTGCTGCTGAAACGCCGCCTGGACGATTTCTTCCGCCTTACGGCGCGCGGTCGGATTCGAGCTGTGCCGAAACGCTGTCGTCCGAGCGACCGCGGCCGATGGAACCGGCGCCGGCTTGGCGGGCGCTTCCTCCGAACTTTGCAGCAATAGCATGGATTTCCCGGTGAACTCGATTTCCGTCAAGTTGATTCCCTGCGCCAGCAACCGTTCCCGAATCATCTGCTGCGTGATCTTGGTCTTCCGTCCCGGCGACGGCGCAGGCCCCAGCGTCACCTCTTCCAACCGTCGTTGAACCTGCGGATCGGAATCCAGAATGTCCGCCACGTCGCCTAGGCGGATGATTCCTGTCGCAACCGTCCCCGTCGACTGAGATGTCAATGATGGCCGCACGCACGGCGCCTGCCGGAAGCAGCGCGGCGCGCACACAGCAGTCCGCGACTAAGAAAAGAGGACGAGAACGTCATTTCGATCCACCGCCGTTCGCCACCTGAACTTAGAACCGTCGCAAATTGGAAATCAACTGCAACATTTGATCGCTGGCTTGCACCACCTGGCTGTTCAATTCCACGTTACGTTGTGTTTTGATCAGTTCCACGAGTTCCGTCACCGGTTCGGAGTTCGACGCTTCCAGGGCGTTCTGACGCAGCGTCCCCAGGCCCTGGAGTTGCCTGGAGTGTTGGGTGTGGCCGGCCCCGAGGCTTCCGTCGGCAGATAGAACGAATCGCCGTATTGGTACAGGCCTTCGTTGCTGAAGAACCGCGCCAGTTGAATGTTGCCGACTTGCTGCGGCGTGGCGCTGGACGTGGTCAGCACCGTCACCACTCCGTCGCTGGAAATGCTAATGTCGGTCCAATCGTTGGGAATCGTCACGGGCGGGTCGATCATGCGCCCACGGTCCGCAGAGGCGATCACCAGTTGAAACTGATTATTCATCGTCAACTGACCGTTGCGGGTGTACAGGAACCCCCCCGGGGCCAGCGTGTCCTGCACGACGAAAAAGCCGTCTCCCAGGATCGCCAGGTCGAGCGCCCGGCCCGTCACGTTAATGCTGCCTTGGATGAAGTCCTGCTGCGTCCCCGCGACGCGCACCCCCAGGCCGGCGGCGGTGCCGATCGGACTGAATTGCCCCACGGTGTCTTGAGCGCCCGGCAGCTTGTAATACTGGTAGTACAGGTCCTGAAAATTGGTCCGTGAGCGCTTGAACCCCGTCGTATTCGTGTTCGCCAGATTGTTGGCGATCACGTCGAGGTTGAAAATATTGGCCGCCATGCCAGTGGAGGCGGTGTTTAGGGCGCGAAATAACATCGGGCGTCCATCCTTTGACGCAGACTAACGGAGGATTAGCGTTTGCCGACTGATTGCAGCAAACCCGCCATCATTTCATCCTGCGTCCGGATCATATTCATGTTCATTTCAAAACCGCGCGAAGACTGAATCACGTCCACCATTCCCGTCACCGGATCCACTTCGGCTTCTTCTAACATCCCCTGCCGGAGTCGAGCGGCGGAAGCCGGCTGCGCTTTCCCCAGGTTCGTATACAGACTGTCCCCTTCTTTGATCAGTTGCTCGTAGAACTGCGGCTCGACCAGCGCCAATTGACCCAGGTCCGTCCGGGCATTTCCGGCGTCGATGCTGTTTATCACTCCGTCCGCGGAAATCTCCAGCTTCGTCATCGTGGTCGGCACCTCAATCGGTTGACCGCTGATGTCCAGCACCGGCAAATTCATGTCGGCCATCACCAGTTGCTGTTGATCGTTTAATGACAGCTTGCCGTTCCGTGTCAAAAACCGTTGTCCGTTTCGATTCACTTCCAGAAAACCACGCCCCACCACGGCGATGTCGAACTGCCCGTTGGTCGTCATCAGGGGCCCCTGAGTGAAATCCGTCACCGTCCCGTCGACGGAGATCCCGCCCGTCTGATGATCGAATGTCTCCGGACCCGCCGGAGGCAGCTGGCGCGCCGCTTCAAACGCGGCGTCGGCCCGGAACACCGGCAAGTCGCGTTTGAAACCGGTCGTTCGCGCATTGGCCAGGTTGTTGGCCAAGACCGACTGGTGAAACGCGGCCGCATCCGCACCTTGCGCCGAAAGATAAAGGCCGTACATCATGAGCTGTCTCGAACGAGAGAATCCCCTTTTCTTAAGTTCGACCATCTCGCCCCGGCAACTTCAGAAAATCCGGAAAACTCAACGAATTCTTCCCAATCTCCGCAATCCGAACCGTTTGATATAATCATCTGACATCATTGACGTTACGGCAAATATTGCTGATTGGGCGGCAAACATCCCCTCCGACGCCGCCAATTCGACGTATGATGCGGCGAGACCGACCTTTTCGAAGAGACATCAATTCGCCACCGCCTCTGACTCGTATTCATGCACACTGTTCATATCATCACCCGCCTGATCATTGGCGGGGCGCAAGAAAATACGCTGCATACCGTCGATGATCAGCATCATCTGTTCGGCGATCGCGTCACCCTGCTCACCGGACCAGGCATGGGACCGGAAGGAAGCCTGGAAGAACGGGCCCGGCAGCGGGGACTCGATCTTCGTTTGATTCCCGAGTTCCGCCGCTCGATTCATCCCTGGCACGACTGGACCAGCTACCGCGCGATTGTCCGCACACTTCAGGAACTTCGCCCGGAGATCGTCCACACACATAGTTCCAAAGCCGGCATACTTGGTCGCCATGCCGCATTCCAGCTCGGCATTCCCTGCGTCCACACGATTCACGGCGCGTCGTTTCACGTCGGCCAGCGCGCGGCGACCCAGGCACTGTACCGATGGCTGGAACGCCGCGCGGCTCCTTGGACCGATCGTTTCATCAGCGTCGCCGACGCCATGACCGAGCAATATGTCGCCGCCGGCATCGCCCCGCGAGAGAAGTTCGTCACCATTTCGAGTGGATTCGACGTCGAACCGTTTTTAACTCCCTTGCGACCGCCAGCCGAAGTTCGCCAGGAATGGGGGATCGAACCGGAACACATTGTCATTGGGAAGATCGGGCGATTGTTCCCGCTGAAAGGACACGAATATGTCTTGCAGGCCGCGCCCGAAATCTGCCGGCGATTTCCGCACGTTCGATTTCTGTTCGTCGGCGACGGCATTCTTCGGGAACAGTTTCAACAACAGATCGCGGCCGCCGGATTGACCGACCGGTTCATTTTCACCGGTTTGGTCCCGCCGTCACGTGTTGCGGAATTGATTCACGCCATGGACATCGTCATCCATACCAGCATCTGGGAAGGGCTGGCCCGCGTCTTGCCGCAGGCCCTCATCGCCGGCAAACCCGTCGTCAGTTACGACATTGACGGCGCCAAGGAGGTGGTCATTCCCGGGGAAACAGGTTTCCTTGCCCCCGCCCGGTCGATCCCGCCTTTGATCGACGCGCTCTCGCAACTGATCGACAATCCACCGCTCCGAGAACGCTACGGGCAGACCGGCCGGATGAGATTCACCGATCAATTCCGGCACGAAACCATGACCCGACGCATCCGCGACGTTTATGCCGACGTGCTGCGGGAACGTGGATAGCCGTCATTTCAACCTGCCGTTTTACACGGAGCGTTCTTCAGGATTGCGACAAGAGCTCGTGAAGCTCATCCTGAAATTCCGGCATTGCTCCCGGCCGACTCGCCACCAGCGCTCCCAGCCGGTTTGCCAGCACCAAGGAACGATCCAGCGGCCACCCCTGTAATCGTGACCAGATGAGGGCCGCGGTGAACGCATCCCCCGCTCCCACCGTATCAACGACCTTCACGGCTACGCCGGCGACCTCGCACAATTCATCCCGAGTGACGGCCATCGCCCCGTTCGCTCCGCGCGTGATGCAAACCACCTCGTTTCCATAACGACTCAATAGCCAGGTCGCGAATTCGTCATCGGTGCGAGTTTTCGTATCAAACATCGCCGACAACACACGGACTTCCTCATCGTTCAATTTGACGACCCGCGCGAATTGCAGTGATTCCTGAATCCATTCCCGTTCGAAAAATGGCGGCCGCAAGTTGACGTCATAGGTCACCAGGCAATCTTCCGGGGCCAGTGATATCAGCTGATGAATGGCGCGGCGGCTGACTTCGCTGCGTTGCGCCAGGGTGCCGAAACAGATCGCGCGCGCCTGTCGGGCCGCTGCGCTCCAGGTTTCCTCCAGTTCCAAAAAATCCCATGCGGAGTTTTCGAGAAATGTGTAGCTGGCTCCGTCCGATTTCAATTCCACCGTCACCGTGCCGGTGTGATGCAACGGATCGCGCTGGACCAGTTCGGTCGATAACTCTTTCGATTCCAAAAAACGCAATAATTCCTGTCCCAGGTCATCCGTCCCGACGCGCGTGGCCACCGCGGATCGCAATCCCAGTTGCCGGGCCTGATAGGCGACATTCGCCGGCGCGCCTCCGGGCAAACGACGTTCGGGAAAGCAATCCCACAAGATTTCTCCCAAGCCGATCAGATCGTAGCGGGTGCAATCGGGCATCATCAATGTCTCAGGTTTCTTTAGCAGCGCGCTTATGCGGTTTCTTTGCCCCATTCCACGGCGAGTTGCACCAATACCCGGACCGCCGTCTGCATTTCGTCCAGGCTCGCCCATTCCAGCGGCGAATGGATGTTGTGCTGGCCGCACGACAGATTCGGCGTTGGCAGGCCTTTTTCCGTCAGGAGCGAACCATCCGTTCCGCCCCGGATGATGCCGAACTTCGGCGTGATTCCGACTGCTCGCATCGCGGCTTCCGCCTTGGGCAGCGCGCGAGGTTCTTGAATCAGCCCGTCGCGCAGATTTCGATATTGCCGGCGGATTTCCACTGCGATTTCCGCCTGCGGAAACTCGGCCCGCAAGCTTGCGGCGATGCTGTCCAATAACCGGGCCTGCTCGCTGAGCGCGGGCGTTTCAAAATCGCGCAGAATTAACTTGGCCGAAGCTGCCGCCACGCTTCCCTCGATGTGGTACGGGTGAATGAATCCGTCCCGCTGGACGGTCGTCTCGGGTGACAATCTCGCTTTCGGCAACCTCGAGAGAAACTCACTCAAAATGCGTACGGCATTGACCATCACCCCTTTGCCGATCGACGGATGAATGTTGACTCCCGTTACACGGATGATCGCCTGGTCGGCGGAAAACGTTTCCGCGTCGATCTCTCCTTGCGCGCCGCCGTCGAGCGTATAGCCGCAACGGGCATTCAATTTCTTCAGATCGAGCTTGTCCGTCCCGCGGCCGATTTCTTCATCACAGGTGAAGCACAGCCGCACCGGTGCGTGAGGCAGCTGCGGATTCGCCAGCAATTCCGCCGCAGCCGTCATGATCACTGCGACGCCTGCCTTGTCGTCGCCGCCGAGCAGCGTCGTTCCGTCGGTGGTGATCAAAGTCTGCCCGACGCACCGCTGCAACTCCGGAGTTTCCGCGAATTGAATTACCTTCGTCGGATCACCCGGGAGCACAAGATCGCCCCCTGGATAATTTTCATGAACGACCGGTTGAACGTTCGTCGCGGTGTATTCCGGTGACGTGTCGACATGCGCAATCAACGCAATCGGCGGCGAGGGAGTGGTCCCCGGCACGGTGGCCATCACGATGCCATATTCGTCGCAATCGACATCGGCCAAACCGAGCGACCGGCATTCCTCGGCCAACATCCGGCTCAGCACGAGCTGTTTCGACGTGCTCGGATACGTCGGACTGTTTTCGTCCGACTGAGTATCGAGCCGCACGTACCGCAAAAAACGATCCAGCAATTGATCCATGAGCAACATTCCAGGTCGTTGTTTGAGCTTCTGAAGGGCCGCCGGTGGACGTTTTCTCAGCGATTTCGCAAATCCCCAACGTCCTCAGGACTCGAAGGCCATCAATTCTCGGATGATGCGCCAATCGGCCAGGGCAATCAATGATCCGGGGCGAACGAACCAAATACCACGACCGAACGATGTTCAACCGGCTGCTCCCCGATTTGTGCCGGCGAGATCTCAATTTGGCGTTCAGGAATCAGGCCCGCAAACCGCCCGGCTCCCGAGTCTTGGCTGGTGAAATGCCGCCAAAATCCGCTCGTCTCGGCTGAAAGAAATCGTTTCCACCCCAGGCTCAACCGCCCCATGGTCCAGCGAGCGTTGATGTCCTGAAGCGGTCGCAATCGAATGGAACCGTCCGGCAGGCGATATCGCAAGGCGTCAATTCCCAACGGGCCAGAATAGCCTCGTTGCTGCATCCGTTCCGCGGCGTGCAGCGCGATCTCCACGGCAGGCCGCCAGCGTGTTTGAAAATCGTCTGCCTTGCCCCGCGGATTCGTAAACCAACTTCCCTGGTACTGCCCCGCCTCATTGCACACCAGCCGCGTGACGCCCAGTAACTCCGGACTGCCGATCTGCGGAATCTGCACTTGGACGCCGACTTCGTCGATGCGTTCGACCCACGGCTCCACAAAGACGACGCCCTGTTGAGCGAGCCGCTTACCAACCCAGGATCGTGCCGCCTCCGTCAAGGTGCCGCTGAATAAGATTCGCTCGCGGGCCGACATCCCCCAATTGGCCTTGATCACGATCCGCGAGGAAACGCCGCGCGCGTGCTCCAGGACTGCGTCCAGTTGATCCAGATCGGTGACGGCACTCGCTCCCGGCAAATTGCATTTCCACTCCATTTCCAACTCATGAGAGAACTTGCGCGAATTCAATTCGCGGACCAACTGCGGCGGTGGAACAGACTTTGGACAATTCCCAATTCTCGCCCATGCGCTTAATCGCTCCGTCCAACCCCAGGGCACGAGTTCGACAGGGGCGGAAATGTCGTTCCAACGGGTTATGGGAATGACACGTGGCAATCGCTGCGCGGCGAGGCTGTCAAAAAACTCCGGCTCAATCCGCTCCGAGCACCACAAGTAATCGCCGTCGTCTGCGACTGCCATCCAACTGGTCGCCAGTTCCGCATTCAGACGCATCAGCTTCGCGGACGGTTGATAACAAGAATCCGCCAGTTCGTGTTCAAAATCAAAATTTCCCACGAACAACCGCTGCATTTGATTCTTCTCTTACAACCGTCACAAATTACTATCAGTCAATTCCCTCGCGTTGTATCCGTTTTTGACGGCAGATTCGATACTTCCGGACCAAAAGTCGGCCCGTGAACGTGCTGATCGAGAACGGGATGAAATGATTCTACCGTCTGATCCGATTCTCCTTGACGGAACGCCAGGATCGCTTTTAGCGACGATTCGCGGAAGCATCCCCTCCAGGCCGTCAAGGAAGACACTCCGAGATGATTCAGCGGCTGCTGTTGCCGGCTTTGTGCCTGATCGTCGGTTGCACTGCCGAGCGACCGCTGGACGCGTGGCGCTTGGCGTCAGCCTCCAGCGACGCGCCCGGCGTGCTGATCCCCGCCAATCAAACCTGGGTCGACACTGGGATCGATATCGTCGCCGACCAATCGGTGACAGTTCATGCCCGGGGAGAAATTCTGCCCCATGCCCCCGACCGGCGACGGCACGCCACGGATTGCGCCGTCAAACCTCAAGGAGTCTATCTCGCGATCGGAGAGCAGGCCCGTCAACAATTTCCTGTTCCCACCGCCAGCGTCGGCCCCGCTCCCAGCTATTGCCTGATTGGACGCATCGGCGAGGGGGCGCCGTTTTTCGTCGGAGAGCACAAAAGTTGGACCGCCGACCGCACGGGCCGGCTTTACCTCGGCATTAACGACGACAATCCGCAGGATAATTCGGGGCAATTCATCGCCGATGTCGCTTTGGAAAGCGTTGTCCAACCCGTCGCCCATCACGAGTTGGTCAGCGCAGAGGAAGTCGGCGTTTATCAAGGGCCCGCTCCGAATTCCTCCGTCGTGGTGTTCTATGTCGACGGCTTGCGTCCCGACGTCGTGCAGGAAATGGCCGCCATGGGGCATCTCCCCAACATTCGCCGCTTGTTCGTCGACGGCGGAACCTGGATGGAGAACACTTTCGCCGTCTTTCCGTCGGATACGATTACCTCCAACGGCACCATGTGGACCGGATGTTTCTCGGATCGCCACGGCATCAAAGGCCAGGTCCGATTCCGCCGATCGCGGCAGGAATCGGAATCGTATCTGGAGCCGCTCGGCCCGAATCGCAGCGCGAAATTGCTCTCTTCGACGGGAATCAACGGCGCCATCCATCAAGTGGGCAAATCCACGGTCGAAATGACCCAGGGCACCCAAGCGGCAAATGACTGGGCGATCCGAGAATGCACCTCCGTCCCGACGCTCTCCAATCACCTGCGCAGTCAAGGGTCTGATTGGGCGACGGGCGTATTGCCCATCATGACCGAAGCGCCGCCCGTGTTGTGGACGCGCAGCATGGCACGGTATCTCCCCTATTTTCAGACGAATAAAGCCCCTTACTACATCGACGACGCCAATACCGACTACGCTCGGCGCTACTTGCTGCCGCGTAATGCGCCCGTCACCGTCGTCTGGCTGCCGGAAACTGACACCGTGTCGCATAAATGCTGCCGCGGGCAGTTCGGCGCGACACGCCCGACGATCGTCGCCGCCGACCGCATGATCGGAGACATCGCCGCCGACCTGGAAGCCGCCGGACGATTCAATTCCACCTACTTCATCCTGGTCAGCGATCACGGCCATCTCGGCGGCAACGACCGACACCTGCAACACTTCGACTTGACCCACGAATTCCTCTTCGCGCCACGGCACATGACGGCAGACGGCCAATGGGTCGGCGGCGGATTGGGATTGTCCGTCCGACAACACCGCAGCATTAGCCGTCATCCGGAACATGGCGCCAAGGAATTCGTGTTTGTCGACGGTCAATCCGACGGCACTGCCCGCATCTTCCTGCCCAAAGGCCATTTTCAATCGCAAGATTGGTCAGGCCCGAATCAACCCGCCGATCTGCTTTCCTATCGGATCGCTCCGCACCTGCCAGCCATCAACCTGATCGACTCGTTGCTTCAATGCCAGGCGACGAACTCCACCGGCGAATCGGCAATGCCGATCGATCTGGTGCTGATGAAAGTCGATCCGTCGACCATCCTCGTCAGCACTGCCGATCGCGGACAGGCGGTCATCCAGCGTCATCGGGACGAGCAAGGGAAATGGCGCTATCGTTATCAGATGGTCGATCAAGTGGCGCCGCGGACAGATGGATCGATCGCGTGGTCGGTCGTGGAGTTCCCGAAAGTCGATCCGCTGAGATTGCTGGAATTTTTGCCCCGCCAGGCCATCGAATACGATCTGGATGAAGAATCGTGGCTGCAACTGACGGCGAAAGGCCCTTACCCGGACGGCGTCGTCGCCCTGGCGCGTCACGTCCTCTGGGAAGACCGGTTGAATGCGCTGGAACAAGATTCCGCGTCCGATCTGGTCGTCACGGCAAAAAACGGCTGGCTGATCGGCACTGACCCGACGCCGGGAACCACCCACGGATACCCGTTGTTTGATTCCATGCGGGCATCCTGGTTCATTTCCGGGCCGAACATTCGCCGGGGAGCGCGCGTCGAATCGGCTGCCCGCCTCGCCGATCTGACGCCGACCATCCTGCATTTGCTGGGGACTGACACAGCGCCGTTGAACCTCGACGGCATGCCGCGGCAAATGATGTTTGAACCTCGGAAATCGCCCGAGATGCTGACCGCCTCGTACCGGGGGGGGCGACTGCCGACCACGGTTCGCGATTACCAGCCGATCTACTGGCACGACGTCGATCTCGCCGCCTGGGAATCCCTGGATTATCAGCCGCGCCCTCAGTCGCCGTTTGTTCCCCGCACGGTCAACAGGCCAGAATCGATGGGCGACCTGAATAACATCCTCTATGCGGCGGTCAGCGTGACGGAGCAGAGTCCTTGGCGGCTGATTGACGACGTGACCAGTCCGCTTCATCCCGGCACGTATCCGTTGCGCGACGGAATCAGCGCTGGTGAGAGGCGCTGGCGCACTTCGACACCGCGCTGGGCCGGCGATGCCGCTCCCATTCTCGACATTTCCGGCCTATCGCTCAACGATTACACCTGGTCGTCGGCCGGCAACCTGCAACGCATGAGCCGCGGCGTCGATTGGATCCAATCCCGGGCGGAATCGGCTTCCGAACGGACGGATGAACTGCTTGAGCGAGAGGGCGAACACCCGGTCGGCGCCACGATGCAGACGGCCGTCGACAAGACGCAGTTTGCGATCTGGGATGCCTACCGCTTCGCGCAGCGAGTGATGATGAAAGTGCTCGACGAAACGATGCTGAACGGCATGGAGAACACCGCCGACCGCATGCTGAATGCGCGTCGCAAAGTTCCTGCGGAAGTCATCGTCCAACCTTGACCAGCCTCTGAGCAGCCTATCCAGACGTCCTGTTGAGTCGCTGTGTTTAAAGACGGTCTTGAAAGCCAAATTCACGCCACGATAAGGGTGGCGGCGCGGACAGGGAGAGAGAGTCGTAGCGGATGGGATGGCGCAAATCCAATTGCGCGGCGTGCAGTGCAATCCGCGGCAGCGAGTCCACTTCCAGCGAGGGGAATTCCGTTACGGCTCCATACTGCCGATCTCCGACGATCGGCCAGCCACGCGACGCCAGTTGCACTCGAATCTGGTGCATTCGACCGCTTTCCAGTTCGATTTCCACCAGCGACCGACCGTCGCCAGTCTCTTTCACACGGTAAGTCAACGCTGCCTGCTTCGCCCCAGGAGTTCCTTCCGGGACCACGCGAACATGGGCGACATCGTCGTCTTTTAATAACCAATCAACCAGTCGCGCTTCCGCCGGTTCCGGCTGGCCTTCCACGACGCCGAGGTAGACCTTGCGCACCTGCCGCAATCGAAATTGCTCGGCGAGTCGAGCGGCGGCCTTCGAATTGCGGGCGAAGATCACCACGCCGGAAACCGGTCGATCGAGCCGATGTGGAATGCCGAGGTACACGTTTCCCGGCTTGTCATATTTCTGCTTGAGAAAGGCTTTGACCTGCCCTTCGAGGCTCGGCACGTTGGTGGGCACTCCCTGCGTTGGCAGCCCGGCCGGCTTATTGAACGCCAGCAGCGGACCGTCTTCGCAAAGGATCTCCAAAGGAAACGCGGCGGGATTTGGCGTCACTTCCGCACTTTCCCGGGGTTTCCCCCGCCGGGAGGTAACGAGCGGTAGATTTCCTGATAGGTGCTTGCCGCCAGGCCGATTTTTCGCAGTTGATAGGTACTCTGCTGCCTGCGCGATTTATCGCGCCGCTGGAGCAACCACGGGGGGAGTGTCGCCAACAGCCCGAGCACGAGCAACACGACGATCGCCAGTTCGATTCGCCCGATGCCGCGACGGTTCACCACAGCGTATACCCTCCGTCAATCACCAGCGCTGCCCCGGTCATATACCGGGACGCGTCGCTGGCCAGATAGACCGCCAGCGGCCCCAGGTCTTCCGGTTGGCCGAAATCCCCCTGAGGAATCTGCGTTTTGAAAGTCTCGATCACCTCCGGGTTATCTTGCGCCCAGCGCTGGTTGGGGGCGGTCATGAATCCGCCGGGGCAGATGGCGTTCACTGTGACGCCATACGGAGCCCAATCCGCCGCCGCCGCTCTTGTCAATTGAATCACCGCCGCTTTCGACGTCTCATAGCTCCGCCCGCCGATTCCCCGATTGGCGATCATCCCGGAAATCGAGGCGATGTTGATTACGCGTCCTCCCTGTCCGCGGGCGACCATCGCTCCGCCGAGATGCTTCATGCACAAGAACGCGCTGGTGAGATTGATGTCGAGAATCTGCTGCCATTGCGCGAGCGTCTGTTCTTCTATCGGAACATTGATCCGCCGACCGCCGACGTTGTTGATCAAGATATCAATCGGCCCATGATCGTCGAGCACCCGCCGGCAGACCGCTTCGCAGTCGTCCGGCAAGCCGACGTCGCCCGTGATGGTCACGGCTTGCCGTCCCAACCGGCGGATGTCGTCGGCCGTTTGGGCCAGCGATCCCGGTTCTCGACCGACGAGGACGATGTCGGCTCCTACGTCTGCGAGCGCCAGCGCCATCTCGCGTCCCAGCCCTCGGCTGCCGCCGGTGATGAAGGCCCGTTTGCCGTCTAAACGAAACTGATCCAGCAGACTCATAAGTTGGATTTCCCCCGTGAAGTTGCGTGCAGTCTAACGGCGCGCAGGTCCGGTTCGCGAGGGAACTCAACCGCGGGAACGATGGTGCTGCTGAAAAACTTGTCGATCAGCGCAAGCCGGGGGCTCGTTCGATGGCGGTCAATTCGCCGGAATCGATCCAGACGAGTTCGCAGCGGCCGCACGAGTCGATGATCTGGCAGCCGGGGCCGTAATAGGGATGGACTCCCATCGTCCGTTCGCAGCCGGGGCAGTAGACGGGGTCGGTCAATTCGTCGAGATCAACAGGACGCGGTGTAAACGGGGCGGCGCGATAATTCTGACGCCGTCGGCGCACAATGGCTCCGAACGACGAATTCGCCAGCAGTACGCCGTGGCATTCGGGGCAGCCTCCCACCGTGTAACCGTCGAGTTGCGCACGGACCAGTCCCTCGCCGCAGCGCGGACACGGCGTGCCTGTGTCTTCTTCGGTCCAGATGACCCGATCGAGGCCGGCTTCGAGCAGCCGAAGTTCGCGCGTGGTCCCGCAATGTTCGCAGGTGGCAACTTCACTGAACGGCGCAACGTCGATGAGCGCCCCGCAGGTGGAGCAGTGCATGGCCCGGGTTTCCGAAAGGAGTCCGACGATGAGATTTCTCAACTCTAGCTCGGAAACGGTGAGCTGGCGCAATTTAACGAAAGCGCCGTCAAATTCAGGAGTTATGCCATAAAAACTGCGAGCGATGACAAGCTCCCGACGAAGAGATTCGCTCGTTGTTCAGGCCGAAGCTCGGGGGTTGAGTCGCCTGGGCGCCGCCGAAAGTGATTCGCGCTCAGGGCCATTCACGATCCAAGGTTTGAAAAAGCCCTAGGCGAGGATCTCGTGGATCAACTCCCCGTGGACGTCGGTCAGCCGGCGGTCGATGCCGTTATGCCGAAACGTCAATCGCGCGTGATCGATCCCCATCAGGTGCAGGACGGTCGCGTGCAGATCGTAGCACATCGTTTTGTGTTCCGCGGTCTGGTACGCGAAGTCATCGCTGGTGCCGTGAGCCACTCCGCGCTTGATGCCCGCTCCGGCCAGCCAGGTGACGAACGTTCCGCCGTTATGGTCGCGGCCGACGGAGCCTTGCGTGAAGGGCATCCGGCCGAATTCCGTCGTCCAAATGACGAGCGTGTCTTCCAGCAGTCCGCGCGCCTGCAAATCTTTGAGCAGCGCCGCAGCCGGCTGATCGACCTGCTGAGCGATCGCGGGAAGTTCTTTCGGGATGTCCGAATGATTGTCCCAGTTATTGGCGGCTCCCGACGCACCGCTCCACACCTGCACGAAGCGCACGCCGCGCTCGATCATCCGGCGCGCGGTGAGGCAATTCTTGGCAAACTCGCCGCGAAGAGAATCATCGATGCCGTACGCCTCGTGCGTCGCCTGAGTTTCTTGGGAAAGGTCCAGCACTTCGGGCATGCTCACTTGCATGCGGGCGGCCAGCTCATAAGATTTGATGCGGCCTTCGAGCCGGGAATCCCCGGGATGTTGTTCCGCATGCCGGCGATTGATTTGCTCCAGCAGCTTCAGTCCATCCTTCGCCGCGGCCGGCGTAATCTGTCGGGCGTCCGTCGGCGGTCGCAGATTGGCGATGGGGATCGCCGCATTCGGTTTGATGATCATCCCCTGATGGCGGACCGGCAGAAACCCCGCTGAGAAATTGCCGGCGTTGTTGTACGGCAGGCCGCGCTTGTCCGGGAGCACGACAAACGTCGGCACGTCGTCGGAGAGATTGCCCAACCCGTAAGAAATCCACGCACCGAAGCTGGGAAACCCCGGCAGCGTAAAGCCGGTGTTCTGCATATAGCTGGCCGGGCCGTGAACATTGGTCGTCGACGCCATCGCCATCAGAAAAGCGAGATCGTCGACGCAACCGGCGATGTGCGGGAAGACGCTCGAGACCCACCGGCGCCCGATTCCCCATGCTGTTTCCATTCAAAAGGCGATTTCATGATCGCGCCGGGAACACTGGTGGCGGCCGACTTGATGCCAAAATCGACTTTCTCGCCGTGACGTTTTTCCAGTACCGGTTTGTAGTCAAATGTGTCCATCTGGCTGGCGCCGCCGTTCATGAACAACTGAATCACACGCCGAACTTTGGCAGGATGATGCAGTCCGTCCTGAAATTCAGGCTTTGGCTGGTCATCCGCCAAAAGATGGCCGTCTTTGGCAAGCAGCTGCGCCAGCGCCAGCGAACCGAACCCGCCCGCCGTGCGCGCGAGCCAGTCGCGGCGACAGATCGGCTCAAGAAATTGCGAACAAGCGGCCATCTTGAAAGCCGGGTTTTTGCCGAACGACCGAATTTGTAGCGCGAAGTCCAGACTACCGCACGAATCAGGCTCAGGCAACACGGGACCGGCGGCCGTCAATCTGGTTCTTCCGAACCAGTCGTTGAAGTGCACTCCAAACACGTTCGACGGAGAGTTCCTGAAAACAGGCGTGATGAGCCGATCCGGAATGCGGGCAGGTCTTGCGATAGCTGCCGCCGCACGGAAGTTCTGTCGAAACCGTTTCGTGCTGCTCTCCCGCCGGTCCGGATCGAACTGCGCTGGTGCAGGTGAAGATGCCGAGCGTCGGGGTTCCCAGGCCGGCGGCGAGGTGCATCGGGCCGGAATCATTGCTGATGGCGGCATCGGCCTTCATCAACAGTGCCGCCAGTTGCTTGAGCGTCGTCTGCCCGGTCAGATTCCTGACCACCGAATGCGGAGCCAGTTCGTGCAATTGTTGCGACAGGCGTTCCGCATCGGGTTGCTCGGCTGGACTGCCGAGAATCAACACTCCGGGTTGCCAGGCTTGAACGGCGCGAACCATTACACCCGCAAACTGCTCGACCGGCCAGCGTTTGGTTTCCCACCGCGCACCCGGATGCACCGCAAAGATCGGTCGCGGCACGTCGCGCAAGATGCGTTCGGCCCAGATCCGGTCGGCCATGGAGATTGACACGTGCGTGTGACAGTCCGCGCGGTTTCCCCCCAGCGCGTCGACCACGCGAAGATAGCGTTCATGCGCCGGAACATCGCGGCCGGTTTCCGGTAGAACATGGGTCAGCGTCCAGTCCGAGGCCTCACGAGCCGTCTCCAGGCCCACCCGATACGGGGCACGAGTCGCAGCCGTCATCACCCCGGTTCGCAATAATCCCTGCAAGTCGATGACCAGATCGAATCGCCGCCGGTGCAGTTCGGCCACCAATCGCCACCAGTTCCGCCAGCCCCCCCGGCGATCGAAGAGGATGACATCATCGAGATCGGGATGCCCGGTCACGAGTTCTTCGAGCCCGCGTTGAATCACCCAGGAAAACTTCGCTTCAGGAAACCGGCGACGCAGCGCGGGCAGGATCGGCAAGCATTGCACGACGTCGCCCAAAGCGCTGGGCTTGATGATGCCGATCCGTGCGAGCGGCCGGGGACCATCCTTGGTCATGCGGAGCGGCGTCATGCCGGAAATTCCGTGTTGGAAACAGGTTGTTGACCAAACGCCGCTAAGAATGCTGGAAAAAGGCATTTCCGACAAGGGGAAATGCGCCGGGAAGACCGCGTTTTCTAGTCCACAGGCGATCTTTCCTGAAAAGTGGGATCGAGGATTCCCGGACTCAGCTCTGATATTGCATGTAGGAAATTTGATGCGTAAGATGGAGCGGCGAGAAGTATCCTGATTTCTGCCTTCCTGCCGCGTGAGGTTATGGACGTCCAACCTACGATCCACCGCTGTTTCGCACCCGCGGCAAACGCTCTGATTCGTGCGGGCTCCCGGCGTTGGTTTTTGCAAAGCGGACTTGCCGGTGCGGCGGGTCTCGGATTATCAAATCTCGCGCAGCGGCAATCCGTCGGGGCTCAGCCAGGACGTCCCCCCGCCAAGAAATCGGTTATCCTTTTCTGGCTGTCGGGCGGGCCGAGCCACATCGACATGTGGGACCCCAAACCCGATGCACCGCAGGAAATTCGCGGTCCGTTCGGCACCATACCCACAGCCGTCCCGGGCGTGCAGTTCTCCGAACATCTGCCGCTGCAAGCGAGCATCATGAATCGGCTGACAGTGCTGCGCGGTGTCGACTGCAAAACCAGCAATCATACCCCCATCACCATGCAGGCCGGCAATGCGCTGGCACGGCGGACAGATGATGGCCGCGACGGGCAAGGTTTCCCATCCATGGGGTCGATCACTGCGAGATTCCGCGGGCCCAACGATGCCGGTTTGCCTGCGTTCATCGCCTTGGCCGACAGTTTGAAGGCCGACGTGTGGGGGGCGGGAAACCTGGGGGCGGAATTCGCCCCGGTGCAGGGTTCCGAACTGGCCGGTCGATTCAATTTGCCCGAAGGACTCCAGCTGGACCGTTTGCAGAACCGGCACGAGTTGCAGTCCCGTTTCGACCGGTTGCAGCGTGACCTCGATCTGCATCAAACCATGTTTCGCCGCGACCAGTTTGCCCAACAGGCGCTCGACTTCGTCGTGTCGGGCAAGGCTCAGCAGGCGTTCAAGCTGGACGAAGAATCGCCGGCGCTGCGTGACCGTTACGGCCGCGATTCCCTGGGAGAGAAAGCCCTCCTGGCTCGTCGGTTGGCGGAATCCGGGGCGACGTTCACCGTCGTTAGCGGTCATTGGGGATATTTCGACCATCATGGCGACAGCGTGAAATGGGGTGGCATTGAAAAGGGATTGAAACCGATTTTGCCACGAGTCGATCAAGTGCTGCACACGCTGATTCTCGATCTGGAAGAGCGGGGCCTGCTCGATTCCACGCTGGTGCTGATGCTCGGCGAATTCGGCCGCGCGCCGGTGATCAACAAAGACGCCGGACGCGACCACTGGCTGAATTGCATGTCCATGGTGATGGCCGGCGGCGGGCTCAAACATGGCCAGGTGATCGGCAGCACCGATAGTCGAGGGTACGACATCCAGAGCCGGCCCGTCCGGCCCGCCGACCTGGCGGCGACGATCTTCAAATACTTCGACATCGATCTCGGCACGCATTGGACCGACCCGCAAGGCCGGCCCATCCCCATCGTCACCGAAGGGGGCCAGCCGATTCACGAACTGTTTGCGTGACCCCGCGCCGGACTGAAGTCGCCGAACCTCGGCCAGCCGGTCGTAGCCTGCGCTTTAGCTCTTCTCGGGCAGAATCACGCCGTTGTGCTTTTCGGCAGCCCACCACAAATGCCAGGTCCGCTGGTCGTATCCGAAATCTTTGCCGGTCAACTTCTGCAGCGCGGCGAGTACTTCGGGATTTTGCTGCTCGACCCGGATCGGGACGAGTTTCGTACGGGAAAGTTCGCCGTTCGCGCTGCCGTCGAGGACGATCACGCCGTTCGGGTATTGCCCAGCCAGCAATCCGGCCTGAATCCCTGGCGGCAACGCAAATCCGGCATCTGGTCGGCCGTCGACCGAGAAACTGTAACTGGGCGTGCCGTCGGGAACGCGCACTTTATATTCATGGGACGTGATCAGGGCATCGATCAACGGAGCGACGGCTTTCTCGTTCCCGATGGTCCCCAGGGCGGCGCCGGCGCGGCTGACAATCGCATTAAATTCGCTATGCAGGGCATTGACGAACAACGGAACGGCACGCGCCTGTTGATCGGCGGACAGTCCGTCCAACGCCAGCGTTCGGATCTCCGGATCGTCATCTTGCAGCGACAGTTTCACCAGGCCGGGGATCGGCTTCTCGCCGCCGATCCGGGCTAAAATCCTCGCCGCCAGCAGGCGAAATTCCCGCTGCTCATGTTCGCCGAGAAAACGCGCGACGGCGGGTGCGGCGTCTGGTTCGTCGATGGTTCCGAGCGACTGCCAGCCTTCTTGCATCTTCGCGGGCGGCGTCAACAGGTCTCCGGACGCCCAACCAGCCCACATCCGGACTTTTTGCGACCACTCTCGCTCCGATTTCCGCTCTGCCCCCGTCTTTTCCAGCATTTCCAACTCTTGGGGCGTGATGTAACGCCCCTTGTATTTGACGTATCCCTGACTGGCCATCAGTTCGTCTTTGGAGATCCACGCCCCTTTGCTGCGGACATGCCCGAGCGCCCGATGCGCGGCTTCGTGTTGAGCGTCGAGTTCCACGACTTTGACCAGGTGCGTTACCCGCTGCTTCATCAGCGATTTTTGCTTGCACCATTCCGCCAGTTCCCAATGGGCTTCGACGGTCGTGGCCACTTTTCGCACGCGTGATTCGTATTCTTCCACGTTCAGCGGGCGCATTGTCAGAAATTGCAAATCGGTCCGGGCGACCGTAATCTCCGCTCCGAACAGAGTTTCGATCGTGACGACCTCGCGATTCGTGCGGGCTTTGACGATCTTTCCTCGCAACTCCCCCCCGGATGCCAGCTTAGCCAGATCCGCCCAGGCCGCATGATTGCCGCCGAGCAACGCCAGACCAGCAAGTGCGCCGGCGACCCAGAGAACGCGGCGGGAGATGTTGGCCGAGAGAATTCGCCACATGGCCAGACTTTCGAGGGGGTGCCGCGCCGGCTTGTGGACCCGACCGGACAAACGCATTGTAGTTGTTGAGGCGACAAAGAAGCAATGGCGATCAGTCTTGCCCGGGGATCGGCATTTGCTGCCGATTTCCGCTCAGGAACCACGGTGGCCATCCCGAAAATGTGCATAGGCGACGTCTGGCGTGGGCTTCCCGGCACCTGTTAAGATGACAGCTTAAGCCGTGCGAGCGTTTCGGACCCCAAAGGCCCTAAGTCATGCAGAATTACTGCAATTTTCGTGGGACGAAATCTCCCCGCCATCTTGTTACTTGCACATGGATGGCGGCCATGGTCTGGCTGGCCGCCGGCACGTCGCAGGCGCAGTCCACGCCGGCCGACCAATTGTTGCCGTCGCCGCAAGTGTTGTCGCGGTACGGCCTGGAACGAATGTGGTGGGGCCAGGGAGTGCTGAACCCCAGCCGCGATCGCGTGCATTTCCTGCACGCGGACGAGGACAGCGTGTATGTGCAGTCCTCGAACGGAACGATCACCGCGTTTGACGCGGAATCGGGCCAACGGCGTTGGGCCGTTCGTTTGGGAAAATTCGATGCACCGACCTTTCGCATCGCCACGAATGAAGACCAGGCGACGATCGTGGCCGGATCGTTTCTGTGCGGATTGGACAAATTTTCCGGCCGGACCTTATGGCGAATTCGGCTCCCTAGCCAGCCCAGCACCAGCCCCGTCATCGACGATGAACAAGTTTATCTGGGAATGTTGGACGGTAGCGTTTACGCGTTCAGCCTGAAACGAATTCGTGAGCTGCAAGCTGAGAGCCGGCTGCCCGAGTGGACCAATGACGCACTTGTCTGGCGTTTTCGCAGTTCCGCGGAACTCACCTCACCTCCGGTGCTCTTCGACACCCGAATCTGCTTTGCGAATCGCAAGGGAGACGTCTACGGCGTCACCAAATCCACTCGGGAATTGGTGTTTCAGTTTGAAACCAACGCCGGCGTCGTCACCCCCATCAGCCGCCGGGGCGAACTCTTGTTCGTCGCCACCGAACAGAAAGCCTTTTATGCCCTGAAGGTCAAACCGCGCGCCGACATGGCGGTCGAACAAAAATCGACCAAGACGGTCCATTCGCCGCTGATGAAGCGCGACCTGGAAAGTGGCAAGATCGCCTGGGAATTCACCTCGGGACTGCCCATTCGTCAGGCGCCGATCGGCATGGGTTCCGATTTGTTCCTGATTCCGGATCGCGGCGGGTTCTATTGCCTGGACGCGCAGACGGGCGTGAAAAAATGGTGGCAACCAGACGCCGAGCGGTTCGTCGCCGCGACCGCAGGTTTCATCTACGCATCGGACGAGGATCAGAATCTGGTCATCATTTCCCGCCAGGACGGCCAAATCGTCGGCCGCTTGCCGATGCGGCGATTTGACATGCGCTTGGCCAACGTTCGGACCGACCGCCTCGTCCTGGCCACCAGCCGAGGTTACGTGCTGGTCCTGCGGGAGAAAGGCCGAACGGTTCCGACATTTCACACCTATCCGGATCGCTTGCCGCTGATGCCGGAATTCGAGTCGGAAGACGGCGAAAAGAAGTCGGGCGACGACGCCACGGAGCCAGAATCAAAGAACGACGATTCGGCCGCTCCTGAGAGCACGTGAGAGTTCCTCCGCCGGTGCTGACACTCCTCTCGCCGCGTCGGGTCGGTTATAGTGGCCGATCATGTCCGAATTCTCATTCATCGAGTCCATCCGCCGGAGAGTGACCGATCGCCTGCCCGTGCTGGTGGGAATCGGGGACGATGCCGCCGTACTGGCGGAGTCCGACCGGCCGCTGTTGGTCACAACCGACATGCTGATGGAAGGGACCGACTTCAAGTTTCCCGAGACATCGCCGCAGCTCGCCGGGCGGAAATCGCTGGCCGTCAATCTGAGCGACATTGCGGCGATGGCCGGTGAACCCACCGCGGCATTTGTCTCGGTCGCCTTGCCAAAACAGCGAGGAGAAGCGTTTGCGCTGGCGTTTTTCGATGGCCTGCTCTCCCTGGCGGACGAGTTCGACGTGGTAATCGCCGGCGGAGACACCAACACCTGGGATGGCCCGCTGGTAGCCAGCATCACGGCACTGGGACGTCCGTTCGGAAAACAGGCCGTCACGCGAGCTGGTGCAAAACCAGGGGATGTGATTTTCGTCACGGGGGAACTGGGCGGGAGCATTACGGAGCATCATCTCACGTTCACGCCGCGCGTTACCGAGGCCAAATGGCTCACGGAGCTGGCGGACCTGCACGCGATGATCGACATCAGCGACGGCCTGGCCGCCGATTTGCATCACATTTTAGACGCCAGCCAAGTCGGAGCCGTACTGGATTCGGAGAGCAATACCGATCAGCGCCGCGGCTCAGGGGGCCAACGACCGCCGTTCACCGTTAGACCACGCGCTTGGCGATGGCGAGGACTTCGAGTTGCTGTTTACGGTGTCGGCCGCCGATGCGGATAAATTGCAGCGAGGCTGGTCTGGCGTCCCGCGTTTGACGCGCATCGGCGAGGTCACGGCGGGGCGGGAGTGTCTTCTGCGTGACAAAGACGGAGTGCTTAAATCACTGCCGCCACTCGGCTGGCGGCATGGGTGGTGAACGGCGTCAATCATGCCGGCCGCGGGCATGGGCCACGGCGCGGTACAGCATCAGCGCGATCCCGCTGCCGAAGAGGCCGACGATGAGGCCCATAAGCCCGCCGACGCACCCGCCGAACAGGCTGCCGAAGGGTGCGTCGGGAATTTCGGCGGTGATGCTCAACGCGCGATGCCTGCCCCGAGCACGAAGCAGATCAGAATGGCGATCGCCTGGTAAAGATTGTCCCTCCAACGAACATTCGGCCCGATTACCAGATCAGTGACGATGTGATACTGCCGCCGCTTGAGGCGGCGTTCGAACTCACGGTCGTCAAAGATCGGTTCGTCGGTCATGGGGAGATCTCAAGGATGGTCCGCTCGGCTCCCAAGCCTTGGCATGGCGGCTCACTGGTTGCTGACTAAGCCAGCAAGGTACCTAACGGCAGCTGGAACCCCGGCAGAATGTTCGGGAAATCCAGCGTTTGCTCCATCGTCAGCGTCTTCGGCGGCGCGGACGGCGTATGCACCACGGCGACGCGTGCTTCAGGATCGATCACGCAGACGACATCGACGCCGATATGCAGATATTCGGCGACTTTCTCGGTGATGTCGCGCCAGGAATTCCCTGGCGATTTGACTTCAAAGACGATCTCCGGTGGAGACGTTGGGTAGTCTGTAAAGAGGTCAAAATCCGGCGGAACCCGCTGGAACGAGTAGTACGCAATGTCAGCGCCACGGAGCGTGTCAGGATTTCGCTGCGTGATCACGCCAGCGTCATTTGTTACGACTCGCCCAAGTTTCTGTGCATCAACAAAATTGCCGAGCAATCTAGCGATAATTCCGCAGATGACACCGTGACCCATTTTCGTCGGCGGCATTTCGACAACCCTTCCGCGCACCAACTCAGTAAGACGGCGGTCATCTCCCAGTTGGAGATAGTCGTCGATCGTCAGGAGTTTCTCGGTCAGCGTCGCGGTTGCCATGCAATCACCACTCCGGCAGATTCACTCCACAATAATTTCCCGCACCGTCCGGCCGCTGGGGATCATCGGGAGCACGTGTTCCTGGTACGGCGTGATCACGTCGAGCAGATAGGGGCCGTCGTGGTTCAGCATTTCCGCCAGCGCCGCGGGGAATTCTTTCTTGCTGCGAACCTGCCGGGCCTTGATGCCGTAGCCGGCAGCGATCTGCACGAAATTCGGGTAGGTCTCCGCGTAGTGGCCCCCCGCCCCTTCCCCCACGGCTTCCGGGTGATCGACCGGGCCAAGATAGGTATGGGCGCGGTTCCCCTCGTGGAAGCGGTCTTCCCATTGCACCACCATGCCGAGGTGCTGGTTGTTGAGCACCAGCATCTTCACCGGCAGTTTCTCACAAGTGAGCGTGGCGAGTTCCTGGATGTTCATCTGGAACGAACCATCGCCATCGATGTCGATGACCAGCGCGTCCGGATGAGCCGCCTGCACCCCCATCGCCGCCGGCAGGCCGAAACCCATCGTGCCGAGGCCGGAACTGCTAAGCCAATGCCGCGGCTGGCGGAATTTGTAGAACTGGGCCGCCCACATCTGATGCTGGCCCACGCCCACGGCGACGTAGGTTTCGCGTTCCTTGGTCTGCTTCCACAATTCGTCGATGGCGTATTGCGGCAGGATCAGATCGCCGGCATCTTTATAGCTCAACGGGAATTTGTCGCGCCACTCGTTGATCTGCTTCCACCAGGCGTCGAGCTTCGGCACATCGTCGTCGGCGATGAGCGCGTTCAGGCCTTGCAGCACTTCTTTTACGTTGGCCACGATGCCGAGATGGGCCTTTTTGTTCTTGTGAATCTCCGACGGATCGACGTCCACATGCACGATCTTGCCGTGCTTGGCGAATTCGTCGAGCTTGCCCGTCACGCGATCATCGAAGCGAACTCCGAAGGCGAGCAGCAGATCGGATTCGTTGACGGCGTAATTTGAATAAACGGTCCCGTGCATGCCCAGCATATGGAGCGATTGTTTGTCATCGCCGGGAAACGCGCCGATTCCCATCACCGTGGTGGCCACGGGAATGCCGGTCTTGCGGGCGAATTTCGTGAGCTCTTCCGAGGCTTCCGCCTGAAGCACGCCGCCGCCGATGTAGAACACCGGCTTCTTCGATTCACGGATCAACTTGAGAATGTCCCGAATCTGATTCGGATGAGCCCGGCGGACTTCCGGGTGATAGCCGGGAAGATTCATCGGCGGATCATAATCCGGTTCCTGGGCAACCTTCGCCTGCTGCACGTTTTTCGGCATGTCAATGAGCACCGGGCCCGGCCGGCCGGTCCGCGCAATGTAAAAGGCCTCTTTCACGACGCGCGGAATGTCATTCACGTCGGTCACCAGATAATGATGCTTGGTGATCGCCCGACAGATTTCAATGATCGGCGTTTCCTGGAACGCGTCCGTGCCGATGACCGTAGTCGGCACCTGCCCGGTGATCGCCACCATCGGGATGCTGTCCATTTTGGCGTCGGCAATGGCAGTGACGAGGTTTGTCGCACCGGGGCCGCTGGTCGCCATGGCCACGCCCACTTTGCCCGTCGTGCGCGCCACTCCCTGGGCGGCGAAACAGCCCCCCTGTTCATGCCGCGGCAGAATCGTACGCAATTCGTCACGGTGATACGTGAGCGATTGATGCAACGGCATGCTGCAACCGCCAGGATAGGCAAAAATCAGGTCGACGCCCTGCTTGATGAGAGCGCGGACCATGATTTCGGCCCCATCAAGAACTTGCGGCTGGGTCTGAATTTGCGGTTGGGCTGCAATCGACACGATCAGGGCCTTTTTGAAGAGCTTTGGACGGATTCCGCCCGGAAATCGCCTGTCCAGGCGCTCCGCCGGTGCGTTCTCCTAGTTTAATCCCCAGATAGCCGGCTGGCGAGTCCGGTTCGCGCAGAAGTCGGTTTGTCGGACGTTTTTGGGAATCCTGTCCCGCTCACGCAAACAAACCTTCCAGCGGTTCGCCCCCGGCCAGCGTGAATGGACGGTTGAGATGGTCACGAATTTCCGTCTTGGGATCGATCCCCAGCAGGGAAAACATCGTGGCCGCCAGATCGTCGGGCCGCACGGGATCCCGGGCCGGATAGGCTCCCTGGGCGTCCGACGCTCCATAGATCGCGCCGCCCCGCACTCCGCCCCCGGCCAGCAGCACCGTGTAGCATTGCGGCCAATGGTCACGGCTGATGTTGGCGTTGATGCGCGACGTCCGGCCGAATTCCCCCATCCACACGACCAGCGTTTCCTGCAGCAGTCCCCGTTCTTCGAGTCCGTCAACAACGTCGGCAGCGTCTGGTTGGTGATCGGCAGATGCCGTTTTTCCAGGATTGGGTACATCCGCGTGTTGTTGAAACCGTGCGTGTCCCATCCGCCGCGCTCGAATGATTGCCCACCGATGCTGTCCGAGAAGTAAACATTCACAAACTTCACGCCCGCTTCCACCAACCGCCGAGCCAGCAGACAGCTTTGCCCATACGTGGTCCGTCCATAGGCGTTCGCGTCGCCGTCGATTCCTGCGACAGATCGAATGCGCGACACTGCTCCGCCGGAATTGATCATCCCGTACGCGCTCGCCGCGCATCCAAACCGACCACGGAAGCCGAGCGAATCAACTGCCTCGCCTGGCCGTCAATCAAGTCCTGGAGAGAACGGCGGTCGGCCAGTCGTTCGGCATCAACGCCCGCCGGGAGCGTAATTTCTGGCGGCCGGAACGTCTCGGCGTTTGGATCGCCGGTGATCAACAGCGGCGCATGGATCGGCCGCAAAAAACCATGCCCTTGGCCCGGCGTTACCGATCCGTCGCGAATAATGTACGGTTCCGCCACAAACGTGGCGATCCCCTGACTTGCCGGGGCGACGATCGACCGCGGCTCCATACGCGGGAAACAAATCGCGGGACGCCGGCAGCCGGATGTCGTCCACCAGCGGGGCTCGTCCGGTCAGCGCGTAATAACTCGCCGGGTTGTGATTTTTCATCGTGTGATGGACGCTGCGGACGAAACGCCCCGCTGTCCATCACCTGGGCCGCATTCGGGCAGCCGGTCGCAAACAACTTCCCCAGGGACCGCCGAAGGAAATCGGGGAAAAATGGCTGCGAATGCCTTCCGGCGCGGACAGCTTCAGATCGAACGTATCGAGATGGCTCGGACCGCCGAACTGAAATAAAAAGATGACCGACTTCGCTCGATTTTGGGAGCCGTGGCGGATCACGCACGTCTTCCTTGCCGCTGCTTCGGCAGGCCAGCCCCCAGCAACCCCAGGCCGCCAATCTTCCGAGCGTCTCGACGAAGCAATGCCGAGCAGTCCAACACCGTTCACTCCGAACACGAACTCCCGCGAAGAAGGCTCATTGATCCTACCGGTCGAATGAGCCCGATACCAGGAGAGGGATCGCCGTTCTTGTGGTTTGGGACGAAACGATTCGTCGCCTATTTCATTTCACGCAGGTTCTTTCGGCATTCGGGGGCAGCCGGCGTCGGTGTTCCTGTTTGTGCGGTCGGGTGAGTGAAAAGATAGCGCCATACGGCTTCATGCACGAAATTTCCCGCGGCATCTTTCACCGAGCCTTTCCCCGGCACGACGCAACTGTGTGCTCGATTGACGTCCTGATTCACGTCGGCAGCGGTGATCAGACGGCGCGTGCTTTCATACGGAGGCCGGCTCGAATCAACGCTCACAATTGGCCCGAACTCGGCGAGCCCCAGCAGTTCCCACGATCGGCAGTAGTGGTCGCCGCTCCATCCGGTGTCCAGCACATGGCTGAATCCGAAAAATCGCTGGGCCGGTGTCGCGGAGGGCAAGGCCTGCCAGGTTTCATACTGATCGCGCGGCCCGCAAAACATCACGACGCGGTCGACCCGCTGGTGCTTGGCAAACCGGGCCGCTGTCGTCGCACCATGCGAAGCTCCGGCCAGAATCACCCGGTCCCATCGCAGATCGTCCCCGGCTTCGTTGAGAAACAGGTCCCAGTGGCCGGCAGGGTGTTCCTGCGACAGCCATTTCACGAACTGAAACGCGCGCGATTTGATGCTGTCCGGAAACGGAATGTCGACGGCTCCGCTGACATCTTCCCCGATAGCCGCTTCCAACCGAATCTTGCCCAGAAACTTGCCGTCGTCGGGCGGAGGTTCCTTCCCGAACTGCGCAAACCAACCATTGGCATAATGGACGCGCAGCACGTGCAGACCGTATCCGGAAACACTCTCGAACAACGGCGGGCTATGCCCCATCAGCCAGATCACCAACTTCCCCTGCGGAGCCACGCGGGTATCGACGGCCGCTTGTTGCACGTCCTGCGGTTTCCCGTCCTTTTCCAGCAGAAAATTGATCTCCGGATGGGATTCGCAGCGTGGATCAAGCTCGCTGGCGCGCGCTGAAAATTCATACCGTTGTGGTTGCGGATCGTCGTACCGCAGCGGCTCGGCGGCGGCCGCCAGGGACCCGTATAAAATCGCAGCCAGCCACCAACATTTTTCAAAACGGACCATGCGGCAATCCTTGGAGAGTTCACCGTCTTCTGCCAGCTTTTAATTCGGTTGCAGGATATCACGCCCCACGACTCCTCGTCATTGCCAACGAAAGAAACGCCTTCCTCGTCATCGCGATCGACCCTTGTCAAGATGTGCCGGACTCAACAGAATCGGCACAGCACGTCGGCTCTGCCGGGAGAATTTGTCCCGATTTCCTGCCGTTCTCCTCGCGGATTTGAGCACTTCCCCGTCGTGACTTGATTCGTACAGAGGCGAAGCACCACGCGAACATGCTGTTTCACACCTGGACCTTCGCCGTCTTTTTCTTGATCGTCTATTCCGGGTTTCTCGTGCTCCGGCAGACTCGGTTTTGGCTCTATTGGCTGTTCGTCGCGTCCTACGTTTTTTATGGGTGGTGGAACCCGCTGTATCTGTTGTTGATTCTTTATTCCACGACGATGGACTACGTCGTCGTCACGCTGATGGAACGCACGCGCTGGCGCAAGCCCTGGCTCATGCTCAGCCTGGCGAACAATTTGTTAATGCTTGGCTTCTTCAAATATTCCGGTTTTCTGATCAGCCAGTTCAATTTGTTGCTGCAATTATGCGGCGCCGGTTATCGCCTGAGCGACCCCGGAATCCTGTTGCCGGTCGGCATCTCGTTCTTCGCGTTTCAATCCCTGGGCTACGTCATCGATTACTACCGCGGAGACGTGGAACGCGAGGGAAATCTGATCCGTTACGCGACGTTCGTGTCGTTCTTCCCGCAACTCGTCGCCGGGCCCATCGAGCGGTCGCGAAACTTGATCCACCAACTGCATCACTTGCCGCCGATCACGCGGGACGACCTGAGCGACGGACTGACGTTGTTTCTCGTCGGACTATTCAAAAAACTGGCCATCGCGAATTACCTGGCCCAGTACGTCGATCCGATCTACGCCTCGCCCGAGCGCTACAACGCGGCAGCCCTGGCCCTCGCCACGTTCGCCTTCGCCTGGGAAATTTACTGCGATTTCAGCGGCTACACCGACATGGCCCGCGGCATCGCCCGGGTGATGGGGTTTCGATTGATCCTGAATTTCGATCATCCCTATCTCGCCACCGGCCTGGGCGATTTCTGGGCGCGCTGGCACATCAGCTTGTCGTCCTGGTTTCGAGACTATGTTTACATACCGCTCGGCGGCAATCAGGGAGATTGGCTCTTCACGGCCCGAAATCTGTTCTTGACCATGCTGATTTCCGGCCTTTGGCACGGTGCGAATTGGACCTTTATCATCTGGGGCGCACTGCATGGCGCCGCCTATGTGTTGACGCGCAACCTGGAGCGCACGACCTGGTATCGCCGGCAAGTCCCGAACTTCCTCAAGCAACTGATCGTGTTCGCGTTCGTGTGTTTCACCTGGATTTTCTTCCGGGCGACCAGCGTCGAGGACGCGGGCGTGATCATCGCCAAGATTTTCTCGCCCGACTGGGGGGATCCGCAGTTCCCGCTCCTGGCGGCGCTCCTCGTCGGCGGACTGTGGGGCTACGAGTTCGTTTGTGAATCCCGAGCCCGCTGGGTCTTTGCCCGCCCGGCGATTCGCATCGCCGTCGTGGTATCGTTGATCGTCTATCTCAGCGTGGCGACCGGCACGGGAGACGTTCCTTTCATTTACTTCCAATTCTGACCGCATTTTATGAATTCCCCTCACCCGCTGTCCGATCGTTCGCAGCTTCCGGGAATTGGCACGTCCAAGCCGGGGGAGATCGCCACCGATTTCGGCCGCAGCGCCGCCATCCGCCTGACGCTGCGCGACTGGCTCGTTGTCGGCGTGGTCGTCGGGCTGATCTTTTTGTTCGCCCCTCGGTTCGGCGGCAGGTGGGAACAGATACCCGTCGATCTCGACAGCCGCATACCGTATGCGGATAGCGAAGATTACTGGAGCTTTCGGCAACGGTTGCGGGAAATTGTCGCCGCGGAGCGGATTCCGATCTTCGGCGATTCCGTCATCTGGGGAGATTACGTCCTCGCAGCCGACGCGCTCTCGTCGTGCCTGAATCGAGAACTTGGAACGCCCCGATTTTCCAATGCGGGAATCAACGGCGCACACCCGCTGGCGTTGGAAGGCTTGGTCGACGACTACGCCTGCGATGCGCACGATCGCCAGGTGATTCTGCATTGCAACTTGTTATGGATGAGTTCGCCCGATCGCGATCTGCAGGTCGACAAGGACATTCCCATCAATCACGCGCGGTTGATTCCACAATTCCAGCCGCGAATCCCTGCGTACCGCGCATCATTTGCACAGCGTTTGGGAAATGTCATTGATCGGTCTGTTCCTTTCTTCGATTACGTCACCCATCTGCGGACGCGCTATTTCGACGGACAGGATCTGGAGCGTTGGTCGTTGAAGCATCCTTACGCCGATCCGCTGGCGCAATTCCGCGTGCGCACGGTCGAACCCGAAGAACTGCGTCATCAACTGATCCCGTGGACCGAGCAGGGAATCCAGCCGCAAGACCTTCCCTGGATTGAATTATCGACCTCGCTGCAATGGCAGGCGTGGCGGCAAACTGTCATGAAACTGAAAAGCCGGCGCAATCGCGTCTTTGTTCTGGTCGGTCCGTTGAACTCGCACTTGCTGACGCCCGGCAGTGCGCAGCGGTTTCATCGTTTGCAGCAGGAAGCGATTTCCTGGCTGAGCGCAGAGGACATTTCGCATCTCGCCCCCGCGACTCTTCCCAGCTCGGAGTATGGCGACGCCAGCCATCCTCTGAGCGCCGGATATCAACGCCTGGCGCAGACGCTCGCGGCAGACCCGGCGTTTCGCGAATGGTTTGAGTCGGATTCGACCGCCCGATGACCTGCGTGCTGTCGTCGAGCACACGCGACTCGCTTTGGTCAATCACACGGAGGACGCGGAAAGTTCGTCAGAGCTCTGCGTCGCACGCCGTTTGCGGCGCCGTTCATGCGGGCCTTTCAGGGACTCTCGCTGGAGCGATTCCATCCGCATCAATCGCTGGCCGAGCTGTTCGATGCGCGCTGTCAATTCCGACGACGTCTGCTCCATGCCGCTGGAGATCAGCGTGACGATTCCCAGGAACAAAAACATCTGCCCCAGCGTGGTGATCAACCAGCCTGTGGGAGCGTAGGCGCTCGGCCCTCCAAAATAACTCCACAACACGACGGCCGTCCCGCAGGTAATGAAGCCGATGCCACCATAGGCGCACATCTGCCCCAACGTCGCACCCCAGGTTCCTTCGCGGGCCGATTGGATCGACACCGAAGTTCGAATCGTTTCGTCCTGGAGTTGCCGCGCGATCGGCAGCGACTCCGCCGGACGTTTTGGCCGGTGTATCGGTTTTCTGGGTTCGACGGATGCCCGCAGATCGGCGACCGGCATTTCAGCGCGCGTGTCCTTTGGATTGGATGCTGCTTCCCGCAAGTCGGCGATGGCCGCATCGATGGTGGGGAGCTTCGCCGGAACCAATTCCGGGGCGGTCCTCGGAGCGGCCGATTCCAGCAAGTTTTGTGCGTTCCATTTCGCCAGCAGGTCTCGAGCGTTCCGTTCCGCCTCGGTCGGCAACAGCGGTAAACGGGACGTCCCTAACGACCCCTGGGCGGTTCCCAACTCTGTCCGGCAGCGCGCACATTGGAAGTGACGGCTGTCGAGTGACAGTTCAGCGGCGACGTCGGCCCGGCAGGCAGGGCACCACATCGGCAGTTCGCCTGTTGGAAGGGTTCAAATTGAAAACGGGGTGTGCAGATCGCCGGGAGAGGGCAATTGCGCGGGAACCATAGCGAAGGATGCGTTTTGCCGCAAGACCGGTTTCACTCGCGGTCGGACGCCGCGCTGGCCTCGGCGGAAAACTGGACCGACTGGAATCCGGCGGATTTGCAATCGTCCACGATGCCCACCACGTCCTCCACAGGCACGTCGTCCTCGATTTCGAGGATCAACGGTGCTTCGTCGGCGACCTCGGCCAGATTTCGAAGCAGGCTGCGGACATTGTCTTCCGGGCGATAAGCCGTTCCCTCAATTTCGGTGAGCGTCACATCGCCGGCGCGGACCAAGCGGACCCAGACGCGGGAGATCGGCCGATCAATTGGAATCTGTGCGACTTGGGCGGCGATTCCGCCGGCGGCGAAATCGGTGGGCAGCAGAAATTCCCGCAGGTGACCGGTCGACGCGCACACGAAAAAAATCAGCAGTTGAAAGACGATGTCGATGAGCGGCGTCATCGTCTGTTCGAAGCCGGGGCTGCGCGAGCGAGCGGCGGGAATGCGCATCGAAAGTTCAATTCACAATCACGGTCAGAATGAACGCTGCGGCGGCTACAGCAATCAAGCCAGAATTTCATTCACGACGCGAGCGGCGTGGCCGTTGGTGATCTGCATGGCCCGGCCGTTATTGTGGTAAACCAGGCGGGCATGGTCCAGGCCGAGCAATTGCAAAATCGTCGCCTGGTAGTCGTTTGGCGTGACGACGTTGACCGCGGCCTTGTGTCCCACTTCGTCGGTCTCGCCATAGGTCATGCCCGGTTTGATGCCGCCGCCGGCGAGCCACAGGCTGAACCCTTGGCCGTTATGATCGCGTCCGACGGAGTCGTTGAGCTCGCCTTCGCAGACCGGCAATCGCCCGATTTCTCCTCCCCAATGGACGATCGTCGAATCGAGCAGGCCCCGTTGTTTCAAATCGATCACCAG
>JAXMBR010000006.1:0-114965 GCA_046349715.1 Planctomycetaceae bacterium | reverse complement strand
CTGCGGGTGATCGCGGTCAGTGACGCGGTGCGCAACCATCTGGTGGAACGATATCAGGTGCCGCGCGACTTGATCAGCGTGGTGTCGAGCGGCGTGATGTGCAATCGGGCGGAACCGCCGCCGGCGATCTTGAATCCGGGGAAAGTTCCGGTCGTCGGTACCGCGGGTCCGTTGGAGGCCGTGAAAGGATTTCCGTATTTTCTAGGGGCGGCGGCCCACGTGTTGGCGACCGGGCGCGACGTGGAGTTTCTGATTGCCGGAGCGGGTCCGGAAGAACGGAATCTGCGTCGTTTGGCGCAGGAATTGGGAGTGACGGACCACATCACCTTTGTTCCCAATTTGACCGACTTCGACGAAGCGCTGGAGGCGACGGACATTTTCTGCCTGCCATCGCTGCAACAGGGGTTGGGCACGATCATGTTGGAGGCGATGGCGCTCGGCCGACCGGTGATCGCGACCCGCGTGGGAGGCGTGTTCCAGGTGATTCAAGACGGAAAGACAGGGCTGTTGGTCCCTCCCACTGACAGCCGCCAGCTGGCCGATCGCATCCTGCAGCTGCTGGACCATCCCGAGGAGGCGCGCCGGCTTGGTCAGTCCGCCCGCGCGGAAGTTGCGGGACAATTTCACGTCGAGCGGATGATCGAACAGACCGTGAAAATCTATCGCGAAGTCCTCGAATCGAACGCTCTCACCACGACCTCGGGTTAGCCGTGACGGTTTGAAACGCGCGGCCTGCCATGGAAAGCTTTCATGCGTGCGGAAATTCTGGCGATCGGCACCGAACTGACTTCCGGCGCCAAGCTCGACACCAACAGCCAATGGCTCAGTCTGGAACTGGCTGACCTGGGGATTTCGGTTCACGCGCATCTCACGACTGACGACACGCTCGACGACATGGTGTCGGCAATTCGCGCGGCAGCCGAGCGGTCCGACGTCGTGCTGATCACCGGCGGACTCGGGCCGACGCTCGACGATCTGACCCGCGACGCGCTGGCGAAAATGCTCGGGGTCGGACTTGTTCTGCATGAACCGTCGCTGGAGCACGTGAAATCGATGTTCGCCCGCCGCAATCGGGAGATGCCCGAGCGAAACGCCATCCAGGCCATGTTTCCCGCAGGGAGCGAGCCGCTGGCCAATCCGCGCGGCACCGCCCCGGGAATTTTCTGCGTGTGGAAAGCTCCGCAAACGGGCCATGTTTGCAAAATCGCCGCGATGCCGGGGGTTCCCAGCGAAATGAAACTGATGTTTCGCGAGGAAGTCGTTCCGCGACTCGATCGCAGCGGGGACGTGATCCGCCGTGCGCGGATTCACACCTTCGGATATGGGGAATCGCAGGTCGAAGAGATGCTCGGCGACCTGACCGCGCGCGGCCGCGACCCCGAAGTCGGCATCACGGCCCACGAAGGAACCATCACGCTGCGAATCATCGCCCAAGGCAAGACCGAAGAGATCTGCCGGCAAAAAATCGACGCCGCCCGGCAGGAGATTGTGCGGTGTCTCGGTCCGACGGTGTTTGGCGAAGAGGATGACGAATTGGAACACGTCGTCCTGCGGCTGCTGCGACGGCGTGGCCAATCGCTCGGCACGGTCGAATCGGGAACGGGGGGGTTATTGGCCTATCGCATCACGTCGGTTCCCGATTATGAGGCGAGCTATGCGGGAGGCCTGGTGATTCCCGCCGGCGGCGTGACGTCGGCGATGATCGGCGTCGATCCGCAGCGGTTGAAAGCGCCGGTCTACAACAGCGGCGCAGCGGCATTAGAAATGGCCGCGGGCTGCCGGGAACGGTTGGGGACGGACTTCGCGATTTCGATCACCGGCTGGCCGAAATACGACAAGGAGAACCCGAACGCACCGGTGCCGGTCGGTTACGTGGCGGTGCTCGGCGAGGGATTGGAACGGGCGCAGGAGATCAAACATTTCGGAGACCCGGCGATTGCGAAGAGCCGGACGGTGAAAGCCGCGCTGAACCTACTGCGGCTGCATTTGATGGCGTCGAAGTAGTTTGGGGCGTAGGTTGGGATGATGACCTCTTGTAAACCCAGACGCCTGTAGCGGCGTCTGGGCCACCCCTGGCACCCGGCCACCCGCTTATTTCTCGCTGAACTTCAGCAGGACCTTGCCGGATTTGGCGGGGGTTTCGGCGGCGCGGACGGCGGCGGCGATTTGTTCGAGCGGGAAGGTTTCGCCGATTTCGGTGGTCAATACTCCCTCATGGATGAGACCGCCGATGGAGCGCATCAAGCCGAGCTTGGCCAGGAGACCTTGTTTCAGCATGTAGCGCGAAAGCCAGAAGCCTTCAACGCGGGAGGCGACGGTCATCAGCTCGCGCGGCGAGTAGGACATCGGTTCGGACGACAACGTGCCATACAACAAGAGGCGGCCGTCGACTCCCAGGCAGGGGACAACCGCCGATGCCGTCTTGCCGCCGACGGGATCGATGGCGAAGCGAACGCCATCGGGTCCTGCGAGGGAGCGAACTTGCTCGTTCAGAGCGCCGCTGGGGTCGCGATCGCCGTCGAAGGTGATCACGGCATCCGCGCCGAGCGATTTCAATTCCGAGATTTGTTCGGGGCGGCGGACGACGTTCAGCGTGCGAAAACCGAATTTTTTCCCCAAGCGAATCACCATTTTTCCGAGTGCGGAGCCGGCCGCGGTCTGCAACAGCCAATTTCCGGCGGGGACGGCGAGAATTTTGCGCGTCATGATGAATGCCGCCGCCGGGTTCACAAAGAATGTGGCGGCTTGTTCGTTCGTGAGTTTTCCATCGAGCGGAACGGCCTGCTTCGCGGGCAAGATGACCTGCTGCTGCCAGTTGCCTCCGGCTCCGTTCAAGACGGCGACGCGTTTGCCGAGGAGAAATTTTCCGTAGAGACCGGCCTGGGCGGCCTCGACGATCCCGACGCCTTCGTAACCGGGAACAGCGGGGAGGGGCGGTTTGCGGCCGTAGATGCCGCGAATGGTCATCAGGTCGGACGGGTTGATCGGGCTGGCCAACATGCGGACTCGGACGGTCCCGGGTGTGAGGGCCGGCTCGGGCAGGTCGGCGATTTTCAAAACGTCGGCGGGTTCACCGAATCGATCAAATTGGGCGGCGTGCATGAGGGAGATTCTCGCGTGATAGGGACGTCGAAACCGCCAGCGATAGCGGGGGCGGAGGGACCAGACGATGTCTCGGATGATCTTTTAGCGGGTTAGAGGCGTTCTGTCTCCATTGAACGACCTTGTCCGAAATTCGGCGAGGCTCTAAAATGGGCGGGTTGTTGCTAATTGTGTGTCGGATTTGGGGTTGCGGCAATCGGCTGCGAGCTGGAACAGTTTCTACGCCCGGTTGTCAGACAGACGGATCGCTTCCCGTATGAATCGGATTGCCGTTTTTGGAGCCACGGGATCGATCGGCACCAGCGGCCTGGATGTGATTGCGGCTCATGCCGACCGACTGTCGGCCGTGGCGTTGACGACTCACAGCCGCTGGGAGGAATTGGCGGTTCAAGCGCAACAGCATCAGCCGCGCTGGGCGGTAATTGCGGATGCGACGTTGCAGGAGCGAGTCGACCGGCAGCGGTTTCCCGCTCAAACGGAATTGCTGTTCGGGTCGGAGGGCATTGAACGCCTGGCCGGCCGGCCGGAAATCGACACGGTGCTGTGCGGGATCGTTGGAGCGGCGGGGTTGCGCGGCGCCTGGGCGGCGGTGGAAAGCGGAAAACGGGTCGCGTTGGCGAATAAGGAGACCCTGGTCGTCGCCGGTTCGCTGATGATGCCGTTGGCAGCCAAGACCGGGGCGACGATGATCCCGGTGGACAGTGAACACAGTGCGATCTTTCAAGCGTTGCAAGCGGGACGGGGCCAGGAAGTCCGGCGGATCATTTTGACGGCGAGCGGCGGACCGTTTCGGGGGTACAAACGGGAACAGCTGGAAAACGTGACGGTGGCACAGGCGCTGGCGCATCCGACGTGGCAGATGGGGCCGAAGATCACCATCGATTCGGCAACGATGATGAACAAGGCGCTGGAAATCATCGAGGCGCGGTGGCTGTTTGGGGTGGAAGCGGACCAGATCAGCGTGGTGGTTCATCCGCAGTCGATCATCCATTCGCTGGTGGAGTTCACGGACGGCTCGGTGATTGCTCACCTGTCGCCGCCGGACATGCGCCTGCCGATTCAATATGCATTTTCGTATCCTGAGCGTTGGTCGGGGATCAGCCCGAAGCTGGACTGGCAGGCGGTGACGAGTCTGGAGATGTCGCCGCCGGATCTGGAGGCGTTTCCGGCGTTAAAGCTGGGGTATGAAGTGGCCCGCCGCGGCGGTACGGCGGGTGCGGTGTTGAATGCCGCAAATGAGTCGGCGGTCAAACGGTTTTTGAGCGGAACCTTGAAATTCAGCGACATTCCCCGGAGTTGCGGGGAAGTCTTGTCCAACCATGATTATCAGGCCCATCCTTCTTTGTCGGAACTCCTCCGGCTGGACCAGTGGGCGCGTGAGGAGATTGAACAGTGGAGAGCCTAGTTTGGTTGCAGGCCGCGAGCTTGCTGGAGAACGGGATCAGTTTGATTTCCACCGCCCTGGGACTGGGGTTGGTGATCTTTTTTCATGAATTGGGGCACTTCGCGGTCGCCAAATGGTGCGATGTCTATGTCGAGCGGTTCAGCATCGGGTTTGGGCCGGTGCTGTTGGGCTGGAAATGGGGCGAGACCGAATACGCGCTGTCGGCGATCCCGTTCGGCGGGTACGTCAAGATGCTGGGGCAGGACGACTCGGACCCGTCTCAGATGACCAACGAGGATATCGCCGCGGACCCGCGTTCGTATTCGGCCAAACCCGTGTGGCAGCGGATGGCGATCATTTCGGCCGGCGTGACGATGAACCTGATCACGGCGATCCTGTTTTTTACGATTGCGTTCGCGGCCGGGGTGGAGACCGCTCCGCCGATCATCGGCGAAGTGCGACCGGGCATGCCCGCCTGGATTGCGGGGCTGGAACCGGGCGATCGAATTGAACGGATCAATGGCCGAAAGATCGATGCCTTTGTGGACATTTCGCTGAATACGGCGCTCTCGGACGATACGGTCCGGTTGGAAGGGGTGCGCCGGGACGGAAAGACGCCGTTTGATCTGGTTGTTGAACCGCTGACTTCGAAGAACCGGCCCGACATCACTCGGCCGCAGATCGGCCTGACCGAGGCGGGAAGCATGACGCTGGATTCGGACCCGAAGGGAACGAACCGGCAGGTGGTTCCGGGCATGCCGGCCGCCAGCGCTGAACCTGCCTTCAAACCGAATGACAAGATTCAGAGCATCGACGGTCATGAGGTGAAGAATTATGCGGAGTTTCAGCGTCGCCTGGCGGCGCGCAATGTCCAGGGCGCTATTGAAATCGTCGTGGAGCGGAAGGCCGAAACCGCTGCGGACGCGCCCGGAGAACCGGTCAAGATCACGGTAGGCGAAAATCATTTCCGGCGTTTGGGATTGCGGATGGATTGCGGTCCGATCGCGGCGTTGCAGGAGGGATCGCCGGCCGCCCAGGCCGGTCTCAAAGTCGGGGACAAGTTGTTGCAGGTGAACGGACTGAACGTGGGGACCGACCTTGATCCGATGAAGCTGCCGAACGAATGCGCCCGGTGGGCGGGGACGGAAATCGTCGTCAAGGTGAATCGGAAGAAAGAGGGAAGCGGCACGGAGGAAGTGACGATCAACCTGACGCCGGATGATCAACCGGGCTGGATCGACCAACCGGACCTCCCCGGCGAGCCGCTGACGATTTCGTCGCTGGGGGTGGCGTTTCACTTGATTCCGAAGGTCCTCAGCGTGGAGCCGGACAGTCCGGCGGAGGCGGAGGGGATCAAACGCGAGGCGCGGATTTTGAAGGCGGTGTTATTTCTGGAACCGAATGAACCGCAGGATCGCGGGAAAGAGCGGGAGTATGCCGTCAGCCTGTTTGACGAAAAATCCCAAGACAAGGAAAACAACTGGGCGCACGTGTTCTGGATGATTCAGAACTTTCCTCAGCGGAAGGTGAAGTTAACGCTGCTGGAGGACCAGAAAGAGCGCGTGGTGACGCTGACGCCGGTAGTCGACCCGGATTGGCCGTTGCCGTTGCTGGGCATTCAGTTTGCGCCGCTGCGAGAAACGATTCGGGCGAACGGGATTGGTGAAGCGTTTTCGATGGGCTTGAATCACACCCGGACCTCGGTATTGAGCATTTACCTGACCCTGCGCAGTTTGCTGGTGACGCAGCGATTATCGGTGAAGGAGTTGCATGGGCCGATCGGGATTGCGGAGGCGGCGTTTTTCATCGCCTCGCAGGGAATTGTGCCGTTGCTGCTGTTTCTGGGTTTCTTAAGCGTGAATCTGGCGGTGCTCAACTTCCTGCCGATTCCCGTGCTAGACGGCGGCCACATGGTGTTTCTGCTGTGGGAGGGGATTACGCGCCGCAAACCCAGCGAGCAAGTGCAGGCCGGAGCGACGTATGTGGGGATGATTTTTCTGCTCAGCCTGATGGCGCTGGTGCTGTACCTGGACCTGTTCGTGCACAAGCTGGGCCTGGGGCGTTGATTGTAGGGGTCATCCCCCAACAAATTGCCACAGACAGGAATGTCTGTGCTCCACTGATTGGGGCACAGGCAGGAATGTCCGTGCCCCCCCTGATTGGGCCGCGGACAGGAATGTGTGTGACCCGTTAGTCGGGCAGGGTGTCGCCGAAGAAGCGGAGCCAGTTGCCTGACATGACGGCGGCGATGTCGTGGGCGGAATAACCCCGCGCATCCAGCAAGGCCGGGAGTTTTTGCAGGTCGGCGATAGTGTCGAGATCGACGGGCGTCTGCTCGGTGCCGTAAGCGCCGTCGAGATCGCTGCCGATGCCGACATGCCGAGCATTGCCGGCCAATTGACAGATGTGATCGATGTTTTCCACGACGCGATCGAGGGTAATGGTCGGTTTGGTCTGGCCGCGAATGAAGCCCGGTTGCAGCATGACGGCGTCGAGCGCCATTCCCAGGACGCCGTCCCGCTCGATGACGACGCGGATCATGTCGTCGGTGAACTGGCGCTGCCAGTCGGCGAATTTGCGCGCATTTTGGTGGCTGGCGAGGACTCGGCCGCCGTACCAGTCGACCGCGTTCCAGAACGAGGGATCGGAGAGGTGCGTGAGGTCGAGGGGGATTCCCAGCCGTTCCATGTGGGCGAGGATCTGTTTCGCCGCGGGTTTGAGCCCGGCTTGCGTGCTGGTTCCGCCGCCGTAACGGTTGATGCCGTAGTGCGTGAGGCCGATGGCGCGGACGCCGTGATCGTAAAATTCCTCGACCTGATCGGGGTCGAGAATCATATCGGCGCATTCCATGCTGAGGATGTAACCGAACGGCGTGCGGAGCGCGTCGAAATTCCAACATTCGAGTTGTTGCTGCAAGTCTTTTTTCGTGCGGATTTGCCTCATCAGGCCGGCTCGTTCGAGGGCGCGGTAGAACGCCAGGTGGGACATGCCCTGGGCGTAGCAGCCGAACGGGGTGGCGCAGCCTGAGAGACCGGTATCGCGATGCTCCTGCCGGGAATAGAGGGTGGCGACGCAGACGCCGAGTTCGGCGCGGCGCATTTCGGGGAACGAGACGGTATTTGTGCCGCGGCCGGGCTGCGTCATGCCGGCTTCGCGCGCCCGCATTTCCATCAGCGGCAAGCGCAGATCGCGCGACCAGTCGACGCCGTTGTAAGCCAGGTCGAGATGCGCGTCGAACATGAGCATGGGGAGGCTTTCATCGACCGAACCGACGACTAACCAGAACCGCACAAAAGACCAACGAAGGAAATTTTATCGGCAATCGTCGTACCCGGTCAACGTGCAGGAAAGGTCGCCTCGAAAAAACGGCGCCGCGTGCATCGCCAAGGTTTGCGTCGTCGCGGTAGGATGTGCGGACCGCGTTGTCGATCCTGCATGGCCTGGTGAGGACGTTGCGATGAGTGTGTGGCGTTTCGTCGTGATGGGACTGTTATTGACCGTGCCCATCGACGTGCATGCGGCGGAAGCGCCGGCGATTCCCCATGCTCAGGACAAGCCTCCGAATGAACCACGGGACGCGGCGACGGCGGCGAAGCTGATGACCGTGCCGGAGGGGTTCGTGGTCGACGTTGTCGCGCACGAACCCGACATCGTCAACCCGGTGGCGATGACGTTCGACGAGCAAGGACGCGTATGGATCACCGAGTCGCTGGAATATCCGCGAAAAGATCCCGGGCCCGGCAAGGATCGCGTCAAGATCCTGGAAGACACCGACGGCGACGGCGTCATGGACCGGTTATCCATCTTTCTTGACGGGCTGAACATTCCGTCGGGCGTGGCGGTCGGACACGGGGGGGTCTGGATCGCCAATGCGCCGGACATTCTGTTTGTGCCGGACGCTGATCGCGATGGGAGGCCGGACGGAGCGGCTCAAGTCGTCGTCACCGGTTTTGGCCGGACCGATACACATGAACTGCCGAACTCGCTGACGTGGGGGCCCGACGGCTGGCTGTACGGGCTGAACGGCGTGTTCAATCATTCGCATTTGAAGTACCCGGACAGCAACCCGAATTACCAGGCGGATCATCCCGGGTGGAAGCTGACGTGCGCGATGTACCGCATTCATCCACGGACGCGCGAGTTTCAGGTCTTCGCCGAGGGAACCAGCAACCCCTGGGGCATCGCGTTTGACGACGAAGGGGAGGCCTTTGTCTCCGCGTGCGTGATTGATCACCTCTGGCACATCGTCGAGACGGGTTATTACCACCGGCAGGGAGGGCCGTATCCGCCGCATACCTGGAAGATTGATTCGATTGTCGAACATAAGCATCAGAAGGCGGCGTATTGCGGCATCACGTGGTTCGACAGCGACGCCTATCCGGAGAAATATCGCCGCAAACTCTACATGGGCAACATCCACGGCGGCTGCATCAATGTCGATCGAGTTGAACGAAACGGAGCGACTTACCAAGGCTTCGGCGAGCCCGATTTTCTGACGGCGAACGACAGCTGGTTCATGCCGGTCGTGCAGAAGACGGGCCCGGACGGCTGCCTGTGGATTCTGGACTGGTACGACCGTTACCACTGCTATCAAGACGCCGGGCGGGACCCCGAGGGCATCGATCGTTTGAAGGGGCGGCTGTACCGGGTGCGATATGTCGGCGACAATGCCCGAGGCGCCCATGCGGGGCTGCCTGCGAAGTTCGATCTCGGCGGTGAAACGGATGACCAGCTCATCGAGCGACTCGGTTCGCCGAACGTGTGGGTTCGGGAGACGGCGCAGCGGGTGTTGCAGGAGCGCGACGATCGAAACACGCTGTTCAAACTTCTGGCGATTGTGGAGAACACCGAGGTGCCGGAAATCGCTCGTCGACATGCCTTGTTCGCGGTGGCGGGGATGCGCAATTCCGCCTGGCCGCTTTCTCTCCGGACGCAGAAAATGGAACAAGCGCTCCTGCCGGGATGGCCGCAACGGCTGCTACACACAGATCCTGTGCAGAGAATCGCGACGGCCAACGAGTACGGAAAATTCAAGCAGTGGGTCCGGTTTAATGACAGCCGAATCGCTTCGTCGAACGCCTTACCTCGCCCGGGAAACGCCGCGCTGCAGCAGGTGATCGGGCTTTCCAAGCAGCCGGCCTCTCAGTTGTCGATTTCCTTGTTGTTCTCGGCATACTCACGAGCGGAGAACGACCCGCTATTGCCGCAGATTATCTGGCAAGCCATGCATCCAAAACTGGAAGAGCATGCGGACCAGTTCGTCACCATCTTAGTTGATGGCGGCTATCTGGAATCACCGGAGGTCGTGGCGTTGATCCCCCGGATCATCGATCGGATTCTCGCTCGTCAGAAATTTGAGCCGGAGTTGGCGGCCCGATTGCTGAAACCAATGCTCGATCAGCAGCGGACGCACGCCGCGGCCGGGCAGATTCTGGCGAAACTCGCCGAAAAAATCGAAACGGGTGAACTCGCGAGCGGGAAATTGGAGCAATTGCGGAGCGCGCTGAATCCTGTGATCCAGCCGTTGTTACAAAACGATTCCGATCATGCGCTGCAATGGGAGGCGTCGCTGTTGGCGCTCAGTTGGAAGGACCAGTCCGCGGCGGCCGCGGCCCGCAAATTGGCATTGAACCCCCAGGAGTGCGCTGAACGGCGTACGGCCGCGATCAATGCGTTGATTGCCGCCAAGGATGACGGCGTGGTCAATTTGCTGGCGGGCCTATTGAGATCGAGAACGGAAAGTTCGGCGGTGAAATCCCAGGCGCTGCAATCGGCAAGCCGGTTGGATGACCCCAGGGTCGCGGGAATTGTCCTGGCGGCGTTCGCCGAACTGCCGGCGGATGCGCAGCCGCGCGCGGTCGAATTGCTGACGCAACGGGCCGGCTGGGCGAAGGCGCTGTTAGAGGCGGTCGGTCGGAAGGAAGTGCCGGGAGAATTGATCAACCTGAATCTGGCGCGGCGGATGCACGATCTCAAGGACGACGACCTGGCGGCACTCCTCAAACAGCATTGGGGCGAGATTCGGAATGGCCGAAGTCCTGATCGGGAGCGCGTCGTTGCCGAGATGAAAACGTTTGTTCGCCAGCATCCTGGGAACGAAGCCGCGGGCGAGAAGGTGTTCAAGAAAGTCTGCGGGCAATGTCACAGATTGTACGGTGAAGGGGCGGAGGTGGGGCCCGACATCACTCGCAACGGCCGGAACGATTTTCAGCAACTCTTGTCGAACGTGTTCGATCCGAGTCTGATCATCGGCGCCGGGTATCGATCTTACACCGTTTTGACTCACGGGGGGCGGGTGGTCAACGGACTCTTGGTCGAAGACAGCCCGCAGCGGATCGTGCTGAAAGCTCAAGGGGGAAAACAGGAGATCATTCCGCGCGAGGACGTCGACGAGTTCAACGTCAGTGAGATTTCGCTGATGCCCGAGCAGTTGGAGAAGCAGATCTCTCCGAGCGAAATCGCCGATCTGTTCGCGTATATCACGTTGGACAAACCGCCAGGCGATCCGACGGCGAAACGGTTGGCGGGGGTGTATGAGATTGTGCCGCGGGAAACGACAAATCCGGCGGAGTTCGCGGCGATTTTTCAGGAGGTCGCGCCGGGATTCACTTCGGCGACTTCGGGCGAACGAGGGGTGGGATTGCTCACGGAGTACCGAGGCCGGGCGGGCGTGGTCCGCACCCATCCAGTCAGCAAAGACGTGGCGGCGATCATGAAAGGGAAGTTCCTGATTCCGAAGGATAAGAAAACGACGTTGATCATCGAAGCGTCGCACGACGAGCGCGGCGACTGGCGACTGCTGGGTGGCGGGCGAGGAGAACGGCTGCTCGACGAAATCGTCGACAAGGAATCGTGCCCGAACGGGTGGGGGACGTTCACCGCGGATTTGACGAAGTTTGCGGGGCAGGAGATCGAAATTCAGGTGCGCAACCAGGCGAACAATTGGTCGAACGAGTTCGGGTATTGGGGGAGCGTGCGCGTGGTGAGCGAGTGAAGGCAAGCGAACCCGCCCGCGGTCGTGATAGCCGGTGGCGGATTCACGAGTATCGACGGAATGATGAATCAAATCGGGCTGGATCTACGCATTGAAACGCCGGAGAACGTCGTGTTGACGTATCAACTGGCGGGTCCGGCGCTGCGCGCGCAGGCGTACGCGATTGATTTCGTATTCCGCGTGATGATCATGATCGGAGCGTTAGTGCTGGCGTCGATTGTGGGAATTTTCTTATCGGGGCTGGCGATCGGGTCGCTGTTGCTGGTGTTGTTCCTGTTGGAATGGGGATACACGATTGGGTTCGAATATGCGTGGCAGGGGCGGACGCCCGGCAAATGGTTGTTGGGACTGCGCGTGATTCAGGAGAACGGGCGTCCTTTATCCTGGTGGAGTTCCGGACTGCGGAACTTGCTGCGGGTGGCCGACGTGCTGCCGTTGATTTATCTCTTCGGGAGCGACCTGGGGATTTTCGGTCTGTTGCCCGTGTATGGTCCTGGCGTGATCACGATGTTCTGTTCTCCGCGGTTGCAGCGGATGGGCGATCTCGCGGCCCGGACGGTGGTGATTCAGGAGCGCCGGGCGCGGATTCCCGGCGAGCCGGTGATCTTTGAGAAGATCGAACCGCTGGCGCGCAGCGACCTGAATTCGTTTGCGCCGCGGCCGAGGACGCTGTCGCTGATCGACCGTTTTCTGGGGCGCCGGCACGTGCTGCTGATCCAACGGGGTCATGCACTCGCCTTGCCGTTGGCGGAAGCGCTGGCCCGGCGGCTGAATTTCGCGTCGGATCCGCAGAGCGTCCGCAAGTACCCGATGGCATTTCTGGCGAGAGTGTATGTCACCTTTGCCGCGCGCCGCGACGAGGCGCCGACGGAGGGCGACGGATCGGATCGACCACGCAGACGGCGGGCCCGCCAACCAGAAGGGGTGCGATGAACAAGCGTCAGTTTTTGCGGCAACGCCGCGGTTCGTGGCGACAGTTCGAATCGCTGTTGAACACGCTTTCGGGAGTGTCGTTAAAGCGGATGAAGGCCGGGGAGATTTCGGTGTTCTCCCGGCTGTTTCGCGAGCTGTCGGGCGATTTGGCGACGATTCGTTCACGGGACTGGGGACAGGGACTCATTGATTTTTTGAACGCGCTGGTAGCGCGCGGCCACAGCGCGTTTTACACGGCTCCGCCGGTCGATCTGGCTCCGGTGGTGCGATTCCTGACGGCGGACTTCCCGCAATTGGTCCGCCGGCGGATCGGTTATTTCTTCGTCGCCGCGATGTTGTTTTTCGTGCCGGGCGCGCTGTCCTGGGGCGTGATTCAGACCAATCCGAGCCTGGCGACGCGGTTGATCGATGCCCGTCAACTGGAGCAGTTCGATGAGATGTATGCTTCCGAGCCGTCTGCGGATGATGAGGACGAAACCGCGGCGCCAGGATGGTTTCGGTTCAGTGAAGAACGGACCGCCATGGCCGGGTTTTATGTTCAGCACAATGTGGGGATCGCGCTGCAATGTTTTGCGCGGGGAATCCTGTTCGGCGTCGGGACGATTTACACGTTACTCTACAACGGCATCGCGATCGGCGGCGTCGGGGGATACGTCGTCGCCCAGGGGCATGGCGACCGGTTTTTGAGCTTCATCATTTCCCATGGTTCCTTCGAACTGACCGCGATTGCGATTGCGGGGGGAGCGGGTCTGATGCTGGGGGATTCGCTGGTGCATCCGGGGAATCGGACCCGGTTGGAAGCGCTGCGCGTGCAAGGACTGGAAGCGGTCCAGATCGCGGGCGGCTCGGCGGTGATGCTGATCATCGCCGCGCTGATCGAAGGGTTCTGGTCTCCGGCGCCGATTCCTGCTCTGGTCAAATACTCGGTCGGCGTCAGTTTGTGGATGATCGTGATTCTGTACCTCAGCCTCGCGGGGCGCGGGCGATGAAATTTGAACACGCGCGACTGTCGCTGTCGCCCCGCTCGACGGCCAACTGCTTTGACCTGGCCGTCTGGTTCTGCGGCCGGCACGTCGGTCCCGTCATCGGGCTGTGGGCGATCTTCGCCGTCCCGCTGGCGACGGTGGTGTACTACACGGCGTGGCATAGCGCCTGGGGATTTCCGGCAGCTCTGGGCGCCTGGTTGCTGGGGACAGGACCGTTCGGCGTCATGCTGGCGGGGGGTGCCGCGCGGTCCGCATTTGGCGAAGAGTTGTCGCTGCGAAAAATGTTGTCCGATTTAAAGACCGACTGGCCGCTGGTCGTGCGAGTCTTGGCGCTGCGCGTGCCGATCATGCTGGGATTCGCCGTGTGTCTGATTCCCGGCGCGCTCCTGGCCGTGAGCACGGGTTTTTGGGCAGAAAGCCGCATCTTGTCGCCACTTCATCAACAGCGGCACGATCGCCGGAGTGGGGAATTGGTCAAACTCGAGTTTGTCGATCTGGCGGTGCGGGCGTTTCTCTTGCTCTGCGCGGGATTCGTGTTGTGGATGATCTGGGAATTGACCGCGGACGTCGCCTGGACGATCCTGTTCGGGCGTTCGCTCTTTTTCGGGCGGCTGCATGAATTGGGAAACGTGTTCACTGACGAGGTGGAGGTGAACACCTACGTGGAACACCTGTGGCGGCTGGCGACCTCGGACCCGGCGGTGCTGGTCCTGCATCTCACCACCGGACTGGCGGCGTATGCCGTCTGTCGCCTGGCGTGGTTTTTTTGTTACATTGATCTGCGTGTCCGGCGAGACTGCTGGGATCTCGAATTGGAGATGCTGGACGAGTCGCAGCGGTTGGATCATGCCCGATGAGGTCGCCGACATCGGCAAACCCGCCGGGGAACATGAGGGGTTGAATGCGGAGGTTGTCCCGTCGATGACAAAGCAGTCCGAATCTCGTAAAGACACGCGATCCTCTCGCTTTGCCAATCTGATGGTCATTGCCTGCACTGTTTTTTGGATAGGCGGGTGGTCGTCGGCATCCGCTCAAAGTCCTGCGCTCGATGCGCGAATCCGCGAGGACGCCAAACGCATTCTGTCGGAGCCTGAGTTCCGTTACTTCAAACATCTGAATGAGGCCGACGATCGCCCGGACGTGGACTCCGGTTCGTCCGGCGCGGGCGGGCAGAATCCCGGGATGCCAGGCGGCAGTTCCGGCGGGAAATCCAGCGGCGGCAACCCGTCGCCGCGACAGCCCAATTCGCAGAAGGAGGGCGGTCATCCGCAATCGTCGTCTGAAGATGCGAACGGTTTGGACAGCGGCTTGTCTACGTTGGGGAAATTGGGGAGTCGATCAGCGGAGTGTTTGGCCTGTTGTTTCACGGCCTCGCTTACCTCACGCTGCTCGTGGTGTGCGGGTTAATTGTCTTTCTGATTTTCCAAGCGATTCTCGGCCGCGAATCGTTGTCGCCGACGCCGCAGACTCGGGCCTGGAATCTGGACGACGTCCAGTCAGACGACCATTCGCCGGGAGAATTGCCGGCCGACGCCTATCTGGAGCTGGCTCGAAAATTCGCGCAGGAGCATCGCTATCGAGAAGCGGTGGCGCACCTGCTGTTAGGCGGCATGAGCAGCATCGAGCGAGCCGACCTGATTCGTCATCGCCGCGGACTGACATTGCGAGATTATCTGCGGGCGCTGCGCAGCCAGCCGGCACAATATGCAGGATTTCAGTCGATGATTCATTTGTATGAACCGGTCGGCTTCGGTCGGCGGATCGCCAGCTATCAGACGTTTCAAGACGCGCTGGCAGGTTATGAGCAAGTGGTCGCGTGACGGTCTGTGGGACGTTCACCGAGTCGTCGCCAGCAAATTCTCTCCACGGAAACGGGGGCGAGGGGACTGTTGTATCGGACCAATCTGCTGTTGTACCGGGCAGTGGTCGGCGCGAGGCGGGGGTTATGACTGTTGCTGCTGAATTTCCTTCCAGACGGCGTCGTAGGCTTCCTTGTCGAAGGGGGGGCAGCCGGTAGGGAATTGCCCTAAGGGGTGATTTTTTGACCGCATGAGGTTCGTGCAGTAAGAGAAGGTGCGGCAAATTCGCTTGCGGTCCAATCGTCCCTGGTCTTGAATTTGTCGGGCGAAATCGGGCTGTGACAGTGAACCGCGCCCGACGCCGACCAATGCACATCGTCCGGCGGCGATGTTGCCCGCGGCAATCGCCGGGAAAAATTCCTGCAACCAGCTGTAGCCGCTTCCGACGACGGGCACGTCCGGCAACGAGCGTTGAACCGCTTCGGTCGAACGAAAGTGTCGCAGCACTCCAATCAGGGGGTGTTCCGGCGCTTGGTACCCATCGATCGGCGCGAACTCGGCGGGTCGCACGTAATGGGGGTTCGCGTACGGATTGCCCAGGGTGATGTTGAGGAGTCGGACGCCCGCGTCCGCCAAGAGTTTCGTGACGGCGAGGGGTTCCGCGAAGTCGACGTCCAGAGGTTGGTACGGATTGACTCCGAACGCCGTGTCGACTGGCGTGGAAAACGGCGCGGGGACGCCCAGGTTGTCGGGGGGGCGTTTTTGAAAGGGGACGCCGTCAAACACGTTGATGCGGCTGGCGATGATCAATTGCGGGCATTCCTGGCGAATGGCGGTCACGATGTTTCGAGCGAGCCGGGTCCGATTTTCGAGCGAACCGCCATAGGGTCCGGTCCGGGTTTTGGCGCCGAGCAGTTCCGATAACAGATACCGGTGACACTGCTTGAGATCGATGAAATCGCAGCCGATTTTTTGCGCGAGTCGCGCCGCGTTGAGAAACTGGTTCTCAATTCGCCGCAGGTCATCGTCGGTGAGGAGCGGATAGGACTCATCGAGGGCGCGTCCGGAAGATTTGTCGATCGTGCGCGGATCGAGGAGCGGGCAATGGACGGCGACGAGGGGCTTGCGGAAGCTGTAGCGGCCGGAATGGGTCAGCTGTAATCCGATCAAGAGGTCGTCGTCTCGTCCGCACTGATCGCGATGAGCGCGGCGGCAATCGGCGAGCATGGTTTCGAGGGCGGACGCCGTTTCGTCACAGAGGAACAGCTGCCGGGGGTTCATGCGGCCTTCCTCGCAGACCGCGGTCGCTTCGCCCCAGATGAGCTTGGCTCCGCCGGCGCCGAAACGGCGATAGCGGCGAAGTGTCAATTCATCCGGCGCGCCGGCGAGGGTGCCGTCGCATCCTTCCATCGGTTGAATGCACAGGCGATTGCCGAGCGTGCGCCCCTGGACGGTTAAGGCTTGAAACAAGGGCGACAAATCGTGCGCGGGGACGAGCGTGTCGCCGAAGGCGACCGCCTGGGCGCAGAGTTCGTCCAGGTGTTTAAAATGAAAATAGCGGGCCATGCGCGGGGATCACTTGTTTCGATTTCGGGCGTTGCTGCGGTTGCGTCCGATCTTACCCGCAATGCGCTGCAGAACGGAATTGGCCCGGCGTTCGGCGTCTTGCGTTCCCTTGGAGAGGACACTTTGAGCGGCTTGGAGGATGTTGCGAGCCGTTTTGAAGTGCATTTCAAAATCCACGGCGGCTTGTCTCATGCCCGGGAAGGGAATGCGGGGTTTCACGTACTGCTGGTACATCGCCTCGAAACGATTTCGCTGTCCGGCCGCACTGAGTGTTCCTGTATGAATTTCTTTGATGGATCGCGACAGCGAATGGGCGGCGCTGCGCAGGAACCGGCGGGCATCGACCCAATCTTTTTTGTCCAGATTGTCGGCCGCCTGCGCCTCTTCGAACGACAGATCGCGATCCAATGAATTCAATCGGCTCATGGAGCCATCGAGCTGCATCCGGGCCCGCTCAATGTCCGCTTCCAGGTACAGGACCGACCTCCAAGAGTAGTCGATCATGTCCAACAAGGATTCCGGCGATTCGCCCGGCAACAAATCCATAGCTCCGGCAGCCAACGAAGGCTGAGCCGGCATGGCCGCGGGCAACACCGCCTGCGACCATAAAATCAGTTGTGGATCGGCCCCCGTGGGCGGGGGCAATCCCGCATCGAGCCAGGCGAATGAATTCTGATCCGCAGCTACGAACTGTCCGCCATAAGTCCAGCCCGCCAGCGATTCGAGTCCCGTTGCAGCGACCAGTTGACGAATCGTCAGGCAACAAAGCGCAGCGGGACGTTGCCAAAGGGCCGCCGGCAGTTGGAGAATGATGGAATTTGGCGCTGGTACCGGTTTAAACCAGGCCCAGACGAAGACTTGTTGAGTCGCGTCCAGGATCACCTGTTCCCATCCGGTCGAGGCCATTCGCTGCGTGAAGGGAACGGGGGTCATGTACGAGGATCAATCCGGGCGCGGAAATTGTGGGGAAACACCTTTCATCGTAATCGTTTGCATCGCCGGTTGCGACGGCGGATTCGCGCTCAATCCTTCCTGGCAGACCCGCCCAGGCCGCGGATTTGTCTCTGTGAGATTGAACGCCGCGAACGAATGGATAAAAGCCTTTGCGAACACGGGCCAGAAAGTTTGGATTGACCGGAATTAGGTCTGGGACTATAACCCCGCCGTTTCCCCTTATAACTCGCGAAAATCAGGACGGACTCGTGCGTAGTCTTGCTGTCTGGCAAGCTGGCGAACGGAGTTGCGCGCTGCTGGCCTGCGGCCTGCTGCTGGCGCTGTCGGCTCCTGCGCGCTCCGAGGAGACAGCGGGCAGTTCCCCGTATGAACAGGTCATTATTTTTCAGAGCGGAAGGACGCTGAAAGGAAAACTCAGTCGCAGTCCGAACGGCTATGAGTTGGAGCAGCCGACCGGCGGCCGGCTGGTGGTTCCCTTCGACGAAGTGCGGGTGGTGGGAAGTAATCTTCCGGATGCGTTTAAGCGGTTGCGGGAATCGTTCGTGGAACTGACTGCGGAAACGCATTACCAACTGGGACTGTGGTGCTTCGAACACCATTTGGCTCAGGAAGCCCGTGAAGAACTGGCGACGGCGCTGGATCGCGATCCGGACCATGAGGGGGCTCGCGATCTGCTCAAGCGAATGGATGCCCTGGAGGCCGCGGCGCGTAAGCCGGCGGCGACTCCTCAACCCAAATCAAGGATCGCTTTTGGTCGGGAAATCCGCGACGTGGAAGCGCTGGGAGGGCTCTCGCCGGAGACGGCACAACTGTTTACGCTCCGGGTGATGCCGGTGCTGAACAATAAGTGCGGCCGAGCCGGCTGTCATGGTTCGCAGTCCGACCGTGAATTTCGGTTGGAAGCGGTGCGCGGAACGGGCGCGCGGCACCCACTCCATGCCGAGCGCAACCTGGCAAGCGTGCTGGCCCAGGTCAACGTACAAACTCCCGACCAAAGCCCCTTGCTCTCCGCTTGCGACGGTCAGCATGGGGGATCGAGCCGCGCCATTTTTCTCGGTCCCCAGGGGGCGAAGCAACGAAAAATTCTGAGAGACTGGATCCGGATGGCCGCGAAGGAAACAGAGGCTCAGCAAGTGGAGTCCGAGCAACGGCCGACCGTGGTCGCGAAACCGAAACCGAACCGGTCACACAGCAAGATTTCCTCCGGCTCCCGATCCGCGGAAGACCTTGAGGAACCGGAGCCTGCGACGATGGCGTCGGTGTCTGATGAGGCGGCGGATAACGAAGACGATGAGAATTCCGATCCGTTCAGCCCGGAGGCATTCAACGAGCGCCACCACGGCATCGTCACGAAGAAAGAGACGCGGAAACCGGTGCGAAAATCACCGGCGCTGCCGAAGGACTCTCCCAGATGATCATGATTTTCCGCAGCCAGGCTTGGTTTCGAAACGTCGTATCGGCCGCGATCGTTTGCGCGGGAATCTGCGGTTGTGCGCTGCCTCAACTGGCACAACAGAAAGGCCGCCCCAAGCCCAGTCAGGAGAAATTTTCGTGCGGCGAATCGATTCCGAAATCCAAATTGAGCCCGGCGGAGTTTGAGGCGGCCACCCGCACATCGACACCATTGCCGGCAGCCAACGGGGGCGCGGCCTATCAGAATGTTCAAACCGATTGGACGCCGCGCGCGGCGGATGGCAGCTCGCAGCCGCATTAAGCCAGGTGCCGGGCGAACCAATCTCGCGTGCGCTGCCACATGGCGTCTGAAAGGACGTGACCGACGCCGGTTTCAATGAAATGCGAGAAGTTCTCGCCGGCGTGGACGCTGTCGTAGGCTTGCTGAATGACTTGAACGCCCGTCCGCACGTCGGCAATCGGGCTGCCGCGGTCAAGCTCGCCAAAATTGAGCAAGAGCGGCCGGGGCGCGATCAAACCGGCGAGATCCGGGGTGTCGCCGTATTGAAACAATCCGGGGACGAAGTTGGGAAAGCAATGGAGCAGGAATTCGCGGTGAATTCCGGCATAAGTGGGCAGGCAGCAATTTCCCACGATGCATTTCAGTCGCGGTTCAAAGGGCCCGGCGAGCCAGGCATGCGTCGAGCCCATGGAATGACCGTAGCAGCCGATTTTATCTGTCTTCACTTCCGCTCGGCTGGTCAGGAAATCGATGGCTCGCCGCATGTCGAGGATGTTTTTCCAGGCCATGCACTTTCCAGAGACGACATAGCGCAGGAACTCGAAGCGTTCGAAGTTTCCGTCTTTGAGATGTGGGTTCTGGCGCTCCTCAAAGCAAAGGGCATCGGGACAGAGGACCACATACCCGAGGCGGGCGAGCGCGGCGCCCGTATGGTGGGCGGGATCACCGGCAATTCCTGCCGGTTCCGACTTTCCCAGATGCCATTGGCCGTTGTGCTGATGCCAGACAGCAATCGCCGGGGCGGGATTTTGGGGCGTGACACCGTCGGGAATGAGCAAGAGCGCCGGGACGGGGTCATTCGGCTCGGCATCATAGTAGTAGGACTCAAGCCGGTAGCCGTCTTTCTGCGAAGTCTCGCGTCGCAGGGCGTTCAGCGGGGGCGGCGCGGGCCAGTCTCCGCCCAGGCAGGCAAGAACGCGATCGCGAAAGTCGGCGACGGCCATGCGGAACTCTCCCAGGTTTCCCTTTTTTCCAGACGAAGCGAACGACGTCATGATGCCGCGCCGGCCCTGGGCTCGACAAGGGCGGCGGAAATAAGGGATCAATCGGCGCGCGGTCGGGGAGTGCGATTTTTCGCCGATTCGGCAGCTTGTGCCGGAACTGACCTGCGAGGCGGATCGACAAGGGGAGAATCCGCGTCAATTTTCTCAAAACGGGTGTTTTCCCGCTCAAAGAGTGATGGATTCGGATTGATCGCAGGTTCGGTGCGAACTACAACCAGCCGTCCCTATCTCCCATAACAATCCGTACAGAGATCGTCGACTGCCCGAATCCGGCGGAGCGGCAGATGCTGCGTTCGCCCGTAGTCGTAAAGGTGTCTCGATGACCCAGTATTTGCGTCGGCAAATGAGCTCCTCCGCCGCCATGACCCCCTGGCTGTGGTGGACCGGTCTGTTCGCGGTTCTGGTGTTAGGACCGACCACGGCGCTTTTAAGCGCCGAGGGCGAGTACTTCTCCATGATCGGGGACAGTCCGCTGTTCAGCGACCAGGTGTCAGGGCGCTCGGGCGAGGCACTCGGTGCGGTCGCGCGGGGCGGTTATTTCACCGGCCCGGCGGTCGGTCGAGAAAAAGGCATCGCGCCGATTGAACTGATGCCCTACATGTTCTTCGACCAAGGCATGATTCTCGGCGACATCCGCGGGTTCCGCGCCGACAACGGCTATTGGGGTTCGAACCTGGGACTCGGCTATCGCCATTACGTCAGTCCGTGGGATCGGATTTTCGGCGTGAACTTCTTCTACGATTACGACAACACGAGCACCAGAATTTTCCGCCAGATCTGCTTCGGCCTGGAAACGTACGGTCAATGGTGGGATATGCGCGCCAATGCGTATTTCCCGGTGGGGACTCAACAGCAATTGTTGCAGACCGACCTGGTTCCCAACAGCCTGCGGTTTTCGGGTCACCAACTGCTGTTCAATTTGCAGAACACGTACGGCACGGCCCTCAAGGGAGCGGACGCGGAAGTCGGCATTCCGTTATCGATTTTCGGGGACGTCGCCCAGACGCATGACATGCGGGTCTATGCCGGCGGTTATCATTACGAATCCGACGCCTCCGGCGGATTCAACGGCTGGAGCGGGCGGCTCCAGGGCAATCTGATTCCCAGCCTGCTGCTGCAATTGATCGTCACAAACGATTCCCATTTCGACACGAACGTAGTCTTCGGAGCGACCTGGAGCTACGGCGGATTCAAACAGGCTCCGGAGGAGCGTCAGAACCAGTTCAGCCGCATGACCACGCCAATCTGGCGTCAGTACACGATCTCGATCGATCGCACGAACGTGCTGTTGCCTGATCAAGTCGCGCGCAATCCCAACACGGGCGATGCGTATTTCTTTGATCACGTCGCCAGCTCGGCGTCCGGCGGGAACGGAACCGTGGAGAACCCGTGGACGACGATTGCTCAGGCCAACGCCGACCCCAACCTGCCCACGAACGGCGACGGCATCGTCTTCGTCCACGCGGGCAGCGTGTATTCGACAGCCCCGGGCAACGCGATCTCGTTGATCAGCAACATCCGCTACCTCGGGGAGGGGGACAACGTCACCCATAACATCAACATCCTCGGTCTTGGAAACACGCCGCTGCCGCGGGCGACGACCAATGCCGCACGGCCGTTGTTTACCAACATCTCCGGCAATGGCGTCAATCTGGTCAGCAACACCGAATTCAGCGGATTCCAACTGGGCGATGCGAATACTCCCGGTTCCGGTCCGACCGGCATCGGCATCTTCGGTACGAACGTCAGCAACGTGGTCTTGAACTACAACGACGTGAACTATTCCGGCGGCGACGGGATGTTCTTCAACAATGTGGGCACCGGCATCGTGAGCGCCCATTCGGCGGTCTTCAACCCGGGCGGCATCGGGTTCCATGTCGACGGCGGGACGCCGAACATCCGGTTCAGCGGCGGCAGCATCTCCGGCAACCAGGACATCACGAATACCGGCAACCCGGCCGTCGTGATTCAAAACACCCTGGTTGGCAGCCAGGTTGATCTGTCGGGATCGACCATCAACAACTCGAATTCGACGACGCAAGGGGTCCTGATCGAGAACGTCGCGGGGACGGTTCGCATGGGATCGGCCAACATTACGAATTCCCAAGAAGAGGGAATCAAGATCACGAACTCCAGCGGAGGCATCCAGTTTCAGGGTGACGTGAGCATTCAGAATTCGTTGCTCGATTCGATCCTGATCGAAAATCTCAGCACCACGACCAGCAGCGCGGTGTTCAACTCACAGGTGACCATCAACCAACGAAACAAGACGGGCATCAACCTGGAGAACAACCAGGGCACCATTCGTTTCAACGGCGATACGATCATCGGCGACTTCGCCTCCGGCACCGATGCCGGGATCAGCTGGCAGAACAACACCGGTTCGACCATCTTCCGCACTGTCACGATCGCCGACAGCGGCGGCGCCGGGTTCGCGCTCGGAACCGACACCGGGAACAACGGCGGCACGTTCAGCGTCACCGGCGACGTGACGATCGGGCAGTCCACCACGGGGACTTTGGCCGGCCCCGGCGTTGACATCGCGAACAACTTCGGCACCACCAGCAATATCAACTTTGCCTCGGGCCTGAGCATCAGCCTGCGGGAACAGGAAGGCATCCGCGTCCTGGATAACAACGGGCAGGTCAATATTGGCGGAATCACGACCATCAACAACGAGAACGCCAGCACGGATTCCGCGGTCGACCTGCGACGGAACGGCAGCAGCATCAGCTTCGCCACGCTCAACATCAACGACGCCACTGGCACCGGCAGTTCGGTCGATCCGAACACGTACGGCGTGGGCATGAACATCGTCGACAACCCGGGCTTCGTGAACGTCTCCCGGGACCTGACGATCACCGCCACGGACGGCATCGCCCTGTTCGCCTTGAATGCAGGCAACAATTCGTCAGTACCCGGCGGCCTGTCCATTGCGGACGGAAGCCTCAGCAGCACCAGCACGACCGTGGCCACCGGAACTCCGACCATCGACATCAGCAATTCGTCCTACAGCACGATCAATCTGACGAGCGTTACCAGCACCAACTCGTCACGTGAAGGGATCCGGCTGGTCAACAACGCCCGCGAAAGCACCAATGGCGACGCGAACGGCAAGCCCACCTTCACCGTAACAGGCGTCAACAATACGGCCGGCAGCGGCGGTACGATTTCGCAGGCGGCCGCGGAAGGCGTGCTCGCACGAAACACCGGAATCGTGCAATTGGCCAACATGAATTTCCTGAACAACCTGGTCGGCATCCGCGCGGAAACCACCGACGCGACGCTGCCGACGCTGACACTGGCCGTCAACAATCTCCAGATCAGCAACTCGACGCAGCAGGGAATTTATGCCGTCAGCACCGAGAACGTCACCATTCTGAACTCCACGTTCTCGGGTAACGGCGGCGGCGGAGACATTAAGGCCAACGACGTGCGCCTGATCGCCAATCTGATCGACCCGGACGCCACCGTCTCCGGCACCCAAACCTACTTCTGGGGCATTCAGAACTCGAATTTCGACGATGCCGCCAACACAGCCGACATCGCCGACACGATCTTCGCCAGCAACGTCAAGAATCCCATTTATAGCGACATCACCGGCGGCGGACTCGGCGCCACCGTCGTGCTCACCGCACTGAGCACCGCCAGCAACACGATTTCCGTCGGCAACGCCTCGCAGCTCGTGCCGCCAAGGACGGCATCAACTTCGTCTGGGGCGGAAACACCGCCATCGGCAACGGCGCCAGTTATACGCCTTCGACGGTTCAGGGATACACCATCATCCTGAACAACGGCGCGAAGACCGGCATCAACTTTCAGACAGTGGTCGCCGACGCCGCGACGGACTTTGGCGGTCTGTATATTCTTTCGAACAACATCATCGGCAACGGCGATGCCAACGTCGGCATTAACGTGATCACCGCCGATCGCTCGCAGATTCTGATCGACAACGCCGTCAATTCGACAGTCAGCAACACGATCACCTTGAATCAGGGCGTCTCTTCCACGGCGACGACCGGCGTGGGCATGCAGTTCGCGCTGGCGTCCAACTCTCAGGTGTTCGTCCGGAACGCCGTGATCAACTTGTCGCCGACGAATGCCGACGGCATTCTGTTCACCAGCATTCAGGCGCCAAACAGTCTGGTAGAACTCAGCAACAACACGATCAACTACACGTCGACGTCCACGGGCGTGGCGATCGATTTCCAGGGCATCTTCTCGGGAACACTGGCGGTCCAGCAAAGCAATTCGCCTGAGAACTTCGTGAATTGGCAAGGATTCGCGCCGACGCTCTTCTCTCGGACCCCGCTCCGGCTGGCTGGTTCAGCAACACGATCAATGTCAACGGGATCGAGTTCGGACAGTAGCCGGCGGCCAGCGGCCGACTACTGGTCGCCGGTCAGAGACCAGGCCTGAGAGCGCGTCCGGCCCCGAGCCGGAGGCAGGTCTCGTGATTCTTTAAATTCCGGCCCGCTGCCAGGCCGGCGTGCGGTCTCCCTGGGTAGAGACTACTTTTGGGGCCGGCGCGGCGTTCGTGGACCGTAGGTTCGCAGCCCCACATCGAGCCAATTGGGTAGATTTTGCCCCCGCCTTGGTGAATTCGGGCAAGTCTTATCATCCTTACAACCGATACCGTTGGTACAACCGTAAAGGTCGTGAGGCGTGCGCGGATCGACCCGGGCGTGACAGGGAGCGCTTGCGCCGGTCCGCCACGAGACTGGTGTTTTGATTGAGGATGGTGAACATGTCCAGGCGGATCGCTGGGTGGACCACCGTAATGCTCGCCGCATTGTGCCCGGCACTTTGTCTGGCGCAGCAGCCGTACTTCGATCCTCAGATGCCGGCTCCGATCAGTCCTGCCGGCTATCCCGCTCCGTATGCCGGGGGATACGGCGGCGCGAGCAACGGCTACTCGGAAGGGTATTGTCCTCCCGGGCAGGGCTGGACACGTTATTCGCAGATGCCGGACGACCGCGGTTGGGCGTTCGGCGACACGGAACTGGAAAAGATACTGACGAACGCTTTTCGTCATGCCTTCTTCCGCATGGAGTACCTGAACTGGGCGATTTCCGATCCTGGTGACACGGTCCTGGGCGCCCCGGTGTTGAATACGAACTCGGCCACCAGCAATAATTTTCTGGTCGTCCCGCCGACGGTCCCGTTCAGCGTCGCCTCGGTGGTGTCGCCGACCGGCGCGGATCCGTTTGCGGTCAGCCCGACGCTGCAAGACGTCCATTTGCGCAACAACAACGGCATCCGCGGCACCTGGGGCTTCAACTTTGAGCCGTTTACGCTGGAGGCCAGCGTCTTTGCACTCCAAGCCGCCCATGCCAGCGCCATTTCGACCAGCCTGCCCACGACCCTGCCGTCTGAAATCGGATTCTTCAACCCCAACTCGACGGTGAACAATTTCACGACGCCGCTGTACATTGCCCAGGGGTTGCTGGTGCAAGGCGCCCCCGCCGCCAACAGCTGGTTGGTGTACGACACGTATTATCAGGCGGTGCTGCGGACGAATGTCTGGGGCGCCGACATGAAATTCGTGATGACGCCCTACGATCTCGGCAGTCCCTTGCAGATTCAGCCGCTGTACGGACTGAAGTTCGTCAATTTCAATGAATCGCTGAACCAGTCCGGAATCACCCATCTGACGCCGGGCGATTCGACGAGCGACCAACTCAACATTCAGGTGAATTCCAGCACGCGAAACTACCTGTATGGACCTCAGATCGGTTTACGAGCCGAATTGGTGAGCCACTATCTGACCATCGGCGCCGAGCCGAAACTGATGCTGGGGGCCAACAGTTATCAAGCCCGGCTCAACACGGCCGGCGTGACTGACACCACCAGCGTCGGTCAATCGATCAGCACCGACAAGACAACGTTCGGCGCGGTCGCGGACTTTCAAACGTATGCGCGCGGACGAGTCTCCGAGCACTTGTCGGTCTTCGTGGCGTTCAATCTGATGTGGGCCGGCATGATCACCCGGCCGTACGAGAATGTCGTCTATAATCTTGACGCCACGGGTTCCGCGAGCAATACCGGAGCCGCCTTCCAGCAGGATGTTCACTTCACTGACCTGCTGCTCTATGGCGTCAGCGTGGGCGGACAAGTCGACTGGTGAGTCTGACCCGCGCTGTTGCGATGCGGCGAGTCGAGCCTGGTGACGCGCTGCGCGCCGCGGAACTCCGGCGATGCCTGAGCGATTCCCGAAAGCCGACGGTTGTCCGGCGGAATTACGCTCCAGCAGTTGACATCGAGCCCAGGCGGCGGACAAACTCACACGTGTGGACGTGTTGGCCGCCGATCGTCGAACACATCGGAGTGATTCTGAGCAGGCGGACCTTGTTCATCGGCCTTTCAGGACCGTCAGCGCCATGGCCAAATTGCCCCCCGCCCGTCCGATCAAGAAAAGCAAAAAAAAAGAACCGAGCGACGCTCCCAAAAAGCGATCCCCGATCGAGCGGGCACTGGTCTGGGGCGGAATCGGCATCCTCTTGGTGATCGTCGTGATCGAGGCGACCGCCCAGCGGCAGTATACCTCGCTCTACACGCAGCTGGATGCGGAGTTAAAGAAGAGTTTGCAGACGGGAAAATCGCTGCCGGAGGAAAGTGTGCGGGCGATTCTCAAAGGGCGACAACCCGACATGACCAAATCGGTCAAATTGCCGCCGGGGGAAGAGCGTTACGAGGTGTACTATATCAACGGACTGCTGAAACGGCGGGTGTTCTGTCTCCGCTTTGAAAAAGCCAACGAGTCGGCACCCGTGGAAGTCTTTGAACTGACGCCGACGGTGCCCGAGATCGTGAAATCGCCGTCGGGCGGTTGAGCCGGCACTGGCCGCTGGTCCGAATCTCAGCCCGGGCGTTCGCAAGGCTGTACGGCGTCCGGCTGATCTGATTAAATCATGCTGAAGCCAACAGGTCCTTGCATTCCGGGAAACCAACGGATGTCACGCCCCTCGTCTCGCCGAGCGTTCCTCAAGCATTCTCTGGTCGCGGGCGCCGCGACCTGGACCGCGGCCAGTTGGTCTCGAGTCTACGGCGCGAACAGCCGGCTCAAAATCGCATCGGTGGGAACCGGGGGCAAGGGTTGGTCCGATCTGACGGCTACCGCGGCGAGCCCGCAGGTCGAAGTCACCGCGCTGTGCGATATCGACGAATCGAAAAACTTTCTCGGCCAAGCAGCGGAAAAATATCCGCAGGCGCAGCGCTTCACCGATTGGCGGAGGCTGTTCGAACACAAAAAGGCCTTTGACGCCGTGATTGTCTCGACTCCCGATCATATGCACGCGCCGATTTCGCTGCCTGCCATGCAACTCGGCAAGCACGTGCAATGCCAGAAGCCGTTGACTCACACGGTATTTGAAGCCCGTCAGATGCGTCTGGCGGCCAAGAAGTACAACGTGGTCACGCAGATGGGCAACCAGATTCAATCGCACGAAGCTTATCGGACCGCGGTGAAGCTGGTGCATGACGGCACGATCGGCAAGGTCAAAGAAGTCCATTCCTGGCAGAGCGGACCGGTGGGATGGCGGTTAGTCGACGATCGTCCGGCCGGGAGTCAGCCGATTCCAGAAACTCTGCATTGGGACGACTGGCTGGGCGTCGCGCCGACGCGTCCCTACCTTCCGAAGATTTATCATTCGTTCAATTGGCGCAACTGGCGAGATTTTTCCAACGGACAATTAGGCGACTTCGGCTGCCATATTCTTGATCCGGTGTTTATGGCGTTGAAATTGACGGCGCCGCTGACGATCAAAGCCGAAGCGCCGGCCATGAACAATGACGTGTGGACCAAATGGGCCACGGTTGCGTATGAATTTCCGGGCACGGAATTGACGGCGGGCAAAACGATCAAGGTGACCTGGTACGACGGCGATGATCGCTACCCGGCCCGCGAGGGGCTGGGACTGCCAGAGAGTTACAAACTGCCTGCATCCGGCTCAGTATTGATCGGAGAGTTGGGTCAAGTTGGTAATTCCCCATGTGGCGATGCCCAAACTTTTTCCCCCGAAAATTTCGCCGAGTTCAAAATCCCGATCGTCCCGTATGCGAGATCATTAGCGTCTCGTGGGCCGACGCTTGCCGCGGTGAAGACCAGACGACGTCTACTTTCGACTACGCCGGACCATTAACGGAAACTGCCTTGCTCGGTTCCATCGCCATTCAGCTTCCCACGCAAAATTGGCCTGGAACGTTTGCAAGTCGGAACTGACGGGCTCACCGCATGCGCAAGCCTTGTTGACCAAGCCCTATCGCAACGGTTGGCAGCCAACCTGGGTTTGAGCGTGCCTGCGGAAGGCATCGGCCAGGAGCTCAAGGGGGAGACGAAGTCGGTCATTTGAGTCGAAAAGACTTCGCGGCATGCAAGGTTTCGACCAGCACGTCGATTTCCGCAACCGTATTGAAGCACGCGAAACTGGTTCGGCGGTCGCCGGAATCTGCAACAGATCGTGGAGCGCATGGTGCAGTGATGTCCGGCTCGAATCGCCACGCCCCGGCGATTCAGGATGTCACTCAGATCAGTGGATGCAGCCCTTCCACGGTGAAACTCAGAATGCGCTGCGTTCGGCCGGCGGGGACCGTAAATTTTCATTCCCGGTACAGATTGCAGACGTTCAAAAGCGACTTCGGTCAATTGATGTTCGTAATCTTGTGCCGCCGTCAACCCGACCCGACGGACGTAGTCAATCGCGGCTCCCAGACCGACGGCTTCACGTGAAGGGGCCGGTGCCGGCCTCGAATTTCGCCGGCAAATCGGCCCAGGTCGAATGGTCGCGATAGACCCTCGCGAATCATGTGTCCGCCCGCCAGGAATGGGTCCATGGCTTCAAGAGTTCCTGCCAGCCGTATAAAACGCCGACGCCCGTGGGCCCGTAGAGTTTATGCCCGGAAAACGCCAGAAGTCGACGCCTGATTGTTGACATCGGTCACGCCGTGAGGCACGTCGCGCCGCGTCGACGACGATGGCGCGCTGACGCTCGCGCCCGGCGCGTCAGTTCGTCGATGGGATTGACGGTGCCCAGCACGTTCGACATCGCCGTGACAGCCAGGAGCTTGGTCTTCCGCGTCAAGAGTTCATCCAGTTGCGAAAGATCCGCCGGTCTGCCGTCGCTGGTTAGCGGCAGATAACGGAAAAAGCGCCCCTGCTTTTTCCAGGCTAATTGCCAGGTCTGAAGGCATGGTGCTCCATTTCATTGAGCAGAATTTCGTCGCCGGGACGCAGGAATTTTCGTCCCCAGCTGTGAGCGACAGATTGAGCGACATCGTGGTGCCGGATAAAAGAAAAAACGATCTCTTCCTCCTTCGCCGCGTTGATCAGATGCCGAACTTTTTCGCGGGCGGCTTCCAGTTCGGTCGTCATGCGATCGCCGAGTTCATGAATGCCACGGTGCACGTTGGCATTAAACTCTTCGTAGCATTCCCGGACCTTTTCGATGACACACAGCGGCTTCTGCGCGGTCGCCGCCGAATCGAGATAAACCAACTGTCGCCCGTCAGACAAGGGGCGATCGAGGATGGGAAAGTCGCGTCGAATCTGATCGACGTTCAACGCTGTCGGTGCGGAGTGAACCATAAAAACTCAAGCAATTCCTGCAGCAGGAGACGGGAAACGGCTTGCTGACGACGGCCATTTCGTCGTCAGCCATTCCCTGTTCCATTATTGCAGATTGACGGCCGTTGCCGAGTCTCCTGGACCGAAAATCCGTACGCGGTTAAATTGAACCCGCTCTGCAAGCACCTGAGGCAGCCACTTTGACGGCGTTTTCCCGAGGGAATTCGACATGGCGCAACAATTTCGTGTCGGCGTGATCGGTCGGACAGGAAAAGGGAACTATGGACACGGCATCGATACGGTCTGGAAACACATTCCGGAAGCGTCGGTCGTGGCCGTGGCGGACGAAGACGAAGCCGGCCGGTTGAAGGCTCAATCGACAACGGGCGCCAAAGCGGCCTACGCCGACTACCGCGAGATGTTGGCCAAGGAGAAGTTGAACATCGTCGCCATCGGCCCGCGCTGGATCGACCAGCATCGCGACATGGCCGTGGCCGCCGCTGAGCATGGCTGTCATATTTATATGGAGAAGCCGTTCTGTCGGACGCCGGCGGAGGCGGATGAAATCGTCGCTGCCTGCGAAATGCGGCATGTGAAATTGGCGATTGCCCATCAGACGCATTATGCGCCGACCGTTCGCATCGCCCAGGATTTGATTCAGGGCGGAGAGATCGGCCAGGTCCTCGAACTCCGCGGACGAGGCAAAGAAGATCAGCGAGGCGGGGGCGAAGACTTATGGGTGCTCGGCTCCCATGTCCTGGATCTAATGCGGCTCTTCGGCGGTGACCCTCTGGACTGCTTCGCCAGCCTGTCGATCCAGGGAAGACCCGTGGGCAAAGCCGACGTTCAACCCGGCGCCGAAGGTCTCGGCCCGTTGGCCGGTGATCAAGTGCTGGCCCAGTACCGATTTCCTCACGGAGTGACGGGGTATTTCGCGTCGCGACGCGGCATGGGGGGCAGCCCCGCGGTTCGGACTCCAGATTTACGGCAGCAAAGGAGTCATCGAAGTGCTCACGGGTTATCCGGCCGCGGTCTGGCTGTTGCGGGATCCGAGTTGGTCGCCGGGACGTTCGCATGCAACATGGCTGCCGGTTACTTCAAACGGGGTCGATAAGCCGGAAACCAATCCGGAATCCGGTTTGGATGCCGGCAACATCGCGGCGGTGAAAGATCTGTTGAAATCCATCGCCGATCAGCGGTCCGCCGCGTTGCGGCATGGCGGAGGGCCGCTGGACCGTCGAGATGATTTGCGCCCGTCTTCGAATCGCATCGCCTCGGCCAACCCGTGACGTTTCCACTCCAGCAGCGTGAAAATGGACTCGGTTTAATGACCGCCTAGCCAGGTTTCGCGGTTCAGCAGACTTTATAAACCGTTCAACTTCGAAAGGGACGTCGAATGGACAGATCAGGATGGTTTCTCAGGGCATGCCTGATGATTTGCGGCTGCCTACTGGCGGAGGCGAGGGTTTCCGGGGCGGAAAAAGACGTCCCAGCAGACGGCAGCGACAGTGGCTGAAGCCACGAAGGTGTTCGATCCGGAAAAACTCCCGGTGCCGGACGGTGCGGAGTTCAACCATCGTCGTGTGGGCGGCATCAGCTATCGGACGAAAGGCGCCGTCCAGGAATTGTTTGAAAGAAACCAGCGGGCTCTGGTCCAATTGAAGTGGAAGGAATTGCCGAACAGTTATCTCAGCGACATGGCCTGTAGCGGGACGTTCTCTCAATCGGGTTATTTTTTGACGCTTTCGACGTCACCGGCCGGAGCGGACGAAGTGCTGGTGACGTTGCAGAATCACGGCAACATCAATCTCAAAAAATTACCCGTGCCTGGCGGGGCGAAGCCGTTTTACGGATTGCCGACGAACGAGGCCTATCTCGTGTCAACCAACCGCGACCAGACGGCCGCCGAAGTCACTCAATTGCTCGGAAAGCAGGGATGGGAGCCGTATGGTTCCGCGGGCGACCTGCTCTACTTCAAACAGCACGCCGTGCGGTTGGGAGTGAACGTGGCCACGGCACCGGCGCGCAGGGAAATCAGACGATGATCACCTACATGTCTGAGCAGCTGTCAGCGGACATTCCCGCGCGCCCGAGGCCATCAACCTGCAATATGCCGATGTGACCAAGCGGTTGTATTTTGAGACGGCAGCGGAGGAGCCAAAGATCCACCAGTTTTACAACGCGACGTTGGCCAAACATGGCTGGAAACCGACGCTCGACAAGCCGTTGAAGATCGATTTCAAAGACACCGTCATTTATCGCAATCCGGCGGGGGACTTATGCTGAATCTGGAGATGTTTCCGTCGAGGAGAAGCTGCGGGTGGAATTGACCCATCAAACCGTGGCGGAGGTCGCGGAAATCGAAGCCACGGATCAAAGCGCCGGCTGGAAGCCAAAAAGAAGGCTTTGAAAGAACCCTCTCCGAAAGCGGGTGTGCTGAAAATCACGCTGCCGGCCGAGGCGCGGAATGTCGAATCGACCGCGAAGGAAATCCAGTTCACGCTTCCCGCGGGAAAGCGAAGGCTTTTTCGGAGTCGCTTCGAAAACAGTTGACGGCCGACGGCTGGAAGGAAACGTCCGCGACGCTGCAAGCGATGTTCGGCCTCGTCCTGTTGGAAAATGGAAAACTGGAAATGCAGATCATGTATGTTGATACCGGCGTGATGCCGGCGGACGTCACGCTCACGGGCCAGGGGATCGAGCTGGAACCTGAAGGAAGGAAATGACGGTGTCGCCCGCGAAGGGGGTTCAGATACAATTCCGCAGATTCCCGCAGTGTTTGGGATGACACAGCCGTCCCGGCGCGGGCGTTTCAGGGCGCTCAAACTGGCCGGCGACGGTCGAAGTTGATCTTTGAGGTGCTGGACGATGCGTCACCGTGACGCGGCGAGGATCTGTGAGGCGTCAATTCGGTTGTACTTGTGACGTGGTCTGATGTCGCCAGTGACTGCACCAGCGGCGACTGTGGAACGCAAGCCGGGCGCCCGCGGCGAATGCGAAAAAGTCTCCGGCGATGGTTGTTCCTTGCACTGTGGACGGCGGCGGCTCGGTCAAGCGGACCGGTTTTTTCGGCATACCGATGAGCCCTTCAGCACCCTGATTCTGGCGCCGGGCTGTCTGTTGCCGTTTTTTTTGTGGTGGGGCAACCGGTACTGGTCGGCGGCGCTGGCCGGAGCGGCCTTGACCATGGTGTTGATCCCGGAGATTCGGACGGACGTCGTGCAACGCCCCTGGCTGGCGATCGCCGTGATTGCCGGCGGCCTGGCCTTTGAGTTGTGGCTGACGCCCCGGTTGCTGCGGTTATGGGGATTTCAGATCGACCTGCCACGCCGCAACGACATGTTGCTGCTGCTGGGCGCGGCCTTCGTGAGCACGGCGATCTCCGGCGGGATCATCATGCCGGTGGTGTACTGGCCGGAGGAGATTTCGCAGGTCGATTTTTTGCAGGCCTGCGGCATGTGGTGGCTGATGCATTTTGCCAGCATGATGGTTTTCAGCCCGGCGTTCCTGACCTGGCGGCTCGGCGCTAATTATACGCTGCGGGAAGTGCTGGCCCTGACCGGCTTGACGCTCATGACGGCGTTGTGCACGAGCGTGGGGTTCGAACTCTGGCCCGCGCTGTCGCGATTCCCGAATCCGCTGATTTATATCGGCGTTCCCGTCTTCATCCTGGCGCCGCTCTGGTGGGGAGCGCGGGGCGCCGGTGTGGTCACCGTCACGACCTCGCTCATGGCGGCGTATGCCACGTCTCGGGGGCTCAGCCCGTTCGCCGGGCCAGACGTCGTCGAGGCGAATTACAGTTTGAATGTCTTTCTGGCGTCACTGGCAGTCACCACGTATTCGGTCGGCAGTTTCGTCACGGAGCGGCAAACCGCCTTGCAGCGACTGCGCATCGAACACGCCTTGCTGTCCAAAGCCGAAGAGGTGGCGGGAGTCGGAAGCTGGCAGTTCGACGTTCGCAGCCGGACGGAACAATGGTCCGAACAATTTTTCCGTTTGCTGGGTCTGATTCCTCAGGAGATCCCTCCGGATTTTGTCGCCTTTCGCGAGCGATTCATCGTTCCGGAAGATCGTCAACGATTCGTCGAGGCGTGGGACTCGTTCGTTCAGACGGGTCAACCCGATCGCATTGAGCTGCGCATCGTTCGTGCGGATGGCCGCGAACGGATGCTGGTCGCCCAGGCCAACACGCAGCGCAACAGTCGAGGACAGCCGCTGCGGTACGTCGGCACGATGCGCGACGTGACCGAACGGCACCAGGCGTTGGAAGAGCGGCGCCGGATGCAGGAACTGCTCAACAAGGCCGAGCAACTGGCCCACATGGGCAGCTGGGAAATGGACGCTTCCGGATTCGTCTCGCGATGGTCGGACAACATGTATCGCATCCATGGCGTACGTCCCGACGAGTTCGAAGGCACGATCGATGCCTATGTGCGGCAATTCATCCATCCGGACGATCGCCAGCTGATGCACGACGCGCTGAACCGGTACTGGCAGGGCGGGGACAAGAATTCGCTGGAATTTCGGATCATCACCGCCGGCGGTCAAGTTCGCAACATGCTGGGTCAGATCGAAATCGCGAAGCGGGACGATCGGCAGATCGTGCACATTGTCGGCACCTGCGCCGATATCACCGAACGCAAGCAGGCCGAACGAGAACTGCAAGACAGCGAACAGCGCTACCGGTTGCTGGCGGACTATTCCAGCGACATGATCTCCCGCATTCGTAAAGACGAGACGCTGGCGTACGTTTCACCGGCGTGCCTGCGCATGCTGGGCTTCACGCCGGAAGAGCTGGCGAACCGGCCGTTTTATGACGTCGTGCATCCTGACGATCGGCAGCTGTGCTGCGACATGGTCCGCGGATTGATGCACGGAGACGACGTGTTTCCCCAGCCTTACCGCGGACAGCGCAAGGACGGCTCGATCATCTGGATGGAAAGCCGGGCCCGCCTGCTCGACGACAATTCCGTCGAGAGTCAGCTGCTGTGCGTGACGCGCGACATCACCGAGCGCCGGCGTCTGGAAGATCAGGTCGCGCAGTCACAGCGACTGGAAGCCATCGGCCGTCTGGCAGGAGGCATCGCCCATGATTTCAACAACATTCTGACGGTGATCAACGGCTATGCGGAAATTCTGGAAACGCGATTTCCGGTCGACGATCCGGCGGCCAAACATGTGGCGAGCATTCTCGAAGCGGGTCAACGGGCGGCGCAAATGACGCGGCAGCTGCTGACCTACAGTCGCAAGCGACTGGTGACGCATGGGCAAGTCAACTTGAACGATGTGGTCGGCAAGCTGGAATCGTTCCTGCGTCCGCTGATGGGCGAAGAGATCGAATTGATCTGCGAACTGGATCCCCAATTGCCTCCCGTCGAAGGGGATGCAGGACAATTGGAGCAATTGGCGATGAATCTCGCGATCAACGCGCGCGACGCCATGCCGAGCGGAGGATCGCTGACGTTGCGCACGGCGAACGTGGTCTTCGCCCCGTGGGACGTGCGGCCCAGCAACCTGCTGCCAGGCCGTTATGCCGCGCTGATCGTCGCGGACACCGGTCACGGCATGGATGAAACCGTCCGTTCGCGGCTGTTCGAACCCTTTTTCACGACCAAGCGCGCCGGTGAAGGGACGGGGCTGGGGTTAGCGACCGTCTATGCGACCGTTCAGCAGGGAGGCGGTGCGATTGTCGTTTACAGCGAGCCAAACCAAGGCGCGAGATTTGAAATCTACTTTCCCGCACGTGAAGTCGCCACGACGGCTCCGCCGGTCCTGTTGCCCCAGAAAACCGCGGTGGTCGATTCCGGGCGGCAACGGATTCTGGTCGTCGAAGACGATGCCGACGTGCGCTCGCTGGTGGAGATGACGTTGACCCGCGCGAATTTCAGCGTCATCACGGCGGCCAGCGGCGAAGACGCCATCGAGCGTGTGGCCGAGTCGGAATCGCGATTTGATCTGCTGTTGACCGACGTCGTCATGAAAGGGCTCAACGGCCGGGAGCTGGCCGATCGTTTGCGTCAGGGCGATCCTCGTCTGCCGGTGCTGTTCATGAGCGGTCATACGGAGGACGCCGTGCTTCGCCGTGGCGTCCTGAATGACGAGTTCATCCTGCTCAATAAACCGTTCACGGCAGGAGAATTAATGGATTGCATTCAACAAACTCTGGCGAAACGGCGTTCATGAATCGGCCTGCCGACGGCGTGCCGGCCCAGATCGACCCGGATCGACTGGCGCTCGGCGTGCAACAGCCCTGGGCGGAATTGATTCTGCGCGGAATCAAAACGCTGGAGATCCGCAGTCGGCCGACGCGCGTTCGCGGCCCGATTTATCTGTATGCCTCGCGGCGGATTTCCGCATTGCCGGCCGCTAAAATCGCCGCTCAGAGGTACGGGATTGACGTGGACGAGCTGCCGCGCGGATTGCTCGTCGGCTCGGTCAACATCAGCGATTGCCGGCCCGCCACTTCGCGAGATGTCGCCGCGGCTTGCCTGCCCGCCGAGTTATTGATCGATTGCCAGGGGTGGCATTTGGAACATGCGAACCGATGGTCTCCCGCCTTGCCCGTTCGATTTCTGCCCTATGGCGTCTGGTTCTATCCGTTCCGCCGCCGTCCCTGAGCAAACCAACGGCGAGGTTCACTGGATGCAACTGGTTGCCGCGAATGGTTCAGTTGTGCGGACCCATCAAATCACCGTGGCACGAGCCTCCTGGGAAATGCTATACTTTCCCAGGTTGAATTGATTCGCCTGCGATCGAACTTGCCGCTTGCTTCCTGCCCCGTTTCCCTGCCGACGAGAGATCGTGCCCGCCTGCTGAATGCTGTTGTCACTCCCGCCGCAACAGGTTCGGAGAACTCGTGATGACCGTACTGCCGAGAACTCGTGCGCCTTACCGAATCGCTTTGGGCCTGGCGCTGGTCGCCGTCGCGGTCAGGCCCGGCGCGGCCGGCGAAGCCGACATTCGTCCGCGGAATGTGTTCGGGGATGAGGTTCTACCGATTCTTCGGCAGCATTGCGGCCAATGTCATACCGGCGACGATGCGCAGGCCGGATTTGCGCTGGATCAATTTCCGGACGAGCAATCGCTGCTCAAACAGCGCAAGACTTGGGAGAAATTGACGAAGCTCGTCTCCACGGGCGTCATGCCCCCGGCGGATGAATCGCAACCGTCGGCCGATGAGAAACGCGTCCTCCTGGATTATCTCGATTCCGTGCTGTTTCACATCGATTGTTCGAAAATCACCGATCCGGGATACGTCGTGCTCCGCCGGCTCAACCGGTTGGAATACAACAACACGGTCCGGGACCTGCTCGGCGTGAATTTCCGCCCGGCCGACGAATTCCCCTCCGACGACGTGGGGCACGGATTCGACAACATCGGCGAAGTGCTCACCTTGCCGCCGCTGCTGATGGAGAAATACATCAATGCGGCGGAAAAAATCGCCCGCGAGGCGATCATCACCGCCGATCCCTCGCATCCGGAGCGAACGACTTTCAACGCCAATCAAATTCAACGGGGCAAGGGTGCCCAGCCTCATGGCGAAGGCGTGATCATTCCGAGCGTCGGCTTTGCGCTGGTCACCTGGGAAGCGCCGGTGACCGGAACTTACGTGCTCGCCGTCGATGCCGCGGGTCAGCAAGCCGGCGACGACCAGGTGAAGATGGAATTTCGCCTCGACGATCGGACTCTGTTGACGCAGGTCGTACCGAACTCCGCCGACAAATTTGAAACGTACACTCATCCGGTCCAGGTCGTCCGTGGGAAGCACAATTTCGCCGTGGCGTTCGTGAACGATTTTTACGATTCCACGACCGACCCGAACAAGCCCCGCGATCGAAATCTGCTGGTCTCCCGTTTCGAGGTTCGGGGACCCGTCGAGTTTCAGCACGCCGACCTGCCTGAAACGCACCGGCGCGTCATCACGCACCATCCTGCCGACGGCAAGACGGCCAGCGACTGCGCTCGAGAGAACCTCCGCGGATTGCTGCCAAAGGCCTTTCGCCGTCCGGTCAGCGACGAGGAAATCGTCAGCTACTCTCGCCTGGTCGAAGCGGCAATGCGCCAGGGCGACTCGTTCGAGTCGGCCATGCAGACGGCGCTCATGGCCGTGCTCATCTCGCCCCACTTTCTGTTTCGAGTCGAGGCAGATCCTCCCGCCGGCGAGGTTCGTTCGTTAAACGATTACGAACTCGCTACGCGGTTGTCGTATTTCCTGTGGAGCAGCCTCCCTGACGAGGAACTGTTTCAACAGGCGGCCCAGGGGACATTGCATCAGGACGCGGTCCTGGAACAGCAAGTGCAGCGCATGCTGCGAGACCCCAAATCCGCGGCGCTAGTCGAGAGCTTCGCGGACCAATGGCTCAACCTGCGAATCCTGGATCAGGTTCGCCCTGATCCCGCCAAATTTCCGGAGTACGGCGGAGAACTGAAAGAGGACCTCAAACGCGAAACGCGGGCCTTCTTCGAATATGTGATGCGTGAAAATCGCAGCGTTTTGGAACTGCTGGACGGCCAATACACGTTCGTCAACAACCGTTTGGCGAAACATTACGGGCTGCAGGAGCAGTCCGGCGACCAGTTTCAGAAGGTGAGCCTGGAGGGAACGCCGCGCGCCGGCCTGGTGACGCAAGGAAGCATTCTCACGTTGACCTCGGCGGCAACGCGAACGTCTCCCGTGAAACGGGGCAAATGGATTCTGGAAGTGCTGCTCGATCAACCGCCGCCGCCGCCGCCGCCCAATGTGCCAGAACTGGCCGAGACGGCGAAGGCGTCGCCGGAGGCCACGGTCCGCCAGCAATTGGAACTCCACCCGCGCCCAATCCCGTCTGTGCGTCGTGCCACCAGACGATGGATTCGCTTCGGCTTCGGGATGGAAAACTTTGACCCGATCGGCCGCTGGCGCGCAGGACGAGTCGAAGCGCTGGATGTTTGAGGCACTCCCCGACGGCCAGACATTTGCCGGCCCGAAGGAATTGATTCAGATTTTTGAAGTTGAAAAAAATCCGAATTTGCCCGGGCGTTGACGAACAAGCTGTTTAACCTATGCGTTAGGGCGGGGTTTGGAGTATTATGACCGATGCACAGTTGATAACATCTTGATGCGTCTGGAACAGCAAGACTATCGGGTTTCCGTCCTGGTGACCGAAATTGTGAAAAGCCGCCCGTTCCGCCTGCGGCGCGGCGAAGGAATTACTCCATGAATCGTGCATTGCCTCGACGGACGTTTCTGCAAGGCCTCGGCGTCACGATGGCCCTGCCGTTTTTGGACGCGATGTGGCCGACGCGCGGATTTGCCGCCCAGGCGGCCGCCACCCCGCGCCGCTTAGGGTTCGTCTTTTTCCCGAACGGCGCCATCATGCAGTCTTGGACGCCGCAAGGTGAAGGGGCCGATTTCGAACTTCCCGCGACGCTGTCTCCGCTGGGCAATGTCAAAAGCAAGATCAACGTTCTGACCGGATTGATGCAGGACAACGCTTATCCCAAAGGGGACGGCGCGGGCGATCATGCCCGGTCCGCCGCCGCCTTTTTGACGGGCGCGCATCCAAACAAAAACGGCGAAATCCGCGTCGGTATCTCCGTGGATCAAGTCGCGGCGGAAAAAATCGGCCATCAAACGATGCTTCCCTCGTTGGAACTCGGCACGGAGCAAAATCGGACGGCCGGGCAATGCGATTCCGGTTATAGTTGCGCCTATTCGTCCTCCATTTCCTGGAAGTCTCCCACGACGCCGATGGCCAAAGAAATCATTCCGAAGCTGGCCTTCGAACGGTTGTTCGGCGGCGGTGACGTCGATCGGGAGGCGGCCGCCAAGCGGAATGCCCGGCGGATCAGCATTCTGGACGTCGTGTCGTCGGATGCCGACCGCCTGCAAAAGCAGTTGGGGCGAACGGATCGCCACAAAGTTGACGAGTATTTCACCAGCGTTCGCGAAATCGAACAGCGGATCGCCCGTTATCAAGCGCAGGCGGCCGATCGCCAGGCTCCGGAGATGTCGCTGCCGCCGAGCATTCCCAGCGACGCCGATGAGCATATCAAGCTGATGTTCGACTTGATGGCGCTCGCGTACCAGACGGACACTACCCGCATCGCCTCGTTCATGCTGGCCAATGAAGGGAGCGACCGGACGTATCGGATGCTCGACCTGACGACCGGCCATCACACGTTGTCGCATCACCAGAACAAACCGGAAACGATGGAGCAGATTCAGAAGATCGATCAGTATCTGGTCTCCCGATTTGCCGCATTTTTGGAAAAACTGGACAGCATGCCCGAAGGCGAAGGAACCGTGCTCGATCATTCGCTGATCGTGTACGGCAGCGCCATCGCTGACGGCAACGCGCACGCGCATCACGATCTGCCGATCGTGCTGGCGGGCCGCGGCGGCGGCACTGTCGCGACGGGCCGTCATATCGTCTACCCCTCGCGGACGCCGATGAACAACCTGTTCCTATCGATGCTCGACCGCGTCGACGCCACCACCGAAACCCTCGGCGATTCCAACGGCCGGTTAGTGAACCTGCTAGGGTAATTCACCGCGAGTCGCGCGAAACAAGCGGAGCGCTCTGCGGCCTTTTCCATGACGTCTTGCGCATCGCGCGATGCGATCCTCGTGGGTCGCGGTGCGTTATTCGCCGTGATGCAGCACGTGCCGGCGAATAATCTCCAGCTTGAAGGTGCGGAGCGACGGTCGGCCGTCGATGGCCCGGTCGTTTTGCACGATCTTGCCGTCCGGGCCGATCAAGAGGTAGGTGGGAAATCCGCTGAGGCCCAAGTCGCGATAGGCGTTGACGATCCGCCCGTCCGCGTGGTCCACGACCATGGGGAACGTGAGCCCTTGTTGCCGGCAGTGTTCCTGGACCGCATCGGGCGTGGACGAGTTGTCATGCACGCCGATCACGGTGACGCCCTGCTTTTCGAACCGTTCATAGATCAGCTTGACGGAGGGAAAGTCGGCGTGGCAGGGGCCGCAGTTGGTGAACCAGAAATCGAGCAGGACATACCAGCCGCGAAAATCCTGGAGGCCTTTGCCTTCGGTGTTGAACCAGGCGAGCCCGTCGAGTTCGGGCGCCGGCTGACCTGGCTCGCCTGCCGGATGCCGTTCGATCTTTCCTTCCGTGATCAGCTTCTGCATCCTGTTCCGGTTCCACTGATTGTCTTTCAGCGTGAGCAGTTCATCGGCTGAGGCATCCGGCCGAAGTTCGATCCGCACCCGCTGGCACGATTCCGCGTCGCGCAGGTCGATCTGGGCGATCCCCATCACAGGCCGATCGGTGACAAACGCCGCCACGTCCAACTCGTATTGACGCTGATGCGTTTCCAGATCGACGGGAATCCAGCGCAGCTTGATTTCAAATCGGCCGTCGGCATCGGTCACCGTCGGCTGGTCCCATAAGGATGGGAACCGAAGGCGGACGATCGCCCCGCTTGCCGGCTGGCCGTTGTGATCAACAATCTGACCCCGCACCGGTTCGAGCACCTCGGTGAGGAAATCGGGGATGTCATTCGGGCCGACGGGACTGACGTCGATTTCTGTCTCCTCCCGGTCGGTGACATAACCGTTCGCATTCACCTCGACGCGGCTGCGGCCCGGCGCCAGCGTGAGGGTGTATCGCCCCTCGGCATCGGTTTCGACATTTCCGCTATATTTCCACTGGCTGTCATCCGGAATGCGACCGTCCGGCGAGACATTCTCTACCTGCCCGAGGACACTGACTCCTTGGTGAGGCGTGCCGTCTTTCCGCAGCACCCGCCCCGAGACCTGGACCGCCTTGCGCACCAGAAAGAGCATTTTGGGCTCGGTCCCTTCCGCGATCGTCAATCGGTCATATTCCGGCGTGATCACGAGGTCCGGAGCCGTCAGCCGCAGCGAATCGTAGGCAACCGGATGCGCGCACAAGCGGATCTGATCGCCCACGATTGTCATGGGCGAGCGCAGGATCGACGCCGGCGAGCCGGACGATTGCGACAGCATCAGGACTTCGCACGTCAACCCGTCGAGAGCGACCGGCGCTCGGGAATCGGCGACGAATTCGAACGTCGTCCTGACGCCTGCCGGCAATGTGGCCTCGGTCAACCGACCCGCGGCGACGTGGACGTTGCTCACCTTGGCCTGGGCCCAGTCGGGATGATCGATTCGGATGTCGATGAGGGCCGATTGCGGCAGCGGGGGGAGATTCAACCGCCCGGCGGCATCACTGGGAGAAAATTTCAGTCCGTAAAAATGTTCCATCCCACGCCACAGATAATCTTGTGAGTTTCCCTCCGTGCGAATGGTGATGTTGGCGATGCGGGCTCCAGCCAACGGTTGACCCGTGGCGTTACGGACCTCAATCCAGGCGTCGACGGCGGGCCGTAACGTGATCTTCAGGGGACCCTCCGCGCTGACAATCTGTCCGGTCGGTGCGAAGGGAGCCTTGCGGAGGATGACATAGTAGTACGCATCGTTTCCCCGGGATGGAAATTCGAACCGCCCCTCGGCGTCGGTCACCATCGTCTGCAGCGCGTCACTCATGACGCCGTCCCAGCGATGCAGCGCGACGACGACCTCCGCGAGCGGCTGCTGGTTCGTATCAATGACCGTTCCCTGTGGGATGAGTTCTTTGCTCTCCTCGTCGGCCGCCCCCACCCCGGACGCCGCCATCAGGCAGACAATCGGCAGCGCCATCACGCAAAACCATGATCGGAGGAGTGGCAGGGGGTTCATGTCACATCTCCTGAGGCGGGAAGAAGCCGCCACCAGTGAAAATTGCTGAAAAAGCGGTCTGGGCTAAATTGCAGGAACATCAATCTCTCTCGCGTTCCACTGGTCAAGAGTCTTCACGGTGCCGGATTTGTCTTTTCCGGTCGGGAAGTGAATCCGGAAATCGAGGGAATTCCGCTTGGCGGCGTGAATCTGTGACTGGTTCGAAAATTATTTGCGAAACGATTAGAATCACGGCCACCATTCGGAGAGAAACTCAATTCAGAGAGACCAGGCGGGGAGACCGCTTGACGGCGATCCGCCATCCAGCTGAGGACGTTCACGGAGGTTGACATGCTGGTGATTTCACGGCGGCCGGGAGAACGGCTGCAGATTGAAGATATTGTCGTCACCGTCGTGCGCGTCTCTCACGGCGTGGCCGAGGTTTCCTTTCGCAAACGACGCAGCGCGCCGATCGTCCTGACTCTACAGGAAGCCGAGTTCGTCGAAGGCTGCTACAACGTCCGCATGGGATTAGTCAACGCCGAGCGCGGCAAAGCCCGCCTCGGTTTTGAAGTCCCCGAGGACGTCAAAGTCGCCCGGCTGTGATCCGAGTGAGGCCTGTCAATTAAGTCGCGATTGAAGCGGTAGTTTCTCGATGCGCATCCTCATCACCGCCGGTCCCACCCGCGAATACCTCGACGACGTCCGCTACCTCTCCAACGCCAGCAGCGGGCGGATGGGGTTCGCGCTGGCGGAGGCCGTGCTGGCGGCCGGGCATGAGGTGTTGCTGGTGACCGGGCCCGTCTCAATCGTTCCGCCCGCCGGCTGCGACGTCCGCCAGATCGAAACGACCGAACAATTGCTCGATGTCTGTCGGGTCGAGTGGCCACGGTGCGATGGCGTCATCGCGACCGCCGCCGTCTGCGATTATCGCCCCGTCGAGCGATTTTCCGGCAAACTGGCCAAGACCGGCGCCACGCTCAAACTCGAACTCGTCGAAACCGCCGACGTGCTGGCCGATCTGGGGCAGGCCAAGGAAAATCGTTGGATCGTGGGGTTTGCGCTGGAGTCTTCCGAATATGCCCACGTCAACGCGCTGCGAAAGTTGAAGGAAAAGAACTGCGATGCAATTGTGCTCAATCGCCCGACCGCCATTGGCGCGGAATCAAACGACATCGAAGTGATCAACCCCGCCGGCGACCATGTAGCGCAATTCACCGGCGCCAAGGCGGACGTTGCCGCGCAGTTGTGGGACTGGATCGCCGCGCACATCGCACGTTAGAGCGCGACGCCGTTTCCTGGGGGGCGGAACGTCAACCATTTCCGCGCTGCCGTTACAACCGGCCCCCCACTCGCCGAAATGATGCCGCCGTGTTGACAAAACTCAACATTTCCTCATGCGGGTGGTAAAGTTCAGTGTGCAGCGTGATTCCCCATGACGTGGAATTCCGCTTGTACGGCTCCGGGGCGATCGTTTCGTCACGGAGAAAGGTCACCATGCAGTCCGAGCGGCCGGAAAACACCCTGTTTCCTGGTCACGGCTCCGGTGCGCGCCTTGGCGCAAATCGGTGCGCGTGTCCCCGCTCATCGTGCGCCTCGGTGAAAGTGAACCAGCCCCATGGTCGATTACGGTCGACTAAAAACCGATCTGCTCGCCCTGACGCTTCTGGCGGCGGCGGTCTTTGTGGGACTGAGCCTGGCCAGTTTCGACCCGGCCGACCCGCCGGCACAGGCCGTCTTTCCGCTGCGCGCTCAACCGGTCAACCTGTGCGGTGAAATCGGCGCTCGGTTGGCATACGAATTGACGACCTGGTTCGGGTACGGCGCTTATCTCGTCCTGGCTGCGTTGTTAGTCCTGGATCTGCGTCTCTTCTCACGTGAATCCATCGGCGATCCTGTGGTCCGCTTGATCGGCGCGATGCTGCTGCTGGTCGCGACCTGCGTTGCCGCACAACTGCTGCTGCCGCCGATGCCGCACGGTCCGCTCTTAGGAAGCGGCGGCAACGTCGGCGCGTGGGGATCGATTTTGCTGGACAAACACTTTTCCAAAGTCGGCACGCTGGTGCTCGTCGTAACGACGGCGCTGGCGGGGTTGTTGTTGACGGGCGAAATCCGTCTGGTAGGGCTATGCCTGCGAATTCTGGCGCTCCCGATTACGATCTGGGGCCGTCTGGCCTTTGGACATAAAGGCCTGGAATCGTTGCCGTCCGGGCCTCCCGATCCGGGCGCGGCGACCGACAACTCAGAAGACGTTCCCGAGCCGCTGACTGCGGCCGATGCTGTTCCCTCGATTCCCGTGGTGACCGACGACAATCATCCGAAGATCACGCATTTGCCGGAACCGGAGGAAGTGGACGAGGAGCCGGAAGAGCGCCTGCCGATCAAGGTGAATCCTCCCGCCGGCATGACGCTGGACCGCGTGGCGTTGACAAAGGAACTGGATACCGCCGTCGACGAGCCGACGCCGTTCCAATTGCCCGACCATTCGTTCCTTGCCGATGCGCAGGAGTTCCCGTATGAACTGCTTGCCCAGAAAGCGCAAGGGATGGCGGCGAAGATCGAGAAGACGTTCCAAGAATTCAACTTGAACGTCAAAGTGGTTGAGATCGATACCGGCCCGGTGATCACGCAATTTGAACTGGAGCTGGAAGCCGGCTTGCGTTTGGCCAAAGTGACCAGCCTGGCGGACGATCTCGCGATTGCGCTGCGGGTGCCGTCGGTCCGCGTCGTCGCGCCGATTCCCGGTAAAAATACGGTCGGCGTCGAAGTTCCGAACGACGTGCGGGTGATGGTCCGGCTCAAGGAACTGCTGGAATCGTGCCGGCAAGACTTTGAAGGCAAGCAGATTCCGCTGTTTCTCGGCAAGGACGTGAGCGGCAAGCCGCTGGTCGTCGATTTGTGCAAGATGCCGCATTTGCTGATCGCCGGCCGCACCGGCACCGGCAAGAGCGTCTGCTTGAATACGCTGATTCTGTCGATGCTGATGTCGCGCAGCCCGCAGCAGGTGAAGATGCTGATGATCGACCCGAAAATGGTCGAACTGAGCCCCTACATGCGCATTCCGCACCTGATGCATCCGGTCATCACCGACATGAAGAAGGCCGAAGCCGTCCTGGGCTGGGCCGTCGACAAAATGGAAGAGCGATACGACCTCGCCGGGCGCTGGGGTCCGGCCATCTGGACGGATACAACAAGCGGTAGCTCGGCAAGGAGAAAATTCTGCAACGGCTGGGCATCGACCCAGAGGACGAAGAAGCCGAGCGTATTCCCGATCACATGCCGTTCATCGTGATTATCGCGGACGAAATGGCCGACATGATGATGACCTCGGGCAAAGACGTCGAAGGCCACATCATCCGGCTCGCCCAGAAATCACGCGCCGTCGGCATCCACCTGGTGCTGGCCACGCAAAAACCGACGGTAGACGTGATCACCGGCCTGATCAAGTCGAACTTGCCGTCACGGATCGCCTTCCAGGTTTCCAGCCGCGTGGATAGCCGAGTGGTGCTTGATGAAATGGGAGCTGAAACGCTCCTTGGCAACGGCGATATGTTGTATCTCGCGCCCGGCACGAGCAATCTGATCCGCGCGCAAGGAACCTACGTCAGCGACGAGGAAGTGAACGGCATCATCGAGTTTTATGCCGATCAACCCCCGCAATACAGCCCGGAAATCCAGCAGGTGACGACGGCGGCGAAGGCCGGCGGCAAGACCGAACCGCGCGTCAAGGACGATCTGTACGAACAAGCCGTCGAAGTCGTGATCCGCGAGGGTCGCGGCAGCGTGTCGCTCTTGCAGCGTGCGTTAGGCGTCGGTTATGGACGCGGGGCCCGGATGATCGACTGGATGGCGGAAGACGGCATTGTCGGCGCCTACAACGGCAGCCAGGCCCGGGAAGTGGTCATGACGATCGAGCAGTGGGAAGAACTGAAAGACTCCCGCGAACTTGCCGGGGTGAGTTGATTGGCCGCCCGCGACGCGAAACCCGGGTGCGTTCACACCACCGTCGGAAAAATCACGTCCAGGAGAAATTCCACGGCGAAGTGGCATGCCAAAAAGATCAGACCGAGCCGCGCCGCCGATTTCCAATCCACGCCGAACACGGCCCCGGCCGCCAACCCGCTGCCAATCGCCGCGATGATTGCACCGGGGATCGGTCTCACCCAAGGGACGATCCCGTCCGGTAAACCGAACCACGGAAACCGCAGATTGATCGCTTCGGCAACGACCGCGGCAAGTCCGTAGATGATGCAAAAAATGATCGTGTCGACGTGCGACATTTCCTGTCGTCGCAATTGTCGCGAGAAGACGATCAACAACAGCACATCGGCTGCGAGCAGCAGGAATTTCGGCATGGCCCATACCGAGTTGGTGAAAAAGGGATGTCGTTACGCTACCGGACTTTCTGCGACGATTCAAGAACCGCCGGACAATCGACCAAGGCCATTCAGAAGACCCACTTGACGAGGGTGGTAGGATGGGGGTGAGTTGATCAAGGAGCAAATTCTTTTTCTGAAGGAGCAAGTGCGATGCTTTCCCCCGAGGGGGACTTGCGTCAAAACTTCGCGCAAATCGCGCCCGCAGGCCGATGACATGATAAACCCTCCGTGACCGCAAACTCCTCGAACAGAAACCTCGCCCTATCCTATCCCCCCTCGTCAAGGGGTACTTGGCGGCAGCCCTACGGGAATGGGCACGGCTATACCGGCGCTTTGGTAGATCCGGTATTTTATGGAACGATGGCCTATTCTTCCGGGATCAGCCCGCAAACGACGTTTCCTTCAGGCGTCAAGTCCTGGAATACGGATGCCGATCCCATTTATTTCGATGCGGCGCAATACGACTGGTTCGACTTCTGGCCGTAGAACTGTAGTGAGTCACATTTCGAACTCTGCCGGCGGGAAATCAAGCGGGTTGGGTGACTGGGATGCATTTGATTCAAACGATCTCGTTTACAAATGTTAGGTGGCGACGACGCTGACGGGGTGGAGTTTCACTCTTTTTCGTGCTTCGCAGAAACAGTAACGAATCGAGATCCGACTGAAGCACGCGATATCGGGGTTTACGGGAATGCCGGTCTCGGGACACGTTTACCGCTCTCAGTTCACCACTCGCAATCCAGCAAGCAATGGTCCTGACGCTTACGCCCAATACTTCTGCCAATTCATCTGGGGAGTACGTTTTCATTCTTTTCCTCCCGATCGAAATCGGTGGTCGACGCGCCGAAGTCAACCTTGGGCTGACAGGGAACCGGTTCCCCCCTCTTGGAACCGAATGATCACGACTTATTGCGACGACTCGCAACGAATGCAATTCACCGATACGCTAGAAATATAGGCTTTTCAAGCTGAAATAGTCGTTTTGGTGGGTGCTTCAAATCCTGCCCCCGCCATTTAAAGAGGCCCGCTAATTCATTAGCGGGTTTTTTCATGCGCAGGAACAGCTTCCGCTCTCGGCCGACGGTTGGCAGTGCAGCAAAATCCCGAACGAATGCCCGTAGTTTTTACGGACAAACGAAAAGGAAGGCTGCACGAGGTCACGTTCGAAGTCGTTGATCCCCACCGATCTCCTGCACAAAGTCACCGGGCAGGCCGTCGCCTAGGTCAATCGCCGAGAAGTCTGCCTCGGCCCTCACGGATCTGCTGAATCTCGGGATGCCTAGACGCTTCTCCTGGAACGATTGCGCTGGGGAGAGAACGCCGATGTCCCGAATCGAGAGACTCTCTCACAACTCGTCGCGCTCTCCACGGTGCTGCTGCGGTCCGTGACTGAGGAACTCCCCCGGTATCAACCTGCCGAACTGCGTCGCATCAGCGCTCGATTATGGCCAAGCGCCGCGGCAGTCCTGGCAGGAAAAAAAAGAAAGTCGCGCTGAATCAGTGAAAAAATCTCAGCAGCAATCAGTGGTTTTGTTCTGTCGCGTGCCGTGGCATGGGGATTGCAAAGGTAGTTCAACGTGAATTGGTATTGACGCGTGCTCACGGAAGGAGATTTGATCATGGAGAAGACCCTGATGCAGCAGTACAGCGAATGGTTGACGGAAATCGCCAACAACCTGGAAGCGGATGACGATGGGATGAGCGGTTTGGTGCGCGATCATCCCGATCTAGCCATCGTTGACGATAAAACCGCAGCCAGCCTGAGCGACGGTGATCGCAAGCTGTACACGAAGAAAGAGGTGCAGGCGGCGATCGAGCGGTTGGAGAACGGGCTGTTCGGTCTTTGCGAAGCCTGCGGCGAACCGATTGCGGAGGATCGACTCGATGTGATCCCCTACGCTCGCTATTGCTCGTCTTGCGGAGCGCGGCTGGACCCGATCATGACGGGGGCCTATGAGTCCTCGGAAACTCCCGGTAGTACATCGGCCGAAAATAATCAGCCCATGACGATCGAGTCAGAGCCTGATAATTTTCCTCCTCAACTTCCGGAGCCCAAGTGACGCTCACGGCCGGTTGTTGACTTCAGTTGTGAATGGCTGAATTGATCAGTCATTCCTTTTCCGCCCCACCCCTCGCCTCGACAAACCCAGCAGAAAACGCAAGAGGCAGCAGGAACACGCCAGTCCCTCGAGGGAAGCGGCGAGGCCTGCAGCAGGCAAGCTCAAACAAAGGCGAGAACATTCGGCGATTCTTAGCGCTGCTGCCGTTTATGCCCAGACAACGACGGCTGCGCGCTTTCTCACTGCGCCGCCGCCTGCCAAAGTGCATGCGCAGCGACCGGAGAACAGGCCTCTCTGGCGCTGTGAAAGTCTACGGATTGCGCAAAGGGAATTGCGCGGTCGCTGTTCCCTTGTTCTAGAATCGTGGGAAATACTTTGTTGCTTGCTTGCTTTGGGGCTAGAATGATTTGTCTGAGCGCGCTAACCGACGATTGTGAACCTTGAAGGACTCGTACTATGCCGACAGTGATTTCGGGAATCGGAACCGCGGTTCCACCGCTTCGCATCTCTCAAGCGTTGGCCTGCGAAGCGACTCGGCAAATGTGCTGTGATTCGGATGAACACCGGCGAGTCATGCAAATGATCTATGAAGGAGCCGGCGTCTCGGAACGGGCGACGGTCGCGCTCCTCGAGCCGCCTCAAGACGGCGTGGCCGTCGAAGGGTTTTTCAAGGAGCGCATTGATGTCAATGACCGAGGGCCGACGACTCAAAATCGCATGCAGAAATATGAAGAGCATGCTCTCGATCTGGCCTTGAAATCTTGCGAAGCGGCGTTGGCGCAGGCAGACCAGGATCTCGCGGAGATCACGCATCTGGTCACTGTTTCCTGCACGGGATTTCAAGCGCCCGGGTTCGACATCGGATTGATTCAAAAGCTGGGTCTTTCGCCATCGACGTCACGGACGCACATTGGATTCATGGGGTGTCACGGTGCGTTCAACGCGCTGCGCGTTGCTCAGGCCTATGTCGAAGCGAATCCTCAGGCAGTGGTGCTGGTGTGCTCGGTCGAACTTTGCAGTCTGCATCATCATTACGGCTGGTCGACGGAAAAAGTGATTGCCAACGCCTTGTTCGCCGATGGCTCCGCCGCGGTGATTTGCCGGCATGCTCCGAAGGACCAATTGCCTGCTCATGGGAAATATCAACTGATCCGTAGCGGTTCGCATATCGTACCCAATACGAATCGCGCCATGAGTTGGCGGATTGGCGACTACGGGTTCGAGATGACCCTTTCCCAGAAGGTCCCGTCGCTGATTGAACAACACCTCCAAGGATGGATGACATCCTTTCTCGCCCAAGAACGATTGACGATCGAAGATGTGCGGGGTTGGGCCATTCATCCGGGCGGACCGCGAATCCTGGATGCCTGTTTGACCGCCCTGTCGCTGTCCGGCAAAGACGTCGCGGCCGCTCGGGAGATTCTGGCCAACTTCGGAAACATGTCGTCGGCTACGGTTCTCTTTCTGCTCGACCGACTCAAGCAAGAACCTTTGGAAGGCCCGGTGGTCGCCCTGGGCTTTGGTCCTGGTCTCACCATTGAAGCGATGCTGCTAAATTCGGCGATCTGATCGCGAGGATTCCCTCACGTTTCAGTTGCGCGGTGGCGGCGTTTCTTGGATTTCTTCTTCACTCGTTCCAAACTGGTTCAATCCGAGCCGGATCGGTTCTTGCCCGGGCGATGGATCGAGGATTGCAGCATTCGCGGCGCGGTTGTGCTGAATCCCCCACTCGGCACGGCGTTCATGTGGTCAACGTGCCTTCCTCCAACGGCGGAAGGCGCGCCTGGCCTATTACATGGCCGCTACTTGGTCGTTCCCGTTTCCACAGCTTGTTCACGGTCAACGTGTGCCAGATCAGAGATCGCGGGACCGTTGATTACGGCGCCTAAGGCGTCGAATCGTGATCCATGGCAAGGGCAGTCCCAGACTTTTTCAAAATCATTCCAGTGCACGATGCAGCCCAGGTGCGGGCATACAGCCGAGCATTCGTGCAGTCCGCCGGTCTGATCCCGGTAAACCGCAACTTTGCTGAAACCGTGGCGAATTACGGTTCCCTGATCGCATTGCAACTGGCTGACAGCGGGCCGGTCGCCGTTTCCCAGCCAATCCTGTGCGTATTCAAGTCCGACGTTGACGTTTTCGGAGAGAAATCTGCGCCAAGCCGGACCAGCCACCGGTTTGCGGGAGGGATCATAATAATCGGCCCAGGGATTCTCGCGCCCCAGGATCAGATCGGTCAACAGGAGGCCGGCGATCGTTCCGTGCGTCATACCCATGCCGGAGTCACCGGTTGCGACATACACATTGGCTTCCGATCCCGGATTTCTGCCGATGAAGGCGCCGCCGTCGGTCGTTTCCATGACCATTCCCGACCAACGGTATTCGATGTTCTGAATCATGGGAAATCGTTCGCGCGCCCAGGATTCCAGTCGACCGTGCCGTGCATTCTGATCGCGTTCCTGCCCGGCTTTGTGGTCTTCGCCGCCCACGATCAAAATGTCGTGATCGGAATCCAAATTTTGCAACCGAACGTAATGGTAGTCTTCTTGCGTATCCCAGAATAAGGCGTTCGTGATTGACCCGGCGGGCACTCTTGCGCCGATCACATAGGTGAGATAAGGCGCCATCTTGGTGTGAAGGGCAAACTGGTCGTTAATCGGTGAGTTGGTTGCCACCACGATGGCTTGCGCCTGTACGACCCGTCCATGAACCGTTTCCACCGAGGCATTTCTGCCTCCGTGCACCTGCTTGACCGGAGTGTCGGCATAAATCTTTCCGCCGCGGCTGCCCACGAGCTGGGCCAGATGCGCCAGATATTTGAGGGGGTGAAACTGAGCCTGCCGGGGGTAGCGCAGACACGTTCCCGTATCATATGTCGTAATCGGCGCTCTGCCGACGATTTCCAGGCCTTCAATTCCCGCACGCGTGGCGGCATCGAACTCGAGCTGGAGAATGTCGGTGCTTTGGCCGGGCGGACAAAAAAAATAACCAGGCAGCCGCTGGAAATCACAGTCGATCATTTCCTGCTCGACGATGGTTTCGATCGTGTCGATCGCGGAGGTATGGCTGTTCGCGGCGATGCGGATTCCTTCCAGTCCGTGGATTTTTTCCACTTCGCTGTAAAAATCGTCGTGGGCATTCGTCAGATGAGCGGTTGTTCGTTGCGTCTGACCGGCGGCGATGCGACGGCTGTCCAAGACTGCGACCGATTTGCCTTCGCGAGTCAGGAGATACGCAGTGGTCATGCCGGCGATCCCCGCTCCGACGACGCAGACATCGACGTGCAGATCTGTCGTCAAACCGCGTTTCTCAGGAATCGTCGCCGTCTCCATCCACACGGAAACACTCTGTTCAAAGTGTTCTTTCATGGCGTACTCCTGTCCTGTCTCATTGTTTCATCTCGGAACGTCTTTCCCGCGGAAACATGTTCAGCAGCGGCCCCTCAGCGACAGCATCCACTCTGATTGAACTCCTGCGATGCAAACTGACTTCTGCTCAACCAGGCGGCCTGCCGTTTTTGACGGCGTGCTTGATCTGCCGATCTCCGTTCCGCTGGAAAAGACACGCCTTCCGAATCTCGCAATTCGCGTGCCTGACGTGGATTGGCCCCTCTTCGAACAGTCGAGAAGGTCACGCGTGAGCGACTTCAGCGGACAAACAGCGCCCGCTTTTCAGCCCATGGACGTGAAACCGATGCTCGCCACGCGGCAAATCTGATCGGCGACGACGAAACTTCCTCATCGAAGTGGGATCGGCAGGGAAGGACATCGCAGAAGAATTATCCGTCACGAATCCCGGGCCCGTATCGCCGGCCTGCTTGGTCACGTTCCCGGATTCTGACGTTCCGGCATGTCCGTTGCTTTCTCCGGCACTCGGCAACCTCGACGGCTCTCGCGGATGCTCACTGGCGTAACTTCCACGATCGTCACGCGCAGTTTTTTGGACCGAGCGCGACTGACGATGCAGTTTGAAAAGGGGGATCCAATGCATTTGGCGAAATCGAGATCTGTCGACCCGCAGCAGTTCCTGTTGCACGTCTGCGCTGTCCTGGGCATCGCCGTGGTGGCGGCTTGCCATTTCTGGGGATCAGATGAGAGCCAGATCCAACCCTCATTCCCCATTTACAGCGAGTTGGAAAACGCGGTGCAGGGTGAGGAATCAAACGCCGAGGCAGTCCTGGCGCGCAAAATCGCGCTCTTATCCGAAGGACAATCGTTTCTGGCGACACGGCAATACTACACCGCGCGAATCGCCAAGCGCGAAGTCGTCGGCGATGAGTTACTGGATGAGCATGTCATCGACCTCAAGTATCGTCAGCAACCTTTTAGCCTTTATTTGGACTGGCTGGCAGGCGATGAGGGGCGAGAAGTGTTGTATGTGGCAGGCGCGAACGACGACTGTCTGCTCGGCCATGACGGCGGCTGGAAGGTGCGTTTGCCGGCATTCTGGATCTCGCCCGACTCGACCCTGGCGATGAGAGATACGCGCTATCCGGTGACGATGGCCGGGCTGCACGGTCTGGTCGATTTGATGCTGGAGAGTCATCACGACGATCTAAAATTTCATCGTGTCGCGTCGTGTTCCGCCGTTCCGGATATCGAACAGAACGGCAGGAATTGCACGGTGTTTACGACGTTCTATCGGAGCCCGGCGGTTTCAGCGACTTACCGCAAATCGATCACTTGGATCGACCAGGAATGGAACTTGCCAATGAAATCCGTGCATTTCGAATGGCCGCGGCAACCGCTTCCCCCTGACGCCGATCTGGACGAGTCCACGATGATCGAATCGTATTCGTTCTCGAACATCAATTTTGACGCGGCGCTGACCGATCTGGATTTTGACCGGCATCACCCGGACTATCGTTTCCACTGACGTTTCTGCCGTTCAGTCGGCGTGCCCTGATCAAAAACTGGATCGCACTCCCAGCAACCTGGAGTCGGCAATGCCTGCTTTCGCCACGCCCGGATCGTGAAGCACCGAGCAAGATAAATGGCGGGAAAACTTGTCGAGTGGCCGCTCGGGGACTTGAACCCCGACGCCTTGCGGCACAGGATCCTAAATCCTGCGTGTCTGCCAATTCCACCAAGCGGCCAAGAACTTTCTGGCAAGTTTTTCTAACGATCGTTTCTGGCGGTCTCCATCGAAACGGGACAAAGAGTTGAGATTGTCATGCATCCATCTTCTCTGATCGCTCTCCCATGAGCCGCGGGCTGCCGTGCGGCTCTCTCTTTCTCACTCTCTCTGCGATTTCGTGTCGCAAGGAAGTATCTCGACAAGTGCGAGGATTGGCAAGCCGGGCAAAGCGGCGTCTCATGACCATCGGCAATCGCGGTCGCGTTCACGACGTCTTTGGCGGTGATGTCGTTTGACGTGGAAACTTTCCCGTCACAGGTGGTTTGGCTCTTGCGTCACCGCAGAACTTGCCGGTGTTTGATTTGTGAACCGCGGAAAGTGGTCAAAAATTGATCAAACGACATCGGGCAAAGGAAAAAACACTTCCTGTCCTTGTCGGATGCCGGTAGAACTCGCCGCATGGTTTGGCAACCCCCCCTCGAAAAAAGTTACCGCATTACACTCGTATATCCTTCGGGCTATCGTAAGCCTCTGGATGGCCATATTTCGCTGTCGCGGGCTTTGCAGATCAAAAACGCCTTGCAGGGAATCTTCCCTGAAATTCTCATCGAAGAGCAGCCCCTGGATCCTCATCCACGGCAAGCCGCCTGATTGGCAACCGTATCCTGAACGATTCGCTGTGACACGTCTGAGCGGGCCGTGCCGGATGGGGCCATTGATTGGGGCGCTTCAGTCTCCTTCGGACATGATCGCAGATCTCGCCGCATCGAGTTCTGGTCGATCGCTAAAGCCCGGTGGCGCGTCTTGATCGCGCCAGGGTATCGCCAGCCCGCATCGCCCGAAGCTTATGTCGTTTCGCTCGCCGACGGCGAATGCGTCAAGACCGTTGCCAGCGTGCTTTGAATCAGACGCTGCTGCCAAGGCGGTTTGCTGAGAATGTACTGACGAAGCGAGCAGTTGCTGCGAAGATAGCTGACATGGTTGGCGTAGAGATAAGCCGCGTCGGCATTCGCTGCCCGCAAGGGAATCAGATAAGCAAAATAACCCGCAAACGGAATCAGCGAGACAGCCAGGACCGGCAGGGAGTGGACCTTTGATTGCTCCGGGCGCCCGCGCATCATCGCGAGCAGACGGTTTCCGGCGACCCATGCTCCGCGGGTCAGGGTGCCCAGCGGCAGCGGGACCAGGTCGAAGGAAAAAATCAGTCCGATCGCCAAATGCGCGCACAAATGTTTGACGATGTACTGCGATTCGTGTTTTGTTTCCTGCAGCGTTTTCGTCAGTCGCCTGGCCGTGACTGGGGTCAGCTCGCCATCGACCACGAGTCGCTGAATCGTTTCCGTCAGACGCGACTCAGCCATCACGTCGCGTTGAAAATCACGGAAATTCTGCAACCAACGAGTCACGCGGGATCACCTGAACTGCGGAATCAACCGGAAACGGGCATTTTTGCGTCTGCCGGTCTGTTCAGGGCGCAGCCACTGTTGACGCCAATTTTATCGCAGGTCCAGATTGCGGGATAGATCCATTTTGACCAGCGGCAAGTTGCGGGGACGGGCGATTCGCTATGATAAAATGCTGGTCACCGATCGGTTGGCTGACCCAGGATCACTTTCCCGCCCGGCGAATTTGTAAACCGACCCTTTTTTGATCATTTTTTCCATGGAACCCAATCCTTTCTCCGTGCTGTCCGATTGTCGCGCCGTCAATACTGAGACGAACGCCTCTTCGGTCCTGGTCATGAGCACCAGCAATCGGCTGGGCGCGGGCGGTGGATCGAGCCCGAGAGCTTTCCAAACAACTGGAAGCCGCCGGGGAATTCACCCCGGTGGAATCGCAGCTGCCGGTTGAGTGAACTGTCCACCGCTGGAGAGAGCGCCATGTTGCTGCTGCAGCGCCCGGGAGTTTTTATGTGGCTCTCGAGGCTGGCGGCCGCGGCCTTGGTCTCTGTTGGGGCGCTGACGGTTCCCGTCGGCTGGCTGACGGCAGTCCAATCGCTGGAAGTGCTCGAGTGGCGGCCGGACTCGTGGCGGTCGGTGGTATCATCTACGGTTCGATCTTACTGTTGCGCGAGACTCGAATCGCCGTGCAGGTGATCACCGACCGTGTCGCGACGTTGCAGGCTCGGGCCGTTCAAATGACGGGCCAGCAATCATGACCACGGCGGCCGCTCCCGCGCCGAGATCACCCCTCACTCGTGATGCCGTTGCGATTTGGCGGGCCGGCGTGGCGGCTGTCGATTCACAACGCCTGGTGCAGCAAGCCGTTTCCCGGCAAGGAAATCGACTCCAGATCGGCGATGAGCATCTCTCGCTGGATGGCATCGGACGCATTGTGGTGGGGGCGCGGGCAAGGCCGGGGCCGGCATGGCGCGCGGTCTTGAAGCCGCCTTGGGTCCCGACATCGTCGATGCCAAGGTCAGCGGTTGGGTCAACGTACCGGCCGACTGCGTCGGAGACCTGCGACGCATCACGTTGCATCCGGCTCGGCCTGCCGGGCCACGAGCCGACTCAGGCCGGCGTGGAAGGTTCGGAACAGCCCTGCGGTTGGTGGCAGGGCTGACCGCCAACGATTTGTGCCTGGTGCTGATATCCGGTGGCGGCAGCGCGCTGTTGCCGGGCCCATCCCGGGAGTCACGCTGGAAGAGAAGCGAATCGTGACCCAAAAACTGTCGGCGGCGGGTGCGACGATTCAGGAATTGAACACGGTTCGCACGCGCTTGTCGCGCATCAAAGGGGGCGGTTTGGCGGGGCGATAGCCCGCGGGGCGCGTGATTGTGCTGATCATTTCCGATGTCATTGGCGATCCGCTGGCATCATCGCGTCGGGACCCGACGGTGCTGCCGACAGGAAGCCTTGATCCTTTAACCATCCTGCGCCGTTTCTGTCCGAAACGCGGCGAAATTCCCGATGCCGTCGGACGCGCTGAAATTCCCGGGAAGCCGTATACCGCTCCGGCAGTAACGGCCAAGCACCTGGTGATCGGCAACAATCGCACCGCTATGGAGGCTGCTCAGCTTGCGGCGAAGTCACTTGGGTATCTTGTTCACGATCTGGGCACGAACCAGTCTGGTATCGCTCGCGAGGTCGGTCGGTCGCTGGCGGAAATGTGCTTGCAAGCGGTGAAGAACTTGCCCGGCGCATCGAAACCGGTTTGCTTTCTCAGTGGCGGGGAGCCCACCGTGCGATTGACGCCGACGGACCAGGCGCGCAAAGGAGGCCGGAATCAGGAATTGGCATTGGCCGCGGGAATCCGGCTGTGGGATGACGATCTGGCGGGCGTCGTCATCCTCTCGGGAGGGACCGACGGCGAAGACGGCCCGACGGATGCCGCCGGCGCCTGGTTCGATGCTGACGTGCGCGAGCGCGCTGTTACGGCCGGCCTGGATCCTCGGTCGTATCTCGACGTCAATAACACCTACCCGTTTTTTCAACAGACCGGCGGATTATTGATCACGGGACCGACTCATACCAATGTCATGGATGTGCGTGTCGCGCTGGTGTCGCCAGCGAAGACTGGCGATTGACAGCTTTCCCGGGGAGTGGGAGACTCAAGACGTCCGGTCAGGGAATGCTGACCGAGCGATTCGCGCTTTCTCGCATCAGAAACAGGTTTCGCATGTCTGCCGCGCCGAAATTCGTCGAGGTTACAGGACCGCTGCTCATTCGCCACGAAGGTCAGTCGCCGCGCGAGCGGAGCGCCTGCGGGTTTCGAGACCGGCTGATCAGTCGGGAAGACGCCGAATTGTCGCCGGCAGCCTGGGCGCACGCTGTCGATATTGACGGGGCGCGACTCCATTTTCACAAGCGGTCGACCGAGTTGTATTATGTCCTGGAGGGCAGCGGCAGCGTGTTGCTCGATGGCGTGGAACAACCCGTGGCCAAGGGCTCGCTGGTCCATATTCCCCCCGGTGTCGTGCACGGAGCGCGGGGGCGGATGCGGGTGTTGGTCGTGGGGATTCCCGACATTGCGGATGACGATTACTACGAAGTTCCGTCCGAGTAATCGCGGCCGGTTTCACACGGCGACCAAGTCCCGGGCAGACACGATCCGCAGCGACTCTTCTTGCGACAGATCGATGATCTCGCGGGTGGGTGGGTCGTCGCCGGAGATGATTTCTACGACAGGTCGATCGTAATGTTCGCGATTGGCGCGGCTGACTTGTCCCCGGCGTCCGTCACTCAGCTCGACTGAGGACCCGATCGGAAACAGCGAGACGGCATGCAGCAGCGCTCGGACCGCAACGCCGTCGTATAAGCCCATGTTCGTGGCATACAACAGTTTTTCCAGGGCGGCGTAGGCGGACAGTCCCGGGCAGCCGGGGCGAGACGACACCAGCGACAGGTAGGTATCCGCCACGGCCCCGATTTTCGCCAGCGGATGAATCTGACGTGCCTGCCGATTGCGCGGATATCCGGAACCGTTCAACCGTTCGTGCATTTGATAAGCGACCATTTTCGCGCCGGTGGAAACGTCGTTCAGCCGGTTAAGCGAATTGGCGATGTGCACGGGGTGTTTGGCGATTTCATGACGATCGGCCCCGGTGAGCGGGCCGGTGTGTTCCAGCAGGCGCCGCGGAACCAGCATGAGTCCGGCGTCATGCAATAGGCAGCCGAAGCTGAGCGCCGTCAGTTCTTCTTTATTGAGGCCCATGAGGGTGCCCATCGACGTGGCCAGCATCGAGGTTTGCAAACTATGGCGACTCGGGTATCCCTCCGCGACGGGCGCGAGGCCCAGCGAAACGTAGACATCCAGGTCCTGAACGATTTGATCCAATTGCTGTTCGACCACGCAATGAATGACCGCCGGGTTGATGCGTTGATCCCGTGCGTACTCTTCAAAGACATTTCGCGTCGAGGCCAGCGATGTTTCATATTTTTGTTCGAAGGCGCGCAACACTTTCTGATCGCGGCTCAGTGATTGTGGACGCTGAACCGCCTGTAGAAAAGAATCTTGATGGAGCTTGAACGCAGACGTCGCGCCGGAGGATTCGGAATTCGTGGTTGACCCGCTGGACGAGCCGACGTGTCGTCGCGCAGTACCGGTCTTTGTCCCGTTGCCCGTGAGTCGGTCCAACTCTCCCTGATGGACATAGACGTAGGCGATGCCGCGTCGCTTCAGCAGTTCCACCCGGCTGAGGGTGATTTGTGCTCCAGCGGCCAGCAGCAACTGGTCCCACCCACCCTGCGCATCGAGAATCGGGGCGCGCAACAGGGTGCCGACGCGTAAGCGAGCAAGCGGGACTTTGACGTATTCGGCCGGCGTGACTGCCATTGACGGTCTTGCTAAAGTGCGAAATTTCGCACCCGGCGGATTTCGCAGACGAAATTGTGACCGGCAACTCTACGTCGCGACCGAATCAAGTCAATTCACAAGGCGCAACTCTTTATTCTTCAATGGTTTTTGTTTTTTGATGTTTTGGTCTTCGTCGAAATCTCGCTCGATCATGAGCTTCCGGCGAGCTTGATGTCTCGAGAAGGCTAGGGGAATGGGTTCGGTCGTCAACTGAGGTGATTCGAAACGACGGTCGATCGAATCGCATTGCCCGCATGATCCGTTCCGCCGTTCGGTGCGTATAATTCAAGGTTGTGAAATGTCGGGCGCTGCCCGGCAGGGCCAATTTTTCAGGATCAACAGCATGTACCCTCTGGACATCAGTTATTTCATCATCCTCGCGCCGGCGATGCTGCTGGCCATGTGGGCGCAGATGCGCGTTCGCTCGGCTTACTCGCAAGGCATGCAGGAACCGGCCCAATGCACGGGGGCTCAGGCGGCGCGCGCCATTCTCGACGAAGGTGGCCTGCACGATATTCCCATTGAAGAGGTTCCCGGCGAGCTGTCGGACCACTACGATCCCACCAGCCGTGTCGTGAGATTGAGCTCCTCCGTTTACCGTTCTCCTTCCTTGGCGGCGGTGGGCATTGCGGCTCATGAATGCGGTCACGCCTTGCAACATGCCCACAATTACGGGCCGATGGCGCTCAGAAGTCTGGCGGCGCCGGCGGCCATCTGGGCGCCGAACCTGTCGCTGATCATGTTTATCGCCGGGGCCATTTTAGGAATGCCATGGCTGATCTGGCTGGGAGTGATTTCGTTCAGCATGCTGGTGGTCTTTCAACTGCTGACCCTGCCGGTGGAAATCGATGCCAGCAATCGCGCCAAGCGACTGCTGCCGCAATTGGGGATGGTGGATGCCCACGGTTCGCAAGTGGTTTCCAATGTCTTGAACGCCGCCGCATGGACTTACGTGGCGGCGACGCTGCAGTCGATGTTGACGCTGCTGTACTACGTCATTCACTTCAGCGGGCTGCTGAATCGCCGCAGCGACGATTAAACTTCCAGAAAATCACTACCCGACTCTCGTCGCAGCACAAAATCTGACGGCGCTCCATGGCGAATCCCCGGCGATTTTGTTTTCATCGTGGGCTGACTTTCTCTCCGAACTCTGACTCTTGATACTCCCATGCCTGGCGCCGAGCTTGCCGCCGATTTGTGGATCAGCGAATACCTCACTCCGTGCGACATCTGGCAGCACGGCGTGACTAAGGTTCTGGCCCATCGCGTCACGCCGTTTCAGGAAATGTACGTCGTCCAGAGCGGCCCCTATGGCAAGGCGCTGGTGCTCGACGGCAAATGGCAGACCTGCACCGGCGATGAAATGCTGTATCATGAACCGCTGGTACATGCCCCGTGTGTCCTGCATGGTGCGCCGGAACGCGTGTTGATCGCCGGCGGCGCGGACGGGGGAGCGCTCCGGGAAGTCCTCAAATGGCAAACCGTCAAAGAAGCTGTCGTTGCTGATATTGACGGCGATGTCGTCGAGGCTTGCCGGGACTTATTGCCCGAGATCCATCAAGGGGCGTTCGACGACCCGCGTGCGAAAATCCAGATCGGCGATGCGTGGGACCTGATCGAATCGACTCCGCGGAGTTGGGACGTGATCATTGCCGACTTGACCGATCCGATTGAAGACGGTCCCGCCTTCAAACTGTTCACGCAGGAGTTTTTTACTCTGGTTCGGCGGGCCTTGCGCCCGGGCGGGGTGTTCGTCAACCAGGCGGGTTCTCAGTCGCCTCCGCTGGTCGATTTGCTCGTGCGAGTGCTCAAGACGATCTCCACGGTGTTTCCAGACACATCGTTGATGACGGCGAACGTGCCGACTTACGGTTCGTCGTGGGGACTGGCCCTGGCCGCGGACCGCCCGCTGAATCTGCAGCCCGATCCCGCGCTCACCGATGCTCTGTTGCGCAAGTCCTTGAACGGGACGCTCCAGATGTTCGACGGCCAATCCCTCCTGGGCTTGTTGCAGTCGCCCAAGTACATTCGGAACCGCTTGGCGAGCGAAACCTGCGTCTATACGACGACCGCGCCGCCGAAATTCTTCGGTCACAGCGCCGCCCGATGATCGGCGATCACGCCGCCCAGGAAACGCTGGTGAACGAGCGGGACTGCAAGATGAACTCCATCTCCGACGTCAGCTTGTCGCCGATTTCCTGCAAGGTTTCCTGAGACGCCTCGGCCCCTTGCAACGTCAGATTGAGCCGCCCGTTAATTGTCGCGGTGTTCAAGTACAGGCTCGCTCCCAGCGACTGGGCCCTGCCAAACCAGGAGAATTCCTCCAAACGCCAGGGACCGATGCCGATTTCCTCGCAACGCCCCAGGTTGTTCACGCCGATCGACATTTTCCGGAACGGTTTGAAAAACGCCGGAGAGAACGGAATCACGCTCATCAAGGAGTCCCAGCAATTGGGCATCCTCCAGTTCTTTTCAAATTCCACGTCGCGACGGCATCGTCGCGCGAGATGCCAGAAATCCCGTCCCAGCGGGTGATCGTGCCAGAAATCCATGATGCCCACGAAGCAGCCCAGCGTCTGGCGATCGACGGGGGTCGCATATTCTTGCCGGATGTCAAACGGCACTTGAAGCTGCAAGGACACCTGTTCCCAGTCTTCGCGCTCCGCCAACGTGCGCATCGCCAAGGCCGCCAAGGCGCCGAAGACCGTGGTCTTTTCCTTCCGGCAGCGTCGGACCAGATTCGTCGTCAGCTCTTTCGGCCACACGATCCGCACGCAACCCTGGGGCTGATTCCGATCAGGCGTCATCAGCATCGAGGGTTGAACCAGCTGTCGTCCCTGCACCCACAGCAACCGGCTGATCAGCCTCAGCCGCTGCCAAATCGTCGTCGCTTTCATCGGGCGAAACACGAGTTCATCGTGGCAGGGCGATTCCGCGATTGGCTCGCCCGCCATGTGCGTGAAAATCTCGCGCAGCAGCGCCAAGACGGAAATGGCGTCGATGATTGAATGATGGAACGCCGCGATCAGATCGAAGCCATCGGCCTCCGCGCTGGGAAGCACGGCCATGCGGCACAACGGCGCGCAGCCTACATCAAACGTTCGCCGCGCCTGCTCCAGCGCCACGTGTTTCCAATCTCCCGCGGAAGCGTCATCGCCGATTTCCAGGGGAATCGGCGGGGCGTCGTTCACCAGTTGAAACTTGGGCCAATAGCGTTTGGATTCGACGATGCGGCTGCGCAATAAAGGATGCCGAGCCTGGACGGCGTCCAACGCCCGGCGAAAGCGCTCGGCCTCCCAGGGTCCGGAACACCGGACGGCAAACACCGGCAGGCCGTCGCCCTGATGAACCTGGTAGACCGAATGCAAGAGACGCTCGATCACCGTCATGGGACGTTCGATCATCGTCATTCAATGTCCTCTTCGCGGAGCGGCGGCGAAAATTGATTATATCCAGCAAACTTTTCCAAATCCGCCGGGTCTGTCGCTTGAACTCGCTCGGAACCGGGTCGCTCCCTCGTCGGACGTCACGCGGCAAGCCATGCCGCAGACATCAACGTCGACTTGAAAAAGGGAGAATCTTGAGACAGGCAGTCCCGCGGCACGGCCTCTCGGAGACTCGGCATGAACCGTCGGAACGGCCGGTAAAGTTTATCGGGCCGCTTGCGCCTGACGGTGCTCCCAGTCGAGCGCCAAATCCAGAGCCGGGGCGGAATGAGTCAAGGCCCCGATGCTGATGCGATCGACACCGGTTTCGGCGATTTGCCTGACTGTCGCCAGATTGACGCCTCCGGACGCTTCCAACAGCGTCTGCGGAGCGGCGGCGTCACGTACCGCCACGGCCTCCGCCAGCGCTCTCGGCGGCAGGTTGTCCAGCAGCACCATGTCCGGTTTGCCCCGCAGCGCGTCACGCAACTGATCCAGGGTGTCGACCTCGACCTCGATGATCAGGTCATGCCAACGGGACTTTGCCGTTTGGACGGCTTCGGCAATCGTGTGGGATTCTGTCCAGGCGGCAAGATGATTATCTTTGATCAACACGCCGTCGTATAAACCGATGCGATGGTTCACTCCGCCGCCGCAGCGGACGGCGTATTTCTGCAAGAGTCGCCAACCCGGGAGAGTTTTACGCGTATCCAGGATTTGAGCGCGGGTCTCCTTCACGGCATCGACAAACTTCCGGGTCAAGCTGGCGATTCCCGAGAGATGCGTCAAAAAGTTCAACAGCGTCCGCTCGGCGACCAGCATCGGGGCCAGCGGGCCGGAAATTTCCGCCACAATATCGCCCGGCGAAACGGCCTCTCCGTCATGCAACCGGTCCGACCACTCCAGGTCAGGGTGCACATGCTGCACCACCAATTTGGCGATGGGAATTCCCGCCAGCACGCCCTCCTGCCGCGCGGTCACGGCGGCCATGGCTCGTTCCTCGGCTCCGATCAGCGCCTGCCCGGTCACGTCGCCGCGGTCCCCCAGATCCTCGGCCAGCGCCAGACGAACGAGGGTTTCCGCCGCAGTTCGTTCCGCCGGAGTTAAGTCGCTGCCAGGCATTCGCGTCCCTTGATTTCGCTTTGCGGCGATCTGCCGGCAATCATTTCGTTCGTCCATTGCCGTCGGCGCGCAACGTGCCTGCTCGATAAGCGTCGGCCATGGCCATGGGAATTTCCGCCTCGGCCAGCACCACTTTCGCCTGGTTCTCGATGGTCAGCGCTTTCATCTCCTGCTCGGCAGCGACCGCCTCCGCCCGCCGTTCTTCGGCTTTCGCCCGGGCGATGCGCATATCGGCCTCCGCTTGATCGGCTTGCAGGCGGGCGCCGATATTGTCGCCGACGTCGATGTCCGCAATGTCGATGGAAACGATCTCGTACGCCGTCTGGGAATCGAGTCCTTTATTCAGCACCGTTTTTGCGATCAGCATGGGGTTGGCGAGGACTTCCTTGTGCGTCTCGCAAGAGCCGATCGCGGAGACGATCCCCTCGCCCACGCGCGCCACGACGGTGTCTTCGGTCGCGCCGCCGACGAGCTGCGCGATATTGGTGCGCACGGTCACCCGCGCCCGCGCTTTCAATTGAATGCCGTTCTTCGCCACTCCGTCGAGCGTCGTCCGCCCGAACTGCTTGGGGTCAGGGCAATCGATCACTTTCGGATCGACGCTGGTCTGCACGGCTTCCAGCACGTTACGCCCGGCGAGGTCGATGGCGGCCGCCGTATTCCAATCCAGTTCGATTTGCGCGCGGTGCGCGACGATCAGCGCCCGGACGACATTCCGGATGTTTCCCCCCGCCAGGTAATGCGCTTCCAATTGTTGCGTGGTGATGTTTCGGAGTCCGGCCTGCACGCACATGATTTTCGCATCCACAATCGCCGTCGGATTGACTTTCCGCAGCGACATGAACAGCAAGGCGAAGGGCCCGATCCGTGCCCGCGTCACAAAACCTCGCAACCATAAACGAAAATACGCCACGAAGAGCGACGAGACGGCAATCGCCGTCAGCACACCGAAGATCAGGGGCACCCAAAACAGGATTTGCAGCACGTCATTCATGGCGATGGAATTCTTGAGCGACGAGGGGGAGCGAGACCAATTCGCATTCTAATCTCTGAACCGGCGAGAATGAACCCCGTCAACCGCCGTGTCCCGCGAATCGGTCGGAAATCCCCCGCTTGCTTGAAGTTTTACGTGGCGGCGCGTATGAACGGTAGCGATTCTCAATGACGTTCACGCCGTTCCGCTTTCCCTGGTGTCCCGCAGCATGGAAATTCGCGACATCTCAGCCCTGTTTGAACAGGCTGTGACCGAAATTGGCAAGGTGGTGGTCGGTCAAGCGGAATTGATCGAAGCGACTCTCGTGGCGTTGTTCTGCGAAGGAAACGTCCTGATCGAAGGAGTGCCGGGACTCGGAAAGACGTTGCTTGTCAATGCACTGAGCCACGTCCTCTCCTGCCGGTTCCGCCGCATTCAGTTCACGCCCGATCTCATGCCGTCGGACGTCACCGGCCATTCGATCTACGACATGCAGGATCGGAAATTCAGCTTCAGTCCGGGGCCGCTGTTCACCAATTTGCTGCTGGCGGACGAAATCAACCGCGCGCCGGCGAAGACCCAGTCCGCTTTGCTCGAAGCCATGCAGGAACGGCAGGTCACAGTCGACGGCCACACCTATCCGCTGCCTCCGCCGTTCATCACCATCGCCACACAGAATCCGTTGGAGCAGGAAGGGACCTACCCGCTCCCGGAAGCTCAACTGGATCGATTTCTGTTCAAGCTGCTGGTCGATTATCCCACGCCGCAGCAGGAACAGGAAATCCTCGCTCACTACGCCGCGGGAAAAGATACGCGTCATCTCGAACAATACGGTTTGCGGGCCGTGCTTTCGGCCGAGCAGGTGGTCGACGTGCAGCGGTCGATCGTGCAGGTCATCGTCGAACCTTCGGTGATGAGTTACATCACGGCACTCGTCGGGCGAACACGCTCCTGGCCGACGATTGAAGTCGGCGCCAGTCCGCGCGCCAGCGTTAATCTGCTGCTGGCCGGCCGGGCTCTGGCCGCCTGCGCCGGACGAAATTTCGTCGTCCCGGATGACGTGAAGCAGCTGGCGCCCTGGGTGTTGCGTCACCGTTTGCGACTGAAGCCGGAAGCGGAAATTGAAGGGCTCTCCACCGAGTCGGTCATTCAAGACATCATCGAAGGGGTGGAGGCTCCGAAACAATGATGCCGCGCCTGCGGTTGCTGGGGCTGGTGACGCTCGCGGGAATTCCGCTGATCTTCGGCGTTTTTTTTCCGTCTTTGGCGCCGTTGGGAGTGCTGCTGACCGTTGTCGCCGTCGCCGTCGCGTTGGTGGATCTGCTGCTGACGCCTTCGCTGCTCAACATCGATGTCGGTCGCGAAGTGCGCGACGTGCTCAGCGTCGGAGCGAGAAACCCGGTCACGATTTCCGTCAAAAATCGGAATGCCTCGCCGGTGGAACTTTCCCTCCACGACGAACCCCCTGCGCCCTCCGCATGGTTCGACTTGCCGGCTCGAGTTACGCTCGCCTCGCAACAGCGCCAAGGGGTCGTCTATCTGCTGCAACCCCGCCGTCGCGGCAGAAACCGCTTCGGTCGGATCCATCTGCGGATGACCAGCCGCTGGGGTTTCTGGACGTTGCTCGAGACCCGAGATCTGACCCGCGAAGTCAAAATCTATCCGGACATTCAAGCGGTGCAGCAAGTCGAACTTCTGGCGCGGCAGAATCGTCTGGCGGAGGCGGGAGTGCGTTTATCGCGAATTCGAGGCCGCGGTTCCGAATTCGACCGGCTCCGCGAGTACCGTCGGGAAGACGAATATCGTCACATCGATTGGAAGGCGTCCGCCCGGCATCAGGATCTCATCAGCCGCGAATACGTCGTCGAGCGAAATCAGAATGTGCTGCTGCTGCTGGACTCGGGTCGCTCCATGTGCAACGAGGCCGACGGCGTTTCCCATTTCGACCGTTGTCTGAACGCGGCGATCCTCTTGGCGTATGTGGCACTGCGGCAGGGCGACACCGTCGGGTTCATGGCCTGCTCAAATCGACTCGATCGCTGGACGCGGCCGGTGCGCGGACGGAGCGGCCTCGAGACCCTGGTCAGTCAGGTCTATGACTTGTCGCCGACGTATGAAGCGACCGATTACGCCTTGATGATTGAAGAACTGCGCCGCCGGTACCGGAAGCGATCGCTCGTCATCCTGCTGACGCACGCGCTGGACGAACTGCATCTGGCGACGATCGCCGAGCATGTTCGCCAGCTTCGCTCACCGCATCTCGTGTTGTCGGCGTTTTTGCAGAACGTGCCGTTGGCCCAGCGATTGCAGAGCATGCCTGAGACGGATCTGGACGCGTTTCAAATCGCCGCCGCGGCGGAGGTCGTGTCATTGCAGGAGGCGGAGATCGCGAAGCTCAAGCAGACCGGCTTGCTGGTGATCGACACCGCCCCCGAATCGCTGTCAGGGCGTCTGATCAGCCAATACCTCGACATCAAGGCTCGCCATCTGCTTTAAAGAAAAGGGGGCCCGGCCCTCCCGAGGCCGGGCCCCCTTCCTCAACTCAGTTCGCGTTGCCGATTTCGTCGAAGGTCGTGTATTCGTAGAAAATGTGGCCGATTTCATCGCTCAAGCGGGACAGATACCGGGCTTTGAAGTGCTGGTAAGTCTCCTCGGAAGCGGAGATTGCCTGGTGCAACGGAAACTTGGAGATTTTCTCCGTCGAGTAGATCTTCTCCGCGTCGATGCCGTTCTCATCCATTTTCCACACGCTGACAACCGCCTCCGATTTGCCGCGATACAGGCTCGCGCTGCCGTCTTCGTAGAGCGAGAACCGATTCAAGTCGATGTAGATCACGTACGTCGTCTTGAACGCCTCTCCGATCTCCTCCGGCTTGTCCCAGTCGCGATTTTCGTCCAGCCACTTGCGGATGCGATCCGGGCTGATCACTTTGATCTTGTGCTGATGCAGTCGATACGCCATGTGCTTGGCCAATTCGAAATCAATGTCTTCGAAACTGTAGCGAATCTCCGTGGGCGCGTAGCAGACGATCGCGACCGTCACGTCCTTGTCGGTCATCGACTCTTTCGTTTCGGCGTCGAAATCGGGCTCGATCGTCGGCGGTCCGCCGATCAGGTAGCCAAGAAACATGAGATAGGTGCAGCCGGTCGAGGACGCCATCACGACCGCCAGACCCAGGCCCAGACAGAGGCGCGACAGTGCGCGGGGCAGTCGTCCGGTCCGGCAGCGGCAGATAATGCTAGCCGGCTTTGAAGTTTCGGCGGCGGTTAGTCGTGTCGGCGTGCTCATGTCGTGCACCATTCCCTTGGCGATCAACCACGAAGCTGTCAGAGGTTCCCGTTGGCTGAGATCCGGCGTCAGAAATCCAATCCGGGGCGGTAATCGTAGAATTTGCGGGCCAACTGGTCGCAGACCTTATGCACGAAGTCCCGTTGAAAAATATCGGCGGAACGATTGACTTCGGAAATCGGCTTGTGCGGTGGATAGGTCGCAGTGAACTCTTTGTTAAAAACGGTCATGGCCTGGCGTTCGCCGTCGAGCTCGGAAACTCGATACACATGCACGAAGCCGAGCGCCCGCCCGCGCAGCAACTTGACGCTGTTTTCCTCTTTCAGCGTGAATTCCTGCACGTCGATCCAGACGATGTAATCGGCCTCAAAGTCTTTCGCCAATTCGGTCGGATCCGACGGCAGGCCGCCATGCTCATCCATCCAATTGGCGACCTTGTCGGAATCGATCACGGGAATTTTTTCCCGCCGCAGCCGACGCGTCACGCCGTCGATCAATTCCAGTTTCAGCGTCGACAGTTCGCGGTCGACCGAATCGGGGGTGGAGCAGACGACCAGCAGCTTGTACTTGCCTTTGGTCAGGTCAACCCGCGTAAACGATTCGAATTCCGATTGGATCAGGTCGTCGCCCAGGATCAATCGCTGACTCATCACCAGCAGCGAACAGCCGGTGCACGCCAGGCAACTGATCAATGCCAGCAGGCACAGGCATCGACCGAGGATGCGGGAGGGACTGCTCATGAGGCGGTCCTTTCAAGAGGCTCGGGGCGGTCCGTTCTGTTCGCTTCCGCTCGGCAGATTGCCGTCACTGCCAGAAACGAATGCTCCAGACGCCAAGCGCGACGACGGATAAAGTCACCATCAAGACCAGCAGGGTAGGAAGGGGATCGGCGATACCGATCGTCTTTCCCCACCAGACGCTGGCGCACAGCCAGGGAATCAGCAGCGCACACACCGCGCCCAGCAGCACTCCCGCCGGATTGGCGCGCGCCGCCGCCTGCCATTGGCCTCGAACGAGGTGGGCAAACGAGGTGGTGATGCCGCAACCGGGACATGGTCGATTCCACAACAATCGGAAAGTGCATTCGGGAAGGCCCAGACGCTGATGAGTTCCAAATCCCCGCGGATCCGGATCCAGCGATCGCGCGAGGGCGAAGCCGGCCGCCAATAACACCATGGCAACCAACAAACCCACACGGCCGCCGCGGCTCAAAGGGCAGCCCGGCGGTGACCATCGCTGTGACATGAAAACTCTTGGGGAGGGCTGGGTCTTATCGCTTCCCGAGCGTCCTCACAAGGGGAATCGCTCCGTCTCAAAAGGGATTCGGCCAGTTTACCGTGACTTCGATTCATCAGCGGCCAATTCTGCCGAAAACGCGGAGATCATTGACTTTCGGACGACAAAGGGCGCTACTGGTGATTAATCCGGCCACGCCCGGAGTCGATCCCCTCACTTTTGTAAGAATGATGATCGGGCCATGGGACGTTTGATCACCGCCATCCGCATTTTCTTCCGAGCGCTGTTCGATGGTTCCGCCGCCGAGCAGGCTGAACGAATTTTAACCGGGCAGGGACTTCCCGCTCCTGCCTCCGCCGAAAAACCGGTGGCCGCGGCCAGTCCTGCTCCCGCAAAATCCCCCGCGGTGAGTGATGCGTTGGTGCTACTGGCGGCGTTGCAGCGCGAAGCTCGCCTGCTCGATTTCCTCAAGGAAGATTTGTCGGACTATTCGGATGATCAGATCGGGGCGGCCGTCCGGGAAGTTCATCGGGACAGCGTTAAAGTGCTGGATCGCTGTTTCGCATTGAAGCCGATTCTCGTTCAGGAGGAAGAATCTCCGGTAGAACTCCCGGCCGATTTCGATGCCCATCGTTTTCGCCTTTCCGGTAAAGTGGCCGGCGCAGGCCCCTATCAGGGCACGCTGCGACATCACGGTTGGGAAGCCGGTAAATGTGACATTCCCACCTATACGGGTTCCGTCCAGAGCGCCAAAGTCATCGCCCCCGCGGAAGTCGAAATCGGATGACGGGGGGATGTTCAAATGTCAAAATCTCTTGATGGAATGTCAATCGCCACCGCTCGCCGTCTGTCATGGAGAGGCCTGGGGTGGCTCGGAGCCGAATCGTTTCCGTCTTCAAGGACGATGTAATTCATGACCGCTAGTTATGTCATTGGCATTGATCTGGGAACCACCAACAGCGTCCTGGCTTACGCTCCGCTGACCGGGGACCAGCCGCAGGTGCAACTGCTTCCCATCCCGCAATTGATCGCGCCCGGCACGATCGAAGCACGCAGCATGCTGCCGTCGTTTTGTTACCTGGGGTCGAAAACGGATGCCGCCGGCCAGGCGTTTGATCTTCCCTGGTCGAAAGGTCGCGAATTCGCGATTGGCGAGCTCGCGCGGCGGCAATCCGCCGAGATGCCGGAACGCACTGTCGGCGCCGCCAAATCGTGGTTGTGCCATAGCCGGGTTGATCGCCACCAGGCGATCCTCCCCTGGGGAGCGGGAAGTGATGTTGCCAAAATTTCACCCGTCACCGCTTCGCGCCGCTATCTGGAACATTTAGCGGCTGCCTGGAAACAGGCGTTTCCCGATGCTCCGCTGTCGGAACAACTGGTCGTGTTGACCGTTCCCGCGTCGTTCGATGCCAGCGCGCGCGAATTGACGCGCGAGGCCGCCGCGCAGGCCGGCCTGCCTGACCACACCGTCTTTCTCGAAGAACCGCAAGCGGCGCTCTACGCGTGGCTCGCCTCGATGGGCGACCGCTGGCGAAAGGCGCTGAAAGTCGGCGAGACACTTCTCGTCTGCGATGTCGGCGGGGGGACCACCGATCTCACGCTCATCGGCGTCACGGAAGAACAAGGCGAACTCCAACTGCGACGAATTGCCGTCGGCAATCATCTCCTCGTCGGCGGCGACAATATGGACTTGGCGCTGGCCCATCACGTTGCCGGGTTGTTTGCGAAAAAAGGAATCAAGCTCGATCCTTGGCAGTCGGTTTCGCTCTGGCATTCGTGTCGAGCCGCCAAAGAGACGCTGCTGGCGGAAGACGGTCCGAAGAAGCATCCGATTTCCGTGCTCGGTCGCGGCAGCAAATTGATCGGCGACACCGTGACGGTCGATGTCGACCGGACGGCAGTCATCGACCTGCTCTCCAACGGTTTTTTCACGTCATGTCCATTGACCGATCATCCGCAAAAGCAGCGGGCTTCAGGGTTTCAGGAACTGGGGCTTCCCTATGAAGCCGACACCGCGGTCACCCGCCATCTGGCGGCGTTTCTGCAAAGTCACGGCAATGAAGCAGAGGGCCCGATCCGCCCCACGCATGTCCTTTTCAACGGCGGCGTCTTCAAATCGTCCGCTCTGCAAAACCAACTGATGAACGTTTTGCAAAGCTGGTTCTCCAAGAAGGAATCGCCCCGAATTCTGGAAGGCCACCACGATCTCGATCACGCCGTCGCCCGTGGAGCCGCTTATTACGCCTGGACGAAGCAACACGGCGGCATGCGCATTCGCGGCGGAACGGCTCGGTCGTATTATGTCGGCATTGAAACCGCCGGCCTGGCGATTCCCGGCGCGCCCCGCCCGCTCCGCGCGCTGTGCGTTGTCCCGTTCGGCATGGAAGAAGGGACCGATCTCGATGTCCCGTCTGATCCGATCGGCCTCATTGTCGGCCAGCCGGCTCACTTCCGATTCTTCAGCTCGTCCACCCGCAAAGAAGACCAGCCTGGCGTGCGATTGTCCGCCTGGACTGACGACGAACTCCAGGAAACCGATTCCCTGGAAGCGACCCTTCCCCAGGACGAAGACGCCGATGATCATTACGTCCCGGTCCAGTTCCAAACCCGCCTGACCGAACTCGGCATGCTCGAACTCTGGTGCGTCAGCGCCCGCGGGAACGGAAAATGGAAACTGGAATTCAGCGTGCGGGAACCGGAAGAGGGATGATTCCACGGCTGCCGCAAGGGCATTCGAATCTGCTGTAGGGTTTGCCGCGTCCGCGAGGCAAGCCAATGCAGTGCGAGGTGCCGGGGGCTGGAGGCTTTGCGAAAGGCCCGGCGACGATCACACGCCAAGCCCATTCGTTCCGGGGGTGCTCGTTGGTGAGATCCGGCCTCCCCGATAAAAATTGGTGATCACAGAATTCCCAATGCCGTCTTAAGGCATTCGTCCACCGCTTGCATCGCCGCTGGTGGCAGCGCTCCCAACTTGCGACGCACCAGAGATTTTTCCAAGGTGGCCAAGTTCTCGCACGTCACGACAGAATCAAGGAGTACGCCTGCACTCTGACCGACGGGTGTGGAAAGTTCAATCAACAGTTGAGTGGGTTGGTGGCTGCGGTGCATCGTCGTGGTAATGGCTGCCACGATGATATTCGAGAGGCGACCGTTGTTAACATCTGACTGGGCCACCAATGTGGGACGAAGCTTGGCGCCTTTTCCCGCTGAGAATGGGAAAACGACGGTGATGACGTCTCCCCGCTGTATATTCATGGCTGCGGTTCGCCGGAATGGACTTCGTTATAAACGTCCAATGCCGGATCGTCCCAAACTTTTGCGAGTGCCGCATCCTGAGCGGCATACATCTCCCGAATATCAAAGGCGCTGTCAGCCACGAGCGCTTTGACGCGTTCAAAAAACTCATTCTCAACGAGAACATACGTCTTGTGATTGATCGGATCAATCACCGGCATCGGCGTGTTGCCGTGCTGTTCCAGATCCGCGTGTTGCGCCGGGGTGAGTTGGAGAGACATGGATGTATCTTACGACCCTGCCGAGACACTGGGAAGCGGGATTTTCACGCACAATCCGCCGGGTGGTGTCCTATTTTCAGGGTGGCACGCCCTGACGCTTTGGGAAGGGCGTGGTTTTCTCTCGATCTAACACGCCCGTCGAGGACTCCGGGACGTGCCACCCAGATTCGGCTTCCCAATGAGGACACGACGAACCGTCGGCTGCCCGGGTCTGGAGATATTACGAAAGGCGTGGCAAATTAAATTGATGGCACCAACTGGTCCGGACCTTTCTTTTATTCAGCCTCGCTCGGCCATCACCGAGCATTCTCCCAGGCTACGCCGTCTCAAACTCTGGTAGTGAAACACAATCACTCCGCTGATGAAAAACAGCAACAGGTAATACGCGCTGAACACCGTCTCGTTCCAATTCGAATGCTTGCCGGTCACCAGTTGCGCCAACACGTTCTGCACGATCAGCACCAGCCACATCACGCCATACGCGTGCGGAATGCGGTCCCCGCGAAAATTTCGCGGCAGCGGCCGGTAGAGAATCCCGACCAGGAATACGATCAATCCCAGCAGGTAGATCGGACCGAACGTCCACCACAACACGCCGATCCAATACTTTTCATCGCCCGGCCCGAAGGTCCATCCCAACACAGGGAACGACGACTTTTCGGGATCGAGATAAATGTTGCACCAGCCCTTCAGGCCGTTCACGACTGACGTTCCCAACCCGAGCAGCAATCCCAACGCCAGTCCCAGCCGTTCGAGATTTGGATCGCCTCCCGGCGGCGTATTTCGCTCCCGTTCCAGCCGTAACGACGATCGTTGACTGAAATACCAAGCCATTCCCAAGAGCACGACCGCCAGCGAGTAGAGCCGCGCCCCTACGCCCAGTTTCTTCACATCCAGGAACACTCCGACAATCAAAGCGGCCGCAAACAGGATCGCCACATAATCATTCATCCCGCGCGAAACCGGCAAGATCATTCGCGACGGGTCCTCAGCCGTTGATTGACGATAGAAAACGTAATACGCCGCCGCGAACGCCAGGATCGCGGCATAACATCCGATGCTCCAACTCGCGAAGAAGTAGAGTTGGCTCCCAGCGCCCGTATAAAATAGAAAGATTTGGGCGAGGAACACCGTCAGTCCGGAGAAAACGATCAGCCACTCAAAGTTCGGCCCCGAGATCGCTGTCCGTGATTCAAACTTTGCGCGCTCCGCGTCCGACATCGGCCGGTTCACCAGGAAATAAGCGATTCCATACGCGATGCCGATGCTGATTCCCCCCGATGATTCCCAGCACCGCCAGAAATTGAACGGGGCGCCGGGCCAGACCTTGCTGGCCCAGGTCCAGTTTTGACAGGCCGCCCAACCGATGCCGTTGATCAGTCCCGCCGTGGTGATCAGCAGCACGTTTTTCCACTCGCGGCGCACGACTTCATACAACAAGAACCCGAAATACAGCCCGAGGTGAAACATCGCCTGGCCGCAGTCATTGATCAACCGCTTCAAACTGGGATTCGTGTCCAGATCGAGATACTTCGCTTCCAGCGAATCGTACAGCGGCAAAAAATACTGCGGATACGCGCGATAAAGGTATTGCAACAAGAACGCCCCGCCGACTCCGCAGCCGATTCGCGCCGCCCAATGGCACAGACGCGTTTCGCGCAGCGATCCGCACCACGCCAACAAGCAGGCCCCCAACCCGGCCCACGGAACCCCTGCGAGAAAGAGCCACAACAACCCGTAGTTCGGAGAGATTGGTTCAAACTGTCCCTGGGCGTAATTTGTCGACAGCTTTCCGTCGAAGAAGTGCGTCCATTGCATCCAGCCGCGGTTGCCGGAGAAACCCACGCCCGCCGCGACCGCCAGCACGATCCAGCCTGAAGAATATCTCCGCAATGTTGCACCCGAAGGATCTCGGGCGATAAACCACCACGCCGTCCCCCACGTGACCCCCGCAAACAGACACCCCGCGGAGGCTCCGTAACCAGACGAGCCGCGTACGGCCCACGTCATTCCCCCGAGCGCCGCGAATAAGAGCGTCGGCAACACCAGATTATGTGCCAGATCAACACTGCATTTTTGATTCAAAGCAAGGCCTTCGACAGATACCTGTTTGTTGATGCGTCAAGATCGGCGTTTGTACCCGGAAAACCCGGGACAATCCACCGAGAACGGGAATGCCTGAAGCTGCTGGGGCTCTCGTAAATGATGAGAGCCAATTCAGGACTTGGGGGGTGCGGAAGCGCCGGCATCCAACATCCGCATTCCCGCAGTCGCTAATCCGTTCTGAGGGTTCAAACATAAACATCGTTCGTAGTACGATCGGCACTGCGCTCCGTCTCCGAGCTGGGCGTAACAGAATGCGATATTCGCCAACGCCATCTCGCGATAGGAAACGGCGGAAGGAGACATGAGGACGATGGAACGAAACCGATCAATCCAGGCGTGCCGCTCAAGAAAGTCAAAACTCTCCTGAAACTTCGGAATTGCTTCCTGATAGCGCCGCTGACGCAACAGACCAATCCCCGCACGGTGAGCCCGCATGAGGATCATGCGAGAGCCAATCGAATACACGAGAAACGCAATCGCTCCCAGCATTACGCCCTCGCGCCCCAGGAACGCACAACTCAGGCCAATGAAAACGGCCATCATGACGAACTGCGGCAGCGCCGCCCGCCATGACATTGGGCGAACAATCGGTACTTGGGAACTCATGGCAGCCGCCGCAAGCAGGCATTTGGTCTGGCGAATTTGGAAAAGCACTTTGGCGCTTCGCCTGGGAAGAGTCAACCTTTGGCTTCACCCTGTGGCTCAGGCGTCGAACGCCGGCGTCAGACCATGCCGCCCAAGGTGAAATCCCGGGTTTCCCCGCGCTCGTTCGCCTGATAAATCCAATCGTCATTGACATCCAGCGCCGTCAGCCAGCCGCCGCGCTGACAATTGGTGTCGATGCAAACCCACCCGGGAAAAATCAGCGGGTATCCCGTTTTCTGCGGCGTGTGCCCGCAGACGACACGGCGCGCAGGATCAAATCGTGGCTCATGACCGGTCAATTTGTTCCACCGGAGCCAGTGATCGGATTGATCCTCAAGCAGCACATCGGGCTGAAGGTTCGCATGCACGAAGATGTCCGCCGGGGTCTCCCAATAATCAGGCATCGATTCCAGGAACGCGACGTGAGCTTGGGGGATCCTCGACTGGTCGCCTCCGTAGCTTTCCAGCGTTTCTTCGCCGCCAAACTCCATCCACATCGACCAATCCTCGCCTGCCAACGCGGCGAGCATCATTTCTTCATGGTTGCCGGAAATGGCAATCAACTGGCAGCGCTTCTGCAGCGTCAAAATCTGCTCGATGACTTGCCGGGTCCCTGGCCCCCGATCTACGACATCGCCGAGAAAGACCAGCGTATCGTCCGACCGAGGTTCGATCTTCGCCAGTAGTGTTCGCAACGCCGTATCACAGCCGTGAACGTCACCGATGGCGAACGTGCGAGGCATCTCAGGTCAGCCCGCGCTGTTTCAGCGCCGCCACCACGGCCTCGACGATCTTTGAAATTTCCGCCGGATCCTGGGCCGCGCCGTTCCCCGTGGGGCAGCCGCAAATCGGTTCATCGGTAAAGCCGTGCTCAGCCAGCATGCACTGCAGCGTGTCGGCGAGATGAGCCAGCTCGGTCTGTTGCTCCTCGGTGATCGGCTGCCGGCTGGCGCCTGGTTCGAAGCCGCGCAAGCGTACCGCGGTGCGGAAACCGTCCGGAAATTCGCCCGAACAGTAGATCATCGCGTCGAACAGCTTCACGATGTCGTACTGCAACTGCCGGGCTTCGTCGATCTGATGCGCCAGCGTCAATTCATACAATTTGCGCGTCAGTTCCGGCACGACTCCGGAGCTCGCATTGGTCCCGCCGTCGCAACCGACCAGCAGCATCGGCATCAAAGCCGCATCCCATCCCGTCAGAAAACTGAACTCAGGCCGCTGCGGACGCACCGCCTGGATCATGCGGATCATGTGCGGGATTTCCCCCGACGAATCCTTGATGCCGATCACTTTCGGGCATTCTTCCGCCAGTCGGCGCACCGTCGGCACATCGATCGGGCTGGCGAACATCGGGATGTTATAGAGCGTGACATCGATCGGCGTGTGATCGGCGATTTCCTTGAAGTACGCGTACACCGCCCGCGGACTCAACTTGTAATAATACGGCGCGACGATCGCCACCGCCGTCGCCCCGAGCTCGTAGTAGGTCTCGCACGCACGCACGGTCTCTTTGACGTTCGCTTCTGCGGCGCCGGCCAGCACCGGTACCCGCCCGCGCACCTGGTCACAGATGATCTCCATGATCCGCACGCGTTCTTCGGCGGTGAACCGCGTGAATTCTCCCGTAGAACCGTTGGGATACAACCCGTGCACGCCCTTGGCGATCAACCAATCGACATAGCGTCGCAGCTCAGACTCATGAATCTCGCCGCGCGAATCGAGCGGCACGATGTTCGGAGTGAAAATGCCCTGCAACTTGGCGGAAGATGGCATAAAGTCTAAACCTCAAGCCGCGAACGGCCATCACGGAACCGGAAGAAGGAACCGCGGCGACCAACCACGGCTGCAATACACCTTATCGTACCGTCGGGACAACGACTTTACCTGCCAGTTGACGGGGACTGGGGCGACTTTGCCGGCCAGATCAATCGCACCGTCGTCGGACCAGCCGGCTGAGAGGCAATTTCGATGATCGCCTGGTGCATCTCGGCGATTCGCCAGCACTTGCATAACCCAAAGCCCAGTCCTCGACCCGCTTGGCGACCGGAGAAAAATGGATCAAAGGCATGGATTCGCTCATGCTCAGAAAATCCCCGGCCCTGATCGCTGACCGTGATTTCGCAAAATAATTGTTCGCCCAGCTCCAAGCGCCGAGCCGCCAGGCGAATTTTGCCGTTGGCTTCCCCAGAGGCTTGCCGGCTGTTGCGCAACAATTCGTGCAGTATGGTCGCCAGTTGCGTCGGGTCAGCCCAGACCTCAGCGCCGGCGGAATAATCCGTGGCGATCGAGGTCTTGGCGGATTCCGGTTCCCCGCGAAACCGCTCGACCACTTCGTCAGCCAGTGGCGCAAACGAAATCACGCCGGGGGCCGGCTGGGGAGGACGGGCGACGAGCATCACGTCGCCGATCATATCCCGCACCCGGTAAGCCTGTGCGCCGATGCTGTGCAAGGCGGCGCGGCGCACCGGATCTGTCTCATCACGCAACAGCTGCTGCACCCGGCCCACGATCGTCGCCAGCGGATTGTTGATTTCGTGCCCGGCGCCGGCGGCAAATTCCGCCAGCGCTGCCAGTTTCTCAACATCCGGCGACACGTTGCAGCCTCGCTCCAGCCCGATGAACCCGCAGTTTAGCGTCGTTACGCTTCCACTGGCTCGACATCAAGCAGATGGCACATCCGTTCCACCAGAGTTTCGACCTCGAACGGCTTCTGCAAGAAGTCATTCGCGCCGGATTCCATCAACTCCTGCACCTTGTCCTGTTCGACCATGCCGCTGATGCAGATGATCTTCGTATCGTCCAGCGACGAATCCGAACGGACCAGATGACAGACGTCCTTGCCGTTGATGTCCGGCAGCATGATGTCCAACACGATGATGTCCGGCCGATACTCCTTGACCATCATGCCGGCACTGAAGCCGTTGTTCGCGATTCGCACCTCGAAGCGGCCGTCGTTTTCGAGGGCGTCCCGGATCAATTCCACGAGATCCTCGTCGTCGTCGACGATCAGCGCCTTGCGGCGGCCACTCTCCAACGCATCCGTCGGGATGCCATTCTCTTTCATGAACCGGTACAGCACATCGCGGGGGATCCGGCGAAAACGCGAACCCGGCACGCGGAAACCCTTCAATTGTCCGGAATCAAAGCAACGAATGATCGTTTGCTGACTGACTTTGCAGATTTTTGCGGCTTCGCCGGTCGTAAATACGGTTTTCATGTCGCTGGTCCATCCCTTGCAGAGCCCATCCGGAAATGATGAGCGACTGGTTATTACCTCTCTCGACTCCTTCCGTCCGAGAGGTCATCCTTCCTGGAAACGCTGCCATCGACGTGTGAGTGAGCTTCGTAGAACACAACGCAACGTGCATCGAGAGGGCTCCTGGATTCGACTCCTGGAGTTCACTGGCGAGCCGCCTCTTGCCTGTTCCCCGTGGATGATTTCTGATCTCTTTTTGATCAAATTTTACCAAATCTTCCACGGGCTCCGATTGTAGCTATTCTGACAAATCGGTCAACATTGTTTTCCTTGTTCATCACCCCACGCAGGTCCGGTCCACCAATTCTGCCCAAACGCTCACAATCCTTCTACACATAAGCGTTTAGTGAAATCAAGCGAATTGCGGTAATTTCGCGAATCGGCAGAAAGGTTGTTGTCGCAGTCACTTACAGTCAATGCCGATTTCGTGATTCCGGTGCGGGAGTTTCCAAGGCTCATGACCTCAATGGTGATCGTAAGTGTTTATTTGGAAATAAGATACAGAGAAAGTACCGTCAGGTCCGCGGGCGTGATTCCGCTGATCCGGCTGGCTTGCCCCAAATCGGCAGGGCGGACTCGCTCCAACTTTTCACGGGCTTCGCTGCGAAGCTGCGGGATTGTGTGAAAATTGAAAGCTGGAGGGATCTTTACAGACTGGGTTCTTTCTTGGCGAGTAATCTCGGTCGTTTGACGGCGAATGTATCCCGCGTACTTTGTTTCAATCGTCAGCTGCCGTTGAGCGGACTGACCGATTGATAAATCTGCCAGCTCCTGGTGGATCTCCGTCAAATGACTCCACTGGATTTCAGGTCGTCGCAACCAGGCTTCCAGCGTGGCTCCTTCGTGATGAACGCTGGTCAGCAGGCTGCGTCCCCGCTCGATTTCCTCTTCTAATCTCCTCAGACGCTCCCAGCGCTCGTCGGTGACTAATCCAATCCGCCGGCCGATGGGAGTTAATCGCCGGTCGGCATTATCATGTCGCAACAGCAGTCGGTACTCGGCTCGGGATGTAAACATCCGGTAAGGTTCGTCCACTCCCTTGGTCACCAGGTCGTCGATCAACACCCCCAGATAGGCCTGGTTGCGGTCCAGGATTAACGGCTCCTCGCCGCGCAGTTTCAAAGCCGCGTTAATTCCCGCCAGCAGTCCCTGGCCGGCGGCTTCTTCATAACCGGTCGTGCCATTAATCTGCCCGGCGAAAAATAATCCGTCGACCCGCTTGGTTTCGAGCGATGACCTCAACTGCGTCGGCGGCGCGTAATCGTATTCGACGGCATACCCATAGCGCATGATTTCCGCCCGCTCCAAGCCGCGGATCGAGCGGATGATTTCATCCTGCACATCGCGCGGCAGGCTGGTGGAAATGCCGTTGCAGTAGACCTCCTGGGTGTTGCGGCCTTCCGGCTCCAGAAAGATATGATGCGACGTCCGCGCAGCGAATCGGACGACTTTATCTTCGATCGACGGGCAATACCGCGGCCCGGTCGATTGAATCTGCCCGCTATACATCGGCGCGCGATGCAGATTCGCCCGGATTAACTCGTGGACGCTTTGATTCGTCTCCGTCAGCCAGCACGACAACTGGGACTGAGTGAGTTTGTCCGTCAAAAACGAGAACGGCTGCGGATCATCGTCCCCCGGTTGCTCGCTGAGCGAACGAAAATCTATCGTCCGTCCATTCAAGCGGCAGGGCGTGCCCGTTTTGAATCGCTTTAATTCGAATCCCAGTTGTCGCAAAGAATCGCTGAGTGTTCCGGTCGTTCCGTCGCCGGCCCGCCCGCCGGGAGTCTTGGCTTCCCCCGTGTGCATCATTGCCTGCAAAAACGTCCCCGTCGTGATAATGACCGCCCGGCATCGATACACGGCCCCGCCACGAACATTGACACCGCAAATGCGGGATGGGCTAAGGGCTAAGGGCTGAGGGTTAAGGGCCGATAATGTGGTCGACGTCGGACTTTGATCTTCTCTGTCTCTGAGCCCTAAGCCCTCCACCCTCAGCCCTTCAACCGCTTCCTGTCGCAACGTGAGATTCTCTTGCTCTTCGATGCGGCGTTTCATGTCGAATTGATACGCTTTTTTGTCCGCCTGGGCGCGGGGGCTGTGCATGGCGGCCCCTTTGCTGCGATTGAGCATGCGGAACTGAATGCCGGTGGCGTCGATCACGCGGCCCATTTCGCCGCCCAGCGCGTCGATCTCGCGCACGATCTGTCCCTTGGCCACCCCTCCGATCGCCGGGTTGCAGCTCATCTGGCCGACCGTGTCGCAGTTCATCGTCAACAGCACGGTTTTCGCGCCCATCCGCGCCGCAGCGAGCGCCGCTTCGCATCCGGCATGCCCGGCGCCGATCACGGCAATGTCGAAATCGTAGATCATGAGGGTGGAGGGTCTAGGGTTGAGAGTTGAGGGTCAAACCAGCTGGCGGCAGGAGCAAGTGGTCATTGCGGCTTCCAGGATTCGTCGTCATTTGGTGGTTCGCGGGAGATGGTCAGTTCGAATGTCGATTGGGTTGGCCATGGAAAGGGGATCACCCGATAACGCGGCGGTTTATGGGCAGGAATGTATTGTACGGCGATTGAATCACCATAGGGGACGACATTTTTTCCATAGCTGAACAGGAAGCAGCCAGTAGTTTGCGTCGTAAATGTGATAGTGCACTCAATCGTGCTTTCTTCTGGAGAAACAGGCTGCCATTTCATCTCCGGAGACAATGGATCGACAAGTAAAATCGCGGCATTCTTCTCGCGAATTGCAGCTACTCGGATCTGCGAATCAGAGTCTGCCGTCCCTGTGAAATGAATGAACAGCTTTTTGCTCCCAATTCCCCGGGCACTCCGAATGGGCGCGATCAGCGCCAGACCAACAACGACGATTAACACGATCGGCAACTTCGCCAGACCTTGCGGGAAGGATATCATTGTGAATTTCCGCACGCTTTGGAACCGGACGCGATCTGCGTATACTACCGGCGTGCGACTCAAAAACGACAACTACACCTATTCTATCCGCAGGAGTGAATCATGAAACGGTCGGAAACCACCAAGCTCAAAGGAAACTTCATCACGCTCAAGGGCCGGGAACTGAAGGTCGGCGACGCCGCTCCCGATTTCAGCTTGCAAGACAACGGCTTGCAGGAAGTCACTCTCGCCTCCAGCGCCGGCAAGACGCGGATCATCGCCACCGTGCCGTCGCTCGACACGCCGGTTTGCGCCATGGAAACCAAACGGTTCAACGATGAAGTCAAGAACCTCTCGAACGTCGAAGTGCTGGTCGTCAGCATGGATTTGCCGTTCGGACAGAAACGCTGGTGCGGCGCGGAAGGCGTTTCCAATGTGAAAACCTTTTCCGCTCATCGCTGCACCGATTTCGGCACGGATTATGGCGTCCTGATCTCCGGCGGCGGCCTCGATCGTTGCCTGTCACGAGCCCTGTTCGTGATTGATGCTTCGGGCAAAGTCACTCACGCCGAGTACTGCGCCGAAATCGCCGAACATCCGAACTACGAAGCCGCTCTGGCCGCCGCGAAAAAGTAACTGGAGCACAGGCACTCCTGACTGTACTGAGTTCTAAAAAAACCGCACGGTGATCTCTTGAGGATGACCGTGCGGTTTTGCTTGAGCGCCCCGTAGCAGGCGTCGCGACTATTTCAGTCCCGCATGTCGCAGCAGCGGATCGACGCTGGGTTCCCGACCGCGAAAGGCTTTGAAGACTTCCAACGGATGCTTTGAGCCGCCGAGCGCCAGCACCGTCTCCCGGAACCTCCGGCCGGTCTGCTCGACCGCCTGGTCGTTGTCGAGGCCCACGTCCTCAAAGGCGCCGAAAGCGTCGGCACTGAGAATTTCCGCCCATTTATAACTGTAGTAGCCGGCCGCGTACCCGCCGGCGAAAATATGCTGGAACGAGCATAAAAAGCGGTCTTCCGGCAGCGGTTGCAGGAGGCTCGTCAATTTCGCGATCCGGCGCTGCACGTCGAACGGCGTCTCTTTCCCCTGCGGATCGTAGTCGCTGTGCAAATCAATATCGGTCATACCCAGCATCAGCTGCCGCAGCATCATCGAAGCGGCCCGATAGGTTCTCGCCTTCGAGATCTTCACGAACAACTCATCCGGCAGCGGTTCGCCTGTTTGATAATGGCCGGTCAACCCCATCAGCGTCGGCTTGTGATAACACCAATTCTCCATGAACTGGCTCGGCAATTCGACGGCGTCCCATTCCACCCCGTGAATGCCGGCGGCGTCGGGTTCGTCAATTGTTGTCAGCATGTGCTGCAAGCCGTGCCCCATCTCGTGGAACAGCGTCTCCACTTCGTCGAACGACATCAGGCTGGGTTTGTCGCCGATCGGGGGCGTCTGATTGCAGACCAGATGCGCCACCGGCAATTGCAATCGGCCGTCGGGGAGCTTTCGCCGTCCCAGACAGCTGTCCATCCACGCCCCGCTTCGCTTCGTCTCCGGACGCGAGTAGGGGTCCAGGAAGAAGGACGCCATCAGCTCGCCGGCATCGTTATGGATATGATAAAACCGCACATCAGGATGCCAGACCGAAACCGGTTGCTCGGCCCGACGCACGGTGACGCCAAACAGTCGGTGAATCAGTCGGAATAACCCCTCCAGCACTTTTTCGAACGGGAAGTACGGACGCAATTGCTCGTCGGTATAGGCATACCGTTCTTCCCGCAGGCGTTCCGCCCAGAACGCCACGTCCCACAACGCGAGTTCCGATTTGTCCCCGCGCGACTCTTTGAGCGATTTCAGGTCGCCCAAGTCCCGCTCCGCCGCCGACCAGGAGGCTTCCCGCAACTGGGTGAACATGTCGCGCACCGCCGAGACTTGCCCCGCCATTTTTCGTGAGAGGCTCACCGCGGCATAATTTTCGAACCCCAGGAGCTTTGCCTGCTCTTGTCGGAATTGCAGAATCTTGGGAATCAAACTCGCGTTATCGCTCGGTTCGATGGACGCCCGTGTGATGAACGCCCGATAAACCTGCTCCCGCAGCGCGCGATTGCGACAATGTTCCATGAACGGGATGTACAACGCCGTTTCCAGCGTGATGCGCCACGGCCCTTGCTCCGCCGTCGCCGGTCGTTCGTCCTGATGCGCTTTGCTCCAGGCCTGGGCCGCCATCGCTCGCAGAGTCTCGGGCCAACCTTCCGCATCGGAAGCCTTGGTAATGTCGAGTCCGTAGGCCTTTGTCGCATCGAGCACGTGATTCGAAAATTCGGTGCTGAGCTGCGACAACTCCTGTTCGATCGCATTGAACCGTTGGCGGGCCGCGCCTTCCAGCCCGATTCCCGCCAGCTCCGCGCCCCGGATCCGGTCCGTGACGATGCGCTGTTGGGTTTCTGACAGCTTGCCCCACTCGGGACCGTTTTGAAGTCCCTTCAGCGCCGCATAAATCGGCTGACTCTGGCTGGAACGCAGCCCGAATTGCACGACTTCAGGCAACGCCGCCTCATACGCCTCGCGCAATGCATCGGAATTCATTACTCCGAACAAGTGTCCGACAGGCTCCCAGACATGCTCGAACGGCCGATCCAATTCCTGAAGCACGCCCAAAGTCGAGGCCCAGGTCGGGCCCGCCGATTTTTCCACCGCTTCCAGCTTCTCCAAGCCCTCGGCTAATCGCTGTTTCACCGCGGGGACGACATGCTCCGGCTGAATGGCCGCATAGTCCGGCAGGCCCGCCGTGGCCAGTAGTGGATTGGTATTCGAGTCGCTCATGCGTCGCCCTCCTTGAATGATGAGTGTGCCGCCGGCGGCCCAACTCCCGCCTTGACGATCAATTTCAAAAGCCCGACGCGCGAGCGAGGGGCTCTGGTGGATTTTCCCTCGCTTGCGCGTCGGGCTTCCAGAAGATCATTCGACATGCGGTCAAAAATTACGGAAGCGAAACCGGCACGGCGGTCAACGTTCCGGCCTTCATGTCGGGAATCAGGACATTTTCCGATTTGGCATCCAGACAGCTGTCAGCCGCTTGTTCAAATTTCGGCGACAGCAAGATTGGCTTCTCGCCCAGTTTGGGAATCACAAAGACTTGCCCCGTTTTCCAGGAGGTGACGAACAGCCGACCCTTTTTGTCCCACGTCAGGCCGTCTCCGCCGTCGAATCCGTCGGCCACCTTTTCAGAAGACTGATCCGCCAGTTTGATCCGGTGCAGCACCCCGCTGGCAAAGTCGACCAGCAGGAGATGATCAGTTCCGTCGAGGGCCAAGCCGTTGGGGGTCTTCAATCCGGGCAATTTTTTCTCGTCGATCACCAGGCCCGTCTTGCCGGTTTTCACATCGATGCTGAACACCGCTCCTCCCGAGCCCATCAAATCTCCCGAATCACTGACGAACAACGTCCCCTTCGTCGGTTCGATGGCGATATCATTCAGAAATTGCGGAGTCATCGGAAACACGCTTGCGGCGGCGAAGGTCGTCACTTTTCCCGACGCATCGATCTTCACCACCTTGGTTTTATCCGTCACATACAACGCCGATTGAAAGGCCACGATGCCTTTCGGATCGTCCAGGCCTTCCGCGAACGGGACCAGTTTGCCGTCGCGCACGATCGTGACTTTGCCGTCGCCATCCTTGCCGAATTCACCGATTTCCGTGACGTAAATCGTCCCGTCCGAGCCGAGGCAGACTGATTCGGGATTCTTCATCCCGGACACCAGCGGTTGCGCCGCGTCAGCCGCCAGGAGCAACGACGGAGCCAGCAACACATACACGACCATCGTCCAGCGTGTCATCGAATACATCCTTTGCAGGGACAATCTCGCCTGATTTTCACAGAAAAAAAACCGGGCCGGCATCGAGCGCGGGCAGGCCCTAAAACCTAGCATTCCAATCGCGGAAAGTCGACCGAAGGCGACGCCGGGCTCCTCGCAACTCTGTCTCAGCGGCGAGTTTTTTTCCTGGACGCGGGCGCTTTCGAATCGGCGCGAGGCCGCCTAGGGGCGTACACCACGACCCCGATTCCCAGCAGCACCGCGCCGAGAATGCCTACCCCGAGCGGAAGACCCCACAGCGTTCCGAAATCATAGATTTCCGCTTCCATGGGATTCGTCGGATTGAACGTGATGTCGACCATGGAGTCGATGGGAAATTCCGATGCCCTTAAGAAACGGCTTTGCACGCGCAAGACCATGCCCTTCTCTTCGAAGGAAAAGATGGGAGCGAATTTTCCTCCCTTGGCGATGTTCGCCACGATCCGCGCGTCCCGGCGTGCGGGATAGACGCTACCGACCGCGCTCTGACATAAAAAAAAGGTCCAGACCAGGAGCCCGGCTCCCACCACCGCCAATAGCGCGGCAAACAGCTTCTTCACCGGAGGTAACTGCATGCGTCTTGATTCCCTACGTGCGGCACGGCGCAGCGACTCACATTGGCACCACGAGTTCCCGCGAGCAGGGCGTCAAGCTGCGCACCAATCCCTCGTGATCAATCACATAGGTGTCCTCGATCCGGATGCCGAAGCCCTCGTCCGGATAATACAACCCTGGTTCGACCGTGATGATCGTTCCATGTTCAATTTGTTGACCGGCGTCAGAAAACGTCGGGCAACTCGGCAGTTCGTGCACATCCAACCCCAAGCCATGCCCTAAACTGTGAATGTAACCGAAGTGCCGTTTGGGGTCCTGCCGGATCGTCGGCCGGCCGACGGATTCAAAGATATCGCAGGTCAATTGCTGCAGCAGGTACGTACGCTGGCCGACGTGCAACTTATCGACGACGGACTGAAAACAGTGGGCCACGTCGTCATACGCCTGCTGCACCTCGCGCGGCGCGTACCCCAGGCACCAGGTGCGTGTCATGTCATGGAAATACCCCCCCTTGCGCCGCGGGTAGATGTCGAAAATCAGCGTTTTGCCGAGCCGCACCGGGTCGTCGGGGTTTCCATGATTGTGCGGCACCCCGGCGTCACGCCCCTGCGAAAAAATGAAATCCCCAGGATGTTCCAGATCCTGATCGATCAACAGCCGGCGAACGTGTCGCTTGACGTCGCCGATCGTCAGCGGCGTGCCGTCGTTTTTCTGCAGTGTTTCCTCGTTCACCGCGTGCGACTGCAAAAACTGCCGGGTTTGAGCGACGACTTCGCATGTCGCACGGCCGACCTCGGCCATCAGTTTGAGCTCTTCGTCGTCTTTCGTCTCGCGCGCCTGTTGAATGACGTCGCGATAGCCCTCCGCCAGCACGATCAATCCCGGGATCTGCTTCGACAGTTCGCGTAACAGCGCCGTGACCGATCCGACTTCCGCCACGCCGTAAAACGCCACGCGACCCGTGATTCCCAGATCGTGAAACATCTGACGGTTGAGCTCCACCCGCGCCGCGAACGGGTCGGTGAACTGCTGCTGGATTTCCTTGAGGTTCCAGCGCGTGTTCTCAATCAGTTCGAGTCCGGTCTGGGCCGCATCGTCTCGCTCCATCACGCCATGGATCAACAGCGGTTTCTGTCCCCGCTGCTTGACCACCATTCCGACGATGTGCCGTCCGCCGACGAAATAATTGAATGCCGCATTGACGGCCCCGAGGCCGTCCGGTCCGAAGACCACCAACTGATCGATCTTTCGCTCCGTCATCAACCGATCCAGATCCGATTTCACGTCATGTCCTTCTGAAAATCCTGCCGACCAATTCGATTTGCCTGTGGTTACCGGGCGATCTTCGCCGTCGGCAGCGATTTTCGCAATTGAGCGACTCCCGCCGCTGTCACCCGCGTCTCTTGTAAGTTCAATGTCTTCAGATTCTTCCGTCCATCCAACGACTTCAGCCCGGCGTCCGTGACGTTCGTCGCGTTCACGCTGAGCGTTTCCAATTCCGTCGCCTGTTCCAGGTGAATCAGCCCCGGGTCACCGATTTTCGTTTGGCCGAGAAACAAATTCCTCAGCTTGGGAAGCTTCTCCAAGACGGCGAGGTCATCGTCCGTCACGGGGGTCTGGTGAAGATAGACTTTCACCACCCGCCGATCTGCTCCCTCGCCGTCATAGTCGACCTTGCCGCCCAACCGCTGAATCGCCTCCACCGCGGCGGCTTCGTCGGGATGTCCGGCCGGCCGGCCGCAGCCCATAACGAAGACAATGAACAGCACGGACGCGAATCTGGTTCTCATGCGAGACAGTGTACCAAGCTCAATTCCCACCAGCGCTCATCTCGATCGACCATTCGGTTCCGAACTCGTTTCCTGATCGGCAAGCACGATTGTCTTCAGCCACTGATTGCGAAAAATTCCCGGGCGATCATAGCGATCACACACGCGACGGAAGGCCGGCAGATTCGGGTACAGCTGTTCGACCTCGTCCTTGGTCAGCGGGCAGTATTTTCCCCAGTGCGGACGAGACCGAAACAACGCCACCATGGTCCGGCAGAGCTGTTCCGCAAAAGTGTAGAAGCCGCGCCGATCCCCGGGACTCGCGTAACTGATGAAGCTCAACGAATACCACGACTCGTCGCCGCCGCTCGTCATCGAAATCAACGTGTTGTCCGGCAGGATGCGGCGCACGCAGATCATGTATTGATGGGTGTAACTTCCCCGCGCGCGATCCAGGTCCTTCAGCAATCCGGCCTCCTGCAATTGCGCCCGCCTCGTCTCGGGAAGAGCCGTTGCGTCTCCGTCGAAATGTTGCAGCAGTTCAATCACGTAGGACAAAGAATCGTCGAGTTGCGGACGCCGGACGAACATTTCGATTTCGATGTGCCGGAACAACTCGTGTTCCATAATCAGCTGTGCTTGAGACCGATCCACCACCTGCCAATTGCGAATGACCATTTTCGACGCGATGTGTCGAAAGAAAAACTTCGAAAAGCGGGCGCTGCGCACCACACGGCACAGTAGCAAAAACCATAAGTGCATCAGCACGTCGATCGACAGAAAAAAATACCAGCGATACACACCCGCCAGCAGGCTGCGCGGCCGGTCCGTCTCCCGGCGATGCTGGCCGAAGTACTTCCAACGCCACGGAATTAAAAAGAACTGCTGCAAAGGATAATCGGCTTCTTTCGCCAAGACATCGTCCAGGCGATCATACAGTTCGACAAACTCCTCCACGCGGTAAGCCGGCCTCGCCCAGAAGCCGATCGAGACCATGATGCCCAGCGCCCCGAGAGAACAGCGTGCCGCTCGCAGTTCTTCCCCATCGGTGATGATGCTCACCACCGGAATTCCTGTCTCCGCATCGTAGGTCGCCAGTCGAATTTCTTCCGCATAGTGGGACAAGCAATGTTTGCCCGAACCATGAGTTCCAGTCGACATCGCTCCGGCAATCGTTTGCTCGGTGATCAGCCCGATGGACGGCATCGTCAATCCATGCTGGTCAAGTTCGGCCAGCAACCGCTTGATCTGGCAACCCGCCTCGACTGTCACCCAGGGTCGTCCCTCGCGATCCTCGATCCGCACGCCCTGCATGTGCCGGAGATCAATGAGCACGTCGTCCGCAAGAATCACCTCGCTCCACGAGTGCAGCCGGCCGACCGCTCGAATCGATCGCCCCGCGCAGCTGGCCAGGACGGCAAGCACCTCGGCTTCGCTGCGCGGCTCGTGCACAGCGGCGGTAAACGACCGATTCCGTCCGAAATTGGTGATGGACTGCAACTTCATCGCAACGTCATTCACCTTATCGGAGCGCTGGCGTACTTGAGGAACTCGTTCAATGCGATACCGACGCCGCCGCTTTCTCGCCGACCAATCGGTCCTCCGCGAAGCGGGTGATCGAAAACGCTTCCAGTTTCGACGGAGTCTGTTGCGTGGCGATCAGCTCAGCCAACAAATGCCCCGACGCCGGCCCCGCCTTGAAACCATACGTCCCCCAGCCCACGGTCAGATAGAAACCGGGAACGTCTGGCACTTCGCTGATGATTGGCGAGTAATCAGGCGTCATATCGCACAGACCGGCCCATTGTCTGAGCAGTTTCACGTTCGCCAGGAAGGGAAAGAGCTCGAGGAGATGCGTCGCCGCCCCTTCCGCAAAATTCAGCGTTCCCCGCAGCGAATAACTGCTGTAATCGTCGACTTCCGCCCCCAGCACCAGTTCCCCGCGATCGGATTGAGAAACATACACGTGCAGCGTGGATGAAACGATCACCTGATTCAACCACGGTTTGAGCGGTTCCGTCACCGCCGCCTGCAAGGGGTGCGTTTCGAGCGGGATCTGCAAGTCGACCAGTTGGCAGATCGTGCTGGCATAACCCGCCGTGGCGTTTACCACCGTTCCCGTTTTGATTTTGCCGCGATTGGTGACGACTCCGGAGATTTTCCCGTTGGTCCGCTCGATCCCCTGCACTTCCGTCTGTTGATGGACCTCGCCGCCGCCGCGATCGACCCCGCGCGCGTAAGCCCACACGACGGCGTCGTGCCGGATGATGCCGCCGGGCGGATGATACAAGGCCGCCATGATCGGGAATCGTTGCGGACCGAAGACGTTCATGTGCGGACAAAGTTCTTTGATCTCTTTCGGCGTAATCAGCCGGGAATTGACCCCCATCAACTGATTCGTATTGGCCCGCTCCCGCAGTCCGGTCACGCCGCGCTCATTGTGCGCCAGCGTCAGATGCCCGTGCTGCGAAAACATCACGTTGAAATCGAGGTCGGCGGCGAGTTGCTCATACAGTTTCACGGAATGATCGTAAAATGCGATCCCCTCCGGCGTGCGATAATTTGACCGGACAATCGCCGTATTCCGCCCTGAACCGCCGAAGCCGATGTACTTCGCTTCGAGCACGGCGATGTTCTTCACCCCGCGCTGCGTGAGGTAATACGCCGTGGCCAGCCCATGCACGCCCCCACCGATGATGACGACGTCATAGCTCTCCTTCAGCGGATGATCACGCCACATGCGCTGCTTGACCACAGACGGTACTCCTCCTGATTGGCGACAAAAACAATCAAATGCTCAAACCAGTCTCTCGCCGAGACGCAGAGGTCGCAGGGAATAGCAATCGAGGAAGGTTTCTCTCGGCATTTCTGCTTCTCTCTCTCTCTCTCTCTCTCTCTCTCTCTCTACAACGATGCGAGATGCCGTCTTATCCCAGCCAATTCCTGCCAGCGGGTTTCAAATCGAATTCCTCGCCGGCATCCAACAACACTTCCCACAAAAATTGCGTCATGTCAGGGCACGCGTGTAACTGGTAATGATTGGCAAACCGTCCGAACAAGACATTCACGCCGAACACCGGGCCTTGTGCGCAGCGGCCAATTCCCAGCGACCGGTCGCGCAGGTCAATCGCCGTGACCTTTTGCAGAATCTCCACCGCTTGCGGCCCATACAGGCCGATCGACGCCCAACCGCCGGTGACATTGACCGCGCCATCGAGGACTTCGCCGCCGATGGCAATGGCCCGCACATCCGTCAATCGGTACACGTCGCGATCCTGGATCGTCAGAATGGTGCGAATCGCCGTCTCTCCGCCGCAAAGCGATCGCAAGATCGCGCTCGCACCCGGACCATTGATTTCACAAACCGTACGACCCGTGAGATCGATCAGCGCATTCCCGGTGGGGGCAGGTTCCGACGGATACTTGACCGCCGTTTCCCAACCGGAAACCATGTCGATTTTTGCGCCGGCCTGGCGATGGACGGGAATCAACGGCCCCGTTGCCAGCGGTGAACTCATGCACGCCCTTTCGCCATGTCAACTCTTCAGTTTGATCCCCGCCGGATCGTAAAACGGTTCTTCCTGAATCACTGCCTGTAAACTTTGGCCATTGCAGCGGATCTCGATTCGATCCCCATTCCGCGACTGGTCCGCTGGCACCCAGGCGAGGCCGATCACAGCGTCCACATGTGGTGAATACCGGGCTGAAGTCACTCGACCGCCGAGTTTTCCCTTATGAATCACCAGCGATGCTTCATCCGGCACGCTGGTTCCTTCCAGGCGAAATCCGATCAGTTTCTGCCGGCATCCCTGCTGCTGAGCGCGGTGCAGCGACCAGCGGCCGATGAAATCTTCCTTGTCGAGCTTCACGATCCACGGCAAATCGGCGTCATACAGATTGGACAGCGCGTCGGTGTCGACGCCGGGCAGCAGATGCTTCTTTTCCAGTCGCAGCCGTCGCTGCGCTTCCACCCCGAACGGTTGGATTCTCTCAGACTCGCCCGCAGACACCAGCGATTTCCAGACATGCAGTCCATACTGCGTCGGCACATGAATTTCGAAACCCTGTTCCCCGACAAATCCCAGCCGCAGCACGACCGCCGGCACCCCCGCGATTTCGAATTCCCCGGCGGCCAGATAGGGAAATTTCTCTGCGGAAATCTCCGACGATGTCACTTTGGTCAGGACATCGCGCGCTTTCGGTCCGGCCAGATTCATCGCCGCGTAACCGGTCGACACATTCGTCAATCGCACGTCCCAGTCAGGCCGTCGGATCAGCCAGGAACGGAACCAGCTGTCGATTGCATCCGCGTTGCCGGTCGTCGTCGTCAGGAAAAATCGTTCCGGTCCCAACCGGGCAATCGTTCCGTCATCGAGCAGAATGCCCGCTTCATCGCAGATGACTCCGTAGCGCAATCTTCCAACGGCGAGCTTTTCAAAACGATTGGGATAGACGAACTCCAAAAACTTGACGACGTCCTTGCCCCGCAATTGATCTTGCCCAGCGTCGATACGTCATCAACCCGACGCGGCCGCACGGCGGTATATTCCGCCTGCGGATCGCCATAATGTTCGGGGCGCTTCCAAGTCCCGGCATCAAGGAATTTCGCCCCTGCCTGTTCGTGCCAATCGTGCATCGCCGTGCGGCGAACTAAGCTGAAATGAACGGATTTCCCGGCCAGCACGCCCAACGGCACCGGTTGTTCCGGCGGACGCGTTGTCGTGCCGGTGGCCGATCGAAACGCCATTGTGCCGAGCGCGACGCACCGCCGCGGCCTGGCACATCTTTCCCTGGCGGGGCCCCATGCTGATCGTCGAATAGCGTTTCAGCGTCTCGATGTTCGCATAGCCTTCATCGATGGCGTGCGTACACATCTTTTTCGGTGACGTCCTCGCAGAGACAAACGAATTTTTTCTTCTCGCTCGTTGGCGTCACATAGGGCCCTGCACCGCCGGAGATCATCGCTTGCTCGCGGTTTTGCCGCCCTCTCTCCCTGGATCTGTTGCGCCAGCATGGCATCGTCGGGCCGCACTGCGGCTCGCCGCCGCCAACCGCGATGCGTCCTTCCCAGCCGCCGCAACTCGGATCATGTGTACCGTTCACCGCCCCTGCCGACTGCACACCCTGGGCATAGGCTTTGACACGAGGATGATCAAACTCTGGATCATGTACCAGCGCAGCCTGCTTGATAAAGCAGCGAGGTCGCCGGATTGAATCCGATCGCCTCCACGATCCACCGGCAGGGGACGATCTCCCGTCCCGCCGCGTTCACTCCCGACCCGATCACCGCTCCGGTGACGTGCGTCGTCCCTGAGGGACAGAATCATTTTCCCCGTGCCTGGCAAACCTTCGGCGGAACCCGACGGAGACTCTTGCAAATCGACGACGGCCGCGATCGGCGTGCCGGCGTTCGCCAGTTGCCGCGCCACGCGATACCCTTGCGGATTGTCGGTCACGATCACGGCCGGTCCATCCAGTCGGCACCGATCCAGATGAATCAAACGCTGAACCGCGCTCGCCAGCAGAATTCCCGGCCGATCGTTGTTCTCGAACACGAACGGCCGTTCCCAACCCCCCGTCGCGACGATCACCTGCCCGGCCCGCATGCGGTACATCCGTTGCGCACGCTGCGCCGCCAGATAATGTCCTTCATAGAGCCCGAAGTTGAGCGTTTCCTGGAGCACCTTGATCCGGGCGTGAGTTTTCACCCGCTCAATCACCGCCGGCAAATCTCCCGGCGCGAGATCGGGATCGTGGCGGACATGCCCGCCCAGTTCGGTCTGTTCATCGATCAGCACGACTTCCGCCCCGGCGTCCGCGGCCGCCAACGCCGCATGCATTCCCGCCCAGCCGCCGCCGACCACCGCAACGTCGGTGAACAGGTTGACTTTGTCGTAATGTCCGTCGCCGCCACGCTCGACGTCGACCTTCCCAACCCGGCGATGCGCCGAATCACTGCTTCAAACCGGCCAGAGCGCGCGGCTTGTACATCGACTTGTAGTAAACCCGACCGGCATCCAACGATCGAGCGAGCTGAAAATCGACAGCAGATCGAATTTCACGCCGGGCCAGGCGTTCTGCGTCTTAACGGCATCATTTGCCGACGCCGTCCGCGTGCAGATGCGCACATTCGGCTCGCCGTTGACCGTGCACAAGCAATTGGGGCAGCGACCGTCGCGTAAAACAATCCGCGCGGCCGATGGTATTTGAGCTGCGCGAGAGTCGTGAATTCCGGCGTCATGCACGCGCCGGCAATCGTCTGCCCGGATTTCGCCTCGATCGTCGTCCTCGAACGTAAACCGGCACGGCTCCGACGCCGCACGTGAACTGTCAGTCACCCGTCTGTCCTTTTCTTCATGTTATGATTCGAGGCAATTAATGCAACGCCATTCTTCCGAGCGGTTTTGCTTTTGATTTGAAGCCGCCGACCTTGCAATCTCTCCATCACGTGAACCTTTCTTTGGATCTCGCCGCGATGTCAATCCACCGAATAAAGAGGTCGGCTTTTTCACTGGATGCAACAGTCTTTTTGCTGACACCGGCGACAAGACCAATCTCCGCTCCCGACTCGTTTGCCGTTCAATCGGACTTCCAAGCAATCACGGTTGGGGTGTTCCTTGTTTTCCGTCCGGATTCTCAGTTCCGGCTTGGACCTTTGGATCGTACCGCTGTGAGCCGAACACTTCATTCGTCGCCGTGTTCCGCTCGACTAGAAACCACAACTTGCAGGCCGACCGATGGTACCACCATTCCGTTTGGACACCGCGCGTGTTCGATTTGTTGTAAAGATAATCGGTCCACGTCTTCGGATCCGCCTCCTGTGGCGGCCGCTCGCCTCCCGCCGGCCCGCTGAAGTGAAACTCCCACACGCCCCGCGGCCCGCAATTCGGGCATTCAATTTGGAATGACATCTCTGAATCTCACCCGCTAAAACCGACGAGCCGCGCCCCCCGGTCTGCTGCGATTAAAAAAACGTCAAATACTGCTGAACTTCCCAATCCGACACCTGCCGGTCATAGGTTTCCCACTCTTGCTGCTTCAGGCTCAGATAAACGTCCGCGATCGGGCCGAGCGATTCCAAGATCACCGCGTCTTGCTGGAGGCAATCCAGCGCTTCGTGAAGCGATTGCGGCAAGATCGCGATCCCACTCGATTGGATCTCCTCCAACGACTTGTCGTATAAGTTCCCTAAGTTGGGTTCGCACGGCTCAAGTTTGCGCATCACGCCATCCCAACCGGCTGCTGCCAATGCGGCGAGCGCCAGGTAAGGATTGCAACCCGACGACATCGTCCGGTCCTCAAGATGTCCCGGCCCGGCGCTGCGAATCATCTGTGTCCGATTGTTGTCGCCATAGCTGGCGAACGCGGGCACCCAGGTGAACCCCGATCGACTCGAAAGCAGTCCCCGTCCCAGTTTCAGCCGCTTGTAACAATTGACGGTTGGGTTCGTCACCGCCGCCAGCGCGCGGGCATGATGCAGCACGCCCGCGAGGAAGTGATACCCCAGCGTCGAATGTCCCAACCCGCGCCGATCGTTTGGATCGACAAAGACGTTCTTGCCCGACTCCGCATCCGCCAGCGAAAAATGGGCGTGCAGTCCGCTGCCGGTCCGATCCGAGAACGGTTTCGGCATGTGCGTGGCGATCGCGCCGTATTTCTTCGCCACCTGCGACGTCGTCATCTTGAAAAACGTGACACGGTCGGCGGTCGTCAGCGCGTCGGCGAATGCGAAATTGACTTCAAACTGGCCGTTGGCGTCTTCATGGTCGCATTGATAGACGCCCCAGCCCAACTGATTCAGTCCGGCCGTCAAATCCTGCAAGAATTCGATTGCCGGCGCGAGCCCCCGGAAGTCGTAGCAGGGCTTCGCCAAAGTATCGATCCCGTCCGGGTCCCACGGCGAAATCGAACCGTCGGCATTTCGCGTGACGAGAAAAAACTCCGGCTCCATCCCGACATTCAGCGTGAATCCCGCTGACTGTAATTGCGACAGCACCCGGATCAGGTTCGTGCGTGCACAGAATGAGTGGGGTTGATCATCGACAAAGATGTTCGCCGCAAATCGGGCCGTATTCGGCAACCACGGCAGCGGCGTGTACGTCTCCAGATCAATCCGCGCCATCAGGTCATGCGAGTGCGGTCCCTGCCCGCTGCCCCACACGGCTCCTCCGGCGAAACCGGCCCCGACATCGATCACCGTATCGAGTTCGCTCGCCGGCACCATCTTGCACTTCGCCGCGCCGTGAATGTCGACGAACTGCACCAGCAGGTACGCGATCTCGTCGTCCTGCAGCCGTTTCCGCATCTCGTCGCGCGTAGTCATCGCCGGCCCTTCAGGGTCTTGATCAGCGGGAGCGCCTCCGCGGGAAGGGTTGTATCCTACCGGCGAGCTTCCCGCCGCGAAAGCATGACGTCTGGGCTTATTTGTGCTTCGTTCGGCTCTCGTTCTTTCGTTCGGACCGGGGCTTTCGTTTGGCGCGGGTCTCCCGACCCCGCCGTTCTGGTTTTCCGGGTCTCCCGACCCGTGCCTTGGTTTTGATTCAACGGGTTTCACGAAAAGCAGCGGTCAGGAGACCGCAAAAAAAAGACGGCGGGGTCGGGAGACCCGAGCCAAACGCGCCGCCGAATTAAGACCCTCCGTCGAACGATATCTCCGACAAGCGTTGCTAAAGGGCGCCACCCCGACCGGGAATCCAATTCGTTCCTGCCAACGGCACCTTCGCCATCGCAGCCGCTTCGATCGTGAGCGCCACCAGGTCCTCACGCTCCAAGTGATGCACGTCCGATTTCCCGCACGCGCGGGCCAGCGTCGTCAGTTCCATCGTGAGCACTTTGAGATAATTCTTCAGCCACTTCGCGCCCACCTCCGGCTGCAAGCGCTGCTCCAGCACCGGATCTTGAGTGGTAATGCCCACCGGGCAGCGGCCCGTATGGCAATGATGGCAATAACCGGCCGCCGTCCCCAGTTTCGCATAATCTTCACCGGCATCGATGCGCTGGCCATTCTGTTGATACGAATCGTCATTGCAGCCGAGCGCGATCAGCACTCCTTGTCCGATCGACACCGCATCCGCTCCGAGCGCCAAGGCCTTCGCCACATCGGCACCGGTTCGAATCCCGCCCGAGATGATCAACTGCACTTCCCCGTAGACGTTCATCTCTTCCAGCGCTTCGACTGCGAGCGGCAGCGCGGCCAGCGTTGGAATTCCCGCATGCTCAATAAACACTTGCTGCGTCGCCGCCGTCCCTCCTTGCATGCCGTCGATCACGACGACATCGGCCCCGGATTTCACCGCGAGCTTCACATCTTCCCGCACGCGCGTCGCTCCCAGCTTCACATAAATCGGAATCCGCCAGTCGGTGATCTCTCGCAATTCCTCGATTTTGATCGTCAAATCGTCCGGCCCTGTCCAATCGGGATGCCGGCACGCCGAACGCTGATCGATCCCTTCCGGCAACGTCCGCATGTTCGCCACGCGCGGGCTGATCTTCTGCCCCAAGAGCATCCCGCCGCCGCCGGGTTTGGCCCCCTGGCCGATCACGATTTCGATTGCATCCGCGCGCCGCACGTCGTCCGGGTCAAACCCGTACCGCGACGGCAGACATTGATAAACGAGCGTCTTGGAAGACTGACGCTCCTCGGGCGTCATCCCGCCGTCGCCGGTCGTCGTCGACGTTCCCATGTCCGTTGCCGCCCGACCCAACGCCTCTTTCACATTCGCCGAGAGTGCGCCAAAACTCATCCCGGCGATGGTGATCGGGATTTCCAGTTCGATCGGTTGCTTCGCGAACCGAGTCCCCAGCACCGTTTTCGAGACGCACTTTTCCCGATAGCCTTCCAGCGGATACCGCGATGCCGATGCGGTCAAAAGCACCAGGTCGTCAAAGGTCGGCAGACGCCGCTTGGCCCCCATGCCGCGGATTTCATAGAGGCCGTGCTCTGCCGCCTGCCGGATGTAATGCAATACGCCCGAATCGAACGACGCGCTTTCTTCACGATAAATCGACCGATTCACGAAATGGCTCCGCAATGATGGAGGGGAGAGAGTTTCGGGCCTGTGAAACCGCCTGCGGCATGCGACGCCATCCTACTCGCCACCCTAGTCGACCAATTCATGGCTTGTCTGTCCCTCAACTCTCGACTCTGAACCCTTGCCCCGTTAATACTCCTGGTGCGCGTCCGCGTTCCAGTGATACAGCGTCCGCGCCGACGCCACGCACTGGAACTCGCGCGGGTCCTGTGAAAACCCCGCCGCATCCAACAGCCGCTGCACCGTTTCACAATCACGGTCCGTCATCGGCTCGATTTTCGCGTCCGACCCCAAACTGTGGATTTTCCCCCGCACGTAAATTCTCGCTTCATAGAGCGAGTCTCCCAGGTTCGGGCCCGCGTCGCCGCAGATCACCAGATTTCCCGCCTGCGCCATGAACGCCGAGAAGTGCCCCACGCTCCCCCCGACGACCACGTCGCCCCCTTTCAAAGAAATCGCGCAGCGCGACGACGCATCCCCATCGATAATTAACAGCCCCCCGCGCGCCGAGGCGCCCGCCGATTCCGACGCCTGCCCATGCACATGCACCCGGCCGGACATCATGTTTTCCGCCACGCTCCAGCCGACATTGCCGTGCACCGTGATGCGTGCCTGCTTATTCATTCCGCCGATGAAATACCCGGCATGGCCGCGAATCTGCAAGTCAATCGGCGCATCGAGTCCGACCGCGATGCTGTGCAAGCCGTTCGGATTGAGGATCTCAACCTGCTCGACTCCACTGCCGGCGAGTTCATGATGCAGGAATTGGTTGATCTCGCGAACCGTCGTGCGGGCGAGGTCAAATTCTTTCAGTGGAGGCTCGGAAAGCTGATTCAACACCCGCCCCTTATATCTTCCAGGAAAAACAAAGGCTCTCACGCCAAGGCGCGGAGTCGCAAAGTGCGCTGAGAATTGAAAAACGTTTCAGACAAGAGTTCTTCACACGGTTCACTCTGAGTTTCCTTTGCGAAGCTTGGCGCCTTAGCGTCTTGGCGAGGAACCGGCTTTTCATACCGCCCACGAGTAAATCTGCTCCGGCATCGGCTCGAAAACATGCGCGTGCTGAATGCCGGGAAGATGAGCCAACGACCGAAATTCCGAGGAAACGGCGACGTAATCGTCCGTCTCCGCCGCCACGGCGGGCTTGCACGCGAACGCATCCCGCACGAGCAGCATTTTGTCCGCGGTCGCCATCAGAAACGTGAAGAACCCGTCCAATTCATGAAACGACTGCTCGATCGCCCTTTCCAGCGTATCGCCCGACCGCAGACGCCATTCGATGAACCGGCAGCCCGCTTCCGTGTCGTTGTCGGTCTCAAATTCGATCCCTTTGCGCTCCAGTTTCCGGCGAATGCTGTACGGGTTCGACAGCGATCCGTTGTGCACGAGGCAGAAGTCTTCTCCCGCCGTGAACGGGTGAGCGTGAGCCGGCGACACGGCCGATTCCGTCGCCATCCGGGTGTGCCCGACCGCATGCGTGGCGTTTAATTTCGGAAACTGGTATCGCTCGGCGATGTCTCGCGGATGGCCCTCGTCCTTAAACAGATCAATCGACCGCCCGACCGACAGCAATTTCACGGACGGGAATGTCTCTCTCAACCATCCGCGCACACACTCTGGTTCCGCTTCGCAGATGATCGATGCATGACTCTCGACCGCCTCCATCGTTCCCGATGGCAGCACTTCCGCATGAAATCGACGGAAGAATTCTTTCCAGTCGAACGCTTTATCCGCGGTGAACAGGCTGAACCGCCGTTGAGTCTCGGGAAGGAGGTCGTGAAATACGGCTAGCCCCGCCGAATCGGGCCCCCGGCTGCCCATGCAATCCAGCATGGGGGTGACATATTCCCCCAGCGAAGCCCGCAATTGGGGCTTGCGAACCAAGAGGCCGACAATTCCGCACATGGCGTAACTCGATGGATGCCGTGAACGAGCAGCGCGAGAATTTTGACGATATCACAGTCGCCTGGCAAATGCGAATCACCTGATCCTGTTCGCCGCGGATCTCTTTTCCTCCGTTCGGCGCGGGTCTCCCGACCCCGCCGTCTTCGTCTTCTGGTCTCCCGACCCGTGCCTTAGCTTTGATTCGACGGATTGCACGAAAAGCAGCGGTCAGGAGACCGCCAAGAAAGGACGGCGGGGTCAGGAGACCCGCGCCGAACAGCGAAAGCCGGCGGGATCGGGAGACCCGCGCCGAACGGAAAATCTGCACGACAGGAGCCAATCGCTCCATTCAGAGCCTGATGACCACGAGGTCACCACGACACGCCGCGAGCCGTCAGCAACCGCGACAGATGGTCCGTGTCGGTGAAGACCTCCGCGTCGAAGCCGAATTTCCTCCCGGCTTCGACATACCGCGGAATGTCGTCCGTGTAAAAGCATTCCTGCGGTGCGCAGCGAATGGTCCGCAGTCCGGCTTGGTACATTTCCGGCTCCGGCTTGATCGCCCCGACTTCGTACGACAGCACGCAATCGTCGAAATAATCCAGAACTTCGTACCGTTTGCGGATGAACTGGTAGTGCCAGACGCTCGTATTGGAAAACAGCACCAGCCGGTAGTTGTGACTTTTCAGTCCTTCCAGCAAGGGGACCATCGGACGATTCAGTTCGAAGATGTCCGAAGCCGCGTGGATCAACTCTTCAAAGTCGACTCCAATGCCGACGAGCGTCTGAAACGTCTTGTGAAATTCCTCGGCGGTGAGGAGTCCCCGCTCGAACTCCCATTGCACGCCCGAATCGAACAGCAGCCGGCGCAGGTCGTCCCCCGACTTGTGACAGAGTTGCCCCATCTGCTGACACATGCGGTCATGGCTGAAGTGCAGGAGCACATTGCCCATGTCGAACAGGCAGGTGCGGATCATGGCTCGGTTCCTAACCCGGCGCGGCGGCCCGACCGCAAGTGAATAATCATCCCGAAAAATTGTGGCAGCGCTGCAATCGAAACACCAGGAATCACAGCCGTTGAGTGATGGCGGAGGTCCGACAAACGTGAGCCATCCTCTGTCGACGCGAATTCTCCGGTGGCGTCATCATCGCGTCATTCAACACGACTTGCGATTCGTTCAATCAACCCCAATTGACGTTCGTTTCCGCATTTCCTACAGTGAACCCCACGTCAGGCGATCACCTCCGACAATCCCACGGCAAGGATAGCATATTTCCATGGCGAAAAGTTTCAGCGGCAAAGGATTGACCGAATCCGAAACCCTCCGGGGCCGGGACTGGCCCTGCCTGCGGCAATTCTGCGTCTTTCTCGAGAACCGCGTCGGCAAGCTCAATGAATTGATGCGGCATCTCGAGACAATTGATGTCCGCGTGCTGGCCCTGAGTATTGTCGATTCTGTCGATTTTGCCATGGTGAGGCTGATTTTCAACAACACCGATCGCGCCCGCGAAAAACTGCAACTCTCCGGCTTCCTGTTCAGTGAAAGCGATGTCGTCGGCGTGGCCCTTCCCGAAGACGAAATGCCCTTCTCCAGCATTTGCACGACGCTCATCAAAGGCGAAGTCAATATCCACCACACCTATCCGCTCTTGTTCCGCTGCCGCGGACAGGGAACCGTCGCCTTGTTCGTCGATGACGTCGATCAGGCCATCCAACTTCTCCGCGAATCAGGCCACCGCGTGATCACCGAAAGCGATCTGCTTGAAGACGACGATTTTATGTAACGATTGGACTTCGCCACCGCGACTCCTGGCAAAGATGGCCTCTCACTTCCATGGCGTGTCCCATTCTTGATCCCCCGTCGAATCTCCTCCAGAGCGTCGCCGTCGCTCCGGCGGCGACGGTCGCGTTCACCGAAGGCCCGGCGTGCGCCGCCGACGGAACAGTTTATTTCACCGACATCGCCAACAATCGCATTCTTAAACAGGAACCCGGCCGGGCCTTTTTCTCGGTCTTTCGCCACCCCAGCGGTCGCGCCAACGGACTTCTATTCGATGTCCAGGGCCGTCTGCTCGCTTGTGAGGGCAACGAATTCGGCCCGAACGACGGTCATCGGCGAATCACCCGCACTGACTTGCAGACCGGTGAAATTCAGGTGCTGACCGATCGTTTTGACGGCAAGCGCTACAACTCACCCAATGACATTGCCGCCCGATCAAACGGGCAGATCTTCTTCACCGATCCCTGTTACGGGGATCGTGCCACGATGGAACTCGATCACGAATCGGTCTATCGCCTCGATCCCCACGGTCAAGTCACACGGTTGATCACCCAACCCGACATCGATCGACCCAACGGCATCGCGCTGAGTCCCGATGAAAAAACGCTCTATCTCGTCGACAGTTGCCCCATTGCCCAGGGGGCTCGCAAAATCTGGGCGTTCGACCTGTCCGCCGAAGGGACGGTCAGCCGTCAGCGACTCATCTGGGACTTCGCGCCCGGACGCGGCGGCGACGGCATGTGCGTCGATTCGCTCGGCCGGCTCTACATCGCCTGCGGAATCTTGACTCCGCGTCATGGTTTTGAAACCAACGAGGTCCCGCCCGGCGTGTATCTCTTCGAACCGAATGGTACGCCTCTCGGTCGGATTCCCGTCCCGGAAGACGTCATCACCAACTGCACCTTTGGCGGATCCGATCTGAAAACGCTGTACATCACCGCCGGCAAAACGCTCTGGCAAATTCGCCTCACCACTCCCGGCTGGGTCGTCCACCGCCAGTAATCAGGTTTCGATTTCTTCGTAGCTTGCGACCCCGGCGCTCGCTCGCGGTTTTGCAAACAAACTTCACGCCAGAATTCCCGCCAGAGGTTCTCCCCAGGGGACCAATCGAAACGGCCGCTTCAGCAAATCGTAAAACTCATACTGAGGAGACAATCCCAAGCACTGATAAATCGTCGCCACGATGTCCGCCGGCGACACCGGGTCCGCCGCGGGGAATGCCCCCGTCTTGTCGCTGGCGCCATGCAACGCGCCGCCCTGGATTCCGCCTCCCGCCATCAACACCGAATAGCAGAAATTCCAATGATCGCGGCCGGCATTCGCGTTGATCTTCGGCGTGCGGCCAAATTCTCCCATCACCACCACCAGCGTCCGCTCGAACAGGCCCCGTTCGACCAGATCCTGGAACAGGCTCGAAACCGCCAGATCCAACTGCGGCAGCAAGTCGCCGCGCAGACGTTTGAAATTCTGCCCATGCGTGTCCCAGGTCGCATTGGCGTCCGGCGCCCAGGAAATCGTCACCACGCGCGTGCCGGCTTCGATCAACCGGCGCGCCAGCAAGACGCTTTGGCCGTAGATATTCCGGCCATACCGCTGACGCACGCCATCGGATTCCTGGGACAACTGAAACGCTTCCTGCGTCGCCGTCGAGTTCAGCAGGTTGAATGCCTGCTCCTGGAAACCCGTCACTCCCGAAACGGAACGTGACGCCTGCGCTCCCAGATGTTGATCCAACTGGTTTTGCAAACTGCGCCGCTGATTCAACCGCGACGAATTGACGTCGCTCGCCAACGTCAGTTCCGGAATGGTGAAATTCGGCGAGTTCGGATCATTCAAGACAAACAGCGGATCACGCGATTTGCCCAGGAGCCCGGCGAAAAAGCCCGGCTGCGGAGGGCCGCCCGCCCCTTCTTTGGTGATGTACGGCAGCGACACGAACGGCACAATCGGTCGCTCCGGGGGGCGGGCCACACTGGTGATCGAACCGATCGCCGGATAGTCCTGCGAGGAGGTCCCCCCACCGAAACTGAACTCCCCGCGATCGTGTCCCGTCAGCGAAGTGTAAACCGCCGACGCATGCGCATTGTTCACGGTGTGATGCGCCGACCTGATCAGCGCGCAGCGGTGCATGTGCGGGGCCAGATTCGGCAGTAATTCGCAAACGGGGACACCCGGCAAGGAACTGGGAATCGGCTGAAACTCGCCTCGAATTTCCGCCGGCGCATCGAGCTTCATATCCCAGGTGTCGAGATGACTTGGACCGCCGTCCAGAAACACGACGATCAGATGGTCCGCGGTCGACTTCGTCGCGGCGGAATGCGTACTCTCCGCGCGAAGTAGTCCCGGAAGACTGACTCCCAGCCCTCCCAGGGAAATATGCTGTAACATTTCGCGCCGGGAAAACTCCCACGGCGTCGATCGTCTGCCTGACGGATTTGCCATTGCACGGAATCCAACCAACAAATCAACGGAGTTCGATTTGTTAGTATCATGCGTTGCGAAATCGCTTCTCGCAAGGCGAAGTCCGTCCACCAAATCAAAACAGCCCGATTTTCTCCACGAAAATGCGGGCTGAAAGCGTGGCTCGGTGATTCAAAACGTCAAATCGAGTTCGACGTCGAGCCGTGAGTCGACATCGTGGCTTTCAAGGGCGATCCCTGTTTAGGAAAACTTCTTCGATTTCTTCGACGGTTTGAGCCGGGGCACTTCGATCAGTTTGGGCTGCGGATCGAACACCCACATTTGAGAGGTGACCGTTTTTCGGTTGCCGCTTTCTGGCGTCAACACTTCCCCCACGATCACCGATTGGCCCGTGGCGGGGTCCTTCTTTACCTTCGCGCCGAAATTTTTGACGAGTTCCATCACGCGCGGATCCTGGGGGCTGTCGAACCCGCCCACGGTGACGATGGACGTGAATCGGTCATGATACACCCACGCGTCAAATCCCTTGCGACGCAGTTCATGGGTCAATTGCATCGCGTCCTCGCCGGCCAGGTTCAAATTCGCCTGGACGACACCCGGCGTCGATTCCTGCGAGGATGCCAATTTCATTTCGAATTCCTTTTCCCGGGCGCTCAACCCGTCGCCGGTGGTCGGCGCCATCGAGCGGCCATAGAACGTCGCCACCTGCACGGTGAACTTCGCCGGATTCTCAGCCAGCGAGTGTTTCATGCCATAATTCAATTTGATGAGGTCCGTATCCGGGGTTCGCGCCGCCACTTCTTTCGGATCCAACAGCGGATTGATGGTCAAGAACGCGTTGGCAAACGGGCCCAACGGGGTTTTGTCCTTGGTCTTGCCGAACCGCTGACGAACGATGGCGCCGCTCTTTTTGTCCTGCATGAACGTGGGCACAAAGCTTTTCACTTTGGTCAGCGTGCGTCCGGCATTGGAGTCTTCCTGCGTTTCGTAATTCCCGGCCAGGACGCAGATCATGTCGCGCTGCGCGGCGTACACGCGCTTGTCCTGCCGTCCCTGGCGGTCGACCGTTTCAATTTCCGCCTTTTCCGCGGCCTGCGAATAGCTGTACGCCGGCAATCCCCATTTCCGCAATTCATACACCAACTCGTCCGCGGCTTCCTGGGCCGTCAACCCGGCGGTTTTCCGGTCATCGTCGTCGTCGACGTCCCGAAACGTCGTCACCATGATCATCCAGGGGCCGTGCTCCTTCGTGAGGCGATAGGCCTTGCCACGAACGGCCTCAATGCGCCCCGCCGACGAGGTGGCGGTCAACGCCAGCCAACCCAGGGCACAACAGAGAACTCGGCAGGAAACGGTTCGCACGGCACACTCCCTTGATTGGCCGAACAGGGGTCTTCAATGACCGGGGTACATTTTCCATGACGGAAAATCTCCCTCAGCACGTCCGCCGCGACAGGTCGGACCCGTCGGCTGCACAACGTCGAAACTTGAGAGAATTTCCGGGGAAGGCGGGGATTTATCAGGTTTGCGGATTTTTGTCCAGAGGCCATTCCGCGCCCAACGCGTCCCGCTGGATTCGCGTCAGTTCCGCCGCCGCCCCGACCGCCAAATCGAGCTGGCGGTCCAACAACTTACGACCAAACGGCTTCCCCTCGGCCGTGCCTTGCACTTCGATAAAATCCCCGGCTCCGGTCAGGACTACGTTCAGGTCCACCTCCGCCTGGCTGTCTTCCACATAATCGAGATCGACCACGGCCTGGCCGGCCACCACTCCCACGCTGATGGCGGAGACGCTGCTGATCAATACGGGACGCTCCACCGGAAGTTCTTGCCGAATTGAGGCCAGCGCATCGCACAGCGAGATGAATCCGCCGGTGATGCTCGCCGTTCGCGTGCCTCCGTCGGCTTGCAGCACGTCACAATCAATGGTAATCGTGCGCGCTCCCAGCGCTCGAAAGTCGACCGCGGCCCGCAGACTTCGCCCGATTAACCGCTGAATTTCTGTCGAGCGGCCGTCCTGTTTGTCACGTTCCCGCCTTTTACGGGGTGACGTGCTGCCGGGCAGCATCGAGTATTCCGCCGTCAGCCAGCCGGTGGCTTGCGCCGGATCGGCCAGCGCCGCCGATTTCCAGGGAGGCAGCGAAGCGTCGATCGACGCCGTGCACAGTACCGCCGTTCGCCCCGCCTCGATCAGCACACTTCCCGGAGCAGCCCCCAGATAATGTCGCGTGACACGGATCGTTCTCAGTTCATCCGGCTTTCGGCCGTCATGGCGCAAGTCTGTCATGCCGGCAGTCTAACAAGCTCGCCCTGCGAATGCAGCCGAACCAGGAGATCGTGGTGGTTCAATGAGTCCGAGATTCCCCTTCTCCCGCGGCGTCATTCCAGAAGAGGGCGTGTGGGCTGGTTTCCTCGGCGGGACGGTCTCCCGCCGATTTGACCCGCTCCTCCAAGAGCCGTTCTGCAACGCGGTAACGCGAAGCCACGCCGGGCTGCGGAAACAATCCTCCCAGGAGAATCAAAGCCGCCATCACCAGCACGGCCGCGCGTTCGCGTTGCCTGGAGATCAACGAAATCGACGTGAGATGACGCGTTCCGGTGAACAAAATGAAATACGTTTTGATCACCGAAATACTGTTGAGCGCCGCCGCGACAATCACCGCCACGCCGGTCAGAGGATAGGCGGCGACCGCTCCGTCCACGAGCAGTTCCGTGCCGATGAACCCGAGTGTTCCCGGAAACCCGACGCAGGCCAGCCCGGTCAGCACATAATATACGGCCAGCGTGGGCATGTGGTCGTATAATCCGTGAAAGTCATCGAAGTAAACATGTCCGTGCCGCGATTCCAACGCCCGCAGCGTCAGCCCGAATCCCGTCAGTCCCAAGCCGACGGAGATCCACACGCACAGTCCTCCCGTGAGGCCGATCGCCGTCACCGTTTCGAGACCGACCAGCACCAGCGAGGCGTGGCTCAGAAACAGAAAACAGAAAAACCGCCGGGCCTCCGTCTGGACCATTGCCAGACCCGCAGCATAGACCGCCGTCACCAGGGAGACGCTGCCCATGCTCCGCAGCACCCAATCCGGCGCGATCGGCACTACCAGACGGACCGCGGCATACGCGCCTAACAGCGGCGTAACGAACAGCAGGGCCGTCCCGAACGTGGCGCGATCGAATAAATCCGTCAGCCAGGTATGAAACGGCACGATTCCAGAGCGAATCAACACGCCTCCCAACAGCGGCAAGATTGCCCACAGCGTATGCACGCGCTGGCTCCCCTCCCGGTCCGAGAAGTATTGCCCGACGACCAGCAATCCGGCGAACAACGCCATGTGCAAGACATACACCCGCGTCGGCTGACGCCGGGACCGCAACTCGAGATACGGCAGGACCGTCCCCGCGGAAAGCAGGCCGATGATGCCCCACGGAATTCGACAAGCGACCGTCGCCAGCGTCAAACTCGCCGAGACGAGCGCGCCCGCGAAGGAGAAGCGTTTCATTTTCGTGCGGAGCGTGACCAGGAGCGTCACGAAATAGATCAAGGCCGACAGCGGAAACAGCGGCGCGCTCAGGTCGTCCAGTTCCAGCAGTTCCCGGCCCAGGATGCTCAGGGCTCCGGCCGCAACCGAAACCGCCGCGTCGGTTGGTGTCTGGCCAGCAGCCACGCCATCAAGCGCAGGCGAGCTTACCGCCGCACACGCCGCTGGCCCATTGCTCAATGACGTGTCTGCAACCGGGAAATCAGGATGCCAATCAGCGGGATCAATACAGCCGAGTCGAGCCAGGGAATGTCCTGCAGCGTCATGGCGCCTCTCCCAAGGATTCCGCATGACCTCCGGACTGATGCGGCGCGCGGCGGCCCGTTCAACCAGTCCGTCCGCGCCGCCGTTCCTAAGCGTCGAACGTGCGAAACATCTGCAAAAACGGCATGACCACGAATCGGTGCAGCCAGCCATCCCAGGATCCTCGCTCTATCCCGAACCAGTACAAGCCGTTGCCAGGATTCCGGCAAGCGGACACCCACTGGTCACCGCCGCGGGCCATTTTCTGGCCTATACAGGCGTTTTCAATCGTCGTACTGTCCAACAACAGGCTCAGCGCCCGCAGAAACTGCAACGTCCGCAGACAGGCATGGCCGATCAAATGGACCAAGGGAATGTAATGCCATCCCAACCCGATTTCCGCGGTGATCAATCCCACCTGCGTCATTGATGCGAAAGCCAGCGCATTTGATGTCCGTCTGCACGCCCAGCCACCGCGGCGAACAGCGCCGTCGCCAGACCAATCGCCAGCACGCACGCCTTGAGCGCGGGAGATTGCGCCAGTAACGGCCCGAACCGGAACATCAGGAACGCTCCGAGATGCACCGATAAGGCGCCATAAAACACCGCGCTCGACGGCGTCGGCCCTTCCATGGCTCGCGGCAACCAGCCGGAAAACGGAATCAGCGCCGATTTGCCGGCGGCCGAGATCAGAAACAGCAAACCGATCCAGAACGCCTGCGTTGAATTGAGTGCGGTCTCGCCGTCAGGCCATGAATCCACGCTGAGCAATTGGTCGAAATCTCCGCCGCTGCGGACATGATGCAGCGCCACCGCCGCCAACAACAACGCGGCGTCCGAAACGCGATAAATCGCCCACACTCTCAGTCCGTTCCGCACCGGCGCGGGGCGCTCCTGAAAAAACGCCACCAGAAACGCCGACGACAATCCAACGAATTCCCAGCCGACGAACAGCGTTTCAATGGTCCCGGCCGACGCCGTCAGGACCATCCCCATGACGAAGATCGAATACATCATGAAAAAACGGTGGTACCCGGCCTCGCGATGCAGATATTTGACGCAAAATGCTCCCACCGTGCCGCACAGCGCGAACGTCAACACCACGAAGGGGATCGATAGGCGATCGAAAATCAATTTGAAGCGGAAATGGAATTCACCGATGTGCACCCAGTTGCCCAGGTCCACCGGGACGTGACGCTGACCCCAGATCAGCATGGAACACAGCATTAACAGCACGGCCGTCAGCCCGATGATATTCACCGCCTGCACCAGCCGCCCGGTCGTCTGTTCTGACGGTCTGCGATCGCACAGCGTCATCAAACCCAGCGCCATCACCAGCACGGCCGGCGTACCGACGATGATTAACCCGAGGGCATTGGTCCCGGTCAACAGGTCGGACATGAACGCTGTTTCTCCCGTGGCGAAAAACGTCAGTCAATCATGGCGAACGGCAACGGCTCGCGCCAGCCGTGATACCATTCCCACGAACTTGAGGCCCGGGGAATCAGCTGGCTTTCGGCCAGATACGGCTCGAACTTCCCGCCGTGATAATGCCAGATTTGATCGGAACCAGGGTCTAGCACCGCTAAGTACACCCACCCGTTGCGCGCCACGTTCTCCAGCGTCGGCAGCTTCGAAAACAATGTGGCCATCGAGGACAACGGCGTCTCAATAACGATCGTCAATCGCAGCGGCTCGTGGATTTCGACGGCCTGCCAGGGCAAACCATGCCGCAGATCGCTGAGGGTCCCGTCCATCACTCCCAGCATGCCGGTGATATTGTGGGGAAGCTTCGAACCACTGCCCCAGTTCCGGGAATCGATATGCGAAAAGAAATACTGCAGATTGATGCCCCCGCACACGGGGACGATCGGCGTCATGACCCGGGTCAATACGCTGAACTCTTCGTCATCTTGTTCCGGATCATACGAGGCCAGGAACGCGCGGCGATCCATAAACAGGCCCCTGGTGCGCGAACGCCGTCCCACGATGCAACAGGCGACGGTGCAATGTCCGTACTCCGGGCGTGCTTGCGCCAGATCTTCGGAACGGGCCTCCGCGTGACGCAGCGCTTCTTCGAACGTCAACTGCAAATCGGCCGAAAGAAACCGCCGCGCCCGCTCGTGGGCATTGCGCCGGCAGGCTTCATCCAGCGCCAGACGCAGCTGTTGAAGAAGTTCTGCATGAGACTCCGGCAGGAGATCAAGATCGAACATCGTCACGGAATCGATGCAGGTGTTGTGCACCGCTCCCACAAACCGCGTTCCGGCGGGAATCTCGATGCCGCGTTCCTTCAACTTGGCTCGGACGTCCGGTTGATTGAGAATCTGCGCCACGGCTCGCGCATTGGGGCCGCCAGAACCGCCTCCGCAAGCGCCGCAATCGTAGGCCGACTTATGCGGATTGTTCAAACTGGATGAGCAATGGCCGGAAATCACCACCAGGGGAGCAAAGTTGCTGATGAGTCCGATCTCACGCAGCAAACTCTCGGCGCAGGTCGCCATTTCCTCGACCGCCAACCCGATGCCGTCAGCTGCGGATGACGCGTCTGCGGTTTCGCGTCGCAGCCTCAGCCGCGTATCTTTCGTAACGACCCACAACCCGGCGGAAGTGCGCAAACGGGCCGCCAGCCGGGGGAATAACACCCGGGCGACGAGTGGAAACGTCGCCAGCGCCCCGAGCGCCGTCGCAATCACTGCGCCTCCCAGAAGGTCTGGCTGCGTCGTTGCAATTGATCCGGCCTCATGTGGCCGAACAGTTTCCGCGCGCTGGTTTGCATCGCGTACCCGTCGCTTTCGTTTCCCGCGGGTTCCTCGAGAACCCAATAACGAGGACGCACGACGATGGGGCACAGCGGCTACCGTCCGTTACGCCTCGATAATAAATCGGCAGGTTGAAGTAGCCCGCCATGCCGAAGGTCTCCGCCCGGGCGCGACCTCTTCCAAATGACGCCGCAACGATTCCTCGCGAGGACGTCCAGGCAGCAGATCAACTGATACAAGCGCCGCGACGCCGCGGAGACCGCACTTCGCATGAAATGTCAATGCATCCAGCAATTGGATGCGATAAATATGCTCGTACGCCAGATGGTAAATGCGACGTCGTTCCAAGTCCGAAACGACTCGACTTCACGAACCAGCACGTCCCATTCGCCGGGATTCAATTCCAGCAAATCCTTCGGGAGCCACCCCAGCAGCGCAAGGAGTTGAAACAACACGAAGGCTCTCTGGTCCAGGCGGTCGCCTGACGGCTTAAAGGGCGCGAGACAAACCTTCTTCAAGTCCCGCAACGGGCCGTCATAATTCAGGTGCTCGCGCCAGGAACTCGATCGCCGCACATTCCAAGACCAGCCGAACCGCCAGATATACAGGCTTCCCGCGGGAATCGGACGGAAGGGTCGCCGCAGTTCCATTTGCCGGATCATGCCGGCCCATCCCCGCAAGCGCGAGAAAGGTCTCGGTCAGATACCCCAGTCGGCTTCCGGCACACCCAGACGTTCCAGAGATTCGGCAATCGAAGTCACCGGATCGAACGATTCGCCGGACATCGATGCAAACAGCTTCACGAAATCATGTCGCCACCGTTCCGGTTGCCAATGGGGAATGCCATAGATTCCCGCGAATGCCCTGGCAAAACCACGCCTGATCAGGGAGCGGCCATTGAGAGAATCCTTGATCCAGAAAGGAACCGCAAAACGACAACAGCTCGCTGACCAGCAACCGCTACCGCGGCCTCGTGACTGCAGCAAGATCGCCGCGGTGCCGCTGGTACACCGCGGGTTTCGACCAGCGCAGCGCGAATGCCGACGGCAATGCGCCAAAGTGCCGCCAGCGTGAACGCTTCCCATTCCGGCTCCGTCCAACGGTCAGGGGCTTTATGGAATGTTCATATCAATTCCGCAATCACACCCGCCACTTCCCCGACGATGCCGCCGGCCACCCCCCGAGCTGTTCCACGGAAAGCCGCTGAATCCAACGGCGGGTTTCTGCAATCATCCGGCGCCGTGCGGAAAACGGAGCTTCGTCGCGGAACCGCAACAACGCGTCGGTCTTCACGAGAAACCACCGCAACTCATGCCCCGTGGCCTGACGCAGTGGAAACCTCAGCATCATCAACCGAATGTCAAAGCGGCTGCCAAACTTTGCTACGGGCGTCAGACCGCCAGGCCCCAGATCGTCCTCGAGCACGGCGGCCAGATCTTCGACCCGTATGCGACCTTTTTCATATTCCTCACGATAGCGGGATTCAAGGAGATAGGGCTCGGCATGATAGCACTTGGCTCCTTGGAGGACTCCTTCGTCGAACGGCACGTCCTCCAGGGGCTCCAGCGTGTTCTGGGCGACGAAGACGGTGATCGGACCCTGGGCCGGCAAAAATTCCGCCGCGTGATCAATCGCCGCACGCAACCGGTCGCGCACCGTCGAATTGTCCGCCGCCCGGCCATCCCCTGAATTGGTCGTCGGCCCGGAATGAGCGGGCGTAATCGCAGATCCTGCAGGCAACAAGTCACTTTTCCCTTGGAATTCCCCAGCAGAGTATCCAACCCCGGCCGGGGCCGCAACAGGAACTTCGACGGCAACGCCGATTCCTTGACGCTACTTGTCGCTCCGACTCGGGTGGCGTATTCTCGTGCGCATCATGCTCGACATCTCTCGCTCGCAGCAGTTCCGGCTCTTCTTTCTGTCCGGCTTCAGCGGCCTATTGTATCAAATCGTCTGGCTGCGCCTCGCGTTTGCGGCGTTTGGCGTCATCACTCCCGTCGTTTCCGTTGTCCTCTCGGTCTTCATGCTGGGACTCGGCGTAGGATCCTGGTCGGCCGGATTCTTCTTGCGTCGGCGCCCTCTGTCCCCTCAGGCGGCACTCCGCGCCTACGCCGCCGCGGAATTCGCCATCGGCATCGGCAGCCTGGCGGTTCCCACGTTCTTTCAATGGGGCGAACAACTGCTGCTTCCGGCTGGACAAGCCGATTCTTTGTCGTACCTGTCGTCGTCGGCATTGATCATCGTGTTCGCCATGGCTCCGTTTTGTTTGTGCATGGGGACGACTTTTCCCTTCATGATGCAGGCCATTCAAGGGAATCGAGGGGCAGCAGACGGGTTCAGCTTCCTGTATCTCGCCAATGTGCTGGGAGCATTGACCGGCACGCTGCTGACGCCCGTTTGTCTCGTCGAATGGCTGGGCTTCCATGGCACACTCATCATCGGTCTGCTGGCAAATTGGTGCGCTGCGGGTTTGGCCTACCGGATCAGTCGGCAAGGCGAAAGACGGGCCAGCGTCAAATCGCCGATTGCTCGACGGGTCGCCGAACCGGCCACTCATCCCGCTGCACAATTTTCCCTGCCGTTCGTATTGTTGGTCTTGTTGACCTCGGGGTTTGCCTCCATGGCCCTGGAGATCGTGTGGACCCGCGCCTTCACCCCCGTCCTGCGGACACAGGTCTATTCCTTCTCCGGGCTGCTGTTTGCCTATTTGTTCGCCACCTGGCTGGGATCAATGCTCTACCGGCGGCATCTGTCGCGACAGCGCCTGTGCTCCAATTCGTCGCTACTGGCGGTGCTGGCGCTCTCGGCCACCGCACAATCCTCGCCGCCGATCCGCGGATTCGCTGGCCGCTTCCTGCCGTGCAGATCCCTGGTCCTGCAACGTTCCTTATTGCGCCATTCTGGGATATCTCACGCCGAAATTGATCGACGAGTACGCCGCAGGGCGCCCCGATGCGGTCGGATACGCCTATGCCGTCAATGTTCTAGGCTGCGTCGTCGGCCCCCTGTTTGCATCCTATTTCCTGCTCCCCGCGCTCGGCGTGCAATGGGCTTCCCTCGCGCTGGCCCTGCCGTTTTTGCTGCTTGCGACCTGGTCTTTGCTCGCGGAACGCCGCGGAGCCAACCCTGGCGCGCCGATGTCCCGCACCGCTTGGGGGGCATGGGGAACCGCCATCCTGTGCGGAATTCTCGCCGCCACCATCGGAACCAGCTTCGAGGATCGACTCGCCGCCGGCGGCGCCAAGGTGTTGCGTGATCACACCGCGACGGTGATTGCCATAGACGACGAAGGCCATAAAGACCTGCTGGTCAACGGCATGCTGATCACCGCGATCACTCCCAGCACCAAATTGATGGCCCACCTCCCGCTGTCGCAACTCGCTCATGAGCCGAAATCGGCCCTCGTCATCTGTTTCGGCATGGGAACCACCTATCGTTCGATGCTCAGTTGGGGCATTGACGTCACCGCGGTGGAACTGGTCCCCAGCGTGCGCGACGCCTTCGGCGTCTTTTTTGACGATGCCGAGCAGGTTCGCAACAATCCGCGCGGCCGCATCATCATCGACGATGGACGCCGCTTCCTCAGGCGGACGGATGAACGCTTTGACGTGATTACCCTCGATCCCCCGCCGCCGGTCGAAGCCGCCGGATCGAGCCTGCTCTACTCCCGCGAATTCTATCAATTGGTCAAACCCCGCCTGACCGAAGGCGGCATCCTGCAGCAGTGGTATCCGGGCGGCGATCTCAAGACATTTCAGGCGCTGGTGCATTCCGTCTCTTTGGAGTTTCCCCATGTTCGCGTGACTCGCGCCTTCGACAACTGGGGCTACCACATCCTCTGTTCAATGCAGCCGATTCCCGAAAGAACTCCCCAGCAATTGTTCGAGCGGCTGCCCGACGCCGCCCGGCGCGACCTCGTCGAATGGACACCCCAAAACACGGGGGAAGCGCTCCTCAACGGCGTCATTTCGAATCGCTATCGGCCCGTCGACATCGTCCCGTCCGATTTTGCACCGACCATCACGGACGATCACCCCTATAACGAGTATTACCTGATGCGCCGACTCTGGGAGCTTTGGTCGACCTCCTACACCATCGTGCTCTGACGGCGTCGCCGTAAAATCGCTACGGAATCGGCGCGATGACGCTAATCGGATAAAAAACGCCGATTTGTCTCGACGAGCGGGACGCCAC
>JAXMBR010000005.1:0-116809 GCA_046349715.1 Planctomycetaceae bacterium | reverse complement strand
TTTGGCGTTCGCCGGCGCCGACCAGCTCCGGCGCGCTTATCAACGCTTGCAGACGCAGTTCCCTGAGTCGGAATTCGTCATCGTCTCGACCTGCAATCGGGTCGAGATCTATGCGGCCGGCGGAGCCACCGCCGCCATGCCGAATTTCGCGCAAATCGCCCAGTTTCTCTCGGAATTTCACCAGGTCCCGCAAGACGATTTCGTCGGCGAGTTGCGGGAACTCAACGGCACCCCCGCCGTCACGCATCTCTTCGAAGTCGTCTCCAGCCTCGACAGCATGGTTCTCGGGGAACCGCAGATCGTCAATCAGATCAAGGAAGCCTATCGGCTGGCGGAAGAAAACCAGTCCTGCGGACCGTTCACTCACGCCCTGTTCCAGGGAGCGATCCGCACGTCGGCGCGCGTCCGCACTGAAACCCGCCTGGCGGAAGGACGAGTCTCCATCGCCAGCGTCGCCGTCGGTGAATTCGGCAAAAGCATCTTCGATCACTTTGGCGACAAGCAGGTACTGATCGTCGGCGCGGGGGAAATGGCGGAGGAAACGCTCCGCTACCTCCAAGATGAAGGTGTCCAGCAAATCATTGTCGCCAATCGAAATTTCGACCGGGCCCAGCGACTCGCGGAGGAACGCAGCGGATTGGCGATCCCTTGGCAGGAACTCGACGTCTGGATGCGCCAGGCCGACGTCATCGTCAGCACCACCGGGTCCGATCGACCGATCATCGACGTCGCCCGGTTTCGCAAAGCCCGGCGGGGAATCTCCGGGCGACCGGTGTTCATTCTCGACCTGGGAGCGCCGCGCGATTTCGACCCGGCCGTCGGCGACCTGGAAGACGTTTTCTTGTACGACATCGATAGTCTGCAACAAACCTGCGAAGAAAACCGCAAAGCCCGCGGGCGCGAGATTGAACAGGCCGCCAGAATCATCGAAGCCGAATCGGCTCGCTTGATGGCCGAGTTTTACCGCCGCGCCGGCGGTGATGTCGTCACGCGCCTCCGCGAAGGCTGGCACGACATCGCCCAGCAGGAACTGGAACGGTTGTTCAAAAAGTCGTCCCACTTCGACGAACAGGACCGCGAAGCCGTCGAGCGGACCGTCGAACGGATCGTCAACAAGCTGCTCCACCCCCCACTCGAAGCCCTGAAAGACGAGTCACAGGACGGCTCACCGCACGGATTGATCAACGCACTGAAACGCCTGTTCGGGCTGTAACTGAAAGACGAAGATCGGCGGTCCGCGACAAAGCAAGCAGGTCACGCCGAGGCGCCGATCGCAATTCTCTCCTTGACCGAGGGAACTTTTGTGACGGATAATGGCCCCAAATTAAGCGGGGAACTTCCAGGAGCCAGGCAATGAAGCACGGACTGGCGAAATTCGCGGCGGTCGTCTGGGTGAGTTCCTGCTCGATCGCCCACGGCGGGTCGGGCTGGTACAGCCATCGTCACGATGGTTATCGGGGCACCGAATTTCGCTGGTACTCGGCCAGTCCGGGCTACGTCCCCGCGACTTACATTTACTACCCCGGCTATACGGCGGTCTGGGGGGCCTCCCTCACGACCGGGGCGGTGATCTCTCCGGGCTATTACTGGCCCGAGCCGATGCCCATGAGCGTGATGCCGAACTCCCCCCTCGTGCCCCCGTCCGATGCGCTGCCCGCACAGATCAGTCCGCTGACCAAGCTTCCCGGCCCGAAAATCGACCCCGCGGAGAAACCGGTCCTGTTGTCCTCCACGGCGGCCCGGCTCAAGAGCCTGAAATTGCAGCTCGCCGGGGACCAATATCTGCGAAAGCAGATGTGGTATCACGCCAACGTCAATTATAAACAGGCTGTCGCCGCGGCGGACGATCAGGCGGAGGCCCATTTGCGTTACGGCGTCGGCCTCGCCGTCATGAAGCGGTTCGATGAAGCCCTCGTGCAGTTCAAACGCGCGGTGTTCATCGATCCCCAGGCGCCGAACGCGAATCTCTCTCTGCAATCGCTGTTCGGACCGGAAAGCCACGTGGTCCGCTCGTCCCTCTTGTCAGCCGCCGCCGATTGGCTGCAAGCCGACCTGGGCAACGCCGATCGAATTTTTGTGATGGCGGTTTTGATGCACTACAGCGGCGACGAACGGGCGCAGGAATTGTTCTCCGCTGCCCAGTCAATCTCCGGTAGCGCGCCCCACATCGCCGCCTTTCTGCCGGAAGGAACAGCGAAACCGCCGATATCGGCCGCTCCGAAAACTCCGAAACACGGGCTCCAACTCCCCCCAGCACCCATGCCCACCGACGCCCCGCCTGCGCCAGGATTAATCGACGAACCCAATCCGCCCAAACCTTCCGCCCAGAAAAACACCTCCCCTCCGCCAAACAACGACGGCCCACTCCTACTCCCGCCCCCCGCGCCGTAGAAGCGAAGAAAAGAAAAAGGACCGCGCCGGGGAGATCAAGGTGGACCTGCTGCAATTCCCGTTTTCAGAGGATTGCTGAACCCGTTATTCGTCAGGCCACCAACCCCTGCTCCGTCACCTCAAACGGGACGATGGAGTCGTCGCAGGCGGAGCCGCGGTGTTTGGCGACGTGCAACGCGCGCTTCATCTTCGATCCCTCGCGAACTTTCCCCATCAGGATGATCGTGTTCGCGTTCGACAGTTCATCGCCGCTTTCAATCGGCCGGCTCAACAGATCGTCCAACATCACTTCATGCGACGTTGCGAGCAGCAGACACGCCAGGCGGCGATGATCGTACATACGCTCCATGACCGCCGCTTCCTGTTGACGGTAGTTTACCCGGAACACGTCGCGGGCCACCCAATCGGCCTCTTTATGCAGAATCTGGTGATAGATGTAATTGAATACGTGATACTGGAATGAGTCGCTCGCCTGCTCCGTCGGTTCCACTCCGTCAATGACGCACCGTCGCGCCCCATGTGCGAAGTTCCCGTAGAAAAACGCCACCGCCTGCTCCAATTTACGATTGAGCTCCGCTTTCCACTCCTGCCAGGCGTCTTGATCAAGGTCCTGCCGCGTCACCCGCCGGCCGGTCCGTTCGAAGAGATGGCAATAATCCGCCCGGGACAGACTTGCGTCCCACAATTCGTCCGGAGCCAACGACTCCTCCAACGTGCGCGTCCGCAAGGTCCAATCGAACATCCGCCGGGCATACTCGGCATGGTTCTGGGCGTCCCCGCGCGAGGTCATGTCGAACAAGATGCCGGACTGACCTTCCTGCAGCCGTCCCTGCCGAGCGAACTGCAGCCCCAACTGCGTTTTTCCGATGCCCGTGGCCCCCAACACCACCGTCAGGGTTCCCGGCAATAGGCCGCCTCCTAACAACGCATCCAGACCGGCAACTCCAGTACTGTATCGGGAAAAATCGTCAGGCATGTCGACAGGAACTTTCAAAATGTCTTCGGGTTGATGCAGTACTCACTCACGACAACGGCCGCCAGCGCTGCTCACGACTCAGCCAGAGATCCAAGTTGTACGCCCCCCGCCCCGGCATGGCCGCTGCAATGTCGATCGCAATCCTGAAACCCAACCGACAACAGCGGAGTCAAACTCCAAAAGTCTCAACCCTCGAACTGACAATTTTTTTGCATCGCTGGTTCGAGATTGCAACGGGAAAAAATCTCAGCGCGAAGGGAAATCGCAGCGCACCAAGGCCCACGGCGCATGAACCAAGGGGCCACTCGAAAAATCACGCACGTCGAGCTTTCTCGACAATCGTGGAGATCAGGCGCCGCCGTGAGCCTCACCGAATCGACTTCAACATCTCCAGGATTTTCGCCTCGTCATAGTCTTCCGGCGCGAGTTGGATCAGGAGCGTGCATTCGCCATTCTTCGCTGGAAAATCGCCGCTGATCTGCACCTGCTTCCGCGGCGGAATGGAAGTGACCATCGTTTCGGTGACCGTCTCTTCCGTCGCTGCTCCGGGCGTTTCGGCTTTTCCTTCCGCACCGCCGGCATCGGGCGACGCATCCCCCGGTTCCGCTTCCATTTCACTCTCTTCGACATCCACGAAACCGAGTTGCTCTCCTTGAACGATCGTGAACCGGCAGTTCCGCCCGCGGATGGGGAATTCGTGGTCCGTCTTCGTGTAATTCCGCCACGTCTGTTTCAAGGCCTCGTCACTGACGTCGATATCCGATTGTCCCAGCTGAGGTTGATTCGGCTGCTGCAGATCCATGGCTGTCAGCGTCATCGTCCCTAACCCATCGGTCCGCGCCGGGCAGGTCCCCGTCGGACACCATTCATACTCCACCCTTTTCAACTTGATCAACATAATCGAACTCGCGTGCTTCGGCACAAATTCCGGTGGAATCGTGATGTCCGTGATCTCCGAGGTCACTCGCTGAATATCCGCCGGACTCGTCAAATCCGCCTCTTTGACGGCCTGCTGAAACATGAACACACCGGCGCCGCCGATCCCGCAGCACGCCACCAGCGACAACCCGGCCAGCGAGCCGATGATGATCAGCAGAATCATCGCCACCGACATGCCGGACTTCTTGGCCGGCTTCGTTCGTTTCGGACGGGGTTTGTCGTCCTCTGAAAAATCGCCTGACATGGTTCGGCTCCGAGCGCGAGTTTCAAGCTGGGAAAGTTGCATCATTCTGCCGGTTCGAATCGCAACCAGCAAGCGCATATTTTCCAAACTCATTGGCACACTTGGTTTTCATCACCGTTCTCCCCGTTTATGATACGACCCGTCTGATCCTGTCCGGTCAGAAGAGATCTCTATGCTGATCTTGAACGCGGGTGTTCGCCGGCCGGAACGCGCCGCTCCGCTCTCCTGCCGTGTCGAGGTGTAACGTGTGGAAGCCAATGGTCGATCAGTGGGCCCTGATCACCGGCGCCTCCTCAGGCATCGGCGCGGAATTCGCCAGGCAGCTGGCGGCTCGCGGCATGCATCTGGTCCTCACCGCGCGCCGCTCGGATTTAATGCAGGAACTCGCCGCCGAACTGGCGACCAAACACGCCACCCGTTGCGAGATCATCCCCGCGGACCTGGCAAAGCCCGGGACCGTCTCGCAATTGCTCGCCGAGATCGAACGCCGCGGTTTAACCATTCACCTGCTGGTCAATAACGCCGGCTTCGGCGTCGTCGGCGAAGTCGACGATGCCCCGGTCGAACGGTTGCTCGAACTCATCCAGGTCAACGTCGCCTCGGTCGTCGAACTGACCTACCGGCTCCTGCCAGGCATGCTCGTGCGAAACTCCGGCGCGATCATCAATGTCTCCTCCTTGTCCGCCTTTCAACCTGTCGCCTATATGAGCGTCTACGCCGCCACCAAGACGTTCATCCTGCACTTCACCGAAGCCCTCGCCATTGAAGTCCGCCGGCGGAAAGTGCTCCTGCTGGCCGTCTGCCCCGGCGTGACGCGCACCCCCTTCTTCGACACCGCCGGCGCGCCCGGCTGGTTGCAGAAGCATTCCTCCCAGTCGCCTGAAGAGGTCGTCAAATCCGCCTTGAAGGCTTTGCGACGCCGACGCATGGTCATCGTCCCCGGCTGGCGAAACTGGCTGCTCACCCTCGTCATCCGTTTTGCCCCCCGCAAACGCGTCGTCAAAGAATCCATGCGATTCTTCCGCCCCCGCCGCTCAAATTGAGAGCGCCCTCACAGCCAAACCTCCGGCCACGCCTCCTCTCAATCAGCGGTAGCCCCCTCGCTGTCCCATCGGCAAAAATTGCCGGAATTGGGCTTTTGATAAACCAGGCAATCTGCTAATACTCGGCAGCCAATCGAGCCCACGGCCCCAACCGGCTCGATCGACGGCGCTGTGGTCAGGTGTCACGCCAAGGATGGCATTGTGAAGTCGAGATTCCGACAGATCGTGTGGAGAGAGCTGCCTCCCTTCATGCGACGAGCCTACATGGCTTGGGAACGGTTCCTCTGGCGCTGGGAATGCTGGTTCATTCATCTCCACAAATCCTGGAGAGAAGCGCCCGCCTGGAACTTCGTCGCCATCGCCGGGACCGCGGGCATTCTCCTGACAATTCTTCTCTTTCTCGCCCCCATCGCTCTGACCACTCCCCTGGCCGCGCGCGATCGCCGTTCAATCGACGACCGACATCGTCTCGCCCCCTGGGAACTCGATTCTCGCTACGACGCCGATCGAATTGCCGAACAAAAAGCCTACCCCATCGAACTCGAATTCGCGGCTTCCGGCATCGTCGATGAACCCGCGCCCCGCCGGCGGCGACGGCCCGCCCCCTCCGATTTCGATTCACTGTCAAACGCCGCACCTCTCGACGATTCCTGGCGCACCCCCGATCCACCGCAATCCACGGATCCGCCAAGATTTGACTGGGACATCGAAATCGTTTGCCATCATCGACAGCCCCCGCACAACTTCGATTCCCCCGATGTCACGCTCATCGCCCGCACGGTTCCCTTCATCTCGCCTGCTTTCGATGGCGATTTCTGGAACGGCGACATTGTCCTCGATTGGAAAATCTGCCGCCGGCCCAGACACCCCGGCCGCGATCCGCTCGTCGATCCCAGCGATCGCGATCATCAAACCGTCGCCGCCGCGATTGAAGAGGAACCGGCCCCCATTTCTCTCGAACCGGTCATCATTCCTGAAGCCGCCTCCGAATTCGCGGAAATCGCCCTCGACATCGAATGGCTTCCCCCGCGAGACCGCCGTCACCATCGACAGCCCCAATTCTTCGTCCGCAATTCCGGGTCGCAGCACATCGAGCGCATCGATGTCATCCTCGGTTCTCTCACCGAGCAAGACTTACTCGAGATCAACGCCCCGGCGCTGCAATCCTGGCGGAAATTGTCGCCAGGTTCGGAAGAATCCCTCCGAGTCGTTTCGCGCCGCACCCCGATCGAAATCCTCTCGGTCGTGACGACCGGCTTTGTCGGATCAATCACCGAAGTCGCCCCCCCTGAAACGCCTCCCGAACAGCCCCCTCGCGAACAAATCCCCATTCCGGAGCCTCCACACCCCCATTTGAAGCTGACGACGGGAACCCCCCAACGACTCCGTCAGTTCCACATGCTCAGCCTGCCGATCCAGGTCGTCAATGACGGCAACATCGCCCTCGACGAAGTGCTGATCGTGGCGGACGTCCCCAAATCGCTCTCCCATCGCTATGGCCAAACGGTCCATTATCGCGTCGGACATCTCCGGCCGGGCCAAGTCCATCAAACCGTCTTGCTGTTGACCGCCCTGGAACCGGGTGCCGTCGAGCTCCCGCTCACCGCCACCGACGAACTCCGCTCCGCGCTCGACGAACAGACGGCGAACCTCGAAGTTCTCGTCGAGGATGTGGCCCGCAAACCAAAAACCGACGTCAGCGCGGCCGCCGGCGATGAGAAGTCCTCCACCGAGGATTTTTAACTCGTCGCCGCCCTGAAGATGTCAACATCTCCAGGATTCCTCCCGACGATTCTTGCCGTTTCGCCTGATCAGTTGCTGGTCACGGCGAAGTCTCCGGTTAATCTATAATCGCGAAGCGCAAACGACTTTCCGCGCCACGGGCCTGCCCATCTTCTCGAAAGGGAGCCGGACGACATGCTGCGATTCTTCACGGCGATGATTCTGCTGTCGGCCGCGCTCGTCGACCTCGCTTCGACCGCCGACGCGCAGGAATGGTCCCGCTTTCGCGGTCCCAACGGAACCGGCGAAAGCGAAATCGCAACCATTCCCCCCACCTGGACCGACGACGATTACAACTGGACCGTCGAATTGCCCGGCATCGGCCATTCTTGTCCGATCCTCTGGGGCAACCGGTTGTTCATCCTCAGCGCCGATCCGCAAACCGCCACGCGGCACGCACTCTGCTACGACGCCGACACCGGCGAAAAACTCTGGCGACACGACTTCGCGTCTCTACCGCACAACCTCCACAAATTGAGCAGTTATGCGTCCTCGACTCCCGCGGCTGATGCGGAGCATGTCTATTTTGCCTGGGCCGATCCCGCCAATCTCAACCTGCTCGCCTTCACACACGACGGCGAATTGGTTTGGAAAAAAGAACTCGGCCCCTGGTTCGGGCAGCATGGCTTCGGCAGTTCTCCCATGCTGATCGACGATCTGGTCATTCTCTCCAATTCTCAGGAAGCCAAGCAGGGCGGAAAACCTGTCGAGATCCTCCCCGAATCTTCCATGCTCGCCTTTGACCGCCTCACTGGAGAAGAGCGCTGGCGAACGCCCCGCCAGACCGACCACGTCACCTACTCCGTTCCCGCCGTCTTCCAACCCGCAGACGGGCCCCCGCTGCTCGTCAACACCAGCACCGGCAACGGCCTGTATGCCCTCGACCCCAAAACCGGTGACGAAGTCTGGTCCGCCGCCGTCTTCAATAAACGCACCGTCAGTTCCCCGCTGGTCAAAGGCAACCTGATCTTCGGCAGCAACGGCTCCGGAGGCGGAGGCAACTTCGTCACCGCCGTCCGCAGCGACGGTAAAGCCGCGGAGCTCGCCTATCAAGTCAATGATCAGGCCCCCTACGTCCCCTGCGTCGTCGCCCGCGACAACCTGCTGTTTCTGATCAGCGACGCCGGAGTCGCTGCCTGCCTGGACCTCCCCACCGGTAAAGTCCACTGGAGAAAACGGATCGGCGGCAACTATCAAGGCTCGCCCGTCCGTGCTGCCGATAAAATCATCTGCCCGAATGCTGACGGCGAAGTCGTCATCCTCGCCGCCAGCGACAAGTTCGCTGAACTCGGCCGCGTGAAACTCCCCGAAGGCACTCGCTCCACTCCCGCCGTCGCGCGCGGCTGCCTCTACCTGCGCACGTTCTCTCATCTGATGTCAATCGGCGGCGACCACGCCAAAACCGCGCTGAAAGCCCCTTGATCGCTCACGGCGGATTGACCTCCGGAAACGTCTCCGACAGACTGGTTTCCATGGTGAACTTGCCCCGTCGCGCGATGACCTTGCGGAACAGTACTTCGCCCAGCTCCCCTACACGCCCTACCCGGTCCAGGAAGATGCGCTGTTGCAGTGGTTTTCCACCGAATCGGGCGTCCTCGTCTGCGCACCGACCGGAACGGGGAAAACCCTCATCGCCGAGGCGGCGGCGTTCGAAGCGCTGCACACCGGCCGCATCATGTATTACACCACGCCGCTGATCGCACTCACCGAACAGAAATTCCGTGAGTTGCAGGCGAGCGCCGTACGCTGGGGTTTCTCCGAAACCGACGTCGGGCTCGTCACCGGCAACCGCCGCGAAAACCCCGACGCCAAAGTCCTGGTCGTCGTCGCCGAAATCCTCCTGAACCGCCTGTTGCACACTGAAGCCTTCGATTTCCACAACGTCTTCGCCGTCGTTATGGATGAATTCCATAGCTTCTCCGATCCCGAACGGGGCATTGTCTGGGAGTTCGCCCTGTCGCTCTTGCCCAAATCAGTGCGATTGCTGCTCCTCTCCGCCACCATCGGGAATGCGATTGATTTCCTGCTCTGGCTGGAACGCTGCCACGGCCGGCGGTTGGAACTCGTGCAGAGCGGCGATCGCAAGGTCCCCCTTAACTTCCGTTGGATCCCCGACAAACTGCTGACCGAGCATCTCGAAGACATGGCGCAGGGCGAGGCGGACGAACGAAAAACGCCGGCCCTCGTATTCTGCTTCAACCGCGATGAATGCTGGCGCACCGCCGAGGAACTCAAAGGCCGCCAAATGCTCAGCGACGGCCAGCAAAAACAACTCGTCGCGCAACTCGCCAAGTACGATTGGACCAAAGGCGTCGGCCCGAAACTGAAGCAACTCCTCATGCGCGGCGTCGGCGTCCATCACGCGGGCATTCTGCCCAGATACAAACGAATCGTCGAAGAACTCTTCCAGCAGAAATTGCTCACCATCTGCGTCTGCACGGAAACGCTCGCGGCGGGCATCAACCTGCCCGCGCGAGCCGTTGTCATGCCCTCGCTCCTCAAAGGCAAACCCGGCGAACAGAAAGTTATCGACTCCAGTTCCGCTCACCAGATCTTCGGCCGAGCGGGTCGCCCGCAATTCGACAAGGAAGGCTTCGTTTTCGCCCTGCCCCACGAAGACGACGTCCAGATCCTGCGCTGGAAACAAAAGTACGACCAGATTCCCGAAGACACCAAAGACCCCAACCTGATCCGCGCCAAGAAAGCACTCAAAAAGAAGCAGCCGACCCGCAGCCCCGATCGCCAGTATTGGACAGAACAACAATTCGAAAAGCTCCGTGTCGCCCCCCCTGGCCATTTGATGAGCCGCGGACAAGTCCCCTGGCGACTGCTCGCGTATCTCCTCCAACTCTCGCCCGAGGTCGACCGTTTGCGCAGCCTGCTCCGCAAACGGCTGATGGAACCGAAACAGATCGAAGCCGCTGAGAAAGAACTCGAGCGGATGCTGCTCACGCTTCACGCCGGAGATTTCGTGAAGCTGGAACCCGAACCGCCGACACCAGCCGCAGCGGATGCCCAGACGCCGCAGGCTTCCCGGAAAGCCTCCCCGCTGAACCGCCGAAACCCTCCTGGCTCTCTCAGCAATTGCAACAGGCCCTCGATCAACAACGCGTCGCCCAGGGAGAATCGCCCGCAAAACCGTTAGTGATCGTCGACGAAAAACCCCGCTATCGGCCCGAGCGCGCCATTCCAACCCCCAAATTGGATCAACTCTTCGTCTTTCGCAGCATTAACCCCGTGTTCGGCATGTATGTCCTGCCCCTGTTGGCGCAGGCCGACCAGGCGGAACGTTTGCAGATCTGGGAAAGCGTCCTGGAGCTCCCTCGGAATTTATTGAAGTTCGTCCGCGTGCCGCCCCCACGATTTCTGCCCCCCGGACCGCTCGCCACAGGGTACGTCGATCAGGAAGTGGTCGCTCGGGGATTGTACGCGGCCGGCGATTTGTACCCCGAGTTCGACCCCGACATCCCGTTCGAGGAACGGAAGTACCCCATCCCCCTCGCGGAAAAAATCAAGGCCCTCTTCGACGCTGAATTCCCGCATGTTCACAGCCTGTTCGTCACGCCCGTCTGGGTCGCAGGCGAATTGTTGAAATTCGGCGGCGATTTCCACAAATACATCGGCGGTAACGACCTTGCCAAACAGGAAGGCCTGATCTTCAGGCACATCCTGCGATTGATCCTGCTCATCGGCGAGTTCTCGCAACTGACGCCGCCGGGAATCGCTCCTGAAGACTGGCAACGCGACCTGCGAGAACTGGCCCAGACGCTGTCAGAATCGTGCCGGGCCGTCGATCCCACCAGCACCGACTACGCACTTCAGCATGCCAGCGACGCCGACTTGGTTGCCCTCGATAAACCGACCACGCCGGCGGCCTCCCTCTGGACGCCCCCTGCGCAACCATCGACCCTGGAAACCGACCCTGCCGCCGATTGGCCCGATCCGGAGTTGTTGTGACCGCCCGACCGCTGAACGCCTTTGCCGGCAGTCGTCATCGACCCCCGCGCCCTTTCGGGATTCCCCCTCTGCGACGGGTGCGGCCAGGCAGTTCCGCCCGTATCATGGAAGCTGGTGACGAGACACCAGGCTGATCGGCCAGGAAGGGTTCGCATGGCAAAACAATACATCATGTCGCTGATGGCGGTGGATCGCGTCGGCATCCTCGCCGCATTGACGAACGCGCTGGACGATCTGGGCGGGAATATCCTCGAACTCAGCCAGGCGGTCATCCGGCGTTTTTTCACGATGATCGTCGCCGTCGAATTTCCTGCCGATCGCGATCCCGAGATCATCGTGGAGCATATCCGCTCCGTCTGCCGTCCGTTCGGAGTCGAAGTCTCCTTTAAAGACCCCTCCACGGAAATGATTCCCGCCCCCATGACCGAAGCGACCTCGGCCGATCGCTACGTCTTGACGATCACCGGAATCGATCGGAAAGGGGCGCTGCGGAAAATCTCCCGTCGGCTGGCCCAGGAAGGCATCGACATCATCGACCTGCACGGCGTCAGCCACGAAGGTGAACACAATTTCTCGGCGTTTATGGAGCTCGTCTCTCCGCAAGGAGTCGATTTGTTGAAGATCGTGCAAGAATTGCAACTCGCCTCGCGCGAGGAAAATCTCAACTTGACGCTGCAACACCGCGCGATTCTGCAAGCGACCTCCCGCCCGGAGCCGCCCCCTCGCTCATTCTGATCGCCCCCGGATTTCACTGGCATCCGCCGTCACCGACGATGAGACTTCCTCGCCTTCTTGAGACTCCCGCATGGAACACAGCACCAGTTTCTTCACCGCCCTGTCGCAACTGCCGCAAGTCCCGCTCGATATTCGCACCATGACGCTGGGAATCAGCATCGCGGATTGCGGCGATCACAGCCTCCACACCCTCTGCGACAGCATTTATCGCCGGATCAACGAGGCGGCCGGGAACTTTGCCAAGGTCTGTCAGGATTCGGCCAACCGCTTCGGCGTGCCGATCCTCCAACGCCGCCTCAGCGTCACCCCCATTGACCGCGTCGCGCAAGGCCATAACGCCGACGACCTTGTGCACGTCGCGCGCACGCTCGACGGCGCCACCGCCGCCGTGCACGCCGACCGCATCGGCGGTTTCGCCGCCGACGTGCAGCACGGCATGTCCTCCAGCGCGCGACAGATCATCAGTTGCCTGCCCATCGCGCTCTCCGAAACCGTTCGGGTCCGAGCCGCCGTGCATGTCGGCTCCAGCCAAAGCGGCGTAAACCTCGACGCCATCAGATTCGTGGCCGCCAAACTCCGCGACATCGCCGAAGCAACCGCCGCATTGAACGGCCGCGGCGCCGCCAAACTCGCCGTCCTCGCCAACGATTCCACCGGTCATCCCCATTTGACCGGCGCCTGCCTCGGGGACGGCTGGGGAGACCGCGTGCTCCATGTCGGGATCGGCGCCGCCGCGATCATCCGCCATGCGCTGCTCAGAAAAGGCCCCGAACTGACCACCATGCCGCTCGATGAAATCCTGCGCGAAGTCCAAACTGCCGCCTTTCAGGCCACCCGCGCAGCGGAAATTGTCGGACGAGAAGTCGCCCAGCAACTCAACGCCGAGTTCGGCAGCATCGACGTCACCCTCGGCCCCACCGTCCGCCCGGGGGACAGCGTCATCGGCTTATTGCCCCTCCTGGGGATCGAGCGACTCGGCGCACCGGGTTCCGCCACCGCCCTCGCCATGCTCTACCTCGCCGTGCGTAACGGCGGCGCCTTCGCCTCGACCTCGGTCGGCTCCTATTCCCGCGTCATGCTCTCGGTGCTCGAAGACCCTTTCCTCGCCGAATTGTCCACCACCGGAGACCTCACCCTCGATCAGCTGCGCTTGATGGCGACCGCCAGCGCCGGCGGCTTGGACCTCATTCCGATTTCCGGCGATACCGACGTCGAAACCATCGCCGCGCTCCTCGCCGACCATGTCTCGATGGCCGTCCTGAACGAACGACCCGCCGCCATCCGACTGGTTCCCGTCCCCGGAAAAAAAGCCGGCGACCGCGTGGAATACGAAAACAGCCAACTCGGACAGGCCGCCGTTTTCGGCGTCCCGGGCGCCGGTTTGTCCAAAACCTTCATCGCCCGCGGCGGCCGCCTGCCCGCCGTCAGATAGCATCTCCTCAAACACCGTCACCTCCCCCTTGTCGACGGCGGTCCCGAATCGGTTACAATGTCCGTGCGTCGCCCGGACGTCACTTGCCCGACACCTCCACTGTCCCGTTCCAGGAACGCAGTTTCTTCCGTCAACAAAAGGTTTGAGCATGAGCGGGGCCGCTTCTTCCATCGCTAATAAATACAGCACCATCCGCCTCGGCAGCGCGATCACCAAAGATCTTGCCGTCAACAAGCTGTTTCGGGCCCTCATCGAGAACAAAGGCTCGGACTTGCACCTCCAGGTCGGCAAGCCCGCCATTCTCCGCGTCCGAGGCACTCTCAAAGGCCTCGACATGCCCCCCATCACCGAAGAGCAGATGAAAGAGCTCCTCTTCCCCATGATGGACGAACGCAACAAAGACATCTTTATGAACACCGGCGGCGCCGACTATGCCCACATCGTCGAGCATAAAGGTGAAGTCTGGCGATTCCGTGTCAACTTGTTCATCCAAATGGGCAAAATGGGCATGGTCAGCCGTAAAGTCGAACGATCCATTCCCAACTTCGAAGGGCTGTACCTCCCGCCGATCATGGAAACTCTGTGCGTCTACGACCAGGGCATGGTGCTGCTCGCCGGCGTCACCGGTTCCGGAAAATCCACCACCATCGCCTCCATGCTCGATTGGATCAATCACAATCACGTCAAGCACATTCTGACCATCGAAGACCCCGTCGAATTCGTCTACACCGCCGATAAATGCCTCATCAACCAGCGCGAACTCGGTTGCGACGTGGTCGACTTTCACGTCGCCATGAAGCACGCCGTGCGGCAAGACCCCGATATCATGCTCGTGGGCGAAATGCGCGACCGCGAAACCTTCGAAACCGCCATGCACGCGGCGGAAACCGGCCACCTCGTCTACGGAACGATTCACGCGTCATCCGCGCCCTCCACCATCGGCCGTATTCTCGACCTCTTCCCCGAAAGCATGCACAACGCCCTCCGCTCCTCGATGACCTTCAACATGAAGGCCATCGTCGCGCAGAAACTGCTGGCCACCATCTGCGACACCCCCAAACGCGTGCCCATCTGCGAGATCATGCTTTGCAACGGCACCGTGCGCAAACTCATCCTCGAACACCAGGACGAAAAGCTGCCCGCCGCCATTCGCATCGGCAAGGCGGAAGGCATGCAGCAATTCAACGACAGCCTGTATTACTTCGTCAAAAAGGAATTCGTCAGCCGCGCCGACGCCTTCGAAATCTCGCCCAACGCCGAAGAACTGAAAATGATGCTCAAAGGCATCGACGTCAAAGGCCCCGGAATTCTGTGATTTCCCGGCGCGCAGCGGTCGCGTCGGCCCTCGTCCTCACGAACAACCCTGGCGGTTTCCCGCGCCTCAACCCGCCGACATCGGAATGTGCACCGCCTGCGCCGGGTCCGACTCCGGAAAATCGGTCCGGAAATGCACCCCACGGCTTTCCGATCGCGCCAGCGCCGCCCGAATCATCATCCGCGCCGCCAGCAGCATATTCTGCAACTCCCATCCCTCCACCGTGGAAAATTCGCGCGGGCCCACGTACCGGTCCCAGAATTCCACCTGTCGCAGCGCGCTCTCCAACCCCTCGGCATTCCGTTCAATCCCCACGTGACGCCCCATCTCGCTGTTCAGCGAATTCAACAGGTCCGCGAGTTGCAAATCGTCCTTCGCCGGCGGAACCTGCGCCGCATGATCCGCCTCCAACGGCCACGCCGTGAACCGATCTGCCTCTCCCTGCGCCGCCGCCGAGGCGTTGTTCCCCGCCCGCAGGCCGAACACCAGCCCTTCAAGCAAACTGTTGCTCGCCAACCGGTTCGCACCATGCAGGCCCGTCGATGTCACCTCGCCGGCCGCCCACAACCGCGGCAGCGAGGTCCGCGCATTCGCATCCACCGCCACGCCCCCGATCATGTAATGCGCCCCCGGCCGGACCGGGATCAGATCGCGCGTCAGATCCAGGCCGAACTCCGCACAGACCATCCGAATATGCGGAAATCGTTCGGCGATCAACTCCTTCGGGAGATGCGTGACGTCCAGATAAACGCAGTGATGCCGCGTTTTCTCCATCTGCCGCGTGATCGCCCGGCTGACAATGTCCCGTGGTGCCAATTCCAACGCCGAGTCATAGTCCTGCATGAAGCGGTACCCCAGCACGTCGCGCAGAATCCCGCCTTCGCCTCGGACCGCCTCCGAGATCAAATGCCGCGAACTCCCCGCGATATACAGCACCGTCGGATGGAACTGCATGAATTCCATGTCGCGCACCTGCGCCCCCGCCCGGAACGCCATCGCCTGACCGTCTGCCGTCGCGATATCCGGATTGGTCGTTTCCCGGAACAACCGTCCGGCGCCGCCCGTGCAGATGATGGTCTGCTTCGCCCACACAAACGTTCTCCCGTGGGCCGGGTTCCAGACCAGCGCGCCTCGGCATTCTCCCTCGTGCGTGAGCAGATCGATCGTGAACGTCTTCTCCCACACATCGATCGACGGCTCATTGTGGATCCGCTCGATCAGCGCCCGCATGATCTCCTTGCCGGTCGCGTCCCCCAGCGCGTGCACCACCCGCCGATGGCTGTGCCCCCCTTCCTGCGTCAGGGCGATTTCGCCATCAGCCTGGTCAAACACCGCTCCCAGCGTGCTCAATTCGCGAATCCGCTGCGGCGCTTCCCGCACCACCATCTCAACAATCTCGCGATTGCACAGCCCTTTTCCCGCCGCCATCGTGTCCGCCACATGGTTGGCGATGGCGTCCAGCGGGTCAAACACTCCCGCAATCCCCCCTTGCGCCCACGCACTGTTCGACAGATCGATCCGATCCTTCGTCGCTACCACGACGTGCAGTTTCTTGTCGATCGCCAGCGCCGCCCGAATCCCGGCAATCCCCGCCCCGATCACCAGGATGTCCGTAAACAGGTGCGGAATCCGTTTCGGATTGAACGACACCAGGTACCGGCGCTTCGGAGAAATGGTCAACGGTGTCATGACGTTTGGCAATTGCCGCTCAGGACCACGGTGCAAACAGGAAATCCCAGCGCTCTGCCGTTCTCCTTTCGGCTCCGAGCCCTGAACTCTCTCCCTTCAACCGATGAATTCTACGTCCACCGGCTGCGGAATGATCTTCGCCTCATACGCCCGGTCCAGCAGCGTCTTCACGGCTTCACGGCCCCGCGGACCGAAGTCGATCGTCCAATCATTCACGTACATCCCCACGAACTTGTCCGCCTGGCTGCGATCCAGATCTCGTCCGAACTGCAACGCATACGCCAGCGCCTCCGCCCGGTGATCCAGCGCGTACCGGATGCTCTGTTTCAACAGCGCGGTCACCTCTTCCATCGCCGGCCGCCCCAGGTCGCGACGAATGGCATTGCCACCCAGCGGCAACGGCAATCCCGTCTCCTTCAGCCACCATTTCCCCAAGTCGATGATCAAATTCAATCCCTGCGTCTGGTACGTCAGCTGCCCCTCATGAATGATCAGCCCCGCATCCACTTTCCCAGCCGCCACCAGATTCAATATCTCGTCGAACGGATGCACTTCCGGCGTGAAATCGTCTCCCAGCGCCAATTTCAGCGCCAGATACGCGGTCGTCAATTTCCCCGGAACCGCAATCGTTTTGCCCCGCACCGAATCAAGCGTCCCCGCCGTCCGCGAAACCACCATCGGACCGTAATTGTCGCCCATGCTGCACCCGCACGCACACAACGCGTACTTGTCAGTCATGTAGGCATAACCGTGCAGACTCACCGCGGTCAGTTCCAACTCGCCGTTCAGCGCCCGCTGATTCAGCGTTTGAATATCCTGCAACTGGTGCGTGAACTCATACGTCCCGGTATCGATCTTTCCATTCGCCAGCGCATGGAACATGAAGGCGTCATCGGGATCCGGACTGTGGCCGACGCGAATCAGCGTCTTTTCCGCGGTGGGCATAGCAGACTTTCACGGCTGAAAACGTAAGTTTTGTTTCCAGCATCATAGTCAAGCGCCCCGCGAATCTCCATCGGACCAACGGTGAGCGAACGGGACGTCGTGTCCTCTCTGGATATCCAAATCTGGGTGGCGCGTCCCGGAGTCTTCGACGGGCGTGCGAGTTCGAAAGAAAACCACGCCCTTCCCAGAACGTCAGGCGTGGCCGATCGAAATGAGGCCGCCACCGAACGGGATCCAGTCCGCCAAGCGTCGCGAATCCGCTTCCCTCGCCGCGCTCTACGAAATCTTCGTCAAACCGCACAACACGCGCGCCGCGCCGGTTTGCAGAAATTTCGGCGACGATACCGCCGCAGGCGACTTGCCCGCGGAGTTCGACAACCAGGCCAGCAGCCGGGTTCGGCTGATCTGGCCGACCAATCGGCCGTCATCCAAAATGGCGGCACGGGAATGCTGTCCCTCGCGAAAGGCCTTCAAAATTGCCGCACAGGCCGTTCCCGGTGTGAAACACGCCACGCGTGTCGAACACAATTGCCCCGCGGTCGTTTCCTCCCACGTGCCGGCAATTCGGGCCTTTAGCAATTCATAATCCGGCACCACCCCCAGCAACCGGCCTTCGCCATCGACGACAAACACCTCACTGGATTGATCAGCGAGCAGTTGCGCCAACACGGCGTCCAGATCCGCCTCGGGAGCGATCGTCACCGGCCGTTCATAGCCGATTTCGGCGACTGTCTGCATGGCGCGGCTCCTGACGCGAGGCTCCTCGATCCGGATTTCGTATTTCAAACATACGTTGCTTTTTCGCAACATGCGGGATGTCACCGAAAAAATTCGGCCGGCAGCGGGCGATGGCGCGATCCCCCGTCCCCCCGCAGAGGTTTTTCCCGCATCGTCGCTATAATCGGCCCGGAGCCGTACACATCCAGAAAGACCGCGCCCATGGAACGAACCGCTCGTTGGATTCTCAGACTCGCCGGCATCTACGGACTGCTCGTCCTCGCGCCGTTTTACTTTCTCGAACGGCAAATCGGCATCGAGCAACCGCCACCCATCACGCACCCGGAATACTTCTACGGGTTCGCCGGCGTCGCCCTCGCCTGGCAAGTCGCATTCCTGATCATGGCCACCGATCCCCGCCGCTATCGATTGCTCTTATTGCCGTCCGCCCTGGAGAAATTCAGCTTCGGCATCGCCACCGTCATTCTCAGAACGCAAGGCCGTCTGGCGCGTTGCCCCCCTGGCGGGAGGATCATTGATCTGATCTGCGGCTCCTCTTTCTGATGCTCTATTTCTCATTGACGCCTGCCCCCGAAAAATCGCCGCCGGCATGATCCCAGGTCCGCCGCTCCAACGTCCACCCATGGCCTTCCACCGCTAATGCCGCGTGAAACCCCTGCGGGCAGGCGAGCATCACAAACGACCAACGATCAATCTCCTCCGGCCGCCCGTCCACCTGAAATAACCCCGGCCGGCGATCCGGGAACGCCGATACGCTGAACTGACCCAGCGGCAGCGACAATCCCTCTCCCGTCGCCTTGATGTACGCCTCCTTGCAGGTCCACAACCGGTAAAACGCCGCACAACGTAACTCAGCAGGCAGCGAGAAATAGTCACCACACTCCCGCTCGGAAAAAAATCGAGCGGCCAAATCGTCTCGCGGCGTCTTCTCGTCAATCGCTTCCAGATCGACCCCTAATTTCCGACGCCCGATCGCAATCAACGCCGTATCTCGCGAATGCGAGACATTAAACTCCAGACCCGCGCATTGCTCCGGAACGATCGCCGGTTTCCCATGCGGACCCGCAAGAAACCGTATCTTCTGCGGGGGCAATTGCAGAAATCGACTCAACACCTGTCGCAGCACCCCCCGGCAAACGATTGATCGTCGCGTGAGGTCCGCCGTGACGTAACGTTCGGCCCGTGCCTGCTCATCGGCCGACAAGACTCCCCGCAAGGTCTCGACGACGTCCTTCGCCGGATTCAGATCGACGTCGATTACCGTGACGACATCCCCGGATTCCATTGCCCATCCGCTCATTGTCTGATGACCCACATCGAAACGCTCTCCTCAAATCGCGAGGCCGCCCGCCCCCCGATGATTGCGATTTCCCACATCCTGTCGCGCAACCAACTCCCTCGGGATAGAGATGCGCATCTCGAACCGGCCCCTGACGTTGTAATAGTCTTCGTCCGGGACCAAACTGTCGGATCAGACGAGCCGGCTCGTTGTTTTTAACTCTTTTTCTCACGGCACAAACGAGTCATGACAACCCCCTGAACGACGATTTCAACCCACAATTTCCCCGACCGGCAGCGTGGAAACCTGTTCCCGGCGCCCGCCCAGACGGCTGCCGTCTTCCAGGTTCTGCCTCAGCGCATGCACGGTCGATTGCAGCCATTGCAGTTGGGAAACCTGCTCGCGCGCGCGCTGGCAGCGCGATTCCAGTTCGCCAAACAGTCCGTCGAACGCCGAACTGTCGGCCAATTCCCCCGCGAGAATCTGAATTTCTCCCTCGATGCCCCGCCGCAGTCGAGACAGAAAATGCCACAAAAACGCCACGCACCAGAACAGCAGAAACAACAGCGACGGCACATAAAAACTCGTCTCCAGCAGCGGCTCCCCGTTCCAGAACGAGTCATAGAAATAATTCTTGCCGATCCGAAACAGCAGAAACGCCGGAAACATCAAAAACAGAAGTTCATACAGGCTCCGCGAGAACCAGCCGCAATTCCGTGCCGCCAGCTTCTGGATCACGCCGTCCAATCGCCGGGTCGCTTCGCCGACAAAATCTCCCGCCGCCGCCGCTGCGATATTCCACTCCTGATCAGAGGGCGTCTCCGGCGCCATTCGCGCCGAATGGACATATCCCGCCACCGTAAATTGCGCCGCGCGAAACTCGGCCATGTCCAGCCCCGTTACCGCAAATTGTTTCATCCGAACTTCCGACGCCTGCAACTGCTGTTGCTGGCCGAACCAGCGCGAACCTTGCCAGGCTCCCCACAACGCCAACTGCGCGGTATTTCTCGCGCGGACCAGCGACCACGACGCCAGGAGCATCGTCTGCGCTTGATACAACCTCAACAGACCCCCGAACGGGCTGGTTCCCCAAGACTGCGTCACCTGCTCGAGCAGCCGGCGTTCCCACAGATTGCGGCAGGCGCTCAACTCACCCGCAATTTTCTGCGACATCTTCCGCGCCATCTGCCGGCGCGATGTCGTGATCGCTGCTTCCAATTCACCCAGCGGAACCAGCGCCGGTTCCACCTGCTCCCTCGCGCATTGCAACCCCTGGTCCAGCAAATCAAACAAATTCGCCCGGCGAATGCCCGCCCGCCGCGACGCCGCCAGTTCCCGCGACAAAACGTCAGCAGCCGCCCGAAATCCCCCGTCGGGTGCAGCCCCTGCTGCTGTTCCAACAGGGCCCGCCGCGAATCGACGAAGAACATCTCCGCGATGCGATAGTCCGGTTCCAGTTGCTGCCGCCAATCATCGCGAATATCGCTGTCCAGATCGGCGTGCGTCTGCACAAACACCAGCCGGCAACTGTCGGCCGCCTTCCCCAACTCGTCCCCCACCCGCGCCGAGCGATACTTCTGCTGCGTGCTCACATACAGCAGCACGTCGCAGGCCGGCAACAGTTCGTGCAATCGCCGCAGGTTCGAAGCGACTCCGTCGCTTTCGCTCGTATCGGGATCCGGGCAGTCCAGCAGCAGAAAATCACGGAGCAACGGCCGATCGCAACGGGTCACATCGACCTCGTCCAGCGAGATGCGAGTTTGCACCGGATCGATCTCCGGATGGCACACCAGCCTCGGGCGGCGCGTCGTGGGACGCTCCTTGCCCACGGTGGTGACCGGTTCGCCGACGAGCGCATTGACCAGCGAACTTTTGCCCGTGCCCGTTCCTCCAAACGTCGCCACGACCAGCGGCGCCTCCCACCGGATGCGGAGCGGCTCCATCCGATCCAGCAACCGTCCGACCAGCGCCTGCGCAGGACGCAACGGTTCCCACTCGATCGGAGTCGACTTCCATTGGCGCAGCTGCTCCCGCAAGGCATCGATTCGCGACAGCCAGTCGAGATGAGCCAGGTCTTCCGTGTGCATTCCCTCTTCCTTGTCTTCCCCAAGCATTGGAACGCGAGTCTTCAGGTGGCTGCCGGTCGTGAGTGCAATGCATCCGTCGGGTTTCGAGACATCGTCCCCACGGAGCCAGGCAGGGAAGCGCGCAGTTGTTGCAGGAGATCTTCGGTCCGCTGAAATGGTTCGCATTGCGGCACGCCGACCGCCTGGATCAACTGGCGCGTCGTCTGTCCGAGCAAATCGCGCTCAAGGCGCTCGGCCAGCCAGGCCGCGCGGCGGGCCGTGAACGCCGCCTGCAATCGATGAAACCGCGCCTGCAAATAGCTGATGCCGCTCGATGCCGTGGTTGTGATCGCGGTTTCCCCCACCGCGGCCGCCACGGTGCCGCTCGCCACGTCGCCGGCCACATGCAGCGCGGATTGCCAGACCGCGTGCGAGGCGATGTGCGTGGCCGCATCGCCGAACGGCCAGCCGAACCCCGTCAATCCCAGCACGACCGACAGACCCGGTCTCGCCGCCGCCGCCGCTACGTCGAGTTTGCGAAAAAACTGGAAATATTCGGTATTTTCGCGGCGAAATTCGTCCAGTTCTCCCGCAACCAACCCGTTCAATTCCGTCGCGAACTCAATCTCGCCATGCTCGCGCGACAACCGTTCCAGCAACGAGGCCCGCGTCGTCCCCGCCAACACGGGGTCAAGGTGTCGGCGCAACAATTCCTGGCCCAGCTCCGTCAACCATTGGAGCCGCTCATACACCTTCTCCACTGCCTTCAGAATCGCGTCCCATTCCTGCCGGCGATAAACGTCCCAGGGCGATTCCGCCGGGCCGTTGATCCAGGTGTGAGCATACCGGACCGGCGTCGCCATCAGGTGTCCGACGACGTTGTAAAATCCATGCACCGACGCCGACCAACCGGTCCGTTGTTGACGCCACCACTCCTGAATCGACTGAATCAACAGCGCTGTCGGGGGCGTCGGCCAGTGGTCGATCTCGGCCAACCGGTGGGCCGTCAGCAACTCGGCCGCGGAACGATAATCGGCCGACGCCAGCCGAAGCGAAGTCAGATACTCCTCCACGCCGCCGGGACTTGTTACCTGGCTCAATGCGCCGCGCAAAGTTCTTAATTTAATGTCGCTAAAGCGCAAACTCGACAACGATTGCTGCAACGAGACTTCCCCGGACGCGGCAGGCTCGGCGTCTGTCGGCCAACTCCGCTCATAAAATGGCAGCGTCAGACTCTCCGCCGCCTGGCGGTTGTTCGGCGCCACGTACACCAACTCGGGTGACAGCCCCGTTTCCTCGCAAAACGTGCGCAGCCAGATCGGCCAATAGCTTTCATCCTCCGGCAGCTGGCATTGGTTGAACACGACAATGACGGCTTTGTCCTCCGCCGCCGCTTTGCGAAAAAACTGCTTCACCGCCGCGTCATTGTACTTTTGCTGGGTCAGCACGGCGATCAAGACGTCCGCAGCCTGCCGCACGGCGTCCGCCCGCCGCCAGTTGACCGGCGCATCGCTGTCGATGTCCGGCGTGTCGAGCAGCAGCAGATTTTCCGGCACCTGAGGAGCCGAACGCCAAAACAGTAAGTCCTCGTCGCCGCCCGACAGCGCGTCCTGCGACGAATTCCATTCGCGAATGACAAATCCCGGGAACAACGAGGAGAAATTGCCCCGCGCTGCGATCCGTTCCGGAAGCAGGCAAACCGGGTGTTTCGTTCCCGACGCCAACGGACTGGAGGCGCTCGCGCGAAACCCCGCCAGGTGATTGAACACGACGCTTTTGCCGATGTTCGTCCCGCCCGTAACTGCGACCACGAGCCAGGCATCGGCCCCCAATTGAGGCAGCAGCTTCCGCTCCAGCACATCAAACCAGTCGCGCCCGCTCAGCGCAGCGATCGGCAAGCAAGCCGCCTCGGCCTCCAGGTCTCGCAAGGCAGCATGCAGCTGCCCGACCTGCTCGGCCAAATCTGTCCAGGTTGCTCCCGGTCCCGCCACACATGACTCCCGATTCGCGATTTTTCGCCGTTCAGTATATCGTGTGCAGGGAGGCGACGGATCAAACCCTCTCCACAAAATTGGCAACCGTGTTCCACTGATGCAACTTCTTCCCGTCATTGACATTCTGCACGCCACAGCGGTCCGGGGTGTCGCCGGCCGCAGGAACGAATACCGCCCCCTGACCAGCCGTCTCTCCGCATCCCCCGACCCGCTCGCCGTGGCTCAGGCGCTGCATCGAACCTGCGGGTTCCGAAGGTTCTATGTCGCCGACCTCGATGGCATCCTGGGCCGGCAGCCCAATCTCGACGTGTACCGACGGCTGCAAGCCGAGGGATTTGAAGTCCTGCTCGATGCGGGAATTCAAGACGTTGCCGATGCCGGCCCGCTCTTCGATGCCGGCGCAACGACCCTCATCGCCGGTTTGGAGTCGCTCGCGGGGCCGGAAGCGTTGCGACGATTGATCGCCGAACACGGCCCGCGGCGGATCGTCTTCAGTCTTGATCTCAAAAACGGCCATCCTTTGATCCCCGAGTACGCCGATTGGCCAAACGTCGATGCTCTGGGCCTCGCGGGACAAGCCGCCGCCTGCGGCGCCGACCGGATCATCGTGCTTGACCTGGCCGATGTGGGAACCGGCACAGGAGGGAGCACGATGGAATTCTGTCACGAACTCCTGCGGCAAACTCCGGACCTGCAAATCATCACCGGCGGCGGAATCCGCGACGAACACGACGTGCGGAACTGGGCCAGAACCGGCATCGCGGAATTGTTAGTGGCGTCCGCCCTTCACGACGGAGCGCTCTCACCGGAATTTCTTCGAGAGTTTCTTTGATGCTGGCCTCTGACGGGCGGTGTCCTCATTTCGGGGTGACACGCCCTGACGCTTTCGGAAGGGCGTGGCTACCTCTCGATTCTCCACGCCCGTCGAAGACTCCGGGACGTGCCACCCAGATTCGGCTTTCAGATTAGGTTAGGACACGACGCTTCTCCCTCCGTCACTGCCCTTGAATTTCGATGGCCGGCGTGATGAGTTCCGTATCCGCCGGCAAGTCGTCCGGAATGGCCGAGACTTCCGAAACCGTCTTCACCGGCGGCTCTTTTTCCCGGACAGGCGCCGCCGGCTTCGCCGCCTGCTGCTGCTTGCCCGCGGCCGATTGCTCGATGCTCGCCAGACGGTAGATGGGATACTTGGCCCCGTTTCGATGCACGACCGTTGACTCGTGGTTCAGCTCGTTTCCTTCCTTTGACGTCAGATGCAACGTGACCGGCGCGAACTCCGGGTACGTCAGCGTGACGGTGATTTCGGAATGCTCGCCTCCGAGTCCGAACAATCCTCCGAATTCTCCGATGCCGTCAAAGCTGATCAACGTGGAGTCCTTTTGAGCGGCGAAGCGCGCCTTGCGATAATCCTTCTTGCCGAAATGCAACAGGACCGACGCCTGATCGAGCTGCCAGTTGGGCGCCGCCGTGAGCACCAGATCGTCGCGTCCCAGGTTCAGCCGCGGCGCCGCCTGCAACGTCATCTGCAAATGCCGGCTGACGAGCGACGTCACCTGATCGTCCTCCGCCACGGCCGCGCACATCAGCAGCACCGGGACCGGCACGTCGCGAATGCTTTCCCAACGCGAGAGCTGAGCCGTCAACTTCGGCACGTTTTTCGTCTGACAGTACAATCCCAACCGCGCGACGCGGCTCTGAGTCCGCTCAAGGTCGGTATCAAGATTGCGCAGAATCGCATCTTCCGCGTCGTCGGCCTCTCCGCTGCGTTGCAGCACGGCCGCGCAGACAAGATTGGCTTCCCAGACATCGGTGGAATGCCAGAGCGCCTGACGTGCCGATTCCGCGGCGCCGGGCAGTCCCAGATGGGCCTGAATCAGCGCCTGATTCGCGAGTCCGGCGGCCAGCATTTCATCCTTGCGGAAATGCCCGGTGCCCAGACTGGCCAATCGCTGATACGTTTCGGTTGCCGCGGTCAGATTCCCCAGCGACTGCTCTGTTCGCGCGACGTAATACCAATACGGCGGATAACACTCCATGAAGGGTTCCATCCGCTTGAGGACGCGGAGGCGCACCGTCGGATTCGTTTCTTTCCAGGCGTCCTCCAGCCGATCGAGATCGTCGTTGCGAACCAGCCAGCGATCGGGAATCTGCTTGGTGCGAGCCATCTTCCAGGACGTGTCGAGGAACAGCGACGACTTGCTGACCACCGCGGTCATTCGCTCTTTTTCGACTTTCCATTGATCCAGATCGCGGTTGACCGCCAGGTTGCGATAGTCCCACCAGCTGTTCGCGCCGGTTCGCACCGCCTGCACGTACTGGGACGTGGCCAGTTGCGCGGCGAGATTGAACGCCTGGGCCGTCATGTCGGACCGGAACTGATGCTTGAAGCGGTCTTTCAAATACACTTTCTCGCGCTCAGCGATCTGAATCTGCGAGACTTCATCGAGCACGCTCGAGTAGAGCTTCAGGACTTCCTCATCGGCAACCCCGTTGAGGTTCAAATGATTGAGGATCTTTTCCTGTTCTTCCCACAACACGCGCTTGGAAGGATTCTGGCGAATGCGGTGCAGCGCCGCCCGGCTGTAGTTGAGCGCCACCGCGGCGGAGCGCCGGCTCTCGTCCTCGGAACGCGGCGACGGAGCGGACGTTTGCACGACGTTCGAATTCTGCGGCAATCCTTCAAAACCAAAGGCCTGCATCCTGCAGCTGATCAGCATCAGCGCTCCCGTCATGAGGAGCGCCGTCGACTTGTCCAGCCAACGACCAGCCATCTTCAGTGCCTTGTTCAAAAATCGGTGAGACACGCCTGACATCCTGGCACGATCACCGACACGCGAAACCACCGACGCCCCTCTGGCGCCGTTCTCGTCACCATTCTACTGGAGAGCGAGTCAAGGCCCATCGGCGGAAACGGAAGTTGGCGACGAAATACCCCAGGTGCAGGCGGTGGCAACGAATGACGTTGTCTTACAACCTGGGCGGACCGCATGGTCTGCGTAGAGTTCACGCCCGCAGACTGCGGAATTTTCCGAAGCTGCGGGTCGGCGAACTTGAGTAAAAATTGCAAAGCGGCGCTATTTTCACACGCGCCGGGTCCGCTCAGGCAAGCCGCGGTTTCTGATCCGACACCTGGGATTTCTTCCGGGAAATCCCGATGCCGTTCCGGCCGAATTCGCGTTTTGACGCGTTCCACGAGAAAATTCGCCGCTCAGCACAATCGCCTGCTAGGCCGCGCGGCGACGTCGGCGGCGGCTGTAGTAGGTCACGGTTGTCCCGCCGGTGCTGGGGACCGAACCGTCGGCGGCTTCGACGATGTAGCTGTTTGACAGAATGCGATAAAACAGGAGCAGAATGAACGCTCCCACCGTCCCCGCAATGAAACCGAGGGGACTGATCGGCGTGATGCGGTAACTGTTGTCGAACAACAGCAGAATCCCGCAGCCGATGAGGCTTCCGGCAATGCCCATCAGCAAGGTGCCCACGGCGCCGCCGGGATCGCGGCCCGGCATGATCGCTTTCGCCGTCAACCCGACCAACGTGCCGAAACCGACCCAGACGAGCAACTCATGGGCCGCCTGCTGCGCGACCACCAACAGATTGGAATCCGCCATCCATGGCTCCTTCCACGTAACGCACCGGCCTCCGCCGGAAACAGCCGGAGATAGCGTGTTTATCGGTTTGGCGCGTCGGTCGCCTGCATGCCGGAATGCGTCCAGCGTCTCTTTCCGCCCCGCATGGCTTTTCCGAAAGCGCGTGGGTGCGAATTCTGCCGGTGTTTGGCGGTGCCCATCGGCAAAATTCGCCGGCCGCACCCGGTGACGGAAATTGCGCGGTGGACGAGTTTGAAACCGTCACGATGCGGCTTCGCCCAATCTCCTGATCCGATAATCGGCTCGAATCACCAGGAAGGCAACGAAATCGTAGAGGCCGTGAACCATGATCGGGATCAGCAGATTCGGGGATTCTTCGAGGAACAATAAGCCGCCGAGATACAGGCCGATCAGTCCCGCCAAGAGCGCGTACGTGAGCGTGACGGCGTGAGCAAAACCGAACACCGTCGAGGCAATCAGCAGACCCGCTGCCGGGCCGGCCCAGTGACTGATTCCTGTCTGCATCACCCCGCGAAACAACAGTTCCTCGCCGATGCCCGCCATGGCCGCGACCAATGCCAGATCGTACCACCGGCAGGCGGCCAACGGCGCGCCAAGCGATTCCCGCAGGAAATCCTTGATCGTCCGGAGCGGCCCGATCGGCCAGCGGTAGGTGATACCGAACACGATCAGGGGAGGCAGGGTCGCGACGAGTCCTGCCACGCAGGCCCGGCGCGAGAAACTGAGCATGTCCCAGACGTCGAGGCCCGTCAGCCAGGCAAGTCCCAGCCCGATCAGCACCAGCATCGCTTCGAAACCACCCGCGAGATTCAAAAACGACGCACGGTCGCGCGGGAACAGCGGAGGCTCCGACATCGAAGTTTGAGTCACGGCATACGATCTGGTGGAAGCGACGGATTCGATTCCTTCAGCATAGTCGGCCAGCTATTTTCCGCACAAACGATGCAACCCGACCGACTGGGGCAAAGCTGGATTTTGCGATCGGCCATCGCCGATCTTTGAAGACAGCCTTGAACAATTCCGAGACCGATCTCCGGGTGAAACACCCTGTGATCCATACGTGCTTTCGCCGTCGTCGTTCCAACCCCCTCGGAACGGCGACGGCGATCGTCGTTTGATGGGGCACGTTTCCGAACGGCCACGCGGCGCAGTCCCTCGATCGCGCTGGCCGGCTGCGGTGCAGCAGATCAGTCAGTCGGAATTCGGGCGACGTTCTAACCGCTCAATCCGGCCGACTCGTCTGGCATCTGTTGGACGCGATAGCAAGCGTGCCGCTCGGTGAACGGGTGAGCGTCGCAAAAACCGTCCAGGTCGTTCGGCAGTGCCTCGACGACACACAGGGCGACCGACCCTTCCGGCTGCGCCCAGGCGGCGGCGTCGCACCCATACCTCGCGAACATCACGCCGAAGCGCCCTTGGCAGCCCGGCAGGTCGAACGCCTCGTCAAACTCGAGCAGCGCGACGGGCGTCAGGTTTTCACCCAGGGATTGAAAACGAACGAACGTGGCTCGGCAGCATTCCCGACCATTCAGCCAGGGACGGTCCGCGGAAGCATAAAATTCGCGGCTGCCGAACAGTTCCAAGCGACATCCTGGGCGTAGCGGCGAATTCCGTCGGACGTGCTCGAAATCCCGGCTCAACTCTCGATTCTGCACGAAGTTCTGGACCTGTGCCACCGCCGCGCGCACCGATTCGCTGCGGTGACTCGTCAGAGCGTGGAGCATCGCCAGTTGCTCACCAGCGGGGAGGTTCCCCAGAGCGTCCAGCATGGCATAAAAAAACTCTGACTCAGTGATCACCCCCTTTTCGAGCAATCGGATCTGGCGATCAACTTCCGGCGTCATGGTCACTCCCGGAGCCGAGTCTATTAAGAGGTGCCAGAACGTAACCCAGCATCACCAGGCTCAACTCATGAATGTAGCAGCATGCCAAGCTGCTGTGGGAGTCAGTCCTCAGAAATTGGGGCGGGAGCAAACGAAAGCGGGGAGACCCGTTGCCGAGTCTCCCCGCTCAATCCCAGTTGTCCATCATTGGTGCTTGCGTGGCATGCTTCCGACGTGATCAAGGGTGCATCCGGAGCCGTTATTCACCTTCTTGCGGCTGCGGAACGAGCGAGTCTGCGGGAGAATCAGAGGTGGCGCGGAACGAGTTTTTCGGGCGATCCGACAATTTTGTGGAGCGGTCTTCGAGAATCCGGCGAGCGGCACTGCGGATTTCGTCGTCGCTCATCCGGCGGACATTGCCGAGTTCGAGGAGCGGCTGCATCATCCGGACAGCTCTGGCCACGGAGGATTCCATCAGGCCGATTTCAATCAGGCTGCGGCGCATTTCCCCGAGAAGCTGAATCTGCTCCGAGAATTCTTCCTGGAACACGACGAGGATGTCGAGGGCCTGCATGGCGTCGGTGATCGTCGAGGACTGGCCCGCCAACTGCTGCTGCATCTGCAACAAGGCTTCGAGATTCGTACGCGACGATTGCAGATCGACGTTGTCCGAGGTCAGCGTGGCGTTGAGTTCGAGCAGTTGTTCGGCGCGATTCATGGCGATTTCGGCCATGCCGGCCCGCTCGGCCAACTGCTGCTGCGTGGCGGTCATCTGATCGAGGACGATCTGAGCGAGTTCGATGTGCCGGGCTCCGTCCATCAGGCTGTCTTTCAACAGCGACAGGCCGTAGACGCCGAACAGTGCGTCATCGAGTCCGACGGCTTCGCTCCGCAGCTCGTGTTGAATGGACGACATGCGGCGCAGCGCCGTTTCGGCCTCGTCCAAATCGCCGTGCTGAGCGCACAGTTGATCCTGCATGCTGATCATCTGTTGCAAGACGGTCGCCGCGAGGCTGTGCGTGGATTGCCGGGCGATGATCTGGGAACCGAGCTGCGCCATGTCGTCGACAATGCGGCTGGCGATTTCGATGCTGGATTGTTCTTGAAGGATGCGCTCGTTGAGTTCAGACAGCGATTTGACCTGGACCAGGCTCTGGCGGGCTTGTTCCGCTTCCGCCATCAGGTCGGCGCGGAGGGTCCGAATGTCCTGCAAGGCCAGGCGGGCTTCGTCGATCTGGTCTTTCTGGGCTTTGAGGCCAGCGAGGAGGTTATTGGCTTCCCAGACGCGGTCTCCTTGAGCGGCCAGCGACTGGACCCGGGTGTAGAGCCCGTTGAGTTCGCCCTTCATGCCGGCGATTTCCCGGGACATGGGTCGCGCCACGATGAAATGCATGCCCAGACAGCCGACGACCAGGCCCAGAATGAGCATGGCCCAGGTCAGCCGTTGTTGTTCAGCGATCTGCGCCTCGATGCAACGGAGCTTGTTGCCTTCAGATGTATACACGAGATCCCCTTCCGTCGGTTGAGATCACTGCGAGCGAATCAGTGACGATAGCTGTAACGACTGTGACGATTCCGGGAGGACTCGGCCCAGTCGGGAAATTCTTCCGATGCCATCCAATATCGCCAAACCCCCTGAAGAGGATTTTCCGAAATCTCAACGCGAGCGCGCAATTCTCCGCAGTCGGTCCTCTTGGACAGGCGGGGAAAATTCGACTCAAGTGGCAAGGGGAAAGCGGAGCCGGTTTTTCGTTGCCAATCGTCAGACAACAAAAAACCCCGGTCCCATGGGGAACCGGGGATTAGAATCGCAGGGTTTTGTCGGCGCAGACGTAGAACGCTTTGGCCGGAAGGGAACTCGGAAGGTCAGGCGAACAATCAGACGAGAACCGTCATCAGTTCCGCTTCCTGATCTTTGCGGTCCATCTCATCCAACACAATGGGGTGCCAGCTTTCGTCACGTTCATCCGCCGGAGTGTAGTTCTTGCGGGCCCAGGTCCGGAGCCGCATTTCTTCCACGGGATCCACCACACCGACGTCCGCATCCAGTCCGAGGGTCATCAGGGAGTCCACGACCATCCTCCTAGCCGACGAGGCACCAAAGTTGCGAAAGAACCATTAGCCGCGAAGCGTTCACGACCACCACCACCGATTGATGGTAGCACTTCTCTCCGAATTCTCAAGCATGAGAAACGGGAATTTCCGGGTTTTTTGCGACCCGCCCGGCAGCCATCCACAAGTCGGCATACGTCACCCAATTTCCCTGGCTTTGCTGGTGGTTTTCCCTGGCAAATTGTTAACGGACGATTGTTCTTCTCCACCCAGAGTTGACCACTTGGGCTGGCGATGGGATGGTCATGCTTTCACTCCTCGTGATTCCTTCCCTTTGATCGCTGCAAAGCCGCCATGCCGAACAAAACTCGCCCCCTGGTCATCTTGAACGTGGTCGGGCTGACTCATGAACATCTTGGGGCGAATACCCCCCATCTGACCCGGCTGGCCGGCGAGGGATTTTCCCGGCCGATGGGGACCGTGTTGCCGGCGGTTACGTGTTCGGCACAATCCACATTGCTCACCGGCACGCTGCCGCGCGAACATGGGATTGTCGCCAATGGCTGGTACTTTCGTGATCTCGCGGAAGTCTGGTTATGGCGACAGTCGAATCGGCTCGTTCATGGCGAGCGGATTTACGATGCGGGGAAACAGCGCGATCCGAGTTACACCACCGCGAAGATGTTCTGGTGGTACAACATGTATGCGGCGGTCGAATACTCGATGACTCCGCGGCCGAGCTATCCCGCGGATGGCCGTAAGGTGTTTGATTCCTACAGCCAGCCGGCGGGACTGCGCGATGAACTCCAGGCGCGCCTCGGTGTTTTTCCGCTGCTGAAATTCTGGGGCCCGGGAGCCGACATTTCGAGTTCACGCTGGATTGCCGACGCCTCGGTCGAAGTCCTGCGACGATTTCAGCCGACGCTGCTGCTCGTGTATCTGCCGCATCTCGATTACAACCTGCAACAGTTGGGCCCGGACGACCCGCGAATCGCCGACGATCTGCGGTTGATCGACGCGGAAGCAGGGAAAGTCATTGCCGCGGCGCAGCCGCTGGCTATGACGTGATCGCCCTGTCGGAATATGCCATCACGCCGGTTTCGCGGCCAGGTGCATATCAATCCGGATCCTGCGGCAGCACGGCTACCTGACCGTCCGCCGCGAGCCGCTGGGTTGGGAAACGCTCGACTGCGGCGCTTCGCGGGCGTTCGCCGTCGCCGATCACCAGGTCGCATGTGTATGTGCAAAATCCGGACGACATTCGCGGTGAAGCTGTTGTTGTCGCAGAGCGACGGCGTCGACAGCATCTTCGACCGGCGGGAGCAGCGGCAATTCGGTCTCGATCATGAACGGTCAGGGAACTGGTGGCGGTCAACGCATGCAGTCTATTGGTTCGTATTATTTCTGGTTGGACGACAAGCTCGCGGCGAAGATTATGCGCGGACGGTCGACATTCATCGTAAACCGGGGTACGACCCGGTGGAATTATTCATCGATCCCAAGCTGCCGCTGGCGTGCGCGTGGCCCGCCGGCTGAAGTGATGCAGAAAATGCTGGGTTTTCGGTACTACATGGACGTGATCGGCCTGGATGCGACAATCGTGAAGGGGAAGCCACGCCCGCCTGCCGACCCGGAGCCGGAAGCGAAGGAATCGCCGGTGTTTATTTCTTCGAACCGAACGATTGAAATGGATGACATTCCGATGACGGCGGTGAAGGAACCTGGCGCACGGTTGCAATTCGGCTGAGCGTCTGGGTTGACAAGAGGAATGTTGGCGTTTGGTGGACGACGTCTGGGGCACCCGGCCCGACAATTATGGATTGGCGACGAACTAGGTTCACGCAAAAAAGAAGGGGGGGGCTGAGAATGAGCCTTTTATGTAATTGCAATTGGGTGTTCATTGTTTAGTAATGTGCAGACTGCTTCTCTTGAGGGAGAACTATTCATCTCTCGTTGAGCTGCATCGACGAAATCGTGAAATCCACAAAACGCAGATGCGAGTGCTGAACTCGATACTTTCTTAGGAAAAGCGCACGACAAGGAGTTGAAAAGACGAATTGAAGCAGGAATCTTCGTTGCCAGGAGTCAAACGCTCTTGAGCTTCCTTTTGAGGAGTTGTTGAGTCTTGCAAAAATGGACAATCAGAATGAAGACGCGAGGAAGTGGCGGTGGTCATTCTGGCAAAGTGCATGATGGTTGATGAGCGTCGTGCGCAAGCAGAAGTGTTGTTTAGCGGCTCGAGACACCAAGATGGTGATGAGGTTTGTGGAACGGGTTTGATATCATTATGGTTTTGTCCTCATCGAGAAACGTCGTCATTCGGGATTGCATGAATCTTATTACAGCGAAAGACACGTCGCCTCAGCAAATTGAAGATCTAGGAAACATACTTTTTCCGATGTCTGTGCTAAACAATCAAATTAGCTTGGATGCAGTTGTTAATTTACTTTTAGCAGGATTCGATGATTCGCACGCAGAAGACAGAAGGCGCGCAGTTCTTTTGCCTATATCAGCCATGGTATCATATCATCGCAGAGAAGGTGGATTAGAGGGACAGACTCTGCGGGACATTCATACCATCGCACAACGTGAGTTTTGTCGCGATTCGAACAGCGATCATTATCGAGGGTTTGCGACATTGCTAATTAGCCGGAAAGCTCCCTGTTTCCCCTGAGACGCTGGTAGTTGCCGGCAAGCTCGTCGATGATGGAGCGCGTTCAGGCGATTTTGAGAGAATCAGCACGTAAGCTACTGCGAAGGAACAGAAGCGGCTAAGATCAAAAAAGGACTAGTCGCGTAGGGTGCGTCGCGACGCACCATTGTGAACGTGCAGGGAGCTCTGACGCAAGTTGAAATTGTGCCGAATGCCTGCATATTCTTCGGCGATGAGCCGTCATCGCCAAGATGAGGGGTACTGTGAACGCCTGGTGCGGACGAGTTTTCGCACTTTGAATAAGGTGCGTCGCGACGCACCCTACTAGAACCCGTCCTGAAACATCTCGATGAGTGAACGTTGATGGCACGCGAATCGCTTTTCCTGAGCTTCGAAAGGAGGCTCATCATGGCCACGATCCCGCAACGAGCTACGACAGCTCGACAATTCGGGATCGAGGACGGAACCCTCGCCGCAACTCTTCCAGCGACCAATGGTTTGATCGAAGACCGCATTTCCCAAACCGCAGCCCAGCCCCTTCGGCGGCAGGCCGCGACACTCGAACCGCGACTGCCTCGAAGGCATTCTGTTGTACTTTTGACCGGCTGCCGTTGGAAAGATTTTACGCTCGTTCCTCCTGAGCGTCTGCCACTAACGGTTCACGCTCTGGGTCACGACCGGCGTGTTCCGGCACGCTGGTTGCGCTGCTCGAACTTCAAGAGCGACCTGAAGCAACTCCGGCGGATTCGCTGCTGGGAGATGCCACATTTATCCCGGCGAAAAGAGGGCGACGATGCTCGGTTCCAGGCCAAGTCCGGCAAAGGCTCAGATTATCCTGCTGACGGACCGTAATGGCTGCCGGTGCATGCGGACATCTCCAGCAGCACTCGCCGCACGAAGTCGAAGCTGATCGAACCCTTGGTGGCGGCCACCGGCGGCGCCATCGACCCGAAGCAGCGCGGCCGTGTATGACAAAGCGGCCGACAGCGAGCTGCTGCGGCGACGATTGAAGAGCTGGGGCCTGCGGGCTCATTCACCCCTTCACCAAACGCCGCAATCAACCGGAGCAGGAAGCTGCCGCCACTTGCTGAATCACAAGCACTATCGCCATCGTTGGAAGATCGAGCGGACCTTCGGCTGGCTCAAGCATTTCCGACGGCTGACTTCGCGTTGGGAATACCACGCCCACCTCCATCTCGGCTTCTGGCAACTCGGTTGCCTGATCACTATCCTCAAGGCGTTTTAGGACCGCTTCTAGTATGTGGTTTTTCGGCAGACAAAAAAATGGTCGCCGTGCTTTATATTCAGCCACGGTGATTTGGCCTGGGTTAATATTTATGGTGCTTTTTCTAAGTATGATCTTATCATCCGCATTACGTGGATGTTTTAGCTAATGCGGAATTGTTCTCGCCACGTACATAAGTCCATTAATTGGACTATTGCTTCGGTCGCGATTCGCTAAACTGCCTGTCAACGACCGTGTATAACGCCGCCAGCCAGCCGGTCGCGAGCATTGATCCCGATGGGGCATGGTCCACCGCGGTGTATGACATCTCTCCCGGCCGATTGCGTCCATCGATCCGCTGAACCACCGGACCTCGACGACCTACTTCGCCGATGGCCAGGTGAAAGCATCTATCAATGCGTTGAATTACCGCACCACGTCGGTCTACGATTCGGCTGGTCGTCCGCTGGCAACAATCGACGCCCTCGGCAACCGCTCGACGACGGTCTATAATATCGCCAGCCAGCCGATCGCCGGAATCGATGCTCTCGGAAATCGGTCAACCACCATTTATGACAAGAATGGCCGTCCAGCAGCTTCCGTGAACGCACTCGTCAATCGATCGACTATCGTCTACGATGCTGCGGGCCGCACAGTTGCGACGATCAATCCGCTCGGGAATCGCAGCACAACCGTGTTCGACGCCGCGAATGAAGCCGTTGCTCAGATCAATCCTCTGGGCAACCGGTCCACCATGGTTTATTTCGCCGACAGCCAAGCCAAGGCTTCCATCAATCCCTTGGGGCGTCGGACCAGTTACCTCTATAACGCTGCAGGTCAATCTCGGGCGACCATCGATCCTCTCCTGCGTCGAACGACGACGATTTATGACGCTTCCGGCCGCCAAATTGCGACGGTCAGCCCCCTGACCTATCGGACGACGAGCGTTCTCGATGTAGCGGGGCAGTTATCTGCGCTTGTTGACCCGCGCGGAAACCGGAACTCCTTCACCTACGACGCGGACGGCCGAAAGACGCAGGCAATTGACCCCTTAAACCGGCGAACCACGTCCGGTTACGACTTGGCGGGACGTCAGACGCTGCGCATCGACCCGAGGGGGTATCGCACGACCTATGGATTTGACGCGACGGGTGGCTGGGGCGCTCTTGGGGTGTCTACGTCAATCAGCAATCATGGCCCCAGCAATACGGGAACTGGGGCCATGAAGCTTCTGGCGATTTCTTTTCGCATTCTTCAAGAGATGCGATTGGCTTGACCCCACCCAACGCCCTACCGAACTGGATTAACTGGGGCCATGGGAGCCGAGGGGAAAGGAACTTCTAAAAGCGCCCCAGGCACCCGGCGTCTGGGCTTACGAGAGGCTTGCTGGCTTTTGGTGGACGACCTCTTGTGACTTCGTCACCCAGACGTCCAAAGCGACGTCTGGGCCACCCGGCACACGGCAGCCACCTGCGGGCTTTAATTCAGCGTCTGCACTTCGACCGAATAGACCGGGGGGAGGTCGCGTACGATGGCGGACCAGTTGTCGCCGCCGTTGGGTGAGCAGTAGACCTGTCCGCCGGTGGTGCCGAAGTAGATGCCGCAGTCATCGAGCGAGTCGACGGCCATGGCGTCGCGCAGGATGTTGACGTAGCAGTTTTCCTGCGGCAAGCCGTTCGTGAGCGCTTGCCAGTCGTCGCCGCCTGTTTTGCTGCGGAAGACCTGCAATTTGCCGTCGATGGGATAATGCTCGGAATCGCTTTTGATGGGCACGACATAGACGGTGTCGGGCTGATGGGCGTGGACATCAATGCAGAAGCCGAAATCGGTGGGGAGGTTTCCGCTGATTTCTCGCCAGTTCTCGCCGGCGTCATCGGTCCGCATGACGTCCCAGTGCAATTGCATAAAGAGCGTATCGGGACGCGCTTTGTGCTGCGCGAGTCGATGGACGCAGAAACCGACTTCGGGCATCGGTTCGGGAATGTAGTTGGATTTCAGGCCGTGATTGATCGGCTTCCAGTTTTTGCCGCCGTCGTCGGTACGAAACGCGCCGGCGGCGGAGATGGCGATGAAGATGCGATCGGGATTGGTCGGGTCGATGATGATGGTGTGGAGCCCCATGCCGCCGGCGCCGGGCATCCAGCGCGTCGCTTGCTGCTCCCGCAGGGCGGCGAGTTCGTGCCAGGACTGCCCGCCGTCGGTGGAGCGAAACATCGCGGCGTCTTCCACGCCGGCATAGACCGTATTGGCGTCGGTGAGGGACGGTTCGAGGTGCCAGACTCGTTTGAATTCCCAGGGATGCTGGGTGCCGTCGTACCATTGATGGGTCGTCAACGGTTTTCCGGTCTGCGCGGAGGTGTCGTAGACGAATTTATTGCTTTCACCTTGGGGCATGCCGTCGGGCGCGGTGGTCGGTTCGCCGGCGGGGGTGCCGGGTTGATGCCAGGTCTTGCCGCCGTCGTCGGAGCGCTGAATGATCTGCCCGAACCAGCCGCTCGATTGAGACGCATAGAGGCGATCGGGATCAGCCGGCGACCCTTTGAGATGATAGATTTCCCAGCCGGCGAACAACGGCCCCTGCACGTTCCACTGCTTTCGTTTTGCGTCGGATTCGAGGATGAACGCTCCTTTTTTTGTGCCGACCAGAACGCGAACCGCGGGCATGGGGATTTCCTTTCAGCGTTAATTAAGTGTAAAGCAGGGTGAGTACAAGAATGGAAAACACTGACGGGGCGTTCAAATTCCTCTGCGGTAATGCGACGTCATGAATTTGTGCCATTGTCCGTCGGGGCCGACCATTTGCGAACGCAGGACTCGATGATTTTCGTCAATGATTTCGATGATGTCCTGGTACCGGGTGAGCTTTCCTTCTTCGGCGAGGCTGGGGCCTTCCGTATCCAAAGTCAGAATTTTGCCGGTTAAGTCGAGGCTGCCGTTGTAGATCCACAACTGGGCCATCACTGACCCGATGAAGGTGCCGACGTACTTTTTCTGTTGGGGATCGTACCCCAGTGTGATGATCATCCTGGAAGTCTCGCCGGCGGGGGTCGTGCCTTCCCCGTCACAGATGACCCACATGCCGTCCAGGGAACGGACCGATTCGGTGCCGTGAGTTTTGAGGTCGGGCTGGTCGGGTCCCATGGAACATTGGGCCTCATACCTCCAATCGCCGACGAGTTGGTCTAGCCAATGATGCTCCGCCTGGGGTTTCGTCAGCATGAGGAGTTCTCCGAGGAAGAATCGTGGAAAGAAACATCAAGGAAGCGGTGTCCGCCAGGGGGCCAGCGCGCGTAGTCGCGGATCGCGCAGGTAGAGCCCCAGCCACACGAGTACGCCGGCGAGCACGGGCCCGATGATTTGCGCGTGCTCGCCGATGCGGACGTGCGTCGCCGTCGCCCCGCCGAGATAACCGGTAAGCAGGATCGCTCCGAGCACCGAGGTTTGCGGAATCAGATACAAGAGGACGCAAACCAGTTCGACAATTCCCAGCGGCTGCGACAATTCGAGCGGCCAGCCGAGGTGTTCAAAGCCTTTGACGGCATCCGGCGGCTGGAGGAATTTCATGGTTGCGCTCAGGAGGAGCAGCAGCACCGGCAGCGTGCTGACGACTCGGCCGGCCCATAACATTCCTTGGGAAACTGCTGGTGATCCTGCGCTCATGGTTGGTGTTCCCGTACTGCCAGTTGATTTGCCAGACGTTCGAGGGTGGAGACCCAGCCGGGTTCGAATCCGGCGTTCGCGGCCGCGGCGCAATCCTGTTCGGAAGCGAATTTCGTGTGAATTGTCAACAAGGTTCCGCCATCGCGTTCCGCAAAGGTCACCGTCACGGTGGCTCGGGGCGGCAGACCAGCACCGCAGGCGTGTCCGCAATCGGCAGGGCCGGTGATGACCAGTCGTTGCCGATCGATGACTTCGGAATAAACGCCTTGGCAGGCATACGTCGCACCGTCGGGGCCGCGCATATTCAATTGGAAGACGCCGCCGGGCCGCACGTCCATCTGAATCACGTCGCTGGCATATCCCTCGGGCCCCCACCAGGCCGCCAGGTGCTTCGGATCGGTCCAAGCCGCGAAGACCGTTGCGCGCGGCGCATCGATCCACCGCTCGACGACGATCTCTCGGGTTGATGGCGTGTTTGTCGGCTCGCAGGAAGTCATGGCTTTGCTTCCACCACTCGTTTCATGCTGGCCAGTCCTTCCTCAAACTTGCCGCCGATCATCTGGTCCATGTTCATCATCAGGCACATGGCTTTCGACACGAAGGTGTGCTTGCCGAACATGCTCCAGGTGACTTTTGTCTGTTCGCCGGCGGGTTCAAAGCGGAATTCCGCGGTACTGGTGTCTTTGAAAGGTTTCTCGAAATCGAGTCGAATGCGGACCAGTTCGGACGGACGGCTGTCCGTGATGGTCATCGCTCCAACGCCTGCGTCGGCATTGCCGGCCCATTTGAAGACTGCGCCTGTTCCGGATTCCGCTCCTTCGAACGAGGTCTGCGCGTTGGGGTCAAGCTTGATCCAGGGCGACCACGCGTCCCAATGATGAAAGTCATTGACTTGTGCAAAGGGTTGCTCGGGCGGGGCAGCCATGGTGATTGATCGCTCGACTCGAAAATCCGAGGGCTGCATCGCGATGTAGCCGGCCAAGGCGGCGATCACGCCCACGAAGATAATGGCCAGTCGGAGAAACATCGACGGCGATTTGACGGCCGGCGGCGAGTTGGGAGCATTTTCGGACATGATGTTCTCCTGCAAGGATTTCGAGGCGCGCTCAGATTATAGGACCGAATGCTGCGTTGCCCAATCCGCGTCTCCGCGCTCGGCGCCGTTGGACCGGCTGTAATGCAATGGCCCGGCTGGTTGGCCGTCGTGTCGATCAGGGCCGCTCCGTGTGTGGTTCCTGCTCCTTCAAACTTTCCAGATAATCTTCCAGGCGGTCCAACCGCTCGTCCCAGAACTGGCGGTACTGCTCCATCCAGTTTGCGGCCTTCTTCAAGGGACCCGCCCGGAGTTTGCAAGGCCGCCATTGCGCTTCCCGTCCTCGTTGAATCAGCCCGGCGCGCTCGAGCACCTTGAGGTGTTTGGAAATCGCGGGCAACGTCATGTCGAACGGTTTCGCCAGTTCCTTCACCGAGGCGTCACCGCGCGACAGACGCGTCAGGATGGCGCGGCGCGTGGGGTCGGCCAACGCAGAGAAGACGGTGCTGAGCGAATCCGCCGGCATAGTCATTGTACCGAGTGGTTAATTAACTGATTGGAAAACTAATGGCCCGCGGTCCGTTTGTCAAGGACGGTCCGGCCGGGCGTCTGCGGTCCAATCCGGATCACAGGCGAAAAAACCGTTGAATTCGGTCCGCCGAGTCTGAAGAATGGATTTGGGCTGAGTTTTGCGAAGATTGCTTACAGACGGAAGCGGAATCTGACGAGATTGACCGCTACTCCCCTTGGCGGATGGCCTAGACGCGAGCGAACGCCTCATGAAGAAAAAATCGGTCGATGATGTGTCGCTGCCCCGCGGGTCGAAGGCTGATGCCCGGGTGATGCGCTCGCAACAACCCGGCATTTACGATGCGCTGCTGTTCCTGTCGCTGGGATTCTTGCTGACGGGGATCGTGTTTCTGTTTTTGGAACTTGCTCGCTACGAGTTCATGATCACGCCCTGACGAAAGTCGGCTCGTCATTGTCCTGAGGCGCGATGACTTCGCTTCCAGGCGATGATGTCGTCGAGGATCCGGCCCAGCGGCAAGCTCGGTTTGAAGTTCAGCGTCTGTTCCAGGCGCGACAAGTCCGGCACGCGGCGGCGAACGTCTTCGAAATCGTCGCCGTAGGCTTCGCTGTAGGGCAGGAAATTGATCTTGAGCGCCGGATTGACGCGGCGAATCACTTCTTCGGCCAATTGTCGGATGGACACCGGCTGATCGCTGCCCACGTTGAAAACGCGCCCGAAAGCGGCCGGCGTTTCCATCAGGCGCACGATGCACTCGACCACTTCTTCGACATGTCCGAAACAACGGACTTGTCCGCCGTCGTCGTAAACTTCCAGCGGCTTGCCGTCGAGCGCCTGGTCGACGAAGCGCGGGATCACCATGCCGTAATGTCCGACTTGCCTGGGCCCCACGACATTGAAAAAGCGGCCGATGACCACCGGCAGTTGGAACTTGCGATGATAGGCGAGGGCCAGAAATTCGTCGATCGCCTTGGAGCAGCCGTAAGCCCAACGCGGCCGCGAGGTGGGGCCGAGATGCAGGTCGTCCTCTTCCGTCCATTTTTCCTTGGCGTTCTTACCGAATACTTCGCTGGTGGAAGCCAGGAACACGCGTTTTTGTCCTTGCACCGCCAGTCGTAAGAGCGCCTCGGTCGGATAGATGTTCGTTTCAATCGTCCGGACGGGATCGTCCGCCACCAACTTCACGCCGACGGCCGCGGCCAGATGGTAGATGACGTCGGCGCCGGCGACGGCTTCCGACAGCGCCACCTGATCGGTGATGGAGGCGTTTCGCAGCGTCAAACCCGGGTGCGCCGCGACGCCGGCTAAATTGGATTGCCGTCCGGTCGAAAGATTATCGAGGACGGTGACTTCATGCCCCAGCTTTAAGAGCCGTTCCACGAGATGGCTGCCGATAAACCCGGCGCCCCCCGTCACCAAACAACGCGGCATAGTACAGTTCCTTTCGACGCCAATCCGATGCTCTTGTTCAGGTCGCTGAAGAGGGTTGGAAAGAGGGAGCGATGTTCCAGCGGTCGCCGGACGGCGATGCCGTGTTGGACACACTACCCGATTCGTCGCCCGTCTGCCCACGATCTCGCCGGAAAATCCTGAATCGCTTGAGAGGAAGGACTCTGTTTTTGACGAGCTTGCCGGCTCGATGTTACACTCAAGGACTGCGGGCAGATTGCTTGCACAGGCGGGCCGCACGGTACAAACGGAATTCCAGAGCCCTTTTCCCTCCGGGAAGGCGTCGGCATGAGCTCAAATTCGGAAGCTCTGGCGCCGCTTGGTCGCGAGCAGATGATCCATCGACGCATCGGCAGGTACGAATTGGAGAAGGAGCTCGGCTCCGGCGGCATGGGGGCCGTGTATCTGGCCAAAGATACGCAGCTCAAGCGATTGGTCGCCTTGAAGGTGTTGCCGCCGGACAAGGCCGAGAATTCCACACTGGTCAAGCGCTTCCAGGCGGAGGCGCAGGCCGCCGCCCAATTGCGCCATGACAATATCGTTTCGATCTACGACAACGGCGAAGCGGACGGGCACTTGTATATCGCCATGGAGTTCGTGGATGGTTACGACGTGCAGGAATTGATCCGCAAGCGCGGCAAAATTCCCGTCAAACGTTCGATTGAGATCATCAAGCAGGTCGCCCAGGCGCTCCAGCACGCCGCGATCCACAAAATCATTCATCGGGACATCAAGCCGTCGAATCTGCTGATTCGCAACGACGGCGTCGTCAAACTGGTCGATCTGGGGCTGGCGCGTTCGATTGACGACACGCTGGAATCGAATATCACGCGGGCCGGGACGACGGTCGGCACCGTGGATTACATGTCGCCTGAGCAAGCCCGCAACAGCCGCCTGGCGGACACGCGCAGCGACATCTATTCGCTGGGCTGCACCTGGTATCACATGCTGACCGGGCAACCTCCTTATCCCGTCGGCAGCATGACCAACAAGTTGCAGGCGCATGCTTCTGCGCCCCTTGCCAACCCCATTCGACTGAATGACGCCGTGCCGGAAGCGCTGGTCGCCGTCATGCAGCGCATGATGGCGAAAAGTCCTGAGGACCGCTATCAGACGCCGTCGGAACTGCTTGCCGATCTCGAACAACCGTCGTTGACGCAGGACGGCATGGTCCAGGAGCTGATGTCGGAAGTCGCCGCCGAGGAAGATCATCCGACGCGACGCTTGGAGCATGAAAATCGTCCGGTCGCCGCGAATACTCGCCAGCCGGACGAGATCGCCCACCCGGCGGAGAGCCGGGCCCGTAACAAGGTTCCGCAGCGACACCTGCCCCCGAAAAAGAAGCTGGCGGAATCTGAGCTCTTGTCGGAGGACGATCGTCCGGCGTTGGATTGGGAAACGTTGCAGCCGTTTGTGTGGGGGCTCGGCATTCTCGCGACGATCACGCTGCTGGGGTTGTTGATTGCGTCCTTCAGCGGGAATCTGGGGCCCGATTCCTTGCCGTATGCGCCACCGGACGTCTCGGTGGACGCCATGTTGCCTGAAGAACCGAAGGTGATCGCCGCCCCGGAAGGACAGGCGTTAACTACCGGGGCGCCGCCCGTGGCGGAAACGACCGATGCCCCGCCTGCTGACGATCCCGGCCCTCCGGAAGAGCCCGCGACGGACGAGAAGCCGCTCCCCGTCGTCAAAGTTCCCGCCGGCTTGCGATCGTTTGATGCCGCCACCGTGCCGAATTGGGTCGGCCCTCCGGCCAAGGCCAAATTGCCGAGGACGAACGCGGTTCCTCTGGATTTTGGCGGCCCTTCGGGCGCGAAATCAGCCGGCGCCCTGGGTTGGCATCATACGGCTGCCGCCGATCGCGGGGCATCCTGGAAGGACTTGAGCCAGGATCTGTCCGCGATTCCCGCCTCGGGCGGGACGTTGCTCCTGTCTGGGTCGGGCCCGTTTTCCCTTCCCATGGTTCGGCTTCAGGGGATTCAACATCTCAAGTTGGCGCCGGTCGACGGTCAGTCTCCGGTGATCGTGTTGTCACCAAAATCTGGTGAAACGAATGCCGGCTTGTCGCTGTCGCAGGGATCGCTCGAACTTGAACGTCTCCATTTCGTGCTGGATCGCTCGTCCTTGTCCGATGGTGAAGCGGTGAAAATGATCGAGGTTTTGGACGGGCCCTTGAAGGTGAATTCCTGCACCTTCTCCGTCTGGGGAGCGACCGGCCCGGAAGTGACGGCGATCCAGTTCGGCAGCCAAGCGGAATTTCACGGAACCTCGTCGGTGCTTGAACCGCGTTTGCTGCTCGATCAAGTGTTCATTCGAGGGGAGCGTGTCACCGCGCTGGCGTTGGACCGACTGACGGCTGATGTCGTGGTTCGAGATTCGTTGCTGGCGTCGGGAAGCGCGCCGGTTGTGAGAATCGGGGGAACCCTGCCGGCCAAGCTGCCCGATCCGCCGGCCTCGCAATCGCACCGAGCCCTTCGTTTTCTTCAATCCACGCTGTTCAGCCGGCAGGCAATCGTCGACCTTGCGGGAGACGGCGCCGCATCTCCTCCCGCCACGTCCCTCGTCTTCCAGCAGTGTGTATGCGCGACGAATTCCCAGGACTCGGCCAGCAGCTTGCTTCAGGCGCGAGGCTGGCCATTCATAGAGCCGGAAAAACCGTCGATGAGCAAGCCAGTCCGTCTGGATTGGCTGATGAAGAACTCTTTGGCGCTCGGGTTTGGAACGCTGGCGAGTTTTGACGACGGGTTCGCGTTGCCGACTGCTGACGGATCGGCTTGGCAGCGGTTGTGGAGCCAGGCGTCGTCGCTCGATCAGCTTTCCCCCACGCGTTGGCCCGCGCAGCGGGAGGGAGATCTATCCGACCTGTCGCCAGCGACGATTGACCGCCAAAGCTTGGTTTCCTTGAATGTCCTGCGCGCGGATGACCCGCAGCCTCCCGGCTGCGATGTGACGGGTCTGCCGAACCCTGAGAAGTACGCCTCGCGCCAGCGATTGACGGCGCTGAAATCCAAGCCTCGTTGGACGGAGCCGGTGACGTCCCCGTCGACTCCGCCGATCGTGCAGATCGATCTGGCCACTGCCGACTTGGGGGTGGCGCTCAAAAACGGCAACTGGCCGGCGGGAACGGTCATCGAAGTCCTCGGGACTGGTCAAAAGCCGACGACCCCCGTGGAATTGAACGGCAAATCGTGGCGTATCGTCGGTCATCCAGAGGAATCTCAATCCTTGGTTCTCACTCCGTTATCGACGGGACCGGAGCTTCCCGGATTGCTGACGATCCAAAACGGATCTCTGGAACTGGAGAACCTGCGGTTTCAAATTTCGGTTTCGCAGAAGGTCACCGTGAAGAGCCTGTTTGCCGCCAAAAACGCCTCGCTGTCGCTGAAGCGGATCTCGGCGCAATGCGCGTTGGCGAACGACCGCGGTCTCGACAACCTCGTGCAATGGGATAGCAGCGATTCGACGGGATCCCCGCCGCCCCGCTTAGCCTGCCGCGATTCGTTTCTACTGGGATCCGGGAGTTTGTTTCGGATTCGGGGCGGGGCGGGAGACATCCTGTTGACGAATTCGCTCCTCGTTTCGCGAGGCGATATCCTCGATTTCGAGTTCACGCAGCCTGCCCTTGGGGCCTTGGTGGCCGAACACGTCACGTTTTCCGCCACTCGCGGCGTGTTTCATCTCCCAGGGGCGGTTCGACCGAGACGACGGCTCCTTTTCGAATGTACGTCGACCAGTGCGTGTTTGGTCCTCCGGCGCCGCTCAAAGAACTGCCGGAATTCCCGACCGTCATCAGTATGGCCGAATTTCCCGGGGGCCTGAGTCGAATCGAGTGGTGGGGAGACAGCAACGGCTTGGCGCCGGAGATCAATTTCCTGCTGTCTGCCGACAAAGAAAAATCGCCGAGCGAAAAAATCAACGGCCTGTCCGCGTGGCAGAAGGCCTGGAGAGAAGACCAGGATCTGCGATTTTTGACGGAGGTCAACGGCGTCGTGTTAGAGCAACCGCTGGTCATCAAGCCCAATGGCTGGCAGCCGGGGCAGTTTCTGCTGAGTCCCACTTCGGCGGCTGCCAAATGGTCTGATGACGGCGGGCCGATCGGCGCAGATTTGCGTCAACTCGAGCCGCTCGGACCGCTGGAGAAAAAAGACGCCGGCAAGCCAGTCAAAAAGCGGGTGACTCCTCGCGATTTTTGACGCGTTTGCGCCGCGCTACGATCGCACCGGCCGGATGAATCCCGCCGTGACTGCGTCTTGATTGTCCGGAGAACGGGTTCTTCCTATCGCCCGGCGCCGCAGCTATTATGCGCTGACGGCTTTGAGTTCTCGCTCAGGGTGGCAGGGTCTTGGTTTCCACAAGTTTTCAATCGGGATGTCGTGGCATGGTGAGCAATTGCCGGGGTTTCTGGTTCGCAAGTCTGGCTGGGTGTCTGGCGGCCAGCGCTGCAGGCGCGGCGGACATCGACGGGAAAAAATATCTCATCCTGCATGCCGATGACGCGGGCATGTCGCATTCGGTGAATGTCGGCACCATCGAAGGGATGGAAAAAGGAGCCGTGTCGTCGGCGAGCATCATGGTTCCCTGCGCGTGGCTGCCGGAGATCGCCGCGTATGCGAAGGCGAATCCCGAGCGGGACTTCGGCATCCATCTGACGTTGAATTCGGAATGGGAACTTTATCGTTGGGGGCCGGTTGCTCCTCGGGATCAGGTGCCGAGCCTGCTCGACAAGGACGGGTATCTTCCGCGCGGCGTGGCGGAGGTGGCGGCCCGCGTCAAAGCGGAGGAAGTCGCCGTGGAATTGCGGGCTCAGGTTCAGCGGGCGCTGGATTTCGGCATCCCGGTGACGCACCTGGATACGCACATGGGGGCGCTGGTCAGCCGTCCGGACCTGGTCGAGGTCTACGTGCACACAGGGCTGGAATTTAATCTCCCGGTGCTGTTTCTTCGCCACGTGGACGAGAATACCGCGAAGGCTTATCCGGCGCTGGCGGAACGGGCCGCGGAACTGGTCCGCATGCTGGATGATCGACGGCTGCCGGTGCTGGATCGCCTCTATCAAACCTATTCCACGCCGAGCGAGGAGGCCCGCCGTGCGGGTTACTTAAAAATCCTCCGCGAACTAAAGCCGGGGATTAACGAACTGATCATTCACTGCGGCGTGGACAATGAAGAGCTCCGCGCGATCACGACAAGTTCCGGCGGTCGCGACGCCGATCGGCGGATTTTCATCGATCCGGAAATCATGCGCGAAATCAAACAGCAGAACATTGAACTGGTCGGTTGGAAGCAGATGCACGAACTGATCAAACGAGACGCAGCTCAATGAGCGGCGAATTCATTTGACGACGAGCTGTTTGTCGAACCAGTCAGCGATGACTTGCACTTCCTCGTGAATTGTCGGCCAGGGATGTGCGCCCCCTTTTTTGACGATGAGTTCGACGGGGACGCCGGCCTGCTTGAGAGAGGCCGTCAATCTCTCGGATTGCTGCAAAGGGACCAGGGGGTCTGCATCGCCGTGAATGATCAGAAACGGAGGGGCTTGGGCATTCACCAGCCGCGCGGGGGAAATCTTCGTCAGTTTTTCCTCGATTTCTTCGTCGGTGTCGGCGCCCACGCCTTGAGGAAACGCCAGTCGCCGCACCATTTCTCCCCAGCGGTCTTCGGCGCGTGCGTCGATCTTGACGCCGCCGAAATCGAGGAAATCGGTGGGAGGGAAGAAGACCGCGACGGCCTTTACGGTCGTGTTTTTGGACCGTTCCGCCACGTTATCCGCGGTGATGGCCGCCAGTGACGCCAAGTGGCCGCCCGCCGAAGCTCCCATCATGCCCAATCGGTCCGGATCGATTTCATAGGCCTTCGCGTGCTTTTTGACCCAGCGAATGCCGTCGTTCAGGTTGGTGATCATTTCCGGGGCGCTGAACTTGGTGATCGACCCGGGTCGAATCGCAAAAACGGTGAAGCCTTTCTTGCAGAGCAGCTGAAACGTCTGCGCCAGTTGGTGATCGCGGATTTTGCTTCGGTCGGAGTGCCAGGCGCCGCTCACCACGTCGACGATGCCGATGCCGTTCCTGTTGCCGGTCGGCATGAACACATCCATCAACAATCCCACGCCATGGGCTTCTCCATAGACGAGGTTTTCGTGATGAACGAACGGCGCTTCCTGACCGAAGCAGGCGATTCCGCAGCAGGCCGTCACCACCATCGCGAGCAATCGGACACAAGATTTATGCACCATCGGCTCCTGGAAATGATTCAGAATCAATGTGGGGAATGTCGGGTTGTTTCGGCATTCTGTGGAGTGCGGAGGACGGGTTCAAGGCCGCTTTTGTTTTCGGGCCGCGGTTTTTTCCGCGCGGAGCTCTTTGGCCGTCTTGCCCTGGCGATTGACCCATTGCAGTGCTGCGGAATTCATGCAGAACCTCGAACCGGTCGGCGGCGGCCCGTCGCGAAAGACGTGGCCGAGGTGAGCATCGCATCGGCTGCAAGTGACTTCGATGCGCGGTTCCGATCCCGAATAATCCTCGTGATATTCGACCGCCTGCCGCTTCAGCGGCTGCCAGAAGCTCGGCCAACCGGTTTCGGATTCGAATTTGGTGCGCGAATCGAACAGGTCCTGACCGCAACAGACGCAACGATACAAGCCGTCTTTCTTGGTTTGCCAATAGGCTCCGGAAAATGGAGCTTCGGTTCCTTTCTGACGCGTCACCTCGAATTGCTCGGCCGTCAACAGTTTCCGCCATTGCGCTTCGGTCTTGACGATTTTCTCCGGAGGTTCGTCCTCGGGATTCGCCTGCTCGGCATCGGACGCCGATTGGCGCCGCACTTTTTCGGGCTTCGGCCCGGCCGCGACGCCAACTGCCGAGATCGTCAACAAACTGAGAACCACGGCAGGCAACAACCGGCCGGCGATGAGGGTTCGCACAGATCGTTGCATGGGACAACTCCACCACAACACGTCGGCTCACTTCAGTTTACACATTTTTTGAATTCAATGAATCTCCGGCGGATGACTTGGCACACTTTTCCCAGAGATTTACGATAGACCGAGAGAAACTCGTTTTGGAAAACTGTTCAGAAAGCATGCCGACCTATGGCGAAGAAATCGATTGCTGATGTGGACGTGCGGGGCAAAGCCGTTTTGATGCGGGTCGACTTCAATGTGCCGCTGGATGATCGTTTGCAGATCACCGACGACCGCCGCATTACGGAAGCGCTGCCGTCGATCAAGTCGGTGCTCGATCGCGGCGGGCGTGTTCTGATGAGCCATCTCGGCCGACCCGAAGGGAAAAGTCCGCAGGCTGATGCAAAGTACAGCTTGAAGCCGGTGGCGGAGCGGCTGACACAGTTGCTGTCCGGCCCCGTGCATTTTGCGGCCGATACGGTCGGCGCCGAAGCCCAGTCGTTGGCGGCGTCCCTGAAGAACGGCGAAGTGCTGTTGCTGGAAAACGTCCGATTCAACAAGGGAGAGAAGAAAGGAGACCCGGAATACGCCGCCGTGCTTGCGTCTTTCGGCGACATCTATTGCAACGACGCGTTCGGCACTTGCCATCGGACGGAAGGTTCAATGGTCGCCGTGCCCAACGCCATGCCCGGCAAGCGAAGGTCTGCGGGTTTCTCGTGGAAAAGGAAATCAAATTTCTGTCGGAAGCGATCGCCCACCCGCAGCGGCCGTTCGTGGCGATCATCGGCGGCGCGAAGGTTTCCGACAAAATCAACGTCATTCAAAACCTGCTCAGCCTGTGTGATAAAGTCCTGATCGGCGGGGCGATGGCTTACACCTTCGCGTTGGCCAAGGGAGAACAGGTCGGCAAGAGCCGGGTGGAGCCGGACAAAGTGGATCTCGCCAAGGAATTGATGGCCAGCGGCGGCGGCAAACTGATGCTGCCGCTCGATACCCATTGCGGTGATGATTTCAAACCGACCTGTAATAAGGTCATCGTCAAAGCCGGCGAAATTCCCGCGGACTACGAAGGTTTCGATATTGGTCCGGAAACGATGAAAAGCTACGCCGCGGTGATCCAATCGGCGAAAACCGTGGTCTGGAACGGACCGATGGGGGTGTTCGAGATGCCGCCGTTCGACGCCGGCACGGCGCGGTGGCGGAAGCGATCGTCGCCAGCGGCGCGACCAGCATCATCGGCGGCGGAGACAGCGCCGCGGCAATCCAGGATTTCGGCCTGGCGGAAAAAGTGCGCACGTCAGCACGGGCGGCGGCGCGAGCCTGGAAATGCTGGAAGGCAAGAAATTCGTCGCTGTGGAATTGCTGGATGAGAAGTAATCGTCGCGGATGCTCAGCGGCCTTCCTGGAAAGTCAGCCGTGGCGACGGATCGCAGGATGATTCCTCGAACACCGATCGGCGACACCGGATTGTCGTTGCCGCCGCTCGGGTTCGGGGCCTTCAAGATCGGGCGAAACGAAGGGATCAAATACCCTTCGGGCTACGATCTTCCCAGCGACGCCGAAGTCGACCGCTTGCTCAACCGCGTTCTCGATCTGGGATGCACGTTGATTGATACCGCTCCGGCCTATGGAATCAGCGAGGAGCGAATCGGCCGGCACCTGGCTGGGCGCCGTTCCGAATTTGTCCTGTCGACCAAGGTCGGCGAAACATTCGCCGATGGCAAATCGACGTATGATTTCAGCGAAACCGGCGTGCGCCGCAGTCTGGAGCGTAGTCGCGCACGGCTGCAATCCGATGTGCTTGACATCGTGTTGATTCATTCGCCGGGCAATGACCGCGAGATTCTGGAGACGACACCGGTGGTCGAGGTGCTGTGCGACTATCGCGACCGGGGCGTCATCCGAGCGATCGGTCTATCGGGAAAGACTGTGGACGGGGCCCAGAGCGCGTTGGCCTGGGCGGATGTGTTGATGGTGGAGTTTCATGCGGAAGATTCCTCGCACGAAGCCGTTATCGACGAAGCGGCGCGCGATCGCGTCGCGGTGATCGTCAAAAAAGGGCTGGGATCGGGGCGATTGCCGCCGGACCGCGCGATCCCCTTTGTGCTTGGTCAGCAGGGGGTGACGAGCCTGGTCGTCGGGAGCCTGAACGAGGCGCATTTTCAGTCGAACTGGGAGCTGGCGCTGCGCTGCCGGCGAGATTCGGCCGGCTGATCGGCAAAAACCGCCGGTTTTCGAGCGAAAATCCGCTGGAAGCTGCCAAGTCGAGGATTCGCCGCGGACTCCTGTTGACGCGCCGAAGTCAATCACTATACTCCCGCGACTCCCCAGCAGGTTCTATTTCCCTCCGGCACGACCGAATCCATTCCGTCGTGGCGAGCCAGGGAAACCATGGCCTTTGGGCGATGCGGGCCGACGAAAGTTGATTAGTGAATTTGCCATAACACTTGACGGCGGTTACAGAAATCAAGCTGGAGTCGAGCGTAAATCAGGACCGATAGTTCCGGATAAGCCCTTGTTTTCGAATGCGCGCACGACAGCGGACGAAAACGGGTCGCCAATCTTGAAGCCTCTCGAGATCGACTCCTCAGTGAGTGAATTTCCGTGAAGGGTTTCTCTTCGCGGCGTTTCCCATAGCCAATTCCAATGACGATTCAAGCCGGGCGGAAGCGTTCGGCAGCCAGGACGAGTGTCGTTCGAGGATCGATTTTTTCAAGGAGATGATCAGAGATGAAAACTTGGATTTCCATTCGCAACACCGCCGTTGCGCTGGCGACTTTGGGTCTGGCGATGCCTGCCTCCGTGCTGCGCGCCGACGCCGCTCCCAAGAAATCCGTTCCGGTGGCCTCGGCGAAGAAACTGCCGAAAGGCCAACTGCCGGACGTGACGCTGGGCGAGGGCGGGGTCTTCTCCGGCCGCGTCGTCGACCATACCGGCGCTCCGATCGAAGGCGCCGAAGTCGTGATGAAGCAAGGAAAAACAGAAATCAATCGCACCGTCACCGATAAGGAAGGCAGCTTCCACATCAACGAAATCAAAGGCGGCGTGTACCAGGTGTCCTCGGGAAACACCGACGGCATCTTCCGCGTCTGGAATGAAAAATCGGCTCCGCCGTCCTCCAAGGGCCAGGCCTTGCTGGTCATGGGAGAAAACGGCGCTCGCGGTCAGTTCGGCGCGGTCGATCCGACCATCGTGCTGTTGACGGCCGGCGTGATCGCCTCCGTGGTTCTTTCGGCGATCATCCTCAGCAAGGTGAACGACCTCAACGACTGCTGCAACTCCAATCAGTCGAACTGAGCGATTGCAGAATCGCTGACGAGAATTGACGACACTCGCCTGCCGGCGGATCGGAAACGGTCTGTCGGCAGTGCTGCTTTTCAGGCCGGCCGGCAGACGCCTTGCCGACGACTCGAACGACGCTCGCGGCATCAGGCGACTTTTTTCGCTCCGGGACGCAGCGGTTCCAGCCAATGCGCCAGCAGGCTGTCTCCAGACACGATCTCCGCGGCGATTTCCAGGCCCCACAACGGCACCCCTCCCAGCGCTGCGTCCGACAGTTTGACCAGGTCTTTTTGAGTGGTCAGCACGCAAGACGCCGACTGCGATTGCGCAAGGTCCGACAGACGGCGCAGATCATTGTCCGTGTAATGATGATGGTCGGGAAAGATTTCGAGCGGCCCTTCCACGCCGAGTTTCGTCAGCGCGTGTTGAAATCCCTGGGGGTTGCCAATTCCACAGAAGCCCAGGCACCGACCGGGCCAAACCTGCGGCAGGGCCTGGCGTTCTCCCGCGGCGTTACAGAGCCGTTTCGGCGCAAATCGGACCTCGACACAGTCATCGGTTCCGCGCCACCTTTGCAATTCGCGCCGAATGGCGGCCAACTCACTGGCCGCCACCTGATCGCAGCGCGTGATGATGACGCCGTCCGCCCGCCGCAGCGCGGATAACGGCTCGCGCAGCAAACCTCGCGGCAAGAGCCTTCCGAATCCCCAAGGCTGGGTCGCATCGATCAGCACCAGGTCCAGATCTCGGTGCAGACGGCGGTGTTGAAAACCGTCATCGAGCAAAATGACGTCGCAGCCGTGCCGGCTGATGATCTCTTGCGCACCGCGAACCCGATCGGGCTGTTGCATCTGCGGGACATCGGGCAACAATTGTTCGAGCACCAGCCGCTCGTCGTTCGCCTGATCGTTCAGACTCCGATAACCTCGGCTGACGATGCCGGGCCGATGTCCGAGCGCCAGCAGTTGCTCGGCGAAAAACGCGGCCAGCGGGGTCTTGCCGGTTCCTCCCGTCGTCAGATTGCCGAGGCTGATGACGGGGGCTTCCACGCGTTCGACGGGCTTCCACCCGCGATCGTAAGCGGCATTTCGCACCTGCACGCCGGCACGATAGCCCCAAGCCGCCGCCGTACACAGGCTCCTCAGCGCCGCCGGAACGATTCCCCGGCGTCGTCCTGAAAGCACGTCGATGGCAAATCGCTCATCCATGAGCCCAATGATCCGTCAATGGGTTGGCGGAATCCTTACAGCGCCTGAATCTTCTTGCAGATCGCGTCCGCCATCTGCGAGGTTCCCACGGCAGTCGGGTCGGTCCGGTTCGGCTTCAGGTCGTAGGTGACATCTTTGCCTTCCGCGATGACCGCCGCCACGGCCTGTTCCAGTTTCTCGGCGGCCTTGGTTTCGCCCAGGTGGTCGAGCATCAGCTTCGCCGACAGAATCAACGCGGTCGGGTTGACCTTATTCTGGCCTTTATACTTCGGGGCGCTGCCGTGCGTGGCTTCGAAGATCGCCGCGTCCGGCCCGTAGTTGGCACCCGGCGCCACGCCCAATCCGCCGACCAGTCCGGCGCAGAGATCGCTCAGGATGTCTCCGTACAGGTTCGGCAGCAGGATCACGTCGTACAACTCAGGTTTCTGGACGAGCTGCATGCACATGTTGTCGATCAGCCGTTCCATGTAGGCGACTTTGCTGCCATCGGGAACTTTGCCTTCGAGCGCCGCATCCGCCTTCACCATCAATTCCGGCTGCTCAAATTTCGCTTTGAACGCCGCGGCCACCGCCCGGGACTCGTCGTACCACAGCCCGTCGGTGAACTTCATGATGTTGGCCTTGCAGACCGAGGTCACCGACTTGCGTCCGTGAGTGACCGCGTAGTCGAAGGCGAACTTGGCGATGTTTCGCGTGCCTTCGACCGAAATCGGCTTGATGCTCACGCCGGTCGTCTCGGCTCCGGTGCCGATCTTCTTGCCGGAGGTCTTAGAGTTGATGAACGAAATCAATTCCGCCGTCACGGGTAGTCCGGCCTGAAACTCGACACCGGCGTACAGGTCTTCCGTATTCTCGCGGACGACGACCAGATTGACGTTGGACTCGCTGAAATAGGTGCGGACGCCTTTGTAGCTTTTGCAGGGCCGCAAGCAGGCGAACAGTCCCAATTCCTGGCGCAGAAAGACGTTGACGCTACGAAACCCCTTGCCGATCGGGGTGGTGATCGGCGCCTTCAAGGCGACTTTGTTCTTGCGAATTGATGACAGGACCGATTCAGGAACCTTGCCGACCTTTTCAATCACTTCGATGCCGCATTCCTGGACATCCCACTGAATTTTGACTCCGGTCGCTTCCACGCAGCGGCAAGTCGCTTGCGCAATCTCGGGGCCCACGCCGTCGCCGGGAATCAATGTCACATGATGCATAGTAAGTTCGCCAATCTTCAAAAGGTCTGCCGGATGATCCGTTGCGAGTGGGGCGGATTGTATCACACCCGTGTCCGCGATTCACGGCAAACGGAGGCCGGGAGGGAAAACTGGCGTCTGGCCCCGATGGAGGGCCAGGCAGCCCGGGCGGGGAGCGATTTCAGGCGCGCTGCGCCGTCGTGAAACGATGCCGCCGGGATGAGAATTTGTGGCCCATCCAGCGGGCCAACCGGGGCAAATGCTGATGCGTCAACGCCAGCACGGGCAGCAATAAGATGAGTCCCGCCAGGAGCGTCGGAGCCATCCCGCTTAGAAGGATCGACTGGATGATCGCCACGCCAGCCAACAGATTCACGTGGCCTTCCAGGCGACGAATCCGGGCCTCGGTCGAGTCAGCCATGGCGATCTCTCGCTTAATCCTGCAAGCATCCGAACCGTATGAACATCCTGACAAACTGTCAGGGATCGGCAACGGCGTGGCGCCAGCTACAGGGATTTTGCGAGTTTGGCGAAGATTCGCCACCTCGCAGTCGCCGAGGGTTTGCGCAGGGTTGTTACGGCGGCGGCAGGCAATAAAATCAGAGGCATCCCCGGAGAGATTCCAGCTCTCAATTTACGGAAACCCTGAGGCGAAGCGATGACAGGCTATACAGTCCACACCGGCTCCACCGTGAAGTTTTCTGGCGGATGGGACAGAATTTTCACTGGGAAGTCTTCCCGAAAACCAGGAAAAGCAGCTGCGACCAAGGCGGTTTCGAAGTCTGCGCGTAAAAAATCCGCCAAGAAGCCGGTGAAGCAGGCCAAACGGTCAAAATGAGGCGGAGTTTGACGTTCCTGCCGGCCGCTCCGTGCGTGCGCGATTTCCCCACGGAACCGATCGAGATCAATTCACGGTCTAACGCGAACGCGCCGATACTTCTTCAGGCGACGACGACTGTCGCCGGATTGTGCCGCTGCATCCGACAGGAAAGCCGAGATGGACCGCATGGACGAAGAGTTCGAACTTGAAGAGATCACTCAGGACGAAGTGGATCGGGTGGTCGCCGCCCTGGAACAATTGGCGGGCGGAGTCGCCAGTGAAACGATCCGATTGTTCCTCGAAGAGTGCTCTACGAATGTTTATTACCTGTTGAATGACCACGACGAAGACCGCTTTTCGTCTGCCGCATAGCACTGGGATTCAACAGCTTTCGATTGAAACTCCTTCGCGAGTTCCACGGACGGTCAGTACCGAGCCGTTTACGATAAGACCTCCGCCAAGCATCTGCGTGGCGGAGGTTTTTTTGTTGTGGACCCCGGTAGCGAGCTCAATCTGGACCGGGGAATTACTGATCGACCTCTTGCTCAGTCGGCAGTTGGACCGCGGGGAATTCCGCGGCGAGTTCGTCGCTGGGCTTCACGGCATCTTCCGGGTTGCTTGCCGGGTCGACGCTTCCCCTGCCGTAAAAGAGGTTCGTCGCAGGGCCGGTCTGGTAGGGGAAGCGGGCCGCGCGAACGGGTTGAATGCGATGCAAACGCCAGAGGTGTTTGAGCAGGTCCGCGGCCAGATAGGCGCCGCAGATCAGGCAGCCGATGCCCTGGGGCACGAAATTACCCCGTTGGGCCAATGTCCCTGATAAGAAGACCGCACCAGCCACCAGGCAAAACGTCATCAGGGCCAGTTTGATGCCTGCCATCATGCGGATGTGCTTCGACGTATGTTTGGCCACGGCGGTTCGGGCCGAGACATTCGCCACGTCGCGGAACGACTGAATGTTCTCGCGCAGCGCGTCTTTATCGACCGCTCGTTTCGGTTTCGGATTCTTGCGACGAATCGCGACCGGGTGGTTCTCATCTAACTGGTCACTCAAATCCGTGACATTCAGATCCAGGGCCGGTGTCGTGACGCTGTCGGACGTTCGTTCGGGTGTCTTGGCACCATGGCGCGGACCCGGCTTCGGTTCCTCCACCAAGTCTTCGTCGCGACGATTGCGCGCCAGCAGTCGTTCCATATATGCCGAGATCGAGTCTTCCTCTTTTGACACGTCCTGAACGGGAGATTCCGACGGTTCCTCGCTCCGCGGCTCGGGAACGATCGGCGCTTCTTCGGCGATCAACTGGTTCAATTTCTCTCGCCAGTCTTCACCAGTCCCCGCGGGCTCGCTCGTTTCGGCCGAGGCGTCTTCCACGCCGGGGTCCGCGGGCGGAGCGATTTCTTCCAATTCGTCCGGCGGGGCCTCGACGTGCGTCGCCGTGAGTTGTTCCTCGGTCAGGTCGAACATCCGCGCGAGTTCTGCACGCAATCCCGAGGCCGGGTCGGCATCCGGTTCGGCAGCGTCCGCATGCTCCGAAAGAGTGACTTCCGAATCGGATTTCGGTTCCTGCTCGGGAAGTCGCTCGGCACCTTCATCGTCAGCGGTTGCAGGCCAAGAAATGCTCGGTTCCCGCCGCTCATTTAGGATTTCATCGCGTGCACGGATCGTTTCGGCCAATTCGGCCGTCAGTCGCTGAACTTCAATGAGCAAACCCTCTTCGGCGGAGCGACGTTCGGCGGCTTCCTGTTCGAATTCTTGACGGAGCTGCGAGAGCTCTGCGGCAATTTCCTGACGCGATTGTTGCGCTTCTGCGAGTTCGTCCGATGCTTGACGCAACTCGTGTTTCAGCCGTTCGCAGTCCTGTTCGACCTGGTGACGCAGCTCTCGATCCTGCTGGGCTGACTGCCGCACTTCCGCTTCGATGTCGCGACGTCGCTGTTGCAATTCGTTATCGGAAGCGGTCAATCTTGTCAGCCAATCACTCAAACGAGCCTGTTCGTCGCGCAGCGCTTGCTCACGGTCAGACTGCCGAGCTTCCCAGTCGGCGCGGGTCTCACGCCATTTCTCCGTTTCCGCGTGGAAAGCGTGTTGCTGCGTTTCGAGCTTCTGGCGCTCGCGCGAAAGCCGTTCCGCATCGGCATTCAGTTGCGCAGCCCGGCCGTCCGCCGCATGCAACTGAGCCTGTTGCGCTTCCTTCCAAGCGCGCTGCGCCTGCTCCGCTTCGGCAACGACTTGTTCGTGCTCCTGTTTCAACCGGTCTCGCTCGATGGCCCATTGCGCCTCGGCTTCCGCCCAGCGCTGTTTGGTCTCGGCCAACTCCTGTTGCTGTTGCCCGTGCAGAGCGTCCGTGTCTGCGTCGGTCTGCTGCTGGTGGACCAGAGCCTGGTGCAGGTTGTCGTTTTCCTGCTCGAGCGCCTGGCGTTCCGCTTCAAACTGTTGAGCGCGTGACATCCAGTCGTCACGCTCCTGGGCCAGCGTCTGACGTGCCGACTCCCATTGATTCTCCTGCGCCGCCCAATCGGCCTCGCGGGCGGTCCGCTCGGTGGCGAGTCGTTCCCGTTCGCTCGACAGTTCGCGGCGTTCGACTTCCAGTTGCAGCCGGGAATCCTGGAGTTGTTGTTCCTGCTGAGCGAGGAGCTGCTGCTGTTCTGCGAGCGCTTGTTGCGCCAGGGACAGCGCTGCCGACTGCTCGGTATGACGGGCGAGGAACTGCGCTTGCTCGTGGTCCTGGTCGGCCAGGGCGTTTTGGCGTTCTTCCAGCCGCGCGCGTTCGTTCGTCAAATCGAGCTGCGATTGTCGGATCGCCGCTTCGCGCACCTCCAATTCGTTTTGACGCAACGTCCATTCGTGGTCGAAGCGTTCCCGCTCCTGGACCAGACGCTGCTGTTCGTCGGCAAGTCGTTGAGAGTCGGCTTGCAGGCGGTGTTCCAGCTCGAGAAGGTCGCGGCGCGAACGTTCCCAGTCTTGCTGCGAGCGGCTCAGCTGGTCCTCGATCAAGGACGTTTTCGTCGAGATCCGCTCGTGCTCTTCATCGAGCCGTTCTCGTACTTGCGACAATCGTGCTTGCTCGGCTTCGAGTTCGATTCGTCGCCGGTCCAGTTCCTGCTGTTGTCCGATGGCGTCGGCTTGCCAGGCAGCATGTTCTCGGGAAATTCGCTCTCGTTCTTCCTGTAATTCCTGCTGTAGGGTTTCCTGCTGTTGCTGAGCGGCCAGCTGTTGAAGCCGGCTCGACTCCAGTTCCTGCCGCAAACGATCCCGATCTTCCCGGGCCGCGGCCTGTTCCGCTGCCAGCTGGGCAGACTGTTCTTGCAGATGCGCCTGGCGCTGTTCGAATTCCGTTTGCCATTGTTCTTGACGCGATTGTTGCTCGAGGGCGGCCAATTGCCCGGCGGCGCGTTCTGCTTCGAAACGCGCGCGTTCAGCTGCCAACGCCTGCTGCTCTGCTTCCAATCGTCGCCGGTCTTCCTCAATTCGCAGTTCGGCTTCCTGGCATGCGTTTTCGGAACGACGCCGTTGCTCGTCTTGAGCGCCTTCCTCTTCGGATCGGAGCCGAGCAAGCCGCGCTCGTTCCTCCTCCAAGGCCGCCAAAGCGGTTTGGTGCAGCAATTCCCGGTGGATTCGGTCGGCTTGCCAGTCCGATTGTTCTTGAGCCAATTGTTCGCGCTCGACTTGCAGCGTTTGCCGATCGGCGTCCAACCCGCGCAACGATTCCCGGAGATTTTCCTCCGCAACGCCTAAATCTTCGCGTGACTGACGCAGTTCTTGCTGAAGGCGCTCGTGAGCAGCTTCCTGTTCCGATTTCTGCGTCGAGAGACGATGCCGTTCTTGCTCGAGTTCTTGCCGCAACGAAAAACCTTGGGCCTCTTGTTCACGGACCGCCGCTTCCCAGATCTGCCGTGCTTCGCTCAGCCGGATATGTTCGCTCTCCAACGATTGTTGATCGGCGGCGAGTTGTTGCCGGGCAACATTCAGACGCTGTTGTTCGGCTTGGAGATCGAGTTGCGATGCTTGCCAATGGTCTTGGGCCGCGTTGAGTGTGCTGTCATGTTCCGTCAGGAGGGTGGCCAGGCGTTCGCGTTCCGCCTCCAATTCCGCTTGACGCGACTGCAACCGTGATTCGAGTTCGTGGGCCGCTTGTTCCCGGGCGGACTGCTCCGCGACAAATCGTGCGCGGTCCTCCTCTAAGCGTTGCCGTTCGGTTTCCAGTTGACGGGACATCTCGGCGAAGCGAGTTTCCGCCGCCTGGGCCTCCAGTTGCTGTCGTTCGCTCAGGGCCGACATGGCCGCGGTTTGTTCCGTCTGCAGCGCGGCAAACTGCTGGAATTCTGCTTCCAGTCGTCGTTGCTCCTGCGCAAGCTGCGCGCCGATTTCTTGTTGCCGTCGTTCCTGCTCAGTAGCGCGTGCCTGCCAGTTGGCGGTTTCTGCCGCGAAGTTCGCGCGCTCCATCGCGAGGCCGTCGCGCTCCCGGTCGATCTGTTGCGATGCCGTCTCCAAGCGCTGTTCGAGGTCGATGAGTTCCTGCTCGCGTTGTTGCAGACGGCTTTCCGCCGCATCGGCCGCTGCCCGCTGTTCCCCTTGCCAGCCCTCGAACTGGCGTTGCGCGGTGCGAAGGGATTGTCGCTCTTTTTCCAGCGAGTTCGCTTCGTCCCGTAACCGATGTTCTTCGTCGGTCAGGCGTTGTTCCCAACCACGCGCCTGATTGGTCTGCTGGATGACGTCGTCTTGCCAGGATTTGCGTTCCGCCTCCAGCCGTTCTCGCTCAATCTCCAGCAACTGACGCTCAGACTGCAGTCGTTGTTCGCCGTCTTGCAGTTGCTGAGCTTGATCGGCCAGCAGGCGGCGTTGGGCGTCGAAGTCTTGCCGCGCGGCATCGTCGGCGGCCGCTTGTTCGCGCCGAGCGATTGCAAATTGCTCGGCTTCGTCTTGCAGTCGTTGCCGCTCCGCTTCCGCCTCCCGCACTAAGGCGTTTGAGCGTTGCTGCTCGGCCTCGAGATCGGATTGCCGACGACGCAGCTGGTCTTCCTGCTCGGTGAGTGAGGTTTGCCAGGCCGACTGGGCCGTGACCAATTCACGCCGTTCGATTTCCAGTTGCCGGCGGACCGATTCCAGGTCTTGAGCAGCCTGGCGGTACCGCTGTTCGGCGGCGGCCAGGTCTTGTTCGCGACCCATCAAGGCTTGCTCGGCCAGTGTTCGGGCCTGTTCCTGCGCGGCCAGGGTTTCTTCGAAAATCCTTCGGTCATCGTCCAGGGAGCGGCGCTGCTCTGCGAGATCCGCTGTTGCACGGGCCAAACGGCCTTGCGCGGCTGTCAATTCTTGCTGCAACTCGGCAGAGTGCGCGTCGCGTTCGGCAGCCATTATTTCCCAGGCGTCGCGTTCCGAGGAGAACTGGCGGCGAGCCTCGGCGACGGCTTCTCGTTCCGATTCAACGAGCCGCTCTGCCTCAGTGATCTTGGCTTGCGCTGCGATCAGTTGCTGCTGCCGACGGTCGGCATCCGCCTGTGCCGATTTTTGACGCACATGAAAATCGTCGAGTTGTCGGGCCAAATCGGCTTCGGCCGCGGCCTGCTGTGCCGCCTGCTGGGTAACGTCTGTCTTCCAGCGCTCTTGTTGATCTCGCAATCGCGACTCGAAAGCCGTCAGATCCGACGCGCGTTGCTGAAGCGCGGTCGCTTCCTCGAGTGCCGCCTGCTCGCGTTTCACAATTTCTTCGACCCGTGCATTCAGTAACCGCTCTGCCGCGTCGAGCTTTGTTTGCTCCTCCGCCAGCAGGGCCTGGGCCGATTGCAGCCGATCGCGTTCGGAGTGCAGTTGAGCGATCTGTTCCTGCAGACGCTGTTCAGATCCTCGGAGCGCCGCCTCAGCTTGCGCGCGCTGGTGCTCGAAATTAAACTGAGCCCTTTCCAGTTCAATTTCTCGTTGTTCCCCCTCGCGTTCCCGCGCAGCGAGCTCGCTCAAACGGCGAGACATCTGAGCCTGTTCGTCCTGAATCTGCTGGCGGGCGTCGGACATATCCTGCTGGTGCGTTCGCCAACGAGACTCCATTTCGGTCTGTCGCGTCTCCAGCTCCGATTCGATGCGGGCCACCTGATCCGCCATCTCGGCCGATCGGCGGTCCAGGTCCCGGGCACGCACTTCCAACTGCCGTTCTCGCTCTTGTTGTTGCTTCAGCGAGAGCCGGAGCGCCGATTCTTGCTGACGTGTCCACGAGTCCGACTCGACAGCGACCGAAGGAATATTCGGCAGGCCGGCGAAAACGGCCGGACTCGATTGCTGTTCTCGCGCGGCCAATTGCGCGAGCCGTTCCTCCTGAATTGCCGGCAGTCGTTGTGGCTGGCGCGAAGCCGGTTCCAGAGTGTCGGCGGAGTAATCCAACGGCCTGAGCTTGGCGGCTGCCATCGCCGCGCGCGACGGTTCAAAGGACCTGGGCGCTGCAGGAGCGGGCTGGCGGACAACCTCGACTTCGCCGGCAGTGTTCCATTCCCAGCTGACCGGACCGATGGTGAGACAGTCGCCGATGTTGACGAGACATTCTTTGACGGGCTGATCATTGACCCAGGTCCGTTCGTCCCAGGCTTTCAGCAGCGTCTTGCGTTCGCCAACCAACAACAGCGCGTGATGAGGCAGCACCCCCGGCGCCCGCATGACGACATGGCAATCATCGGCCGAACCGAGCAGGTATTTTCCCGGTGGCAAGACGACGGCGTCCCAATCGCCCGGCGATCGCGGCTGAAGGACATAGCTGTTCGCGGCGATCGAGGAATTCTTGGCCGGGGAGGGGCCGGGCGTGATGAGACTCATGCCATTCATTCCGTCTGCAAGGGACGTACGAGCGCAACAACACACAAACGCGCGTTGGCTCTTCGTCGTATCGGACACAAAGGTTACGCAGGCGACCGGACCTGCCCGACCGGCACAGTTTCATGAAAAGACGAAGGGTCTGAGGCGTGATCTTTAGGAATCTGTCGATTCTGCTGGGCGCGAAACGGCGCTCAATTGTCGTCCTGACGTTTATGGGGGGAAAACGGCTCCTTTCGGTTGTGCCGGATTGACCGGTTCAGCCGCCCTCCCGATAATCAAAGGATTCCCAGAGACGTGGCCGACGGAATTGCGACGATTTGGAAAGTCTGTTCATGCTGGCGGGGTGGTTAACCAAAGCGGCCGCGGTCTTTCGAACCGCGTCCACCGCATTCGAGCCGTTCGCGGTCTCGTGCGAATGTGGAGAAACAGTCACCGGGACGCGTACCGAGCTGCAACAGAAAGTGAATTGCGCGCATTGCGGACAGGCCGTCTGGATCTTGCCGTCCAATGTCTATCCCGTGGTCAAACCCCTGACGGCGCAGCCGACTCCGGCACCGACGGCGAAATCGTCTGCTAAACCTGTCGAGGACGAAAAGTCGCCGCGGCGAAAGGTCAAACGAGCGGAGCAGGTTGCCGCAGCGTCGGAAACCAGGTCGGCAGCTGCCCCAGAGCCGCCGCGGGAAGAGACCGTCCCGAATTCCGCGGAAGAGGACAGCCTGGCCGATTTTCTCGCACCGGCCGAGATCAGCGCTCGCCAACGCCGATGGATGCTGCGGACGGCTGTCGGACTAATTGTGGTCATTGTGTTCGTCACGGGATGGGGTTTATGGAATCGCCGCTTGCGGGAACAGGCCCGCAGTACCGTTCCGCAGGCCGCGGAAGCGGGGCTGGCGGCGCTGCGCTCGGGACGATTCACCGAGGCGAACGCTCAACTGGGCGCCGCGGTGCGCGGCCTCGACATCCTGGCTCAGCACGATTCCCAGGCTCAATCCATTCGCCGTGCCTCTCGTGACGCGACCGCTGCGGAGAATCTCTCGCCGCAATCGATCCTGGATCTCGCCGAGGAGATGTTGTCCGCGGTCGGCAAGCCGGTCGACAAGCAACGACAATTTCAATCGCAGCACGGATCGAGTTGGATGCTGTGGGATTTGACGCTGGTGCGCCATTCCGAATCGAGCGACTTGTGGGAACTCGATGTCCCGCTGAAGATTCATGATCATCCTCTGCAGGTCCACTGTGAATTTTCGGAGCTTCTCGGCGAGGCCGCGGCTCAGGCTCCCCGCCGCGCGATTTTCGCGGCACAGATCGACCGGTGGCTCCTGCCGGAGCAGCCGCTGGATGTCATGGTCGTCGTGTTGAAACCGTCGACAGGATTTCTCTGGACCGATTACGACAGTTTTGTCGCCGCCGGGTACCAACCCGTGTCGGGAGAAGACGAACAGCAGACCCGGGAACTGCTCCTTCGCCAGCGTCAGCAGGTCTTGCCATGAAACATCCGATGGAAATCTCCCCGCAGGTTCATCGCCGCCTGGAATTGAGCCGAACTACGTTGAAACACGTCGGCGGAGCGGCCGTCTGGTGCCTGGCAGTGGTTGTCGGGTTGAACTTGAACGCTCAGACCGACGACGAGATCGAGGTCTGGTCGGTCGCCCGATTGAATGCGGCGAAAGACAGCTGGTCCGACTGGATCGATCAACCACGTAAAGTGGAAGGGCGTGTCTCGGCGGTCAGCAAATTTCAATTTCGCCTGGTGCATTGCGATTTGACGTTTCATGTGACGGAAGACCAAAGCCGAGTCGCCGCGAATGCCCGGAATGTCGAAGCCGCCGGTCGATTCAAGAAAGACAAGGCGAATGGCAAGCTGCTCTTCCTCGTGGAACGCGTGAAAATTCTTCCCAGCGACGTCGACCAGTTCGACGCCCGCGAGGCCCGGTTGAAAGCCAAGAAACCGTCCGATTGGTTTGAGTTGGCCGAATGGGCCGAGACCCGCGGCAAATTCTACAATGACGAAAGTTTGTCGTTCCGCGCCCGCCACGCCTGGCAGAAAGGCCTGCAATTGGAGCGCGCCACGTTGCCGGCTGATGACGCGGAAGCCCGGTTTGCCCTGGCCGAAAAATTGAAGTCGTTCGAATTGGATGAACCGGTTCAGGCGGAGTTGATGCACGAGGGAGCCCGGCTCAAATGGCGGGCAATTGTTGATCGACCGGAGCAGGTCGAGCCGTTCTTCCAATGGCTCACCGGTGTTGCGCCGGCAGCGGCACAACCGCTCAAGGAGCTTCCCAAAGATCTTGAACGCCGCTACGAACTCAATCCGCTGAAGACGTTTCATGACGCGGACGCCGGGGCGCGCTCGGTGTTATGGCGGCTGTTGGGAATTCAGGTGGAACTGGCAAGAATTCTCCCCGGCGGTCAGGCGACGGACGAAGCGGCGGCGAATGTGGTGGAAGCACTGACGGCCCGAGTCCCCGAGCGTACGGATCTGATTGAGAAATATCGTGCGGCCGCATTCGACTGGCGAAAAACCACCATCACCAACGCTTCACGAGCCGAAGCGCTCGAACTGGCGGAGGAACTGAAGGCCCGCCGTCAGGAGCAGGAAGCCCGCGAGTTGCTCCGCAGTTGGATTCAGACGCGCGAATCGAAATTGCGTCGCAACGACCCTGTCGTGCTCATGCAGTTGGCGGACGATTATCTGCAACTGGCCGGTGACGAACCGGCCGCCGTGAAACTGTTGGCCGAGGCCCACCGGCTTGATCCTTCGTTTGAAGACGCGGGCGAACGCCTTCGGCAACTGGGTTATCGTCTGGAGCAGGACCGGTGGGAGAAAGGCAATTCCCCTCCCGAGAAAGCCGCTGCCGGGATGCCAGCCGGACAATTGGCCGTGGGGATGACCGCGGATCAGGTGCTGAAGATCCTGGGCGCCCCCACATCGCAAAGCCGGATCTTTTCCCGAACCGGAACTCAGGAAGTCTGGAGCTTTGGCCGCCGTGGTACGTCGCGATTGGTGGTTCAATTGGAGCGCTCCGCGGTCGATGCCGTTCCGCGAGTTACGCAGTTTCTCACCAAGAACTAGCTCTGTCGTTTTGAGCACTTCGCAGACTGGCGTGAATGGCGGATTCGATCAACCGTCCAGGAACGTCGTTTCGTCCACTGCGTGCCGACAGTTCACGGCAGGATGAATGAGCAAAAGTCCCGACAGATCTTTGACTCGGGCGCTCCAGGCCCAGTCGTGAGCGGGGACTCCTCGCACATGGCTTTCCGTCCAATCCGGGGTGCGCGACGGCCAATACATCAGACAGCCGGTCCCGACGAAGTCGACTTCGAACGCTTTCCCTTCGCGGGAAATGGCATTCGGTTCCTCCGCCCGGCTCGAGCGCCACCAGCCGCCGACATAGCGCTCGGGGAGATGGCGATTGCGATAACAGCCGGACACTCCATGCGGCAAGACGGCTCCGCCCGTCAGGCTCAGCCAGAGTTGAACGCCTCCGTCGAGCGGAATCAGCACGTCGTCTTCGACAAACCAATGGACATCCGCGGCCATTTCGGCCGCCAGCCGTTGATAGGCGGCGGCCAGGAATTGCGCCACCCGGTCGCGGCGTTCCTTCTCGGTCGTCCAGGAGAACGTGACGGGATAAGGAATCACCCGCATAACGCGAAAGGTCTCGTTGTGGCGAGCCAACTCCCGTTCGACCAGGTCGCGAAATTCCGGATCACGGCTGTTATCGAGCAAAATCAACGACGGGGGTTCCGCGGTCTCAATGCGACGCGTCGCCGTGGCCATCGCATCGAGCCAGCGGGGAAACAATCCCGGCAATCGGCCGCTCAGGACGGCTCCAATCGCCAGGTGGGCGTTTCTGCGGCGGACGACCGCCAGAAATTCGCCGCGTGAACGGTCCTTTTCTTGAATTTGCGCCGACCACGATTCGCCGTGTTGTCGGTAGTCCAGAGCGGCAGTGCTGACGCGCGGGGTTCCGAATCGGGCGGCGCGGGCGAGGTCCCAATCCCACATGGTCGGTACGCGATCGCTCAGCCTCCAGCCGCCTGAAAAGCCCAGCGGGCGTACAGCGCCGAAGTGTTGACGGTGTTGCACCGCCAGCGGTCGTAGTCAGGCCAGTCAGAGCCTCCCAGAGCGTGTCCGCGTGCGAGCCCCTCGCCGAACGCGCGCGCCGGCCCGTAGACAAAGGGCGTTTCCGGGGTCATGGCTTCCAGGTGGCGGGCGACATAGCCTTTGGGCAAGCGATCGTCGCCGTCCAGAAAGAGGAGCAAGTCGCCCCGCGCCACGGTCGCCCCCAGATTGCGCGTGGCACAGACTCCGCGATGTACGAATTGGCGGACGATGACCAGGCCGCGAGATTCCCAAGCGGCGGCAATGGCGAGCGAGTCGTCGAGACTGGCATCGTCGGCATAGATGACTTCACAGGGAACCGTTTGTCCGAACGCGGAGCGGAGGGTTTCCTCCAGGTGGCGGGCGTTGTTGCGTGCGGCGACAATGATGGAAACTTGATTAGTTTTGATCTGTCGCGCCTGGTCCTGATTCGAAATCACAGTGGCTCCGGACGTAGAAGAAATACATCGATGCGACAATTGCGCCTTCTATCTCTTCCGTCGGAGTTGCGCAACACGCTGTTGATGAACGGTGAGCGGCTGCAGGACCGGGCGGTTGAGGGAGGATCTCCCCCTCACCCTCTCCCCCGTGGCGGGGGCGAGGGGACCGGAGGTGGGGGTTGGGCTGATGGCAGTGCGATCGGCGGATCAGCGCGATCGGCGGATCAGCCCGCATCGCTGGATTCGGCGGGGGACGTGTCGCGCCCTGCGAAACGGATCCATTTGATGAATTCGATCAGCGACAGGGGGACGAGGGCGAGCGAGAGGATCAACAGCCATTCCCAGGTGAGTCGATGATTCGTATCGAACACCGATTGGGCGAACGGCAGGAAGATGACGGCGAGTTGCAGCAGACCGGAGACAATCAGTGCGCCGATGAGCTGCGGATTGGAGAGGAATCCCAGTTGCGGCAGGATGTATCGCCGGCTGCGGCAACCGAGCGCGAAGAAGAGTTGAGCGAAAGCGGTCACGCAAAAGGCGACCATCCGCGCCCGGGGCAGGTTTTCGGATTCGGCGTGGTAGACGTACCAGAAGCCGACGGCGGCGACAGCGGCGATCAAGGCGCCGTGGGCGACCATGGACAATCCGGATTGCCAATTCAAGACAGGTCGGCGCGGCGTGCGCGGAGGTCGGGTCATGATGTCGGGCTCGGGAGACTCGAGCGTCAAGGCCAGGGCGGGCAGGCCGTCGGTCACGAGGTTGATCCACAGGATTTGCACGGCAAGCAGCGGAATCGGCCAGCCGATGACGGCGGCGAAGACCATCAGCAAGACTTCGCCGGCGTTGCAGGAGAGCAGGTAGTGAATGACCTTTTGAATGTTGTCGAAGATGCCGCGGCCTTCCTCGACGGCGCTGACGATGGAGGTGAAATTATCGTCCGTGAGGACCATGTCGGAGGCTTGTTTGGTGACGTCGGTGCCGGTGATGCCCATGGCGATGCCGATATCGGCGGCGTCGACGGCGGGGGCGTCGTTGACGCCGTCGCCGGTCATGGCGACGATTTCGCCGCGGCTTTTCCAGGCGCGGACGACGCGCAGCTTATGTTCGGGGGCGACGCGGGCGTAGACGGAGATCTGATCGATCTGGGCGGCCAGTTCGGCATCGTCGAGGCGATCGAGTTCAGCGCCGGTGACGACCCGGCCTGATTCGCCGAACAATTTCAATTCGCGGGCGATGGCGAGGGCCGTCTGCGGATGGTCGCCGGTGATCATGACGGGGCGAATTCCGGCGGACCGGCAGGTGAGGACGGCGGATTTGACTTCGTCGCGCGGGGGATCGATCATCCCGGCGAGGCCGACAAAGACCAGGTCAGCTTCCTGGTAGTCCGCTGAGGAATCGGGTGTGAGTTCTCGATAGGCGAACGCCAGGACGCGCAAGGCCCGGCCGGCCAGCTCCGTGTTAATCTCCATCAGTTCGCGGCGACGGGTTTCTGCAAGGGGTACGCACTGGCCCCCGCGATATTCGCTCAAGCAGTTGGGCAGGACCGATTCGGGAGCGCCTTTGGTGTACATCACGAGCTGATCATCGACATCGCGCACGACGACGGACATAGTTCTGCGGTCGGCATCGAACGGGATTTCGTGGACGAGGGATTCGGACAATTCTTCCCAGGAGAAGCCGGCTTTTTTGGCGGCGGCGACCAGGGCCCCTTCGGTGGGGTCGCCGATGACTTTCCAATTGCCGTCGTCATCGGGGCCGTGGAGCGTGGCATGGCTGGCCTGGGCGGCGATGGTGAGGAGCTGCATCAAGTCGGCTTCGGCGGCGGCGTCGACCGGGGACTTTTCGGGAGCATCGAGGGTGGTTTTGTGAAAGTCCCCCTGGGGGGCGTAGCCGGCGCCGCTGAGGTGGTAGCGTGCATCGGCGGTGACGATTTCGCGAACGGTCATTTCGTTGCGGGTGAGAGTACCGGTTTTGTCGGAACAGATGACCGTGACCGAGCCCAGGGTTTCGACACTGGGGAGTTTGCGAATGAGAACATGCCGTTTGACCATGCGCTGCAGTCCGAGGGCCAGCGCGAGTGTGACGACGGCGGGCAGTCCTTCGGGAACGGCGGCGACGGCGAGACTGATGGAGATCAGCAGGGTATCGAGGCCGGCCCGGCCCCGCGCGAGTTGAATGAGAAAAATCAGTGCGCAAATGACAAGGCAAGCGACGGCGAGAATTTTTCCCAGTTCCGCGAGTCGGCGCTGGAGCGGCGTCTGTTCGGGCGCAACTTGTTCGAGCAGCCCGGCGATGCGGCCGAGTTCGGTCTGCATGCCGGTGCCCACGACGATGGCTGAGGCTTTACCCGCGGTCGCGGCGGTTCCGGCGAAGATCATGTTGCGGCGATCGCCGAGGGGCGCCGCCTCGTCGAGATCGTCGGTCACCCGTTTGTCGACCGGAACGGATTCACCGGTGAGGGGCGATTCCTGAACGGCGAGTTGAAAGGCCTGCCAGAGGCGGCAGTCCGCAGGGATATTGTCGCCGGCTTCGATCTCAAGGCGATCACCGGGGGCCAGATCGCGTGCGGGGATCACCGAGACGACGCCGTTGCGTAGAACTTTCGCAGTGGGGGCGGAGATCTTGCGCAGAGCGGCGAGGGCCTGACCGGCCCGTTCCTCCTGAAAAAAGCCGATAAGCCCGTTGACCAGGACGATGGCGAGAATGGCGACGGTGTCGGCCCATTCGCCGAGTAGGCCGGAAATGACGGCGGCGATGATGAGGATCCAGACGACGAGGTCCTGGAACTGGCTGATGAGCTTTTTCCAGAGCGGAATCGCGGGAGCCGCGGAAAGTTCGTTGGGGCCGATGCGCGCCCGGCGAGCGGCGGCTTCCGCGTCGGTCAGACCCTGCTGGGGGTCGACATGGAACTGTTCGATCACGCGCTTGAGGGGCCAGCTATGCCAGCCCGCGGCGGGGGCCTGTGCGGTCGATGGCGAAGAAGCGATCGGGGAGGAAGGCTCATACATCGGGTGATGATCCACTGCCGGGACGCGCACTCAACGGCTCACTGAGGAATGGTTTCCGGGGGATCGCGGGGGGTCGAGTTGAAATCGGCGGCGAGCGGCGCCGATTCTGGAAGAAAAATGGCAACTCAGGGGACGGCCGCTGCCAGACGACGCTCTAAGAACGAGGCGGCTGCTTCCACGATTTCGTAAGGGATTTCATGGGCGCCGGAGAATTCGTGGAATTCGACGGAGTTGCCGGCGGCCTGCAGGAGATCGCGCAGGCTGAGCGCGAATTCGTAAGGGAGCAGCGGATCATAGCGTCCGTGCGATTGAAAAACGGACAACCCGGAGCGTTGCTGCGACTGGTTCTGCCAGACGGCCTGGTTCATCAGCATGCCGGAGAGAACGATGAGGCCGGCGGGAGGTTCGGGGAGGTGGAGAGCGGCATCGGTGGTGAGCATGGAACCTTGGGAGAAGCCGCCGATGATGGTTCGGCATAAGGGAATGCCGGTTTCCGAGGCGCAGTCGTGCAGGAAGCGGAAAAACTGCTCGCGGACGTCCGGTAACGTCGAGGGGGATTGGTCGAGCAGTTCACGTCCGCGACCGGCGGCGATGGTCTGCTGAAGCCTCATTAAATCGATATTCCACCAGGCGCGTCCGCCGGGAATTCCCTGATCTTCCAAGTCGAGTGGAGCGGCCGGGTAAATGAACCGGACACGGTTTTGCAGGGAGGGGGTACATTGCAGAAATGCGGGTGTCAGCGGGACGAGATCGGTGCCGCTCGCGCCGTAGCCGTGGCAGAGGACGACATTGCCGAGGATGTCGCCAGCGTGGCTGGGTTCGAGGACTTGGGTCTGGAGTCCGCCCCAATGGGTGATGCGATTCGGCATGACAATTCCTTGCGAGACTGATCAACCGCGGCGGGCCGAACTCTGCGGCCAGCAAGACTTACCATAGCAAGCGATGGGAATTGAGGTAAGCATCTTTTCGGAATGGAGCGATCCGGTAAGACCTGACGACGCGGGAATGGGGTTTTCGCCGCAGAGCGGATCGGCGACGGATGACGGACAAGAGAAAATTCGTACAATCGGCGATCACCATTCTGCAGCGCTTCGTTTTTTCCCCTGTCGGAATCCCCTCATTGTGACTATGCAAGACTATCGTCGACATGGAGTTTCGTTTCAGTATCCGTCCGGTTGGGAATTGACGGAGGAAGGGAACGAGCAAGAGCGAACGATCACACTGCAAACCGCGGGGGCGTCGTTCTGGACGATCACGTTGTTCGCCGATCGGCCGGAGCCGGAACAGCTGCTGGAGTCGGTGTTGCAGGCGTATCGGGACGATTATGACGACGTCGACGTGTATCCGCAGCCGGGGGAGGCGGGCTTGTTGCCCTCGGCGGGTGCGGATCTCGATTTCGTGTATCTGGACCTGGTGAATTCGGTGTCGGTGCGGGCGTTTCAGACGGCAGACCGTTCGGCGGTGGTGATTTTCAGGGGACGGACCAGGAGTTGGAGGTGTTGAAGGAAAAGTTTGAGGCGGTGACGCGGAGTCTGGAGTTTGGGGAGTAGGTGTTTGGCCGGTGGGGAGGATGGGGAGTCGATAAGGGATTGCCCCCTCACCCTAACCCTCTCCCCGCGACGGGGGCGAGGGACCGGAGAAGGGCGAAGGTGACTTGAAGTTTGAGACCGAGTGACCCTCAGCCTCAAGTGGGATGGTGGGCGGGTATGAAGAAAATCGCGGCACTCTTGATCCTGTTGTTCTGGTTTCGGCCCTGGCCATGGGCAAAGTGCTGGCATGTCTAGCCCTCGCGATCATGCTCCGTGGAGATGGTTTTCGTCGCGAAACTTACGCGGCTGATCATACAGCACGGCGAATGTTTGTATGACCGATTGGTCAACTTGTGCCGGCAGCTTGGATTCTGGCAGGTTCGCGACGCCGATTTCATAGGTTGCCCCCCTCACCCACCCTCTCCCCCGCGACCGGGCGAGGGGCGGAGAAGCTGTCTGCAAGATTGATAGATCCAATTGACTCTCTCCGCCCCGCCTGGGAGGATGCAGTATGGTTGCAGCACTCTGATAACGATGGTGGACGCCATGGCGATGGAGGCGCGGTGGCATTGCTGTGTTCTTGATTCTCGCGGATTGCTGTCAGTTCTCATCGCGTTGCCGGGAGAAAAGCCAATGGTATCGTATAGGGGCATCATCCATGTACTGAGCCTTTACGAGGCCTTTCGGCAAGACTATGACGCTTCGTAACCCCCTTGCATCCGTCCGATCTGCGAATATGCCGCAAAATTGCAATTGCCGTTTCTGGCAACGTGTCGTGAGCGATTCCAGAACTCATCAGGGATTTCTGAAGGACAATGCGATTCCTGAACGCGCCGGCGGATGCGGATGTCTGGTTTCTGGGTGGCACGCTGAGTCTTCGAAGGGCGTGATGGCAGGGTTGAAATCCACGCCCTTCGCAGAGCCTCGGGGCGTGCCACCCGAACTGGGGTGGCTTCCAAAATCTCCCCAAAAGCGGGCTGAACTTCCCGCCGGGCTGGGGAAGTTACAGTAGGAGAGCTCGAATTGGCTCGCATCGGAATTTTGCAGGGAGAAGAAATCCATGAGTCTGGCACCGAGTCGTCGTCAGTTTATGCAGACCACCGCCGCGTTGGCTGGCGCGTCGATGCCGTATTGGTTCACCGCGGCCAGCAATCGGGCGCTCGGGTATGCGAGTGTGAATTCGCGGCCGGTGCTGGGCTGCATCGGGACGGGCGACCGGTGGCATGGCGTGGGGCCGGAAGCGATGAATTTCGCGGATTGCGCGGCGGTGTGTGACGTGGATGCGGCGCATGCGCTGGCCGGGAGGAACAAAGCCAAGGAGATCCAGAATCCGAAGGGGCCGGAGCGGTCGGTCGACATGTATGAAGACTACCGGAAGCTGCTGGATCGCAAAGACATCGACGTGGTGACGATCGTCACGCCGGACCATTGGCATTCCAAGATCGCGATCGATGCGATGCGTGCCGGTAAGGACGTGTACTGCGAAAAGCCATTGACGCTGACGATTAACGAAGGGAAGCAGATCATCAAGGTGCTGAAGGAGACGAAGCGGGTCTTCCAGGTCGGCACGCAGCAGCGGAGCGAGATGTCGCTGCGGTTTCTCAAAGCGGTGGCGATGGTCAAAGGAGGCCGGATCGGCCAGGTGAAGAAGGTGATCTGCGACATCGGCGGCGCGGAGGCGGCGACCGACATCCCCGAGACGCCGGTGCCGAAGGAGTTGAACTGGGACATGTGGCTGGGCCAGGCGCCGATGACGAAATATCGCTCGAAAGACAGCGGGAAGCGTTACCCGTTCAGCCGGACGCATTATGAATTCCGCTGGTGGTACGAATACTCCGGCGGGAAGATGACCGATTGGGGCGCTCATCACATCGACATCGCTTCGTGGGCGATCGGCATGGATCAGACGGGGCCGTTAACGGTGGAAGGGGTGGCTGAGCATCCGTGTGAATTCAAGGACGGCTATCCGGTCAAAGACGACTGTTACAACACGGCGACGAAATTTGACGTGACGGTGATGTGTCCGGGCGGCATCGAGATGCATATCGTGAGCGAATCGAAGGACGGGAACGGCATTCTGTTCGAAGGAACGGAAGGGCGATTCTTCGTGAGCCGAGGTTCGATGAAGGGAAAACCGGTGGAAGACCTGGAGACGAAACCGATCCCCGAGGAAGAACTGGTGAAGTTGTACAAGGGGAAGAAGCCCGGCAACCACATGAAGAATTTCTTCGAGTGCATCGTGGATCGGGCCGATCCGATTTCGGACGTGTACTCGCATCACCGGGCGATGACGACGTGCCACCTGGCGAATATCGCCATTCGACTCGGCAAAAAGCTGGAATGGGACTCGAAGGCGGAGCAGATCGTGGGCGACCCGGCGGCCAATCATTGGCTGGCGCGCGAACAGCGCAAGGGATATGAGATTGACGTGTCGGTGTGAGTGAAAGACCTGGACAGACCGCCCGTTGCGAGCGTTTTATTCCAGATGCTCGATGCGCCGGTGGATGTCGATGTTGACGCTTTGAAACCGCGTGGTGAGTTTCCCGGGCGCGAAGAGTTCGGCTCGGAGAGATTCCGTGTCGTCGTGGCCCATGGCGTTGGTCATCACGGAGAAGAGATAATCTTTCCCGAGGCGCGACGGTTGGAATCGGTGCGCGTCATAAAATGACGGATGGACGAAGCGGGGGTGAATGCGGTTCCAGGGATCGCGCAGCTTGTTGGCGGGGAGGGAATCGAGTTTGAACCCGCCTTGCTCGGACCATTGGAGCGTGGCGATGTGGTTATTTCGTTCCTCGGCGAGCAAGTCGACCGCCTTGCCGCCGAGTTGCGCCGCGTAAAAGCGGTCGAATTTGATTGGTCGGCCGCCGCGTTGGGTGTGGCCGACTTTACGGGTAAAGATGACGGAATCGGCCGATTCGTGGCTGCGGCGGCTGCTGAAAAAGTCATCGCCGAAGCGGACCGCGAGCATTCGCTTCAGGACTTCGGCTGCGCCGGAGAAAATGACGTTGCCGGCGGGGTCGAAGCTTTTGGTTTGATCCCCCAATTGGCAACCGTGTTCGTCGCGGACACCCTCGCCGATGACGATGACGACATGTTTTTGCAGGTCGTACAGTTCTGCGACACGTTGTTCCAGGCGCTGCATATCGACGGGGACTTCCGGGATGAGGATGATGTCGGGCTGGCCGTAGGCGGAGCCCAGCGCGATGAAACCGGAATCGCGGCCCATGACTTCGATGATTACGATGCGGCGATGGCTTTCGGCGGTGGTGCGGAGTCGTTCGAGGCCTTGCACGACGACGAAGACGGCGGTCGCATAACCGGGAGTGGCGTAGTTGATGATTTCGTCGAGGTCGATGGTTTCGCGGTTGGGCTCGCGCCAATCGATGTTTTTGAGGCTGCACGCACTTTCCTCGGCGGTCCATTCGTTGGGTTCATCGAGGTAGTTGAGGCCGAGGTCGTTGTCGATGGTTTTGGGGGCGAGGACGCAGGGGAACAGTTCGGAGAGAGGCTGCATGCCGTTGATGGTGCCGTCGCCGCCGATGCAGAGGAGGCCTTCGATGCCGAGGCGGTTGACTCTGGCGGCGACGTCTTTGACAAGTTGTTTCTGGCTGGGGTCGATGTACGTGCGCGAGGCGCCGAGCAGCGTGCCGCCTTTGCAGGGGTCGAGTTCGGGGATGGTGGAGAAGAGCGGATTCAGGCGGACGTGCGGCAGGCGCGGATCGATGATCCCGGAAAATCCGCGGATGAAGCCCATGACTTCGATGCCGAGCGCATTGGCACGCTCGACGGCGCCGAAGATGGTGGAGTTGAGGGCGGGCGTGTCGCCGCCGGCGGTGAGAATACCGATCCGTCGCATGGTGAATCTTTCCGGAGCCTGACGAGCGGGAATTCTCACGCGAGGCGCACTGTTTCGGCCGGCATTTCCCTGCGGAAATTGCGGGAAAACAGCCGTGCTTGCCGCGCGAACAAACCCGATCTTGAGGGAATAGTCAAAACCTCTTATATCACATTCGCGAGCATCCGGGAGTAGCGATTTTTCGTTCCCACGACCGGATTTTTCGGCGTAAAGCGTGTCAGGCTCTCAGAGATCAGGCAGTGAGCCCGAGACGAAGACAGGCAAAAGAATTCCTGGCTGTCGATCATGTCAGGATCAGGCTTCCACCGTTAATCGATAAGGGCGGGAACCGATGAAACACCTGGCGGGATGTTTGCTGGCGGGGGTGTTCGCCAGCTTGATGACGGTCTGGTGGCTCGGAAACGGATCGGCGACGACCGTGACCGCCCAGGACCGGCGGGTGGCCAAAGCGACGCCGGTGGAACAAGTCGATCCGTCGACGACGCGGCTGTATAACGCGGAAGGATTGACGCCGGACGAAGCCGTCAATGTGGCGGTCTACGAAGCAGTGAATCGCGGCGTGGTGAACATCACGTCGAAAGTGAAGGGGGAGCGTTTTCTGTTGATGGAACTGCAATCGGAGGGGAGCGGTTCGGGGGCGGTGATCGATCATGAAGGCCATATTCTCACCAACTACCACGTCGTGCAGGACGCCAAAGAAGTTCAAGTCACGTTATTCAACGGCGAGTCGTACGATGCGCAACTGGTCGGTGCGGACCCGCTGAATGATCTGGCGGTGATCCGAATCGATGCGCCGACGGAAGAGTTGTTTCCGGTCAGCCTGGGGGAATCGCGTGGCCTGCGCGTCGGCATGCGGGTGTTCGCGATCGGCAATCCGTTCGGACTGGAACGAACGCTGACGACGGGCATCATTTCCAGTCTGAACCGCTCGCTGCAGATTCGGGGGAACTGGACCATCAAATCGATCATTCAGATTGATGCGGCGATCAATCCCGGGAGTTCCGGCGGGCCGCTGTTGGACGCGCACGGCCGGTTGATCGGGATCAACACGGCGATTGCGACGACGACGGGCCAGAGTGCGGGCGTGGGATTTGCGATTCCTTCGAGTCTGGTCATGCGGGTGGTGCCTCAATTGATGAAACATGGCCGGGTGATTCGTCCGGAAATCGGGATTGCGCGGGTCTATCAGACGGAAGAAGGGCTGTTGGTGGCGGAGTTGCGGCCCCACGGCCCGGCGGAGAAAGCGGGACTGAAGGGCCCGAAAATCACGCGGACTCGGCGCGGTCCGTTCGTGGTGGAACGAGTCGATCGCTCGGCAGCCGACCTGATCGTGGCGGTGGATGATCAGAAGGTGGTCACGGCGGAGGATTTTCTCAGTTATATCGAAGAAAAACGACCGGGGGAGAGCGTGGTTCTCACGCTGATTCGCGACGGCAAGAAGCAACTGGTGGATGTGCCGCTGATCAGTGCGGAGACGCAGGCGGCGTTGAAGGAATGATGGTTTAAGAAATGTCGAATGACGAATGACGAATGAAAGACTCTAATCGCGCCGGTTTGATTCCAGCGCTCTTTCGCTTTGGGATCGCGCTGCTTGCTGGGAAATGATGCGGTTGTTACGGTGGAATGGGACGATCGAAGAGTCTCATTCTTGAAGTTTGCCGATGACCGCTGACACGCGTCTTTCTCGCATACCGACACATTCGACCACGATCCTGACGGTCCGCCATAGCGGTCATGTGGCGCTTGGAGGCGACGGACAGGTCACGTACGGCACCAATATTCTGAAAGCCGATACTCGCAAGATTCGCTGGATTCTCGACAAGAAAATGCTGGTGGGGTTCGCCGGGAGCACGGCGGACGCGTTCGCCCTGCTGGAGCGATTCGAGGCGAAGGCGAAGAATTACCCCGGCAATTTGCCGCGGGCGGCGACCGAGTTGGCGCGGGACTGGCGGACCGATCGGGTGCTGCGGCGATTGGAAGCGATGATGATCGTCGTCGATGGCGAGCACAGTCTGCTGGTCACGGGGCAGGGAGACGTCGTGCAGCCGACGGATGGAATTCTGGGAATCGGTTCGGGGGGCAATTTCGCGGTGGCGGCGGCGCGGGGGCTGGTGCGGCATTCGTCGCTGTCGGCGGCGGAGATTGTGCGGGAATCGCTGAAAATCGCGTCTGAGATCGACATTTACACGAACGACAATCTGATCGTCGAGGAATTTCCGTGCGCGACCTGACCCCCCGACAGATTGTGTCGGAGCTTGATCGTCATATCGTCGGTCAATCGGCGGCAAAACGGGCGGTGGCGATTGCGCTGCGCAATCGTTGGCGCTGGCTGAGATTGCCGGCGAACTTTCGACGCGAGGTGACGCCGAAGAACATCATCATGATCGGTCCGACGGGCGTGGGGAAAACGGAGATCACGCGTCGGTTGGCGGATTTGACCGGCGCTCCGTTCGTGAAAGTCGAAGCGACGCGATTCACGGAAGTGGGGTATGTCGGTCGCGACGTCGAAAGCATGGTCCGGGAGCTGGTGGAAGCCTCGTTGACGCTGGTGCGGCGGCTGAAGCGGGTGGAAGTGGAAGAGCAGGCCGAGCAGCGGGCGGAGAATCGGTTGCTGGATTTGCTGGTGCCGCTCGATTCCCCCGCAGGAGGGGAACCGCTGGAAGAAGAGCGTGAACAAAGGCACGCGCGGACGAAGGAGAAGTTTCGCCAGCTCTTGAAGACCGGCGCGTTGGACGAGCGGACGGTCGAGATTCGGGTTTCGCAGCGCAAACCACAGGTGCAGATTTTTTCGAACATGGGCGTGGAGCAGATGGATTCGGATTTGCAGAACATGTTCGAGAGGTTGATGCCGAGGCAGCAGAAAGAGCGAGGAGTCAGTGTCCAGGAGGCCCGCAAGGTGTTGATCGAACAGGAGACGGAGGCGCTGCTGGACCAGGATGTCATTCAAGAGGAGGCGTTGCGGCTGGCGGAAGAGAGCGGGATCATTTTTCTGGATGAGATCGATAAGATCTGCGCAGGAGGGGAAGCGGGCAAATCGGCCGACGTGAGCCGGCAGGGCGTGCAGCGGGATTTACTGCCGATCGTCGAAGGGACCACCGTGCAGACGCGGTACGGCACGGTGAAAACGGATCAGGTGCTGTTCATCGCGGCGGGGGCGTTTCATGGTTCTCGGCCGTCGGATCTGATGCCGGAGTTGCAGGGCCGATTTCCGATTCGCGTGGAGTTGACCGACCTGACGAAGGACGATTTCCTGCGAATTTTGACGGAGCCGACGGGTTCGTTGACGCGGCAGTACGTCGAATTGTTGAAAGTCGACGGGATTGAATTGACGTTTACTGAGGATGGACTGGAAACACTGGCCGATTTGGCGTGGCAGGTGAATCAGTCGACGCAGAACATCGGCGCTCGGCGATTGTCGACGATGATGGAACGGCTGTTGGAAACGGTGAGCTTCGACGGTCCGGATGCGGAAATGAAGCAGGTGACGATTGACGCGGGATACGTCAATTTGCATCTTGCGGAGATCAGCCAGGACGAGGATTTGAGCCGGTTCATCCTCTGAACAAGCGTCAGGCGTCTTTGAGCGGTGGATCCAGAGAACGGCAAACAGGACGGGAAGAATCCCGGTCTAGTTATGCGCCGACGAGTTCGCGCCAGCGAAGCCAGAGAATAGCCAGGATGACGGCGGTGCAGCCGGTGACGGCGATGAGCTTGGCGGCGGTGCTGAGCGCGGCGACCCGTTCGCAGGCATTCTTCGGGAACTGACACGCTGCCGACAGCAGCGCCTGGTGGAACAGTTCGGCCGCGAGCATGACGGTCAGTCCGAGTCCGACGACCGCCCAGCGGGACGCGGACAGGTCGAGGACGAAACCGATGGCCAGCAACAGACTGTCGAAGAAGATGTACAGATAAAGGGCGCTGTCGGCGCGGAAACTGTGCGTCAATCCGCGCTCGGCATCCACCAGTTTTTGCCGCCAGGGAGCTCGGCGCGACCGTGCGGACTGTTCCTGTTCGGGATCAAAGGTTCTCAGAGGAAAATCGCCGCGCGGCGGGGAAGAGGACTGTGAACGCGCTCGGATTTCGTTCATTGATTGGGTCCTATGAGCGATCCGAACTGCGGAACGCCGATCCCGGAGATGCCGCCGTTGGATTTTCCGAATTTGGGTTCGACTGAGAGGGTTAAACCGACGTTGTTCTTGCTGGCGTCGTAGTTCATGCCCAGGTGGAAGAGAAAATCGGCGCCGATGCGGGTGAGGGTGAACGCCTGGCCGCGATTGCTGCTTTCCGCGAGATCGTACGCGGTGGTGATGGTGGAGATCCATTTATCGGGCGTCATCACGTAACTGTAACTGGCGGTGAGAATTTCACTGTCGAGGACGCCGCCTTTGATCTGGCGAACGCCGAGGTAGGCGCTGCCGCGATAACTGCGCTGGCTGAGCACGCCGATGTTCCAGAGTTGTTGCCCGCCGTCGAAGAAATCGGTCAGGGTGTTGGCGAGGATCGACGTGCGATCTCCGACGTACCAGGCGTAGCGTGAGGAGAGCAGCCCGAACGTTTGTCCGAAGTCGTCACGATTGGCGGCGGGATAGACGTTGACGCCGAGATCGAGCGTCATCCAGTCTTTGAGGCGTTGTCGATCGGGGGGGCCGACTTTGGTTTGCAGCCGCTGGTTCCAGCCGAGTTGCAGCAGGTTCTGCGTGTCGAGGAGTTCATTATAAGGAGCGGAGACGGAGGTCGCGGCGGCGGAGCGGACGGCATAGAACCGCGATTCGAATTGCGGCGGGAGGACACCGCCGAACGTGTCGACGAGCAGCCGTTCGCGAAACCGTTCCTGCGAGTTGTCGTCGAGTTCGTTCCATTGCGAGATCGCACTGAGCGGTTGAGTGGAACCGGCGAGGCCGTAATCGGCAGTGAAGACCATTTTGTGGGCGAGGCCGTTGAGGTTGAAAAATTCGTTCTGGACATAGGGCATGGCGCGCCAGAGAATGTGGGTGGGGCGCAGGCCGGTCCGGCCGTAGAGCCGGCTGATGTCGTTGCCGTCGAAGCTGTCTCCCCAGTAAGCGGCCTCGCCGAGGGCGTAAGGTATGATTTTCAAGGCGCCGACGTTGAACGGTGCGTTGATTTCATGTCGGGTTTGCGCGACCAGTCCCTGTTGGGAGATGTAATAGGGAATGGGACTGAACAAGTCGTTGGGGTCGGTGGGAGGCTGGACTCCCGGGAGCGCCGCATAGCCGATGGAGCTGTGCATGCTCCAATTGAGCGGCGAATCGCCGATGGGTTCGCCGAGGGCGAAGACGTCTCCTCGCGGAAGCCATTGGGTGTTGTACTCGAAGGGGTTGGTCTGGGGTCGGACGAGCGCGGACCAGGACCAGTTCTCGTCGGTATGTTTCAAGTAGCCGAGCGTTTCCTGGTCTTTGCCGGTATCGAATTCGCGTTCGTAATACTGTTCGAGATAGTTGCGGTCGCTGACGTAGCCGACTTCGCCCTGGAAGATCGTTTCGGGCGAAAGGAACCATTTGTGGCGCAACAGGGCGCGTCCGCGATCGTTGCTGGCGGGGATCAAGCTGCGGCGATCGAGACCGAGATTGTCGAGCCCGTCGTCATGGATATAGGAGGCGAGCCCGAACCCTTCGTAGGGATTGCCGAATTGATCGATGCCTCGATAGTTGCCGTCGGTGGCGACCATGGGGCCGCGATAGCTCAGATAGTTTGCGTCGACGTTCCAGAGGACGCCGTCTGGCCGATCGAGGCCGAACAGTTGGAAGGCGTCCCATTTGGTGCGCAGCTGCGAGCCGAAGATTCGGTCTTGCTGGAAGTTGACCGATTGCAACGGCACCTGCGGATCTTCGCCGGTCCCGCTGAAATAAGGAGAATAGAAGAGCGGCACGTCCCCGACAAATAAGGTCGTATCGGTGGCGGTGACCCAGGGGTGCGTCGGCGGCAAAACTTGACCGGTGCGGGGATCGACTCGTGCGGGTTCATCGTTACCGAACAACGTGCCGGGCCGTTGCTCGAGCGTGATCTGGCCAGCCTGCAAGCGAAAGCCGGGTTTGCCGTATTCGCTGGTGGTCACCCAGGCGTTTTGAGCCTGGTACAACTGTTCGGAGTATTGCCGCAAGCGATCGGCGTGAACGCGGACCGTGGCGCCGAGGGAAGGAATAAACGATGTGAGGTCGGCATTCAACACGAGCGCCCGGTCGTCGCGGATATCGTAAAAGGCTCGATCGGCTGTGACAAAGTTGTCACCTTGCCGGACCACGATGTTGCCTTCCAGATAGACCTGGTACTTGGCGTCGGAGCTCAGCGGCGCATCCAGGGAGAATTCGCCGTCTCCGGCCGCATCGGTCCAGATGATGACGCGATCGGCGGAGAGGTCGATGGTTCCGACGCTGTCGATGCCGTCGACGAGAACGGTCACGCCGCCGGAGATGATGGTGACTTGTTCCGGCGGTGTGCGATTGGTGAGTTTGCGGCTGTCGACGTCAAAGGGGATCGCACTGCGGGGAAAGACACGAATGTGACGCGTGCCCTGGGGGCTGACCAGCGGCACGCCTTGCCAGATCGGGCCGGGGTCTTCTTCGACAGTGAATTGCGTGGGCTCCAGCGTCGATCGTGAGGGGGCGCGTCGGCGTTTGAGTGCGCGGCGATACAAGGCGTCGTCCTCGGCCGGTTGATCGAGTTGCCGGCCGCGCACGCTGAGCGTGACGCCCGCCTGAGTTTCCAATTCAAACGTGGCGGTGGATTCGGGACGCGTGGTTTCGCCGTCGTCGATGACGACCCGGTCTTCGAGATAGACGGTCAGAACCTGGACCGTTCCGGACTCGTCGGATTTTTCGCGAGACGTGACGACCATTTTCTCGGCGGAGCAGCGCCGATGTTGTTGGATGATTTCGCAATGACCACGAAACACGCCAATGAACTCGTCGCCCGACTTCCACTCTTGCGACCAATCGGCGGCCAGTTCGATCGCATCATTGGTTGAAGTGGCGGGTGCGACTTCGGAGTGTTGCGCATGCATGGTGCGCACGGCGATACCGCCGGCGAGTGCGACAAAAGCGCACGCCAACCACAATCCCATCAAGATGCCAGGGGACCGTCTTCCCGGCACGGACACATCCACGGGTTAGGAGTTGAGAATCAAAATTTCCGACGTGAAATCCGCGAACTTGCAGAAGGGACAGGCAGACCTGCGGGGGCAGGTTGCGGGCGGAAATATAGTAGCGCGCAAGGTGAAGAGTCAATTGAAGTTAGACACCTGAAGGCCGTAAGCGTGCTTCCGGCGTGTCAATGGCAATTCTGGGACGCTGCCTGAGAAAAATGAGTGGGGTAGGATTCCCAACAGCGGGGGATCTCATTCCTCAATCAAGGCTGCTCAGAGGAGAGCAAACTGAAATGTCAGGTTGTTCATAAGTGTCTATTGAAATAGAGTTTATGAATCGGAGTGGGGGGAGGGTACTCGCTGAAAGCTCCTGAGTGCCTGGATGTTAATGCTGGTGTGTTTCTGGCTCTGTGGCATTTAGAGCGACTGGCGGTTTCAGGTAGTTTTAGGTGAAGGTAGAGTATGGGTTCCTTGTGTGAGATGGGGTGTAAAAAGCGGAGTGGGCCTATAAGCCGGGTTCTGTCGAGAGCGGTCATTTCTCTCGCACGGCGATCACTCGCCGGCTGAAGCAACCGACCCGGAAGTCGAACGGGACGAGCCGCCCCTTCTTCCTGCTTGGTTTTGCTCCCGGTGGGGTTTACCCTGCCAATCTGGTCGCCCAGATCGCGGTGCGCTCTTACCGCACCTTTTCACCCTTGCCTCGCGGCCGAAGCCGCGATCGGCGGTATGTTTTCTGTGGCACTTTCCCGGTCCTCTCGGACGGTGGGCGTTACCCACCACCGTGCCCTGTGGAGCCCGGACTTTCCTCCCGGCGACGATGTTTGAAGTCGCCGCCGCGCGACCGCCCAGCCCACTCCGCTGGTCTCTATTGTGAGGGAGGCGCAGGCCGAGCGGAAGGTTCCCTGTTGGTTTTTTTGTCTTTTCAGTAGAGTCGATGGCGATTTCCAATCTCAACAGAGCGAACTCGATGACACCTGAACGGCTGCAGCAACTTCTCGCCGCGTTTCGCCAACAGCGGATCGTGGTGATTGGCGATTTCTTTCTCGATAAGTACCTCGAAGTCGATCCTCAACTCGCGGAACCGAGCCTGGAAACCGGCAAAACGGCTCATCAGGTCGTCGAAATTCGCAAAAGTCCGGGTGCCGCCGGGACCGTAACGAACAACCTCGCGGCGCTGGGCGCAGGCACACTGCACGCACTGGGGGCGGTCGGCGAAGACGGAGAGGGATTCGATTTATGCCGAGGGTTGGAGCGGATCGGCTGCACGACGGCAGGCATTCTCCGCCGGGACGACATGTACACTCCCACCTATCTGAAGCCGCGCGATCTCGGCGTGGCGGGGCTATCGGGCGAACATTCGCGCTACGACACGAAGAATCGAAAGCCGCTGCCGAAGGCGATTTCCGCCGAGTTGACGTCGAAACTCGAAAAGCTGCTGCCGGAACTCGACGCCGTGGTCATTATGGACCAGGTAGAAATGGAGAACTGCGGCGTGGTCTCGGCGACCTTTCGCAAAGCCCTGAACCAGCTGGCCGCGCAGAATCCACGCAAGATTTTCTGGGCGGACAGCCGGCGGTTCATTGAGCACTACCACCGCATGATCATCAAGCCGAATCAGTTCGAGGCCGTGGGAAATGAAAATCCCGCGCCGGGGGATGAAGTGCCGATGGAGGAATTAACATCAGCGATCAGGCGGTTGCGGGCGGAGACGGGGGCCACGGTATTCGTTACGCGCGGGGAGCGGGGCATGCTGGTGAGCGATCCGGAAGTCATGATGGTTCCGGGCGTGAAGGTGACAGGCCCGATCGATCCCACCGGCGCCGGCGACAGCGTGACTGCCGGCGGTGTTGACCCTGGCCAGCGGCGGCACGCCTGCCGAGGCGGCGCTCGATCGGCAACCTGGTGGCGTCGATCACGGTGCAACAACTGGGAACGACCGGCACAGCGACACCGGAGCAGGTGACGGAGCGGCTGGAAGTCTGGCGGCGACAGCAGGAAAAATCGTAGGCAAAGGGACCGCGCGAGAGGAATCCATTGATCCCCTTGATCAGTTCTTTCTCAAGCAAAGCAGGCACCAGATGGCCATGGCTGTGTGGAGCATAATCCCTGGCAACAAAACGGCGCCTGCCAGTCCCTGGCCGAAGCGGGCGTAAGCGAGAATCGCGGCGGCGGCGATGTTGTAGAGCAGCGCTCCCGCCGCCACGCCCCGCGCGGCTCGTGATGCGGCATCGCGACTGGCCAGAACGCAGGCCACGACGAATGCCAATAACCCGGCGCCGCCGATGCGCGTCAGCAACAGGCCGCCGGGCTCGGAAAGAGGCGAGCCTGTGAACGAAGTTCCCGCCGAGGCGGGATCGATGAGCATTCCTAAACCGGCGCCGAGTTCAATGACAGCGGTGGCAATGAGTAAAACTCTGATCATGTTTAAGCCAGATTGGTGGCGACAAGGATGGTTTTGAGAGATTCGCCAAGGATCGAACTGCGTGCCTGTCTGAAGCTCCCGCTTGATATCTTGAATTAAAGGTTATTGCCTACGCATCAGGTATCGCACGAACGCTCCCAGCCCGGCGAATTTGTACGTCGGATCGATGTAGTGCTCGATGACATAAAAGGCGAAGTAATAGGCCCGGGAAAACGACCAGATCGTCAGCACGAGCAGTCCGGCCATTTTGAGCGATGGCTGTTCCGCCAGGATCAGTCCGGCGGATAGCAGGCCGATCGCGAGAAACAACGCTCCCTTGAGATACATCCAGCGTGGGTTGCTCAAGTCGGCGCCGAGTCGTGCAAACATGGCGGATGACTCCCCGATTACGAAGCGAACAGCGACTTCTCCGACGATTTCGGCGCGAACGACAGCAGAAACTCGCGCAGCTTGGCCGAACTGACGTGAGCGGATTTCGTGAAACGGAGTCGAATCGCGTCTTCTCCGCTGCGGTGCGGTGAGACGGACGGTTCCACCCCCAAATCCGCGACACGTCCCAGGGCGATGGAGCCAGACGGCGCTAACAATTCAATCTCCAGCCATTCGGGTTTCTTGGTCACCAGCGAAGCAAACCGTCGCGAGCCTTGGGAATAATTGACGAGGACTTTCTGGGTCCATTCGACTTTCACGCCAGGCCAAAGTTCGTCCAGCAGGTCCAACAGTTGTTCGATGACTTCCGGCTCCCAGGCGACGCGTCCTTTCATGAATCCCTTGCGCAGGATATGCCATTTGCGGCCGAGTTTCTTCCAGGGCATCAATTCATCGAGGTCGAGTTTCTCAGGTTTGATTCGTTCCAGGTAAGCGCGGCGGGCTGCCTTCAGGAAGGCATTAAACTCGGGCGTGTCGATCTCGTCCGGCTTATAAACTGAAATGATCACGTCCTGCCACGGCGGTTGGGCATTCTTCACGCGGACACGCGCGGCCCGACCGTAGACGGGAACTTCATCGATGTCGTCGAGATTTTTCAAGTTCAGGTCCGCCGCGAGGTCTTCTTCGCGGAAGGTGTTGCGGGGAACGCGGAAATGCAGCGTGAGCAGCCATTCATCCGCGGTGCGGGCGTGCAAAAACCAGCCCGCCGATTTGTTCTGGCCGATCACTTCGACGATGCTGCGATCGTTCCAATTCACCGGTCCGAACTCGCCGTCGTCGGTCAGTTCGTCGATGATCCGCGACAGCATCTGGCCGTCCCAGCGGCAGGGCTTGCCATTGTTGGCGACACGATCCTTCGTGTGCCAGCGTTTGCCGTTTTTCTCCCAGGGCATTTGCGCGCTTTTGCCGACCTGCGCCAGGTCGAGATCGCCCGATTGCTTCTGCCGGACCGTTTCGGGGTCGAATGATTCTCGTTCGCCGCGCCGGCCTTCGCGCAGGACGGGGATCAGGGCCTGAGCCGTGAGGGAGCGATGTGAGCTTTCCGAGCGGGAGGCCGCGGCGGCGGGTTTGCGGGGGCGCTGCTTTTTGGGAGTTGAATCAGGGGGCTCACGCCCCCCGCTCGCGGTCTCGACGAGATCTTCCGGAGTTCCTTCGGCGACGACCCAGCCTCCTTCGCTGCCGGCGTGGGGGCCCAGGTCGATGATCCAGTCGGCGGTTTTGATGACGTCGAGATTGTGCTCGATGACGACGACCGTATTGCCGGCGTCGACCAGGCTGTTCAGAATTTTCAGCAGTTTGCGGATATCGTCGAAGTGGAGTCCGGTCGTCGGTTCATCGAGCAGATAGAGCGTCCGGCCTGATTGCGGCCGGGCCAATTCCGCGGCGAGCTTGACGCGCTGCGCCTCGCCGCCGGAGAGCGTCGGGGCCGACTGGCCGAGTGACAGATAATCGAGCCCGATGGCGCACAAGATGGCGAGCGGCGCGCGGATTTTGGGGAGATTTTCAAACAGCACGAGCGCATCGCCGATCGACATGTCGAGCACGTCGGCGATGGATTTGTCTTTATAGGTGACGGCGAGCGTTTCGGCGTTGTAGCGTTTGCCCCGGCAGACTTCGCATTCCACCCACACATCCGGGAGAAAATGCATTTCGATCTTTTTCTGCCCGTTTCCTTCGCAGGCTTCGCAACGACCGCCGGGGCGGTTGAAGCTGAATCGCGCGGCGCGATAGCCGCGAACTTTCGCTTCCGGCAACCGGGCATAGAGTTCGCGGATTTCCTCAAAGACGCCGGTGTAAGTGGCGGGATTCGACGCCGGCGTATTGCCGAGCGGCTGCTGGTCGACGACGATCAGCTTGCTTAGGTGTTCGACGCCGAGGAGTTCGTCATAGGGCCCGGGCTGATCGCCGGTCCGACTTAATTTTCGCGCGACCGCCTTGGCCAGAGTTTCCTGGATGAGCGAGCTTTTGCCGGAGCCAGACACGCCGGTGACGGCGGTGAGAGTCTTGAGGGGGATCTTCACGTCGACGTTGCGCAGGTTGTGCAACCGCGCGCCGCGGAGTTCGAGGAAGGTTTGTAGGTCCTGCGTTACGGAGGGGGGGGCGTCGGGTGTTTGATTGCGGCGGCGCGGCGCAGGGGACGGTGAATCAGGGGGCTTATGCCCCCCGCTCGGGGAAGGGGAGACGCGGCGTCGTTGTTGGGGGATGATGATCTGCTCGCGGCCTGAGAGGTATTTTCCCGTGAGGGAATTCTCTTCTTTCAGGACAGTTTTTGGCGGGCCTTCGGCTGTCACTTTGCCGCCGAAACGGCCGGCTCCGGGACCGAAATCGTACAGTCGATCGGCGGCGGCCAGGACTTCGCGGTCATGCTCGACCATGACGATGGTGTTGCCGAGATCGCGGAGTTTGCGGAGCGCGCCGAGCAAGCGGCCATTGTCGCTGGGATGGAGGCCGATGGTTGGTTCGTCGAGGACGTACAAGACGCCCGTCAAGGCCCGGCCGATCTGGCCAGCCAATCGAATGCGTTGCGACTCGCCGCCGGACAGCGTGGGCAGCGAGCGGTCGAGCGTCAAATAGTGGAGGCCGACATCAACGAGAAACGATAATCGGTTCGTGGCTTCAGACAATAAATCACCGGCGATTTTTTTCTGCCGGGCGTCGAGCGACAGCTGGCGAAGAAATTCGAGCGCCGTGTTCAACGGCAAATCGCAGAGTTGCTTCAGGGTCTTGCCGACCAGACGGACTGCCGCGGCGTCTTCCCTCAGCCGGCTGCCGCCACAGGTCTGACAGGGGACCTCGCCGACGAGATCGTACAATCGTTGGCGGTAGATATATGAGACGCGCGAAGCTTCTTCAATCGCGGGATAAAGTCCTTTGTATTGAAAACGGAACAGGACCTTTTCTGAGCGGGGAGCGTGAGCTCCCTGTTTACGGCGGACTTTTTTCAGGGACGTTGAATCAGGGGGCTCACGCCCCCCGCTCGGTTCGGTGACGGAAAACCAACGTTCTCCGGCTCCGTACAAGACCAGCCGTTGTTGCTGCGGTTCCAACTGCGAGAACGAAATATCCAGCGGGAGATCGCATTCGGCGGAGATGGCTGCCAGCATCTGACGGAAGAGGGGGCGGGTCTGGGGATCGGGCCAGGCGGCGACTGCTCCCTCAGCCAGGGTGCGCGTCGGATCGGCGATCAGGGCCGCGAGATTGGTTCCTTGCTGGACGCCGAGTCCTTCGCACTGTTCGCACCAGCCGAGAGGACTGTTGAACGAGAAATTCTGCGGGGTCAGTTCTTCAAAGCTCCGTCCGCATTGTTCGCAGGCGCGGAACAGACTGAACGGCTGCACTTTCCATTTCGGTTCAGGGCGGTCGTCATCGACGGCGGCGGTACGGATCGTTCCCTGGCCGAGATCAAAGGCGAGTTCGATGGAATCCGCTAACCGCGAACGAGCCTGGGGTTGAATCGTGACGCGATCGACGACGATCTCTACGTTGTGTTTGCGCCGGCGGTCGATTTCGGGGACTTCTTCGAGTTTGTAGGTTGTGCCATCGATGCGCACCCGGCGAAACCCTTGTTCGCGCAGTCGTTCCCAGAGCCTGGGGTACTGCTGGCCGACCGTGACTTCTTGCGGCGCGAGGATCAGCAATCGCGACTCGGCGGGGAGCGATAGCAACTTGTCGAGCACGTCGTCCACCGTCTGGGCCTGCACGGGAACCTGGCAATCGGGGCAGTATTGCGTTCCCAGGCGGGCGTAGAGGATGCGCAGATAATCGAAGATTTCCGTCACTGTGCCGACCGTGGAACGGGGCGTGTGGCCGACGGTTTTTTGTTCGATGGCGATGGCCGGTTGCAGGCCGTGAATGTGTTCGACCCTGGGCTTGGGCATCTGGCCGAGAAACTGCCGGGCATAACTCGACAGCGATTCGACATACCGGCGCTGTCCCTCGGCATAGAGCGTGTCCATCGCGAGCGAACTTTTTCCGGAGCCTGAAGGTCCGCAAAAGACCGACATCTGCTCGCGCGGAATCTGCAGGTTGATGTGCTGCAAATTGTGTTGGGCGGCTCCTCGAACGACGATGTTTTCGCCTGCTCCGTTGTGTTCGGCGAGTTGGGCGGCGGTCTGCCACCGGGCTGAGTTTTCTGAGCGAGGGGAGTGAGCCGCTGGGTGGCGGCGGATTGGCGCAGCGGTTTTCGACACAGGGGACTGACGTCCCTCGCTCGGTTGGAGGTAGCTGCGGAGCGCGATTCCAGTATGGGACTGCGCGCAGGCGGCGATTTGAGCCGGCGTGCCTTCAGCGACGATGCGGCCGCCGCCGGAACCGCCTTCGGGCCCCAGATCGATGATCCAATCGGCGGTCTTGATGACGTCCAGATTGTGCTCGACGACGATGACGGTATTTCCCGCGTCGACGAAGCCGTGCAGGACGCGGAGCAGGTGTTCGACATCGAGGAAGTGGAGGCCGGTCGTCGGTTCGTCGAGAATGTAGACGGTCTTTCCCGTGGACCGTTTGCCGAGTTCCTTGGCGAGTTTGACACGCTGAGCTTCGCCTCCGGAGAGAGTCGGCGAGGGCTGGCCGAGCTTCATGTAATCGAGGCCGACGTCGTGCAGCGTCTGCACCAATTGTTTGATCTTGGGGAAATTCTCGAAGTGCTCGAGCGCCTGCTGCACGTCCATGTCGAGGACATCGGCGACGCTTTTCCCTTTGAAATGAACCTGCAACGTCTCTTTGTTGAAGCGTCGACCCTGGCACACGGGGCACGTCACCCAGATGTCGGCGAGGAAATCCATTTCCAGCTTCGTCGCCCCATGCCCTTCGCAGGCTTCGCAGCGACCGCCTTCGACGTTGAAGCTGAACCGGCCCGGCTTGAAGCCGCGAACTTTGGATTCGGGCAGTTTCGTATAGAGGTCGCGAATGAGGTCGAACAGTTTGACGTAGGTGGCGGGGTTGGAACGCGGGGTGCGGCCGATGGGGGATTGATCGATGTCGATGGCCTTATCGATCTGATCGAGTCCCAGCAGCTTTTTATGCGACCCGGGCGTGCCGACGCCGCCGTTGACGTCGCGATTCAGGACTTCCCAAAGGATGTCGTTGATCAGCGAACTCTTTCCGGAACCGCTGACGCCGGTGATGCAGATGAATTGGCCGAGGGGGAACGAAACGGTCAGGTCCTGCAAATTATGATGCCGGGCGCCGACGATGGTGATCGCGTTTTCCAGTCGAGGGGGGGCGGCGGTCTGTTTGCGGCGGATGGTTTTTGGGGGCGTTGAATCAGGGGACTGACGTCCCCCGCTCGGGGGAGCGGTGAGTCGTTGCTTGGGGATCTCGATCGTCTTTCGGCCGGACAGGTAGGCTCCCGTAAGACTCTCGGTCGAGCGTTGAATGTCGTCCACTTTGCCGGACGCCACCACTCTTCCACCGCGCACGCCGGGCCCCGGACCGAAATCGACGATGTGATCGGCGGGCGCATGGTGTCTTCATCGTGCTCGACGACGATGACGGTATTTCCTTGATCGCGCAGGTCTTGCAGACTTCCGAGCAGCATCGTGTTGTCGCGCGGATGCACGATCGACGGTTCGTCGAGAATGTAAACGACGCCGACGAGTCCGCAACCGATCTGGCCGGCGAGTCGGATTCGTTGTGACTCGCCGCCGGACAGGGTCGGGGCCGTGCGGTCGAGCGTGAGATAATCGAGTCCGCAGCGCAAGAGGAACCCGAGCCGGCCGCGAATTTCCTTCAGCACTTCCTCGGCGATGTATCGTTCGGTCTCGTTGAGTTCGAGATGTTCGAAGAACTTGGCGGCCTCGGCGGTGCTCAGGGCGCAGACTTCTGGAAGAGAAAAGGATGCCGAGCGGGGGACGTGAGTCGCCTGTTTTTGCTTTCTCTTTTTTGTTGGCGTCGAATCAGCGGGCTCATGCGCGCCGCTCGAGGACGTGAGGCGGTAACTGCAAGCCTGGCTGTTGAGTCGCGAACCGTGGCAGGTCTGGCAGCCGACGATCTCCATATATTTTTCAAGTTGCTTCCGCCGCATCGGATTATTCGATTTGCGGTATTCGTTGAGGAGCTCTTTGAGAAAGCCGGGATAAGTTCCGCCATGCTTCCACAGGCCGCCGTGATGGCGGAAGGCAAAGGTGATGTTGCGGTCGCCCAGTCCGTACAGGAAAAGTTGTCGTGCCGCATCGGGAAGATCTTGCCAGGGCGTTTTGAGGACGGTTCCTTCAGTGAGCTTCAAATCCTGCTCGATGGCTCTCGCAACTCCGTCGTAAATGTGTCGCCGCCAGCGGCCGACTTTGCTCAGTTTGCCGAGCACTGCGAACGCCCCCTTCGCGATCGAGAGCGAGGGGTCGGGAATCAGCCGTTCGAGGAGGAAATCGTGCCGCATCCCCAGGCCGTTGCATTCGGTGCACATGCCCAGCGGACTGTTGAAGCTGAACAACTGCGGCGACGGGGGTTCGTAACTGATGCCGCAATGCGTGCAGGCGTAGTCGCTGCTGTAGAGTTGGTCGAGGGTTGAGGGTTGAGGGTTGAGGGTCGGACCAGCTTCAGTTTCGGCTTCGGACGGAAGGATGGCGGGGGAGTTCGTGCGGCCTTCCCGTGAGATGATCAGTTTTCCTTCGGCGAGATTCAGGGCCGCTTCCACGGCTTCCGCGACACGCGCCCGGGGCGTTTTCCCTCCGACCAGCCGATCGACGACGACGTCAATCGTGTGCTTCATCTGCTTGTCGAGTTGCAGATCGTCGTCGAGCTGGATGACGCGGCCGTCGACGCGTGCCCGCAGAAATCCCTGCTTGAGAAGGTCTTCAAACAGGTCTTTGAATTCCCCCTTCTGCCGCTGGATCAGGGGGGCCATGACGATGAATCGCTCGCCCTCAGGGATCTGCATGACGCTGTCGACAATCTGGTCGCGCGTCTGGGCGGTGATCGGCCGTCCGCATTGGTAGCAGGTCGGTTTCGCCACGCGGGCGTAGAGGACGCGGAGGTAATCGTAAATTTCGGTGATGGTGCCGACGGTGCTGCGCGGATTTTTGCCGGCGGTCTTCTGCTGAATGGAAATCGAAGGCGCCAGCCCGGTGATGGCGTCGACATCGGGTTTGGGCATCTGGCCGAGAAACTGTCGGGCATAGCTCGACAGCGATTCGACGTACCGCCGCTGACCCTCGGCATAGAGCGTGTCGAATGCCAGGGAGCTTTTGCCCGAACCGCTCACGCCCGTCATGACAATGAGCTGATTGCGGGGAAGCGTCAGGTCGACATTCTGGAGATTGTGTTCGCGAGCGCCGCGGATGACGATATCGCCGGCCGGCATGTTCGTTCGGGTCTTCCGTGAAGAGCGGGGATTGGCCTCCCCGGCGAAGAAATCGAGTTGAAGTCTGTACACCCGATTGTAGCGCGAATGGTCGGAAGGGCAACTGAACGGCAAGCTTATCGATTCGATGCTTTGGGGGCGCTGGAGAAACTTACTGAGGGCCCAGGTTCATTCCGAGCAGCATCCGCCAGACCAGCACGCAGCCCGCAGGTACGGGAAACGAGGTGGCGATTTCTCGCAAATGTCCGATAGCCCCAATCGAACATTTGCCGTCCCCAAGGAATGATCGAGAAGATGTAAAGCGGATAAGCCCACCAGATTCGCCGCAGAACATAACGATAGACATCAGCCCCCTTCACTTGCCGCCCGTCAACCAGCAGCAGTCGTAAGTCATCGAGAAGTTCTTCGTCTGGAAGCTTAAGCCACTGGCGGACCCACTCAGCCTGCAATGGCGCGATCGCCATGCCACGCCGGGACAGCGTCGCGCTCCAAAAGGGAATCCATCGTCTGCAAAAACCGCAAGCGTCGTCATAGAGAATATAACCGCGAATCACGTTGTTGCTCACACAGCCCTGCTTTCCAAGAGAGTGACGCCTTCCCATGAGCGAAATTTGCTTTCCTCGCCGTAGAACCGCTATTCGCCGCGACGATTAACCGACAGAATGGAGCAGAAGCTGTTTCAATTCCGGTCCCCTCTCCCCTCGAAGGGGAGCGGGTCAGCGTGAGGGATTTCGAACATCGAGAAATGGCCGCCTCTCGCCCACAATCCCTTTTGAAGCCGCTGCTTAATACGAATTACGGAGAATCGCCATGCAATTATCGTCGCTGATCAAGACGCTGAGCGACCTGGCCCCGCTGGACCTTGCCGAGGATTGGGACAACGTGGGGTTGTTGTTGGGAGACGAGTCAGCAGAGGTTGCTCGCGTGATGACCTGTCTGACGCTCACTCCCGATGTCGCCGTGGAAGCCGTGAAAGAAAACGTCGGCCTCGTGGTGACGCATCATCCGCTGATGTTCAAGCCGATTCAGCGGATTTCGTCGGCCACCAGCGAAGGGGCGATGATTGTTTCGCTGCTGAAACACGGCGTCGCCGTCTACAGTCCGCACACGGCGTGGGACAATGCGTCGCAGGGGATCAATCAGCAACTGGCGGAAATATTGGAACTCCAGAACATCGCCCCGCTCCGGCCGAGGCCGTGCGAAGAGCAAGTACAGATCGTGACGTTCGTGCCGATCGACCATCGGCTCGCGGTGCAGCGGGCCCTGTGGGATGCCGGCGCGGGGGTGATCGGCGATTACCGGCAATGCAGTTATTACGTGTCGGGAAAGGGGACGTTTTACGGGACGGAAGCGGCTCATCCAGCGGTGGGACAGACAGGCCGATTGGAAGAGGTCGCTGAAGATCGCTTGGAAGTCGTCTGCCCGGCTCATTTACTCTCCAAGGCACTCACGCGTTTGCGAGAGGCTCACCCCTATGAAGAGCCGGCGATCGACGTTTATCCGCGCCGGAGTTTGCCGAGCAGCAGCGGTGCGGGTCGACAAGGAGATTTGCCGTCGCTAATGCCGCTCGGCGAGTTGAACTGTCTGGTTTGCCAGCGATTGAACACGCCGGTGACGCCGATCGTGGGTGATGCGAATCAAGTCGTCACACGGATCGGCATTGCCTGTGCGCCGCGGCGGAGTTTGCCCGCGACGCGCAGCGCGCCGGCTGCCAGGCGCTCTTGACGGGCGAAGCGAGATTCCATGCCTGCCTGGAGGCTCGTTCGTCGAATTTTGGTTTGATCATGCCGGGACACTACGCCACCGAACGTCTTGGCATGGTGCGGCTGGCGGAATTGCTCGCCGCGAAACATGCCGAATTGACCGTCTTTGCAAGCCGGGTTGAAAGTGATCCACTGCATGTCCCCGAGCGGGGGCCGTCAGGCCCCTAGTTGTGGGCTGCACGTCAAACGGTGCCTCATCCCGCCGCGGTCTCACAATTCAGGGGGCTGACGCCCGCCGCTCGGAGAGACTACGCAGCGCCTCGGCCTTCGTGCAGGGCATCTTGAATTCGATACGGTCTGGAGATGTGGACTTACCCTTCTCGACGTGGACGGTGACCGGTTCGGATTCAAAGTCGCCGACTTTCAAGGTGAGGTGGTAATCGCCGTCGGATTTGTTTTTGAGTGGAAGCGGTTCCCACCAGAAATTAAAGCAATATCCGTCGCGATTATTGAGCACCAGTTCGAGTTGTTCGGGCTGGTCGGACACCAGTCCTGTGATGCGTATGTAGAATTGACCTTTCAGAGGGTCTACTATCAAGCGTCGCTCGAACATTGGATTTGTGAGTTGGTTATCTCGCCACTGAATAACAAATGCTGGACCACGCTCATTGAGCCAGTAGGGGTGATAGTCAGAATCGAGGCCTGGATGCCCGGGTTCTCCTGAATAATTCTTTTCGCGTGCATGCCAGGATTGACAGGCTGACTGAGAAACATAGGTGCATTGAAGATCAACTCCTTGAAGTTTCGGCATTTGCCGCAGAGTTACTAGTGAAGTGTCAGTAATCACCGTCTCTGAGAGACCAAGGTATTTCAGATCAGGCAATTGCAACAATTGCTTCACAAAATCATCGTTGATCGCGGGACCATGCACGTCCAATTGATACAAATTCCGACATTGAAGGATTGACTGTAATCCCGCCTGAGAGATGTTTTCATCTTCAATGAATAATCGTTTGAGGTTGGGAAAATCTCGAGCACAACTCGCCAGATTTGTATCGGTAGCCTTTTTCAAATGAACGGAATCCAAATTTATACACCAACGACCGTGTCTCACGTCTTCAATGATTTTCAGCTCCTGGAATGGGCCTGGTCCATTTCCCTCCCAAGGAAAATGCACGAAATTCCCGTGACTGCGAAGTACGCGAATGGGACGGGACTCCCAAAGCGCAAACACAATCCGCAAGATCAAGGCAAAGCACAACAGAACGAAGAATAGTCCCGACACAGAACAGATGCGGGCCGAAAGAGGTAATTCCCGCCACCATTGCCGCCACGTATGCGGAGGAAGGTCGTCGGCAGTCGTTTCCGATGCATCCTGGGCCATAACAACTGTGGCTTTGCAAGATAATTCGCGGCTGGTCAGTCGGTATGATATCATTCCCATGAGACAACAGAACACAAAAAGCCTGTTTCCCCCAACGCCATTCACCACATCGCAACCATGAACAACAACCTGCCCACCCGCCGCGATGTCCTCAAGCAAGCGGCCACTGGCGCCGCGATCGCTGCCTGGTCTTCGCCGCTGACATTGCTGGCCAAAGACGCCTCCGCCACCGAGCCGTTGCCGATCATCGACACCCATCAGCACTTATGGGACTTGTCAAAATTCACGCTGCCCTGGCATGCTGACGCGGGCGACGACAGTGTTCTCAAGAAAAATTATGTCACGGCCGATTATCTGGCGGCGACCAAGGGTTTGAACGTCGTCCAGACGGTGTATATGGAAGTGGACGTCGCTCCGGAGCAACAAAACGCTGAAGCCGATTATGTGCTCGATCTCTGTCAGCGGAACGATAATCCGATGACCGGGGCGGTCATTTCAGGCCGGCCGGCCAGTGCGGAATTCGCCAAGTACATGGAGCGATTCACGGGGAATCCGTTCATCAAAGGCGTCCGGCAGGTGTTGCATGGCGAGTCGACGCCCGCCGGATACTGTTTGCAGAAGCCATTCATCGAAAGCATCAAGTTGCTGGGCGAAATGGGGAAGCGGTTTGATCTGTGCATGCGGTCGGGCGAATTGCTGGACGCCGTCAAGCTGGTCGATCAGTGCCCCAAGACGAAGTTCGTGCTCGACCATTGCGGCAACGGGCCGGTCGCTCCGAAAGCGAAATCCGATCAGGACAAGGCCGACTTTGAACGCTGGTATGCGGGCCTAGTGGAGTTGGCCAAACGGCCGCACGTCGTCTGCAAGATTTCCGGCATCGTCGCGGGTGCGCCGAAAAATTGGGAACCGGCTGATCTGGCGGCGGTGATCTACCCGTGCCTGGATGCGTTCGGTGAAGACCGGGTGATGTTCGCGGGCGACTGGCCGGTTTGCCTGTTGCGAGCGAGTTTTCAGCAATGGGTGGCGGCGCTCAAGGAAATCGTCCAGAACCGCTCCCCGGAATTCCGGCGGAAGCTGTTCCATGACAATGCCTTGAAGTTCTACGATCTCCCGGCGAAAAAGGGAGCGTGAACCTGCTCGCGGCGGAAATTGTCGTTGATGAACGAGCGGGGGGCGTAAGTCCTTTGATTGTGGTCGGAGTCAGGGGGCTCACGCCCCCCGCTCGTAAGAATTCAAATCGTTTCGGAAAACCATGAGTCTCTTTCGTCCTGAGATTGATCGCATCGCCGGTTATGTGCCGGGCGAGCAACCGCAAGACGGCGGCTGGGTGAAGCTCAATACCAATGAGAACCCTTATCCACCGTCACCTCAAGTCGCCGAGGCGATCACTCAAGCAGCGAACGGGCGGCTCAATCTTTATCCCGACCCGCTCGCCACGAAATTTCGTCAAGCAGCGGCTGAGCTGTTCCAGGTCGAGCCGGACTGGATACTTCCCGCGAACGGGAGCGACGAAAATCTGACGATCATCACGCGGTGCTTTGCCGGCACCGACGACCTCGTCGCCTATCCGTATCCGAGTTATATCCTCTACGAAACGCTGGCTGACTTGCAGGGAACCCGGCATGCCCGGTTGCTGCTGAAACCCGACTGGTCGTGGGACCTGGAAGCCAATCAGCCGTTTTTGCAGCAGACGAAAATTCTTTTCGCACCGAATCCGAACTCTCCTTCCGGCAATCGCTGGAGTGACGACGAACTGCGGGCGATTGTTCCCGAGCACGGCGTCTTGATTCTGGATGAAGCCTACGGAGATTTCGCTGATCGACCGCATCGCGCCGAGTTGTTGCACAGCGATGTCGGTCCACGAATCATTATCACGCGGACGTTCAGCAAGTCCTACAGCCTGGCGGGGATACGCTTCGGGTTTGCGATTGCACATCCTGATTTGATCTCCGGGATGCGGAAGATGAAGGACAGCTACAACTGCGACGCCGTATCCATCGCCGCCGCCACGGCCGCCCTCCAGGACCAGGCATGGATGGAGCAGAACACGGCGAAGATCCGTGCCACGCGCAGCCGATTGACGAACGAACTGCAACAACTGGGCTTTCATGTCGTTCCGAGCCAGGCGAATTTTCTCTGGACGACACATCCGTCGAAGCAGCATCGCCGGATTTATGAAGCGCTCAAAGCGAAAAAAATTCTGGTCCGGTACATGCAATTTCCCGGAATCTCCTGGGCGGACGGGCAGAGTCTGGACGGGCTGCGGATCACCATCGGCACCGACGCCGAAATTGACCAGTTGTTGAGCAATTTGAGAGAAATCTTGTAAGATCTCTCGCAGAGACGCAGAGTTCGCGGAGAAAAAACGTCGCCACACAGAGCAAAAAATCACGGTGAGGATTTTGATTTTTGGCTGTGTGAATGACGTCCGTTGTCTGCTCGGTGAATGTTTTCTCGGCGAATTTGTTTGCTGTATCTCTCCGTGCACTCTGCGCCTCTGCGAGAGACATTTTTTCAGAAAGACATCATGCCGCGGACTGCTGCGATCGCTCGAAAAACGGCCGAAACGGACATCACGCTGTCGTTGAACCTGGACGGGACGGGGGCTGGGAGGATCGCCACGGGCGTCGGGTTTTTCGATCACATGTTGACGTTGTTCGCCAAGCATTCGCTGATGGATCTCGATGTCGCCGCCCGGGGAGATCTGCACATCGACGCCCATCACACGGTGGAAGACGTCGGCATCTGCCTGGGGAAAGCCATTGCGCAGGCGGTCGGCGACAAGGCGGGCATCACGCGCTACGGATCCATGACGTTGCCGATGGAAGAAACACTCGTGACTGCGGCGCTCGACCTGAGCGGGCGGGTGAAGTTCATCTACAAAGTGGTCATTCCCGCGGCGAAGGTCGGCGAGTTCGATACCGAATTGGTGGAGGAATTCTGGCAGGCGGTGGCGGCGAACGTGCCGATGAACCTGCATCTCGTCTTGCATCACGGCACGAACAGCCACCACATCGCTGAAGGACTGTTCAAGGCGACGGCCCGGGCGCTGCGGCAGGCGGTGGCGATTGATCCCCGGCAGACGGGGGTGCCGTCGTCCAAGGGATCGTTGTGACAGCAGACGGGATGACCGCTTGAATTACACACTGCTCACTCCCGCGCGGATCGTGTTTGGCTGGGGCCGGCGAACGGAGTTGCCGAGCCTGTTGCCGGCGGGTAGTCGAAGGGCGTTTGTCCTCTCGGGCAGCCGGACCCTGGAACGGCTGGGGATGGTCGATGGCGTGGAAGGCTCGTTGAGCGAGGCCGGAGTCTTCGTGCAACGATTTACGGCGTCAGCCCGTGAACCCGAGGTCGGCGACGTCGACCAGTTGACGGCTGAGCTCCGAGCACAACAACCGGGTGCAGGGGATGTCGTCGTCGCGATCGGTGGCGGGTCGGCGATTGATCTTGCGAAGGCGGTCGCGGCGTTGGCGACCAATCATCACGGCGAAACCGTCACGGATTTTCTGGAGGGCGTGGGACGCGGCCTGAAAATCGAACAGCCGCCGTTGCCGTTGATCGTGCTGCCGACGACCGCTGGGACAGGGACCGAGGCGACGAAAAACGCGGTGATTTCTTCGTATGATCCGATGTTCAAGAAAAGTCTGCGGTCGGATTTAATGGTCCCGCAGTGCGTGCTGGTGGATCCGGAACTCACCATCAGTCTTCCGGCGACGATCACCGCCTCTACCGGCATGGACGCGATCACGCAGTTGATCGAAAGTTACATTTCCAAGCGCGCCGCGCCGATTCCACAGGCGTTGTGCGAGCAAGGATTGGAACTTGCCTTGCCGGCCATTTCTCGCGCAGTGTCCGATCCGGCTGATCGATCGGCGCGCGAAGCGATGTCACATGCAGCGCTGTTGTCGGGAATGGCGTTGGCCAATTCGGGATTGGGAGTCGCCCATGGCGTCGCCGCCGCGCTGGGGGTTCACTGCCGTGTCGCGCACGGGCTGGCTTGTGCGGTCATGCTGCCTGCCGCGCTGCGGGTGAATCGATCCGTTCGGCAGGCGGAGTTAGCGCGGCTTGCACGACGAACACTCGCTGGCCATTGGTCGAGCGACGAATCTGCCGCCCAGGCGCTGATCGAACGGATCGAAGCGTTGTGCCGGGAGGTCGGAATCCCTTCCCGGTTGCGGGATCTGGGAGTGCAGCCGGAACAGATTCCTGAATTGGTGGTCGGATCGCACGGCAACAGCCTCAGCGGGAATCCCCGCGATCTGAATGACAGCGAGTTGACCGAGATGTTGGAGGAACTCTGGTGATCATCGCCGCGGGACTGACGCCGGCTTGGCAGCAGATTCTCACGTTTCGAGAATTTCATCCGGGCGAGGTAAATCGAGCGACCAGTGCGCACTGGTGCGCCTCGGGGAAAGTCCTGAATGTGGGTAATGCGCTGCATCACCTGGGTGCGATGTCGCGGGCGGTCAGTTTCGCCGGCGGACAGACCGGCCGGGCGATGCGGGATGAACTGGACGCGCTCGGCGCGCCGACACAGTGGATTGAATCGGTGATCCCGACACGCGTCTGTACGACGATTCTTAGCGAATCAACGGGGGTGACTACGGAATTGGTTGAGAATTCGTCTGCGGTTCCTCAAACGGAACTGGACCAATTCATCGCAGCGTTTGAGGACGAAGCGGCTCGCGCCGATTGGGTGATTCTCACCGGGTCGTTACCCCAGCAGACACCCGCCGATTTTTACCGACGCCTGATGGAGCGGAGCCGGGCGAAATTCCTGCTCGACGTTCGCGGCGGGGAATTGACGGAATGCCTGCCGCTTCAGCCGTTTCTGGTGAAGCCAAATCGGGAAGAATTGGCGGCGACCATCGGGCGGCCCATCACCACGAATGACGAACTGGTGGCAGCGATGCAAGAGCTTCGGAAACGCGGGGCGCAACGCGTCGTCATCAGCCACGGCGCGCAGGAACTTTGGTTATTGAATGCCGAGGGCTTGACTCGCTTTCGCCCGCCCGCGGTGCCGACAGTGAATCCGATCGGCTGTGGCGATTGCCTGGCGGCGGGGATGGCGGTTGCTTTCTCGGAAGGCCGGGATGACGTATCAGCGGTCCGGTTCGGCATGGCGGCTGCGGCTGACAATGTGCAGCAATTGCTGCCCTGTCGATTGGATCGAATGCGCGTCGAGCAATTGGCGGAAACCGTCGAGGTTTCAGCCACGGAGCGACACGGAGGAACCGCAGGGCGAGAATGACGGTCCGCGCGGGCGCCTGGTTCAGGCAGGGCGCAAAAAAGTGCCAGAATTGAGGCCTAAAAACCGGTCTTCCCAAAACCGCCCACTTTCAATATTCTTCCCCGCCGCGCGGATTCTCCGTCCGCGGCGGTTCAGCAATTCTCCCTCACAATTTCAGTTTGCACAGCGAGCGAGCCGGCCACATGGATGTCTGGCGGCAGATGACTGCGCGAAGCTTTCTGAACCTCGGCAGCCGTTGGGCGACCGGTTGGCTGGCTGGCATTCTGCTTTGTGCCGGCTGCCAGATCATTTCGGCTCCGGAGCAGGTTGTTACGACCGAGCACCCCGTGGTTGACGCTCCCGCGCCGGATTCGCCCGAGCTGACAGAACTGACCAAACTGCTGACGGAGGGGCATTGGGAACGAGACCGGTCCTGGTCGGTCTTATCCTCCGCCTGGGAAGAACCGGGAAAGGATGGCGAGAGCGCGGTTCGAATCGGTCACCGTTGGCGGTTTGTCGTTCCGGAACAATTGAAACCGCCGCCCAGGTCGCGAGATGGTCTGCCCGCACCGATCATTCCTCCTGATCCAGAACGCCAGGCCTTGATCGCCAAATACCAATGGCTGTGGGATTCCTCGTCGGTGGGAGTTGGCGTCTCGGAGAACCATCAATCGTCAGCGACCGCTGCGCTGGTGCAGCTCAGTTCGCGGTGTGACCCGACGGGAGCGAACGCGGCCCTGCTGTTGGCTCGACAGTCCTCCGTCGAAAGTGATCCAAGCGGCTTGCTGGAAGGCATAGTGCGCGCATCGGGCGAATGGTCGAATCCTGCGCTGCGAAAACCGGGGACTGATCAGCGTTGTGCGGCGGCGGAAATCTGGTGCGAACTGCTGTCAGCGCGAGACGAAGATCCGGAAACGGCCTTGGCGCCGGTCGGTCGCGCGCTGGAAGAAGCGACGCTGCCGGAAGACGTTCGCGGCGAACTCTATCGGGGAGTCGCCTGGCGAATCCCTCCACGGCTGATTCCGGGGCTGAATGCCGTGATGCAGCGAGACTCGCCAACCAAGGGAGAATCGCCGACGTTGAAACTGGCGGCGTTGGAGGCGTGTGTCATTCACGCCTGGCGACAACATCGGCTGAATCGCGAGTCGGCGTATCAGAGCGAGGATTGGCCTGACGGACTGCGGAACTGTCGATTTTCCGATGATGCCGGCCAACGAAAGTTGTTCGGGCGCTGGTCCGTGCTGGTGCATCAAGCCGATGCGCTCGCCGTGTTGAAATCACAACGGTTGGATCGTGAATTGTCGGTGCGCGAAGCGGCGGTGGTCAGCCTGGGATTGCTCGACTCTCCTGCGGCACGCGATGAACTGCACGCGGCAATGTCGAAGGGCACGGAATTGGAAAAAGTTGCGGCCATTGGCGGCTTCGCCCGGTCCGGTCCGGAAGAACTCGCCAAGTATGCTCATGACGAGTCGCCTCGGGTGCGCAGTGCCATCGCCGCACACTTGGGAAAACTGCCGGCCCGTGCAAGCGGTTTGATGCTCGCGGACTACCTGAGCGATCGCAGTCCGGAAGTCCAGTTGGCGGCGTTGACGGCTTGCGAACAGCCGGCCTGGAGCAGCCAGGAGCGGATTCCTCTGCTGTTGCAAGCGTTGAAGTCAGGCGTCTTGAAGACGCGGTTGGCGGCGTTGGCGGGTTTGCAGCAGGAATGGGGGGCCGAGCCGATATTTCCGGTGGATGGCACGCTGGAAGAACGGCAGGCAGCCGTCCGGCAATTGACGGTCGAACACCAGGTTTCCGCGGAGGTTTTCACGGCATTTGCCGCCGCTTCCGAAACGTCATCCCCCACCGTCTCGCGAGAATCGCTCCGGGCCCGGATTCATCAACTGGTTGATGCTTATCTCGATGCGCGACCGGAAACCGAAGAGGCCGAGAGCGCACGCGAGCGATTGCTGTCGCTGGATCCGACGAGTGCGGCGGTGCTGGAACAGGAACTGGCATTGTTGCCCGCGCATGAATCCACAAGAATCGCGCAGGAAATCCTGCCTCGGGTCCATCCCACGTTCGGCGGTTTGGCGAGCCTGGCGTCGCAGGAAGCGGGAGTGCGGCGAACGGGGGCCCGGCAACTGAAAGAATGGGCGTCCCAGGCGTCGTTGTCGCCGATGGTGCTCCGCAAGATGCAATCGAGTTTGCTCGGTGAGCAGGATCAATTGGTCTGGTCGGAGGTGATCGCCGCGATCTCGCCTGATGCGACGCCGGAAGCGGCGCAGATCGCACTGGTGGCGCTGAATTCGCAGTGGCCCGACATCCGGCAGATGGGTTGTGAGTATTTTTCGCGTCATCCGCAGCCGGAATACGCATTGTGGTTGCTGCCGCGTTTGCAGGATGCCGATCGGTCGGTCAAACTGCGAGCGATCCAGATTCTGGCGCAGTGCGGAAATCCGGTGGCGCTGGACGGGTTTGCCGATTCGCGGGAAACGACCGGTTTGCGTCCGTTTTTGTCGTCCGCCGATCAGCAATTGCGTTGGGAAGCCGTCGTGGCGATGAGCACGCTGGGCGACGCGCGCGCTGCCCAGGAATTGGTCCGGCAGACCTACGATCCTCAACCGCGGCAGCGAGAAAAAGCGTTGCAGGCCATGGGAAAAACCGGGCAATCGCGGTTCGTCGAACCGTTGGTGAAACAATTATGGACGGAGACCGATCCGTCGGTCCAGGGAGCGATTCTGGACGCGCTGCATCAATTAACGCCGATCGAGGAGCAGGCCGGACTTGCCGTCGAGTCGTCCATCAGCGATAAGATCAATCATTGGACGCGCTGGTGGGAAGCGCGACAGAAGAGCCACCGGGGCGAGACCGTACGACCGGTGGCAGCGGGAGGCCGATCCTACTGATCACGCTTGAACTCGATGGAGCGGACATGGCTAATACACAAACAGACGGGCCCGCCAGCGGCGCGAACGACGATTTCCGGTTGGAATGGCACGGCAACGCGGTGGTCATCACGCCGGCCAGCAATGTGGAATCGATGAACTGGGAATTGATCGAGCAGGCGGCCGACATCGTGATGGCGCCGCTGAAGAAGCACCAGTCGCCGATGGTGGTGTTCGACCTCAGCGAAGTGAACTACTTCGGTTCAGTGTTTTTGGCGCTGCTGCTGCGGTGCCATACGGCGGTCAAAAGCCGCGGGGGAGAACTGGTGCTGTGCGGTGCCAGCAAGATGGCCCGGGAACTGCTGAAAATTACGGCTCTGGATACGCTGTGGGCCATTTACCTGACACGCGAAGAAGCGCTGGACGCGGTGGACGTGTGACACGCCGATGCGTTCGCGGGTGGCTGAAAGACCGTTAGCTTCGCATCCCGGGAGGCTCGCCCATGGATGAAATCGAACCCCCGGCGCCATCTGATCCGACGGCGCCGCTGGCTCCGAGCGAATCGGAATTTGAAACCGCCGCGCGGCAGCAGCTGATCGACGAGATCAAACAAACCGCGGACAAGCTGGGTCGCGACCGGGCTTCGCTGGGCGATTTGAAAATCATCAGCCGGTCGCTGAAGGAGATGCGGTACGCGTTTAAGGTGTTCACTCCGTATCGCCTGCGCCGCAAGGTGACGGTCTTTGGATCGGCGCGCACACCGGCTGATCATCCCGACTTTCTGGCCTCCGTGGAATTTGGCAAGCAAATGGCCGCGGTCGGGTGGATGGTGGTCACCGGGGCCGGCAGCGGCATCATGGAAGGGGCCCATCTCGGGGCCGGGCGAGAAATGTCGATGGGAGTAAATATCCTGCTTCCATTTGAGCAGTCCGCCAATGCGCTGATCGCCCGGGATGAGAAGCTGGTCACATTTCGATACTTCTTCACCCGCAAGCTGATGTTTGTGAAAGAAGTGCACGCCGTCGCGCTGTTTCCGGGCGGCTTCGGCACGCTCGACGAGTTATTCGAAGTGCTGACTTTAGTGCAGACGGGCAAACGCGATCTGATGCCGATTGTCTGCGTGAACACCCCGGGCAGCGATTACTGGCAGGACTGGGAAAAGTTCGTGCGGCGCGAGTTGCTGGACCGCAAGCTGATTTCGCCGGAAGATCTGTCGTTGTTTCGCATTTCCCCGACGGTGGAAGACGCCGTGGAAGAGATCACTCGATTTTATTCCGTGTATCACAGTTCGCGTTATGTGCGGAATAAACTGATCCTGCGGCTCACCGTGGAACCGAGCGACGAACAGCTCGAAAAATGGAATCGAGATTTTGCGGGCATCCTCGAAGCGGGTCGCATCGAGCGGGTTCCCACGCATCCGCATGAACAGGACGATGAGCATACTCGGGATTTGCCGCGATTGGCGCTGCAATACAATCGCCGGGACGCCGGTCGGCTGCGGCAACTGGTGGATACGATCAACTGCGATCTGGGTTAGGCCGTTTGCACGATGGCGAATGTTCGCCCCGATATCATTTTTGGTTGTGGTTATCTCGGCCAGCGAGTGGCGGAGTTCTGGCGGCGGCAGGGTCGAACGGTGATCGCGGTCACCCGCTCTCCAGAACGGGCGGAGAGATTCCGCCGTGAGGGGCTGGTCCCCCATGTGGGTGACGTTTGCCGTCCGGAAACGCTGACGGGGTTGCCGGAGGCGGACCGGGTGTTGTTTGCCGTGGCGTACGACCCTCGTTCGGGTCTGTCCCGGGAAGCCGTTGTGGTCGACGGTTTGCAAAGCGTACTGAATCAATTCGGTTCACGTTGCCGGGCGCGCTTCATCAACATCTCCAGCACCAGCGTGTATGGTCAGAGCGACGGCGGTTGGGTGAATGAAGATTCGCCGTGCGATCCCGTCCAACCCGGCGGGCAGTGTTGCCTGGCGGGGGAACGACTGACGCGGAGCATCTGTTCCCCAGAAAATGTCGCCGGCAACGCTGTGATTTTGCGGTTGGCGGGAATCTACGGTCCGGGTCGATTGCTGGCCCGCATTGAAGCATTGCGCACGGGCAGTTCCATCGCGGGTCGAGCGGACGCGTGGCTGAATCTGATTCATGTGGACGATGCAGTTCAAGCCGTCGATGCCGCCGCGAGTGCGCAGCGACCGGGAATGGTGTATCTGGTGGCTGACGATCAACCGGTCACGCGTCAGGAATACTATTCCCGGTTGGCGGAACTGGTGGGGGCCCCTCCGCCACGATTTGACGAGGCGCAAGCGGCGAAACGAGGCTCAGGCGGGCTCAACAAGCGCTGCTCGAATGCGCGAATCAAAGCGGAACTGGAGATTCGCTGGCAGTTCCCGACGTTTCTCGATGGCTTGGGCGCGTGTGACCTCATTTGACAGCCGAGTCTGGGTGGCACGTCCCGGAGTCTTCGACGGGCGTGGCGGATCGAGAAAACCACGCCCTTCCCAAAGCGTCATGGCGTGCCATCCTGGAATGAAGACATCACTGTTGCGCGGTCGTGACGTCATTTGACAGCCAAGTCTGGGTGACATGTCCCGGAGTCTTCGACGGGCGTGGCGGATCGAGAAAACCACGCCCTTCCCAAAGCGTCAGGGCGTGCCACCCCGGAATGAAGACATCTCCACTTGGCGGGTTCGAGTCGCACGGATTGGCCAGGGTCAGGGGGCGACGGCTATGATGATGGGAAATCATTCCTGGTCGAAATGTCTCGATGGTTCACCGGCGCATTCGAAAATCGCGAGGCTCAAAGCTGCTCGCGAATCATAACCGATGCTGGATCTGGGGCCGCCACGCGGTGCAAGAGACGCTCTGCGCCGGTCGCTGGCCGGTGCTGGAGTTAGCGCTGAGCCGGAGATTGACGGGCGACACGGCGAAGGCGCATGGAACTGGCTGAGGCTGCCCAGGTTTCCGTCACGGTGGACGGACGATGACGGCGTGGCGAGACTCTGCCGGGCGGCCGATCATCAGGGATGCGGCGGGCGCGGATGGCGGAATTTCCCTACCTGACTGCGAACGGGTTGCTGGAAAGAACCACCACGCAGTCAATCATCGTGGTGCTGGATCGCATTCAAGATCCCTACAACTTTGGCGCGATCATCCGTTCGGCGGAGGGGCTGGGGTTGGAGGGAATGGTGATCGGAACGAGAGAACAATCGGCAGTGAACAGCCTCGCGGCGCGCGGTTCCGCGGGGGCGGTCAATCATTTGCCGATTTGCCGAGTGGACGACCTGGCCGGTTTCGTGCGGGAATTGCGGCAGCAGCAATGGCAGGTCTGGGGAGCTTCGGAAAAGGGGAGCACGCCGTTGTCCGCGATGTCCTGGGAATTGCCGTTGGCGGTGATCATCGGCAATGAAGGAGTCGGCATTTCGCCGGAAGTGCTATCGTTATGCACGCAAATCGTCCAGATTCCGATGCTGGGGCGAGTCGGTTCCTTGAATGCGGCGGTCTCTGCGGGCATTCTCTGTTATGAGGCGGCCGAGAGTCGCCGACGATTGACTTCAGGAACTTAACTTTGTCGCTGCATCTGCATAATCCTCACAGCGTGCTGGCCGCGCTGGCGTCCCGGCCGCGGATGTCCTCGAGATTCGCCGCAGTCCCGCCGCCCTCTCTCCGGGATGGGGAGAAGTCGTCGAATCGGCCAAACAGCACGGCATCAGCATTCACACGAGTTTTCCGCAGGACCGCCGGCCCGAGGGCGCGCGCGCGGAGGTCGGCAGGGAGCTTGCCAAGCGGTCGTGCGCGTGCCGGGCCGCCCGTTGGAGGAGATTTTTCCCTGCAGAGGCGGATCCTGGTTCCAACGGGGGTGTGGCTGGCGCGCTGGATTGCCTGCAAGATCCGCAGAACGTCGGTTCGATTTTTCGGACGGCGGCGTTCTTCGGAATTCGCGGGGTGATCGTCACCCGGGATCGGTCGGCTCCGCTGAACGGTACGGTGTATGACGTGGCGTCTGGGGGGATGGAGTTGGTGCCGTTCGCACAGCCGCCGAATCTGGCCCGCGCCCTGGAGGCGGCGAAGTCCGCCGGGTTATGGATCCTGGGGTCGTCGGAACACGCGGAGAAAACCATCGCCGCTGTGCCGCGCGATCGGCCGTGGCTGCTGGTGGTCGGGAGTGAAGACCAGGGGCTGCGCCGGCTCACCCTGGAGCATTGCGACGAAGTCTGCCGCATCGAACCGCGCGGGGCGCTGCCAAGCTTAAACGTCTCGACGGCGGCAGCAGTCTTGATGGCCGAGTTGTGCCGGCCGTGAACGTCGCGGCATTCCATGCGCCGGCAGGCGCCAAGGACTGCGTTAGTGGATCAGTCTAATGATTAAGCCGATTTTCTAGGGCGCGTGTTGTATTTTAATCCCGGCAGTAGATCGGCCACCTCTCCCAAATCCCATTTGTGATCGGTCACGCCTGCCCGCATCGTGTTCAAGGGATAGCCAATGGCCAATCTGCTAGAATCCAAGCAAGATTGCCGCGTCGTACTTCGGCAAAACGGCACACTGAAACAGTCTCAAGCACTGCAAGGACTCATTCATCTCTTTGAGCATCGATACGATGATTCTCTTCCAGTATTCTGGCATGGAGTTATCGAACTGGCAGGAATACCTCAGGATCTTGAGCCGCTGTTGGTTTTGGTCGGCGAGTTATCTGCACACGTGACTCTGGACCAAAGCGGGCGGAAAGGCAATGCATTTATTCTTGCGGCCCACCAGAAGTCTAGTGGTGCCCACGCCATTTTTCGCGTTGCCGTAACAGGGGCAACCACGCTCGAATAGTCGCTGTCAAGTCTCTGCCTTTACCGCCATATCGCTCAGCCAATTAGACTGAACCACTGCCAAGGACTGCGGGCGAGAGTCGCGTCGTCAGGCGGGGCAGGGAACCGGCAGCAGGGTCGCGATGCGGGAGATTTCCGACTCGGTGAGCAAGCCTTGCAGGTTGGTCAGAAACTGCGTCGAGACATGCCAGCGCGAGAGGGCGTCGTAGAGGACGGAGACGGAAGACTCGACGAGTCCCATTTTATGCTTCAGGGGCGCGGCTTCCTCCGGAGCGATGTCGAGGAATTGGCTGATCAGCAGAAAATCGCCTTCGTTGGAAAGTTTCAGATAGAGGTTGCGCAATTCCGTCGCCAGAAAGTGATCGACGGGGATGCCGACATCGAACGGGCCGCCGCGAAGATATCCGGAGAACAGGGCGGGTTCTTTTTCCACCAACTGGGCGGCCGTTTCACAGGCGGCGTAGATGACACTTTCGTCGCACAGATCCGCCTGGGCAGGATCCGGGTGGAGATGTTTGCGCCAGGAAGCCGCGAGGAGATCGAGTTGGACCTGCGGCGCGACATCCTTGAGGAAGGGGACTTCGCAGAGATAACCATAAGTCTCCGCCGAAGACTGCTCGAACTGTTTCCAGAGGGCGAAACGCTCGAAGGTCTCGCGGAACGCGACGCGAAACGCCACATAACTCAACAGCGATTGAGGCAGGGTGTCTTCACCGATTTTTAGCATGATGTTCCCATGCTGATGACCCGGAAAACCAGACGCAAGACGAAAGCCAGAAAAATCGGCGGTTGGACAGTGCCGATCGGCAACGTGCCGGCACAGTGTCCGCAGGTTGAAAAGTTTGCTCGGAGGGGCCGTGCTGGGGACGGCGCCGAGACGAACTGTCTGTGCCTTGGTTGAATAAACTGAGAGTTTGACGACATTCCGCGACGTTTTTCCGCAACGGGCCGGCCCAGGAATTCGCTCTTGTCGGATCCGGATGGGAACAGCTACGATCGCCCGCAGGATTCCTGATTTCCGTGGAGACGGACCTATGCGAGCGGGCGCACTCGGCTGCCTTTGTTGCCTGATTTGTTGTCAAATCGCATCATCCGCCGGGCCGGCCTATGGCCAGGGAACGGTCGCGCCGCGGAAGACACAGGCCGCCGCCGGAAAGCGTGCGCCAGCCGATCAACCGCGGTCGACGACGGTGGAAATCGAACTGCTGACGGCAGACGGGACAGGCTTGGCGGCCCAGCAATGGCGGAGCACTCTGGAGTCGCTGGATTTGTCCATCACGATTCGCCGCAGAATGGCGGACGAGCAGCCTGGCACGACGGAAAAAGTGATCGGGACGCTGCGGAAGGTGACCGCGGTCGGGCTGATGAGCCGGTCAGGGAAAGTTGACTTTTTCGACCGATCCTTTGAGCCGGGGGACCGTGAAAAGCTCAAGACGTGGGTGCAGGATTTGCAGTCTTACGGAGCCCAAGGCTCCCCGGACGGCCAGCCGTTGTGGGGGCTGAACGAGGAGCAATTCACCGAGATTTATGACAACTTGACGATTGTCACGGAGTCTGACTATCGAGATCAAACGTTGGACCGCGTGGTCCCCGCCCTGAAATTGCCTGCGAAATACCCGGTCCGCTGGAGCGACGCCGCACGGAAACGATTGTCCGAGAGCAATCGCGGCGGAGTTGTCCGCCAGAACACGCAAGGATTCACGGTCGCGACGGCTCTGGCAGTGATGCTGCGCGACGAAGGGATGGGATTTCGTCCCAGCCGACTCCCGTCGGGCGCGATGGAGATCCTGATCGATGTGCCGGGGAAATCGGAAAGCGTGTGGCCGGTCGGTTGGCCGCTGAAGGTGCCGCGGCAAAAGCTGGCGCCGCGCTTGTTTGCGATGAATCAGGTCTTGCTGGAGGATGCCCCGTTGGTCGAATTGCTGAGCCAGATCGGCCAAGGTGCGGAGACGGCCATCCTGCTGGATTACTCGGAACTGGACCGGATGGGGGACGACTGGGAGGCGACGGAGATTTCCTATCGGCCGCGTCAGGCGACCTGGTTCACGGTGATTCGGGATGTGCTCAACAAGGCGAAATTGTCATGCGATTTGTGGCAGGACGAAGCCGGGCGACCGTTTTTGTATGTCACGTCACTGAAAGCGAAACGCGGACCCGCGGCGAAACCGCGAGAGGAATAGCGCGTCTGATGGCAGAGAGCGTTTGTTGGCATCGTTCAGGACGTCTCTCGCCAAGGCGCTAAGATTTGAAGTTCGCTAAGAAAGACAGCGAGAGACTTCATTGCCGACAACGATGAGCTTTCGCTCGCTGCTCAGGCGTTTCCACTGCGAACTTCTGTTCTTTGCGTCTTGGTGAGAAATGATGCCGCTGGCAGCGCGCTTCGGGGCGATCAGGTGAAGAATTCGGCGGCGTCACGCATGTAGTCAGGATCGAGAGTTTTCAGGTTCCCGACGGCATCGGCCAGGGCGACATCAATGATCTTTGTCCCTTGCAGCGCCACCATGCGGCCGAAGCGCTGTTCGATCGCCAGGCGTCCTGCACCGATTCCGAGACGCGTGCCCAGAACCCGATCATAGGCGCTGGGAGAACCGCCACGCTGCAAGTGGCCAAGAATCACCGTTCGAGTCTCAAAACCGGTCTTCTTTTCGATGATTTCCGCAACGAGTTCGCCGACTCCCCCAGGCTGATGTGGCTTACGAAGTCATCACGGATTTTGGCGTTCTGCGTGACGAATCCTTCTTCGGGAGAGACTTTGGCTCCCTCACTCACGACAATAATGCCATATTTTTTGCCCGCGGCCCGGCGCGCCTTCAGCACGGCGATCATGTGGTCCATGTCGACCGGGTCTTCGGGGACGAGAATATAGTCAGCGGAGGAGGCGATGCCCGACTCGCAGGCGATCCAGCCGGCATGGCGCCCCATGGTCTCGACGACCATGATGCGGCGATGAGATTCGGCGGTGGTACGCAGGCGGTCGACGGCTTCCATCACGATGTTGATTGCCGTGTCGAAACCGAAGGTGACGTCGGTGCAACTCAGGTCGTTGTCGATGGTTTTGGGGACGCCGACAGTGTTGAGCTTGTGGTCGTTGTAGAGCCGGTTGGCGACGCCGAGCGTATCGTCGCCGCCGATCGCCACGATGGCGTCCAGGCCGAGGGCCTGATAGGTCTTGAGCAGCTGCTGGACGTCTTCCGGTTTCTTGTAGGGGTTGGTGCGGGACGACCCCAGAATGGTCCCCCCTTTGGGGAGAATGTCATCGGTATTGGCGATGGTGAGCTCGGTGGTGATGCCTTGGATGGCGCCACGCCAACCTTCCAACAACCCAACGGTCTGTCCGCCGTGATTTGCGACGGTTCGGACCAGGCCGCGAATGACGGCATTCAAACCCGGGCAGTCGCCGCCGCCCGTCAATACGCCAACTTTCATGGACAATTACCTGCCGATCAAGTTCTGTTCGATAAACGTGGTGTCCATCCGACCTTCGATAAACGCCGCGTGACTCAAGATCCGTTTGATCAACGGGATCGTCGTCTTGACCCCTTCCAACACGAATTCGTCAAGACACCGCCTCAGGCACGCGATCGCTTCCGGCCGGGTCGGCTTATGGACGATCAGCTTGCCGATCATGGAATCATAATACGGCGGAATCTGATAGTTTTCATGCACGTGCGAGTCAAATCGGACGCCATGGCCTCCCGGCACCCGCAGCTTGGTGATTTTCCCCGGGCAGCCGCGAAAATCTTGATCAGGATCTTCTGCGTTGATGCGGACTTCAATGGCCGACCCGCGCTGAGGGATTTCGTGTTGTTTCCAGGGCAGCGGTTCGCCCGCGGCGACGCGGATCTGTTGTTGTATCAGGTCGATTCCCGAGATTTGCTCGGTCACCGGGTGTTCGACCTGGATGCGGGCGTTGACTTCAATGAAATAAAAATTGTTGTCGCGATCGACGATGAATTCGACCGTCCCGGCGTTGGTATATTTCGCGGTCTGGATCAACCTGACGGCGGCCTGGCAGATGTTTTCCCGCACGGCCTGGGGGAAGTTTGGCGCCGGGGATTCCTCGACGAGCTTCTGGTGCTTGCGCTGGGAAGAACAGTCACGTTCCCAGAGATGGACCGCGTTGCCCTGCTGATCGGCAATGATCTGCACTTCGACGTGGCGGGGATTTTCGATGTACTTTTCGAGATAGACTCCGGCGTTATTGAACGCCTTTTCCGCCTCCATGGCGGCCTGCTTCAAGCCGGCCTTCAGGGCGATGTCGTTCCGGGCGACGCGCATGCCTTTGCCGCCGCCGCCGGCGGTGGCCTTGATCAACACCGGATAGCCGATGCGAGCGGCGATTTCCAGGGCCTGCTTCTCGTCTTTGATCAGACCGTCACTGCCGGGAACCAGATTGACACCGGCATGTTTCGCAATTTCCTTGGCGGAGACTTTGTCGCCAAGACTGGCCATGGCGTCGACCGTCGGCCCGATGAATTCGATGTTGCAACTGCGGCAGACTTCGGCAAAGTGCTCATTTTCCGCGAGAAAACCATAGCCGGGATGAATCGCCTGGACATTGCCGATTTCGGCCGCGCTGATGATGTTTTTGATCAGCAGATAGCTGTTCGAGGCCATGGCTGGCCCGATGCAGATGGCTTCGTTGGCCAGCCTCAGGTAGTCTGCGCCGCGATCGGCTTCACTGAAGACGGCGACGGTTTCAATACCGAGTTCGCGGCACGCGCGGATGATCCGCAGAGCGATTTCGCCACGATTTGCCACGAGAATCCGTTGGAACATTTCAATTCCGTATCAACCGCCGATCGGCGCGGTCACAGGAGCGGGAAGTCCCTGCCATCCAGGGTGAAGTCTACGGTCGTCCCGGTGTTCACGGTCGCACTTTAAACAACGGCTGCCCGAATTCGACCGCGTCACCGCTCTTCACGAGAACTGCCGCAATCGTGCCCGACGTTTCGGCAGCGATCTGGTTGAAGACTTTCATGGCCTCGATCAGGCAGACCACGGTTGTCGGGGTGACTTTCGCGCCCACCGTGACGAAGGCAGGATCATCAGGCGACGGGGATGCGTAAAAAGTGCCGACGGTGGGACTCTTGATTTCGATCAAATTGTCGGCGACCGGATCGGGCTTGGATTCCGAAGCGGGGGATGCTGCCTGGGAAAGAGCGGCCGGGGCCGCGACCGGCATCGGCGGCGGTGCGTAGCTGGCGGTGGGCGCAGCGATGGCTCCTCGTCGTAACCGCCAGTGCTCATCTCCCTTGCGCAGACTGATTTCGCTGAGGTCGTGCTTTTCCATCAGCTCGACCATCTGCCGCAACTTTTCCAAGTCCGTCAGATTATCGTGGTCATTGTCGGGCATTTTCGGCCCTTCCTTGCCAGAGACGGACACCGACCGTCGCGTTCCAGCCATGCGCAGCACCCCCTAAATGAGCAGTCAGCGGAGAACTGTGTCCGTTGACTGGTGATTTGATCGCAGAAAAATCACAACTCTATGCAAAACAACCAGTTTCGGCGGGATGATAACTTTGCAGGCCGGGAGCGTCAAGCGATTTCGCCTTCCTCTCCGAATTCGTGAACTGCAAGAAAACGGAGTTTTCTTTTGTGTAACACCTTTGTTTTAAATGGCTTATGGTTTTAGGCGGACGTTGGATTGTCGATTCGATGCGTTCAGGTCCCGGAACGCATCGACGAGCTTTGCCTTCGCAGTTCGTGCATTTGCCCGGCCTGCCATTTCCCCGTTAGGATGCCGGGACAAACCAATGAGGGTGACGGAAATCCCCGGGCAGACAGGGCAATCAGGCGATGAAACGGATTGGCATTTACGGCGGCACATTCGATCCGATTCACATCGGCCATTTAGTGCTTGCCGAACAGTGCCGAGAGCAATGCCGACTGGATGAAGTCTGGTTCGTGCCCGCGGGGGCTCCGCCCCATAAAACGGCTGCGGAAATCTCCCCCGGCCGGCAGCGGATGGAAATGCTGGAATTGGCGACCGCCGGGCACGAGCGATTCCGAATTAAGACGCTCGAACTGGACCGACCCGGGCTGTCGTTTACGGTTGAAACGCTCCAGACCATTCGCGATCAGGAGTCGCAGGCGGAATTATTTCTTCTGTTAGGCGCTGATTCCTTGCGTGATTTGCCGGGGTGGAGAGAACCGGAGCGAATTCTTCAACTGGCGCGCGTCGTGGCGGTGAATCGGGGAGGCGCGACGCTCGATTTGACGGCAGTCATCCAGGTTCTGGGCGAACAGAGTCGGGAACGGGTGATTCCGGCGGTGATGCCGGGAATCGAGATTGCCTCGCGGGAGATTCGGGAGCGAGTCCGCGCAGGGAAAACGATTCGCTATTTGGTTCCGCGCGCCGTGGAAGTGTATATCGCGCAGCAGGGACTTTATGCCTCTCAAGAAACGGCTGATTGATGATCGAACTGCGGAAAATCGGCAACACGGGAATTCAGGTGACGCCGCTGGCCATGGGTTGTTGGCCGATCGCAGGGATCACCAGCATTGATGTGTCGCCCGATCAAAGCGAAGCCACGCTGGCGGCTGCGTTCGAGGCGGGAATCAACTTTTTCGATACGGCCCATTGTTATGGCTACGAAGGCGAAAGTGAACGGATGATCGCCAAAGTCCTCGGGCCGCATCGCGGGGAAGTCGTCTTGGCGACCAAGGGCGGAATCGTCTGGGGAACGGAGCGAAAACAGGTCCGCGACGGTCGTCCGGAAAGCATCTTAGGGCACTGCGAGGAAAGTCTGCGGCGATTGGAGACCGATTGCGTGGAGTTGTACTATCTCCATGCGCCGGACCCGCATGTGCCGATCGAGGAAACGGCGGGTGCGTTTCAGCAATTGATTTCGGCCGGCAAGATTCGCTCGGCAGGGTTGTCGAACGCAACGGTCGAGGAATTGGCGGCGTTTCACCAGGTCTGTCCGCTGTCTGCCTATCAGCCGCATTACAACATGCTGCAGCGCGAGATCGAGCAGTCGCAATTGCCGTGGTGCTGTGAAAACGGCGTTTCGGTGATGGTGTACTGGCCGCTGATGAAGGGGTTGCTGGCGGGGAAGCTGCCACGTGACCATGTGTTTGATTCCCGCGACGGCCGGCGGAAATACCCGATGTTTCACGGAACCGAATGGGAGAAGAATCAGGATTTTCTGGACCATTTGCGGCCCATCGCGGTGGAAGCCGGGGTTTCGGTGGCGCAGGTGGTATTGAATTGGACAATCCAGCGCGCCGGGATCAGTGTGGCGTTGTGCGGGGCCAAGCGCCCGGAACAGATTCGAGACAATGCCGCCGCCATGGCGTGGAAATTGTCGCCCGCGCAGATCGAGCGGATTGATCGCGCCATTGCGCAGCGTGGAGAGATTGTGTCGCGCGGGGCCGTCTGAGGGATTTTTCTCCGCAGATTGGCGGAAAAGAACAAGCGAGTGGAAGGAATGAGCTGATGGCGGATCTGTTTTCAGTGGAAGATCAGGTGGTGATCGTGTCGGGAGGAAGCCGGGGGATCGGCAAGGCGATCGCAGCGGGGTTCGCGAACCGGGGGGCCAAAACGATCATCACCGGTCGTGAGGTAGAGACGCTGACCGTCGCGGCGCAAGAACTCTCTCAGGGAAAACATCCCGTGGGTTACGAAGTGCACGACGTGGCTCAGGCGGACCGCTCCGGCGAACTGATCGAGCGCGTCGTGTCGAGCCACGGCCGGGTCGATTGCCTGATTAACGTGGCGGGGGTCAACAATCGTCAGCGGGCCGAGAATTATTCGGTCGAGCAATACGATTTTATTTTGAACATCAACCTGCGGGGGGCGTTTTTTCTGGCGCAAAGCGCGGGGAAACACATGATTGCCCGGGGCGGCGGCGGCACGATCATCAATATCGAGTCGTTGAATACGTATGCACCGCTCCGCGGGGTGTTGCCCTATGCCATGAGCAAGGCCGGGATGGGAATGATGACGCGCGGGTTGGCCGAAGAATGGGGGCCGCATGGCATCCGCGTCAATTCGCTCGCGCCGGGATTCGTGCTGACGGATTTGACGGAGAAGCTCTGGTCCCAGCCGACGATGCAAGCCTGGGGGATTCCGAATACTCCGTTGCGGCGGCTGGGGGTTCCGGACGACATGGTCGGCACGGCGATTTTTCTGGCGAGCCCGGCTTCGGCGTTCATGACGGGGCAGATTCTGTATGTGGACGGCGGATTTTCAGCCGGGTTGAACTGGCCGATTGAGCTGCCCTGAGGCGGGGTTTCGCGCTGCGGCTGGAGGCGAGGTCATTACAACCGGCAAAGACGTTTTGATCGTGCCGGACACCAATCGTCTTACAACATCTTCGTCGATGTTGCCGATTCACCACGCGAAGGACGAGATATGATTCAGTGGGGCTGAATTCCGGCGATTTTCCCACTGAAAAGCGATCCCATGTCCACCGAACTTGATTTGGCTGCGTCCGCGGTGAGTCCTGCGGGATTCGTGCCGGACATTTTTGACCCGCGGGAGGCACTGCAGCGCACGTGCGACGATCTGGACTTGCTGGCCGAACTGGCGGAATTGTTTGCGGAGAACCGCGATCAATTGCTGGACAGCCTGTCGGACGCGGTGTCCGAAGGTCATGCGGAGAACGTCGATCGCGCAGCTCATGCGCTCAAGGGTTCGATCAGCACGTTCACGACGTTGCGGCCTTACCACTTGGCGCGCGAATTGGAATTCTGCGGCAAGGAACAGCGGCTGGAAGCCGCCGGGCAACTGCTGGCCGCGTTGAAATCGTCGCTGCGGGAATTGGAAGCCGCCGTCCAGAACTATTTGAACTCGGCACGTTAAGCCGCTTCGTACACGAGAGGATTGCTTGATTCATGAATATCCTGGTCGTCGACGATGTCGGCTATTCACG
>JAXMBR010000004.1:0-137781 GCA_046349715.1 Planctomycetaceae bacterium | reverse complement strand
GACATGTATTCCGCCATTACCGGCGGTATCGGCGCACTGCGAGGACCGAAGCACGGCGGAGCGAATGAGTTCGCCTATGAAATTCTCAGCCGGTATTCCACGCCGGATGAAGCCGAGGCCGACATCATCCGGCGGATCGGTAACAAGGAGATTATCATCGGCTTCGGGCATCCGGTTTATACTACTGGCGATCCGCGAAACAAGGTGATCAAAGAGGTCGCGCGGAAACTCTCGGACCACCATGGCAACCGCCAACTGTTCGAAATTGCCGAACGGTTGGAGACCGTGATGTGGCGGGAAAAGAAGATGTTCCCGAATCTCGACTGGTTCAGTGCCGTCTCGTATCACCAGATGGGCGTCCCGACGGCGATGTTCACGCCGCTGTTCGTCATCGCCCGGACTTCGGGTTGGTCGGCCCATGTGATCGAACAACGGCAGGACGGCAAGATCATCCGCCCCAGCGCCAACTATATCGGCCCGGAGAATCGCCCCTGGCCGCCGATGGAACAACGTGGGTGAAATCCAAAGCAAGATTGGCCACAAGAACTGTTGGCGCCGATTTGGGCTTTGAGGCCAAACCCGCCCTCTTTTTCTCAACTTTTCACGGACCCCATGTCAGCTCATATTTCCAACACGCGGCCTGATCCGGACCAAGTCCTTGTCGACATTGCCGATTACGTCAGCGATTATCGCATCGACAGCACCGAGGCCTATCACACGGCACGGTTGTGCCTGATGGACACGCTCGGCTGCGGATTCGAGGCGCTCGAATATCCCGCCTGTACGAAATTGCTGGGCCCGATCGTGCCGGGAACGGTTGTGCCGAACGGGGCTAAGGTGCCAGGCACGAACTACCAGCTGGACCCGGTCCAGGCGGCTTTCACGCTCGGGGCGATGATTCGCTGGCTCGATTTCAACGACACCTGGCTCGCTGCGGAATGGGGCCACCCGTCGGACAACCTCGGCGGCATTCTCGCAACGGCCGATTGGCTGTCGCGCACCGCAATCGCTGAGGGGCGGCGACCACTCATAATGCGGGACGTGCTGACGGCGATGATCAAGGCGCATGAAATCCAAGGGGTGCTCGCGCTGGAGAATTCGTTCAACCGGGTGGGGCTCGATCACGTCGTGCTGGTCAAAGTCGCGTCGACGGCGGTTGTCTCGCGGCTGTTGGGACTCTCTCGCGAGCAGATCATCAACGCGTTATCGCTGGCCTGGGTCGATGGCCAGTCGCTGCGAACCTATCGGCACGCTCCGAATACCGGATCGCGCAAATCGTGGGCCGCCGGCGATGCGACCAGCCGAGCCGTGCGATTGGCTCTCATCGCCCGGACCGGGGAAATGGGGTATCCGTCGGTCCTCACCGCGAAAACCTGGGGATTTTATGATGTCCTTTTCAAAGGGAAAGAATTTCAGTTCCAGCGACCTTACGGTTCGTATGTGATGGAAAACGTGTTGTTCAAAATTTCGTTCCCCGCGGAGTTCCACGCCCAGACCGCCGCGGAGTGCGCGATGCAGCTGCATCCCCTGGTGGCGTCGCGATTGGGTGACATCCGCAAGATCACCATTCGCACGCACGAGTCGGCGATTCGCATCATCGACAAGCAGGGGCCGCTGCATAACCCGGCCGATCGCGATCATTGCATTCAATACATGGTGGCGGTGCCGTTGGTTTATGGCCGGTTGACGGCGGCAGATTACGAAGACGACGTTGCCGGCAATCCTCGGATTGACGAACTTCGCGGCAAGATGGAATGCGTGGAAGATCCGCAATTTTCGAAGGACTATCACGACCCGGAGAAGCGCTCGATTGCCAATGGAATTACCATCGAATTCCACGACGGCACAAAGACGCCGGAAATGGTCGTGCAATATCCGATTGGTCATCGCCGACGGCGAACAGAGGGCATTCCGCTGCTCGAAGCGAAGTTCCGGACGAATCTTGCGCGCCGATTTTCTCCGCCTCAGGCCGCCGCGATTCTGGAAGGCTGCCAGGATCAGTCGCGGTTGGAGCAGACGCCGGTCCAGGAATTTGTGGACCGAATGACCGTCTGAAAACCGCGGCTCGCGTCGGACCCGTGGTCATGCCGACAGCAGCGATTGCAAACGCACCACCAAACCGGCTTCCGGGATTTTCTCGGCGTGACCCGACTTCAAATCCTTCACCTGCCAGACGCCTGCGGCGAATTCGTCGGGCCCGGCGATGAGGGCGAGGCGGAACCCGTGGCGATCGGCGTATTTCAACTGTTTGCCCACCGGCTTGGCATCGGGAAAGACTTCGGTATTCAGCCCGGCGGCACGGAGTGAACGGGCCACCCGTTGATAGTCCCCTAATTTTTCGGCTGAAAATTGCACCACCAGGATCGGAGCGGGGGTCGATTCCGCGGAGAGCAGTTTGAGCTCTTCCATCGCCGCGAGCAGCCGGTCGAGACCGAGACTGGCGCCGACGCCGGGCAGCTTTTCCTTCGTAAACAGGCCGGCGAGATTGTCGTAACGGCCGCCGGAGCAGACGCTGCCGATGCCGGGAAGGTCGGACAGAAATGTTTCGTAGATCGTGCCGGTGTAATAATCGAGCCCGCGGGCGATCGAGACGTCGAGTTCGACGCGTTCCGCCGGTATTCCTGCGACCTGCGCGGCGGTGAAGAGTTCCCGCAAGCGCGCAATCCCCAATTGACCTTGAGGATTTTCACCCAGAATCGGTTCGAGATCGTCCAGCGCGGCGCCGCGGCGACAGACGGTGATCACCTTTTCCGCCGCCTCGGATGTCAGGCCCACTTTCTCGGTCAGTTCGGCGACCACGCCGGCCGGTTGAGTTTTTTCCAGCTTATCGATGGCACGCAGTACGCCCACCGATTTGTCGGTCAGGCCCAACTGTTCGAGCAGACCGTTCAAGAGCAGCCGGTTGTTGACGCGGATGCGAAACCGTTCGAAGCCAAGTGCGACCATCAGGTCGTGAATGACGAGCAGTGTTTCCACATCGGCGGCGTTCGACTCGGTCCCGATGGTGTCGAAATCGCATTGCAAAAACTCGCGATATCGTCCGCGCTGCGTGTTTTCGCCGCGCCAGACGGGAGCGATGTGATATCGTTTGAACGGCGTGCCGATCTCGGCGAAGTGGAGTGCGGCAAAGCGCGCCAGCGGCACCGTCAGGTCGAATCGGAGGGCAACGTCGCGATCGTTAAGATCGGTAAACGAAAGAGCTGCTTGTCAGATTCGTCTCCCTCCCTTGCCGAGCAGGATTTCGGCATATTCCAGGGCAGGAGTATCGATCGGACGAAAGCCATAGCTGCGATAGACGCGGCGCGCGGTTTCCATCAACCGTTCACGGACCAGCATCGCCGCAGGAAGATAATCGCGAAAACCTTTGAGGACGCGGGGTTCGATGAGCTGGGACACGGATGCAATCAGTCGTTAGTTGTCGATGGTTCGGGAGATCAACAATTCCGCCTTAGGTGTCAGACCATGTTCAGGATCGGCAGCGCTGGGAGGCTCGGTTCGCCCGATTTGGGGTTGGGCCGGCGGCGCGGAGGCAGCACCGCTTCCGCATATTCCCACAACTGTTCAGCGGACTCAAAATATTTGTCATACACACCGTTGTTGTCGTATTCGCATTCCTGGAACGAGTAGTCCCGGCAAATCTGAGGGCGATTTTCGTAATTGCCGCAGCGGTGATCCGGAAGCAAATATTGGCAATCGCCGGCGACACAGAGGTACCACTCGCCGTCATCGACAAAGATCGACGTGCGACCGTGCATGATGTACCACCGCATATGGTCGAAGTCTTTCCATTCGGTGGGGGTATCAATCGCCAGCGAGTAATAGCGGCAACACTTCGCCGTGCAATAGGCACAGAGCACTTCCCCCGCGGGAAGGTTCTCCCGAGTCATGGGAATTTTTGACTTTGCCACGGTCCGGGCCTCAAAGTTCTGGTGTTGGAGCACAGTCCCAGTCGGCCCTCGCCGGACCGTAGGGAGTAATCCTGTAGATAGGCGAAAGTTTAACGACTTTCGGGGTGGCAGCATACGATGCAGCGCATTGACACGACGTCGGCAACTGAGAAAATTCGTAACCTGAACGCCAGCCAGACTTTCTGCTTGACCGGTGTCATCCCGCCTTCCTAAGATGATTTTCAGGGATGAGTTGCCGGAAAAATCGTGAGCTTGCCTGTTTTGCGATCCCTGCGAGGGATTGGCTCACGATCCGCTGTTCCCTGGTGATTCTGGAAGGAATGGTTACTTCAGCCGGCGGCAGGGAGACGATAACTGCCGACTGATGCGGTTGTTTCGACAAAGGGGTTGTCCATGCATTGGGTCGGAAAAGTTTCAGCCTGGCTGCTGGTGCTGCTGATCCTGGGGGCCACCGTCCTCACGTCGAAATTCATCACGGTCCGTAACAGTTGGGTCAGCAAATCCGAAAAATTGAAGGAAGATGCCGTCAAGCTGGAAGCGCAGGTTCGGGAAGCCGAAGCGACGGCGGAGCGACTGCAATTCGAATTGCATCGGGCGCATCAACTCTGGGGGCAATCCTATCCGGCCACGGGCGGCCCGCCCGTGAGGACGACGGTGCAGAACCCGGCCGAAGGGACTCTGGCAGTCTCGTTGGGTGCGAAATCCGATCCGCCGATCCATCAAGGGCAATGGCTCTACGGATTTGAAACGCTCGGGGATGGCACGACGGTTTACCGAGGAACATTCGTCGCCGACGCCGTGCGCGATGGAGAATCGCTGCTGGCGCCGAATTGGCGGCTCCGACCCGAGGACACCCAAGGCTGGCAAAGCGGCAATTGGCGCTGGCGCGTGCAGCTTCCCTCCGCTTACCCCAATCGTTTCGATGAATTGGAACAGGCCCTCGTGCGGCAAGATGAACTCCTGGGAGACCGGACGCAGACGCTGGCCGTGCAGGAAGCGCTGATCGCCGCTGCCAAAGAGCAACTTCGATTGCGCGAAGCGGAATTGGTCGGGGGACCGGAATTGCCGCAGAACCCGGCCCTGAACCCGGAATTCCGGCTGGGATTGATCGCCGCGCTCGAAGAAGCGGAAGAATCGCGGAATGCCGAATTGCTGGCCATTGATCAGCTCCGCCGCTCCGTGCGACTCTTGCGCCGCCAGATTGAAGATTTGGAAGCCGGCAATCGCGACCTGGCCGGGAAGCTGCCGCAACCGGCGACCGCTGTCAGCCAGAAGCCGTAATCCGCGCTCGGCTTCGGACTCTCTGCATAGTCCGTGTTTTCGTCGACAGCTGTCGGACTCGCAAAGCCGCGTTTTTACCCTCCCTTCAAAAAGTTCCCCGCGCGTCAGTTCCCCCTATCGGGTCGAGGGTGGATGAACTATCATCAACCGCTGGCGAATTGCGCCGTAATTCCATGAGGGATGTCTGTTGGAGAGGTCTCCGCGACCATGTCCGCCGTCGGCAGTTCGGTTTCCGGGCCCGATTCTTCCGAGGAAGGATCGCCGCCGTCAACGACCGTAAAGCGTTCCGTTGATTTGACCGGGCGCATGCTGGGCGAGTTTCATTTGCTGCGTCGGTTGGGCCGTGGCGGGATGGCGGATGTTTATCTCGCGGAGCAAACATCGCTGCGCCGGCAGGTGGCGGTGAAGGTGCTGCGTTCAGAGTACACCACCGACGCGGGATATCTGAAACGATTCCAGCAGGAGGCGACTGCGGCAGGAACGTTGACGCACCCCAACATCGTGCAGGTCTATCTGATCGGCGAGCAGGACGGGGTGCACTTCATCGCGCAGGAATACGTGCAGGGTCGCAATCTGAAGGAATTCCTGTCCAGAAAAGGCCCGCTGGACCTGCCGGTCGCTTTGATCGTTCTGCGGCAGGTGGCCGCCGCGCTGCAGGCGGCCGGCGCGGCGGGAATCGTGCATCGCGATATCAAGCCGGAAAACATCCTGCTGACGCGCAAGGGCGAGGCGAAGGTCGCGGATTTCGGCTTGGCGCAATTGACGCTGCAAGGCGAGCGCGTGGCGTTGACGCAGGTGGGGATCACCATGGGGACCCCGCTGTACATGAGCCCGGAGCAGGTGAACGGCAAACCGGTCGACCCGCGGAGCGACCTGTATTCGTTCGGGGTGATGGCCTATCACATGCTTGCCGGGCGGCCGCCGTTTCAGGGGGATACGCCGCTGGCCATCGCCGTCCAGCATTTGAATTCGGAATGCCCGCCGCTGCAGAGCTTGCGGCCCGATGTTCCCCAGGCGGTCTGCGCGTTCGTGCAGAAATTGATGTCGAAGAACCGGGATGATCGTTACCCGGATGCTCAGGCCGTGGTGCAGGAGCTCAAGCAACTCAGCCGTCAAGCCTCAGGCAAAGAATCGGAGCTCGAAACGCCGCTGGTCCCGATGGAATCGACATCTTCGCTGCCGTTGAAAGTGGCGGTTTGGGAAAATTCATCCTGGGATCAGGCGTGGCGCGTTCAATGGAAGTGGCTGGTTCCCGCCTGTCTGCTGATGGCAGCGGCAGCGGGGGCGCTGGGCTGGGTGATGCGTCCCGGGGATCCCTTTGCCATGCCGGCACCGCAGGAATCGAACGTTCCTAACCTGGGATCTGCGGCGGCCCAATACTATTTTGCCATGGGGAATGCGGGAGACCCCTCAGCCTGGGAGGCGGTGCTGAGATACTACGCCCACGATCGGGACGCCAAGCTGTTCTGTGATCGGGCGGAGCTTCAACTGGCCCTGATCGATTTGCGGCAAGGCCAATTGGCCGAAGCCGAGCAACGATTCACCGCCATGCTGGACGACGGAGTGATCGACCGGGACCAGTACAAAATTGCGCATGGCAAAGCGGGCTTGGCCGTCGTCGCAAGTTTTAAGCGGAACTACGACGAATCACGCAATTTGCTGAATCAGATCTCCCAGGAAAAACTCGATGATCCGATGCTCAAGGCCGTGACGGACGCGCAGCACCGGAACCAGAATGGAACCTAGCGGAGAGATTCCGCCGCAGCCCGCGCCGCCGCTCCGGAAAATTTGATCGGTTGCGAAAAAATCTCTGGCGGACGCTGGGCGCCGACTGTTAGTCTCGACCACGGCGTTTTTCGCGCCGACCGAGCGCGCACACTCCGCGCCGGACGGTCGCTGTACCGTGCCCCCGGGAATCGTCATGCACATTTGTTGGTCGATCTACCTTCGCTCTGTCTGGGAATCGCTGACCTCGCGGTCGCTCACCCTTTGGCAGAAGTTTGCCGTCCTCTGGGGGTGGTGTGTGCTGTATCCGATAGGAGAACTCCTGCTCGGATTGTGCCTGGCGCTGGATTACGTGCTGTTTCCCCGTTTCCGCCAGGCGAAAATTGAATCGCCGGTCTTCGTGATCGGCAATCCGCGGAGCGGCACGACGCATCTGTTCCGGTTGCTGGCAATGGATCAGGGACGATTCACGTCACTGACGTTCCTGGAGATCATTTTTCCGGCGATCGTCTTACGAGCGATGGTGGCGGGATTGCGGAAAATCGATCCCTATCTGGGAGGCTTCTTTCGCTACCACCGCAAGGGAATTGAACGGGACTATCTCGAGCCGATGGATCGATTCCACCGGGCCCGGTTTAATGAGCCGGAGGAGGACGATTACCTGACGGCGCACCAGTTCATGATGCCGCTTGACTATATGCACTTCTGGCCGTCAAAAGCGTTTTTGTCCGTCGTGCCGTTCGATCACTTGCCGGCTGGCCTGCGGCGGAAGGTGTCACGGTTCTATCATGCTAACTTGAAGCGTCATATGTATTGGGCCGGGCAGGGACGGACGCATCTGAGCAAGAACCCGTCGATGTGCATGAAGATTCAGACGGTGCGAGAACAATTTCCGGACGCCAAGTTCATTTACATTTTGAGGAACCCTACCGTGTCCATGGCGTCGTTCGCGACGATGATGGCCCACGGCCTGAGTTCCCACGGAGAGCGATTGCCGCAGAATCATGCGCAGTGGTTGTTCGACACCGGCTGTGAGTTTTACCGGCATGCGTTCGAACAATTGGAGCAACTGCCCGAGGAGTCGCGGTGCTTTGTGGAATATGAGCGGTTGATTGCCAATCCGGCAGAGACGATTGCCCAGATTTATTGGCATTTTGGTTGGAAAGCGAGTCCTGAATTTCAGGCCAAAATGGACGAGGCGAGCGAATCGGCCAAAACGTACCGCAGCAAGAATCATTACAAGCTGGATCTCGGCACGATCACGGAATCTCAGATCCGCGAAGCGTTGCCGTTCGTATATGAAAAATATCAGTTCCAGGAATCAGTGGACGCGGCGGAGCCTGCCGTTTCCGCGGCCTCGCCTCTGGCACAGCCCGCGGCCTCCACCTGATCGAGAGCAAGGCCGGCGATTCGCAATGAAAATACAACGGCCGCTTTACAATTGCTCACTGCCGGGGCAGAGTTGACGGAGACTCAACCACCGTCACAGACCGGCAGGAGAATCCCCTGATGCGATGGCGCTCGCTCGCAGTTCTGATGGTTCTATCGGCCTGCGGAAACGGGCTTGCTGGAGAGGAAACGCCCCCCGCGCGGGAAGGCGAAGACTTTTTTTTCATCGCCCCGGGATTTCAGCGCGCCGGTGAGCCGAAAACCGTCTCCGGCGCGGATACCGGCACGATTGAAATCGTCGTCCGTGACCTTGGGGAACCGACGCGTTGCCGCATCGCGATTGTCGGGCCGGACGGAGACTTCTATCAGCCGGAGAAGAACCGACTTTCCCCCTATGCCATGACCGGCAAATGGCCGGCGAAGGGAGAATGGGGAAATCGAGCGGACAAAGCGCCCTATCGGTACTTAGGCCATTATTTCTATTCGTCCGGCCTGACGAAAGTCGCGGTCCCGCCGGGGACCGTGCGGATCGAAGTCGCCAAAGGCTGGGAATATGCGCCGGTTTCGATCACCACGTCCGTCGTCGCGGGCCAGACGAAAGAGGTCAATGTGCCGCTCCGACAGACTGCGCTGATGGAGGAGTTCGGCTACTTTAACGGCGACATTCATCTCCATTTTCCGCGAACAAAATCGTCGGATGACGACGTCATTTTCGACCTGCTTGAGGCGGAAGATATTCGCTACGGAATGCCGCTCGGCTACAACGAACCGGCCGGACCGTACGCCGGTGTCATGTCCAGCATGGATTCCCCGCAATTGCTGAACCTTGGCAAACCTTCGCTGCGCAAGCGGGGGGCTTGCCAGATTCTTTCCGGTCAGGAATACCGCAGCGTCCATTACGGGCACTTGATGCTCTATTTACGCGACCGCGTGGTATTTGAAGACCAGAAATTCAACATCGACGACGGATTGCCTTACGGACACGTGGCGGCCGACGTGATCGCCGACGGCGGCTTGGCCATTCACGCCCATGGAGGCTATGCGAAAGGAATCTACGCCGACGCCGCGCTCGGCGCCGTCAGCGGCGTCGAGTTGTTGCAGTTCGGCATCTACCGGCCGATCGGATTGGTCGACTGGTATCACATGCTGAACACCGGCTATCGCTTCCCCGCCTTCGGCGCTTCCGATTTTCCTGCCTGCCGGTTTCTCGGGGATTGCCGCACGTATGTCTGGGCGAAAACATCCGAATCGCGGCTTTCGTTGCCCGATTGGTTGCATGCCGGGGCGAACGGTCAATCGTTCATCTCCACCGGCCCGCTCCTGTTGCTGGAAGTCGATGGCCGCAAGCCCGGAGAAACGATTTCATACACGGGATCAGAGCCGCGCAGCGTGTCGGTGACGGCTCGCGTCCGTTGTGAAGTCACGCCGGTGCAACATCTCGATTTGATCGTCAACGGAGAGGTCGTCAAACAGCTAGAAATTCCCGCCGGCGAAGGACAGGGAAAGTGGCAAGAGCTCCGCGAGACTTTGAAGGTGTCCGCATCGAGTTGGATTGCCGCGCGAGCCTGGTCGACGACGCCGGGAGGGCAGCCCGATGCAGAAGCGCATACCAACCCGGTGTTTGTCATTCTCAACAATCGTCGACCCTACCAGCAGGCGTCGCTGGATGCCTGGGTCCAACGGATCGATGAACAGATCGCGATTCACACGAAACGGGATTTTCCGGAAAAGGCCCGCACGTTGGCCTTTTTTCAACAAGCGCGTGACGTGTTGTTGAAGATCCGGGCGCAACACGGATGGGAGGCGGATGTCGAAATCTCGGCGTTGATCGCGGCCGCGGAATCCGCCGCCGATGTCGCCCGGCTCGACATCACTGAGGACGAACTGAAAGAGTATCTCAAACCGGTGCCCCCGCTAGAACCGACCGTGGCGGAGAAATCATTTGAAGTTGCCGCCGGCTTTCAGATGCAGCTCGTCGCCGCGGAACCTCTTGTCTATGACCCGATTGCGGCGGAGTTCGACGAAGATGGGCAACTCTACGTCTGCGAAATGCGCGATTACCCCTACAAGCCGGCGGAAGGAAAAGATCCGATCGGGAGCGTCAGGTTATTGCGAGACACCGACGGCGATGGTCGATTTGATGAAGCGCATCTCTTCGCCGATAAACTGCTGTGGGCCGCGGGAGTGGCGCCGTGGCAGGGTGGCGTATTTGTCGCCGCGTGCCCCGATATCTGGTACCTCAAAGACACCGACGGAGACCACGTCGCCGACGTGCGACGCAAAGTCTTCACCGGATTCGGCACCGGCAACCAGCAGGCGATGGTGAACAACCTGCGGTTTGGCCTGGATCATTGGATCTACGGCGCGACGGCAGGCAATGGCGGCATGATCACCAAGCCTGAGGATCCCGATTTTCAGCCCATCCCGATTACCGGCCGCGATTTTCGGTTCCATCCCGTCACGGGAGAATTCGAAGCCATCACCGGCACCGTGCAGTTCGGCAATACGTTCGATGATTGGGGCAACCGGTTCGTGTGCAGCGAGTCGAATCCGCTCCGGCACGTGGTCCTGCCCGATCATTATCTGGCGCGCAATCCGTTTCTGGCCGCGCCGGGCGGCATTCATAACATCGCCCCCGCGCCGGTCCCGATTTTTCGCACCAGTCCCGTCGAACGCTGGCGAAATGTGCGCACCCAGCGACGGCTGGTGAAGAACGAACGGTCCGCGGCCTCGGCGGGGGCAAGCCATTTTGTCATCGACGCGGCGGCGGGCGTGACGATCTATCGCGGCGGCGCCTATCCGCCGGAATTCTACGGTCAGGCGTTCGTCGGCGACGGACAGAACAACCTGGTTCATCGCCGGCGATTGATTCCTGACGGACTCACCTTTAAGTCCGAGCGCGTCGACGAGAACACAGAGATCGTCCGCACGCCGGACATCTGGTTCCGGCCGGTCAATTGTGTGAACGCACCCGACGGTACGCTCTACATCCTCGACATGAGCCGGGAAGTGCTGGAATCAATCCATATTCCGCTCGACGTGGCGAAGCATCTCGATCTGAGGAGCGGTCGCGATCATGGCCGGATCTATCGGCTCGCGCCCCCGGATTTTCACTCACCGCTACCGCCTTCGTTGAGTCGCGCGACCATTCCTGAATTAATCAGACAGTTGGAAAGTCCGCATGGCTGGTATCGCGACACGGCTCATCGGTTGCTGTTCGAACGATTCCCGAGCGAAGGGCGTCAGCCCCCTGAATCCGGCCGCACTCAAGGATCTGACGCCGCCGGTTCGGAGACTTTACTGAGGCAACTCGTGCGCCACAGCCAGTTGCCGCAGGCGCGTCTGCACGCGCTCTGGTCATTGCAAGGAATGCACGCCCTCGACGTCGATACTTTAATGGTCGGGCTTAGCGATGAGCATCCCGGAGTGCGCGAACAATCGATCAAACTTTCGGAGCCATTCCTGAAGACTACGCCGGCACTGTTGGAACGAATCGCGGCGCTTGTCGACGATGAAAACCCCCGAATTCGGTTTCAGACGGCATTTTCGCTGGGCGAAGCAGAGGGCTCCATCGCGGCGAGAGCGTTGTCAAAACTCGCGCGGCGGGATGATCATGACGAATGGATGCGGTCGGCGATTCTGAGTTCCGCCACCCCGCTGGCGACCGATCTGTTCGAAGAGTTGCTGTTGGATCGCGAAGAAACTGATCCAGCAAAGAAGTTTGTCACCACGCCGAACGGCGCGGCGCTCTTGGGGCAACTCGCACAGATTGTCGGCGCCCGCCGCGAACCGGCGGAGTCTCAACGAATTTATAACGCGCTGGCCGGCAGCGCCATCGCGGACAATCCGAGCCTCTCCGATCCGTTGGTGATCCAGCTTGGCCGCGGCATGAAGCGCGGCGCCGGGCCGCGCATTGATCTCTCAGTCGTAAAAGAACCGGCCAGAGAGTGGCTGAAGCGATTAGAGCCGCGCGCGGTCCAGACTGCCGCCAATGCGGAAGCGGCGCCCGAACAGCGCGTCGCTGCGATCGAAATTCTGGACTGCTTTCCCCCGCAGCCCCATCGAATCCTGCTGTATGAACTCTTGAAACCCGCAACGCCCGAGGCCGTGCAGATCGCCGTGATCCGGACCTTGTTGCAGGACATCGACACCGCCGTCGCCGCGCGGGTTTTGGAAGCCTGGCCGCTGTTTCCGCCAGAACCGAAACGCATCGCGTTGGAGTCCCTGCTGTCTTCTGATTTGGGAGCGCAAACCTATCTGACGGCGTGCATTGAAGGCAAAGTCTCCGCGGCTGAAGTCGACGCGCTTCGCCGTGAGCAGCTGCTTAAGCACATACATCCGGAGGTCCAATCGCTCGCCCAGCAGGCGTTTCAGAACATTACGTCGCCGACGCGCCAGGCGGTGATCGCGGAATATCAATCGGCTCTGCAACGGCACGGGCGCGTCGAGGAAGGGGCCAAGATTTTCGAGAAGACGTGTGCGGTGTGCCATCGCGTGGGAGGGAAAGGATTCGATATCGGCCCCAGCCTGGCCTCGGCGGCATCGCAGCCGGCGAGCACGCTCCTCACGCACATTCTCGATCCGAATCAGTACGTGCTGCCCAATTACGTGCAGTACCTGGTCATCGACACGAACGGAATCACGCACGCGGGATTATTGGCATCGCAAACGGCGACCAGCATCACCCTGAAAAAGGAAAAAGGCGAAACGGAAACGCTGCTCAAAGGAGAAATCGACGAGCTGACAAGTAGCCGGAAATCCTTGATGCCGGAAGGGCTGGAAAAAGCAGTGTCGGTCGAAGCGATGGCCGACTTGATCGCGTTCCTGCAGGAGGCGACAAAGAAGACGCCGGGCGATCCGAATTCAGAACGTGATCGCGGTACGTTGGCTGGCACGCTGATCGAAGATGGGAAATAATCGAGGACCAGCAGTCCTCAACAGGCGAATTCAGCCAGGGAGCGAGTTATGAATTCGATGATCTGCCGACTGGCCTTGGCGGCGGCATTGACGTGCAGCGACATCGTGAGTGCGGGCGAATTCAATCAGGTCTTATCGATCGGCGATGCAGGACCCGCGTGGAAAGACCTGCCCGGTACGGATGGCAAATCGCATGGCTTGGCGGACTTGAAAGACAAGCGATATGTGGTCGTCGTCTTCACCTGTGCGAGCTGTCCGACGGCGGTCGATTACGAAGCCAGGATCAGTCGGCTGGTTGCCGATTATGCCGAAAAATCGGTGGCCGTGGTGCCGATCTGCGTCAATCAGATCAAGGAAGACCAGTTGACCGCGTTGACCGAGCGCGTCGAAAAAGAAAAGCTGAATTTTCATTATCTGTATGATGCTTCCCAGCAGATCGCGAAAGCATACGGGGCGATTTTCACTCCCGAGTTTTTCGTGCTCGACCAGGATCGGCGTGTGATCTATATGGGGGCGCTCGACGACGATGCCGTTCCTGCCAAAGTGCAGCAGAAATGGGTGGAACAGGCAATCTCCGCTGCATTGGCCGGAACGACGCCGGAGACTCAGGACACGATTGCCCGAGGTTGTCGAATTCGCTACGCACGAAAACGGGGCGGGGAATAGGCGACGTTTTGAGGAGCGCAGGCGAAGGATGGATGTTCCCGCTCGGGATGACGAATTGCCGTCGGCTTCGCTGGAGACGCTCGAGCGACGCGCGCAGTTGCAGAGAGCGATTCGCCAATTTTTCGATGAGCGCGGCTATCTCGAAATCGAGACGCCGATTCTCTCGACCGAGATGATTTCCGACGCCTGGCTGGAGCCGTTCGTCGCCGGCTGGACGACCGATCCGCAGCGGTGGTCGAACGGCGGAGAACTGCGTTACTTGCAGACGTCTCCCGAAGCCCACATGAAGCGGCTCCTCGTGGCGGGCGCCACGGCGATCTATCAATTCAGTCGCGTGTTTCGCAATGGAGAGACGGGCCGCCGCCATAATCCCGAATTCACCATGCTGGAGTGGTATCGCGTTGGCGACGATCATCATCAGCAAATGGATTTCGTCGAAGAACTCGTGAAGTCGGCGTTCCTGGCATCCAGCGCCTGGCGCATGGCTGACAGCCCCGCGCTCTCGGCGGCCCGTTTCTTGCGAATGACCTATGATGACGCCTTCGCTCAGTATGCGGGACGGCGCGTGCTCGATTCCTCCATGTCCGAACTTCAGGCGATCGCCCGGCAACATCGACTCACGCCTCCGCAAGGACTGGACGAGCAGGACCGCGACGGCTGGTTGAACTTTTTACTCGCGGAACTGGTCGAACCCCGCCTGGGACGTGAACAGCCGACATTTCTTTATCACTATCCGGCCTCGCAGGCGGCGCTGGCGCGCGTCTCTTCAAGCGGCCACGGCAATGTGGGCGTCGCCGAGCGGTTTGAGCTGTATGTTCATGGCGTCGAACTGTGCAACGGCTATCATGAGCTGACGGATGCGGAGACCCTGGCGTCGCGCACGCGTGAACAGGCCCGTTTGCGAGCCGACTCCGGTCTGCGGCCTTTGCCGGCGCCGGATCGTCTCTTGCGAGCCATGCAGGTGGGATTGCCGGAGAGCACGGGGGTGGCCCTGGGGTGGGATCGGCTGGTGATGCTGGCGCTGGAAAAGCCGACCCTCGCCGACGTGATCGCTTTTCCATTCGATCGGGCATGAACCGTCGCTGCTTCGGCCTGGAATTGCCCCTGTTCCCTGTTCAGCATTTTCGGCTGGCCAGACGCCCTGGCGCTCTGGGTAATTCCGTCTTCAAAGTGCGTGAAAAATGGGTTCCGTGCCCCTGAAATTCGTGGTTTCGGCAGGATTAGCCGAAGTGGGGAGCGCTGTAAGGATTGCCGGCTGAAAGTGGCTCAAAGAGTGGTCAAACCGTCTTGACGGAGGCTGGCGAATGTGTGACAAGCCGGGCGTTCTCCCGTAAACAGCAGGAATGATTTCTCGGATTGTGCCGCGCCGGCGGTTGCCGTGCGGGCCTTCGGGCAAGGAGCGTGCATGTTGTCGTCGCGACTGACATGGAGTTGCACTCTGGTGTTAGCCAGCTGCAGCCTGGGGTGCGCGCACCTGCTGGAAACCAAGACAATCGAAAAGTTCACGGCGAATCTGCAGAAGCAGGACCTGGAAGGACTGAAAGCCAGCGCTTCAGAAGATTTCGCCAGCCGGGCGTTGCGCACCGCCAGCGCGATGGAAGACTTCGAAATTCTCCGGATTCCCGACGGGAAGATCTCGGTCGTCAAGGTTGAGGAAGTGTCGTCGACGCACAAGCGGGTGACGGTGGAAGCCGGCGAATCGAAGAAAGAAGTCTTCTACGAATTGACGAAGTCAAGTTCCGGCAAATGGGTCGTGGATGACATCTACTTGCGCCAGAAGAAACAGGGCGTCGAGGCGTATAAGGCCGTTTCCGAGCAAATGGACTTACTGTTGACGGTGCGGGAATTCCTCGATGCCTGGGACCAGGGCGAACGAGAGGATGTGTTGAAATCAACCACGCCGGAATTGCGGGCCGCTTTGGCGGAATTGCCGCCGGGGTACTTGGCTCGCCTGACGCGCGTAATTTCCCACGGACGGAATTCCTCCAAGAAACAGCGCCCATACGCCCAGCTGATGGAGGACACGGCGATCGTGCGTCTGCCGCGCAAGACGGGCGAGACGCTGATCACGTTGGAACTGGACGGCGAGAGCTGGCAGGTCTCCGACGTGACGGTCGAAGCGAAGGATGAAGCCGATCGCTTGCCGTCGCTGTTGCGCGAGGCGCTGGCGGTGGAACAATGCCGGCGATTCTTGGCGGCCTACGAGCGGAACGATCTGGAGCGATTGCAGGAACTAAGCACTACGGATTTCTATCAGGGCTGTCTGTCGTTGGGAAATTTGAAAGAGGTTCAGTTGCCGTCGTCCCTGGTGCTGGAGCATGAACTGAAAGCCTCCTTGAACGGTCTCCGAGCCGACATGACGCTGCGCAACGATCGTGAAATCGTGCAAGTGACGCTGCATCGGAACCAGGAAAGCGATGAGGAAGACTCGTCGAGCTACCGCGTGTCGAACGTCTCGATTTTCGACGTGGCCACGCAACAGGAGATGCGGCTCGGCGCCTTGTTCACCGCGCGCGCCATGGGGCAATTCTATCTGGAAGCGCTGTACGAACGCGACGTTTCCAAATTGCGGCACAGCTCGACCAAAGATTTCTCGGAGCGCGTCTGGAAAAAATTGAACAATGCCACGATGGCCAGCGTTCCCCTGGAACCGTTTGACACCGCGGAAGGAGAAATCGAAGCCGTCCACTTTGACGGTGGGTTGACCCGTTTGACGGCCCGTGCCGGAAATCAGCCGGTGGAACTGCTGTTGCGCGAGGAAGGCAATAAATTCCTGGTCGACGATATCAAGTGGGACGTCTCCGGGCGGCCCTCCACGGTGAAGGCGACCTTGGAATTGATGATTCCCGTGCGAAACTTCGCCGCCGGAATCGCCCTAGCGCGCGACCCCGAGGGGCAGCAGGATGCGCTGGGCCTGTTGCAGGAATCCTCCTCGCGCGATTTTAATCGCATGATCTGGACGCAGACGGAGTTCGTACCGAGTTCCGGCCTCTCGGCTGATACCTTTCTGAACGCGCCGTTGAAATCGCTCACGGAATCGGAAGGTCGAGTGATTGTGCAATTGGGAGACAACCGCTTCGGCGCCGTGATCAACCTGGTCAAGGAACGCGAACTGTATGCCGTCGACGAAGTGACGCTCATCGCGGGGCCGCAGGCGTCGAATCGAGTCTCGATGCGGCAAGAGCTGCGGACGCAATTGTCACAAGGACTTGCCCAACGGTTGGAAAATAAAAACGTCGCCCCGTCGAAAACGATTGCCAAGGCGAAGCCGGCGACCGGGGTCGTACAAGCGGGTTATGAGGAGACGTCGACTGATGACGAACTCCCATCGCCGTCGAAATCCTCCGAAATCCCCCAAGAGTTGGACGACCCCGAGGATGCGCTGCCGATCGAATCCTGGGATGAAATCGGCGCGGTTCAGACGGAACCGATGCCGGAATAGCGGTGGGAGAGATCGGCGGGAGGAACTCTGTGGTCGCGGCGCAAAAGCCGCATCAGACCCTATCGATTCTTCGTGCCGGCGGCCAGCATTTAAAGATCGCGCAGCTCGCGGGCAGCTTCCATAGCGAAATAGGTGAGGATGCCGTCGGCTCCGGCCCGTTTGAAACCGAGCAGGCTTTCGAGCATGGCTTTCTTCCGATCGAGCCAGCCGTTCGCCGCGGCCGCCGCGAGCATGGCGTACTCCCCGCTGACCTGGTAGGCAAACGTCGGAACGTGGAACGTCTCTTTGACGCGGCGGACAATGTCGAGGTAGGGCATCCCCGGCTTGACCATGATCATGTCCGCCCCTTCGGCCAGGTCGAGCCCGACCTCCCGCAACGATTCATCGCCGTTGGCGGGATCCATCTGATAGGTTCGCTTGTCCCCGGTTCCGAGTTGAGACTTGGAACCCACCGCGTCGCGGAAGGGACCGTAAAACGCCGAGGCGTACTTCGCCGCATACGAGAGCAGCAAGACGTGCGGTAACCCGGCTTCGTCGAGCGCTGTGCGGACGGCGCCGATGCGGCCGTCCATCATGTCGGAAGGAGCGATCACGTCGCATCCGGCCTGGGCTTGCACCACGGCCTGCCGTTGCAGGACGGCCAGCGTTTCATCGTTGACGACATAATCGTTTCGGACGAGTCCGTCTTGTCCGTGGGAAGTATAAGGGTCGAGCGCCACGTCACAGATCACCCCCAGATCAATTTTCGCCGCTTTGATGGCTCGCACGGTTCGGCACACCAGATTTTCAGGGTTCCAGGCTTCGTCCCCATCGGGAGTTTTTCGCAAAGGATCGGTGGCGGGAAAAATGGCGACCGCGGGAATACCCAGGTCGGCGGCATCGGCGACAGCGTCAACCAGCAGATCGATGCTGAGACGCTCGACCCCGGGCATCGAAGCGACCGCCGTGCGAAGATTCGTCCCTTCCTGCACAAAGACCGGCCAGATCAAGTCGTCGACGCTGAGCTGGTTCTCACGAACCAGTCGACGCGACCAGTCCCAGCGCCGAACGCGGCGCAAACGGGTGTCGGGAAATCGCTCGCCAGCAGGAAACGTCATTTCGATCCTTGATCACACCAACCCGACCGCCACTCACGGGGAAGTCTTGCCGTGCGGCGCACAGACCAGTTATTCTAAATAGCAACGCCACGACAAACCATCGAAAATCGGAAAGCTCAACCATGTTGACCTACGAATATCACTGTTCCCGCAATCAGAAGACCGTTCAGGTCCAGCATGGGATGCGGGAGAAAATCGCCTCGTGGGGCGAGTTGCGTAGGAAGGCCGGATTGGGCCCCGACGGCACGCCGGACAACGCGCCCGTGGAACGGTTGATTTCGGGAGGGCTGCTAGGAACCGTGAACGGAGGAACGCCATCGTCTGCCGAAGCCGCGAAAGCGGCGCTCCCCGTCATGGGCGGCTGTTGCGGAAATCCGGCGGGATGCCAGCGGCATGGCTGATTCACGAATTGAATGAGCGGCGTTGGTCATCAGGCCTATTCTCAGGAAGTGATGATTTCATGTCCGAGGCGGATTCGACTTTGACTGTGATTGACGTACTGAGAAGTTGGCTGAGTCCGCGGTTAGATCCCGGCGCGCTAACTTGGTTGTCCGAGCGCTGCCGCACCGTGGCGAGCGGTGACAAAAAGGCGTTGTTTCTGGCATTCGGAATCACGCCGCGAAAGATCGGGAAGGACGATCTGCAACTATCGCTGGAAGAATTGGCTTCGGCTGAAGGGGCGCGAGCGAGGTGGACCCCCGTGGGGTGGAGTATCGACCAGGCGGCGCGGATGTTGCTGCTGTTGTCGTATCCGGCGCCGGAAGCGACAACCTACGTTGCGATGATGGATCAATTATTCGGCGCCGGGGAAATTCGCGAATTGGTTGCGCTCTATCAAGGGCTGCCGCTGTACCCGCATTCCGCGGCCTTCCAGTTGCGATGCGCGGAAGGTCTTCGTACGAACATGCAGTCGGTGTTCTGCGCGATCGCCCACCATAATCCTTTTCCGAGTGAGCAACTGAACGACGACCAATGGAATCAATTGGTGTTGAAAAGCTTGTTCATCGGCGTGCCGTTGGATCCGATTATAGGTCTGGACAAACGGGCCAATGCGAAATTGGCGGCGATTCTGGTCGACTTCGCCCAGGAACGCTGGGCAGCGAAACGACCGGTGAGTCCGGAATTGTGGCGCTGCGTCGGCCCGTTCGCGGATGAAGCCGGCCTGGCGGCGCTGGAAAAGGTGCTGGCGACGGGAACGGCACTGGAACGTGCCGCAGCGACGCTGGCGCTAACGAATTGTCCTTTACAGCGCGCGAAACAATTGCTGATCAACGAAGAGGAAAATTCTTCAACAATGACCGATTGGCGGCAAATCGCTACGAAAATATCGTCCACGTGATGGGCTGTCAGCAGGAACCGATGGTGCAGTCTGGCAGCTGGGTTTAACCTCTTAATTCTCACATTTTAATCATTGAACTTTCATGATCTACATCGACCCACACATTCACATGGTCTCCCGGACCACTGACGACTACGAGAAAATGGCGGCCGCTGGGGTGCGGGCCATTATCGAGCCGGCGTTCTGGCAGGGGCAGCCGCGGACGCAGATCGGTTCCTTTCAGGACTATTTTTCCAGCCTGGTCGGGTTCGAGCGGTTTCGTGCGGCCCAGTTCGGCATCCAGCACTACTGCACGATCGGGCTGAACTCGAAAGAAGCGAACAACGAGGCGCTCGCCGAACAGGTGCTCGACTTGATGCCGTTGTACCTGACCAAGGAAGGCGTGGTCGCCGTCGGGGAAATCGGTTACGACGACATCACGCCGATGGAAGAAAAATTCCTCCGCCTGCAATTGGAACTGGCGAAAGACGTCGACCTGCCGATCTTGATTCACACTCCGCATCGCAACAAGAAACGCGGGACGTATCGCAGCATGGACGTGATCGAGGAGCATGGCATCTCGCCGTCGCGCGTGATCATCGATCACAACAACGAAGAAACGTGCGAGGAAGTACTGAAGCGGGGCTACTGGTGCGCCTTCACCATTTACCCAAAGACGAAAATGGGAAATGAGCGGATGGTCGAGATCGCCCGGCAGTACGGCAGTGAGCGAATCATCGTCGATTCGTCGGCCGATTGGGGAGTCTCGGACCCGCTCGCCGTGCCCAAGACGGCCAACCTGATGCAGCAACGAGGAATCCCGCAGCAGGTAATCGAAGACGTCGTTTATCGAAATGCGCTGCGGGCCTATTCGCAGAGCGGCCAGTTCACGGAATCAGACTGGCTGAATCCCCCCGCGGTCGATCAGCGAACCCTCTTCGAAGGCAACAGCGTGCTGCGCGGCGGCCAAACCCCGCGCGTGGATGAGTCGGACGATGAGCGGATCATCCAGTAATCCGCGAAAAACCGGTCTCTCGCAGAGGCGCAGAGGTCGCGGAGCGGCAAAATTTCATCTCTGTGAACTATGCGCCTCGGCGAAAGATGCTTCTTCTTGCCTGAATCCTGCGAAGAACGTCATTATTTGGTCTTCAGCAGTTTCTCGACCAGCGCGGTGACATCGGCGTAGGTGAAGGCCTCTTCTTCAGTCGTGCCTTCCGAGCTGTCGAAGGTTTTCACCAGTTTTCCCTGCCGGTCATACACGAACACCGCGGGAATCGACGGGATCTCCAGGTTTTCATACATCTTGTCGGATTCCACGCTCGACAGGACGTTGTCAAATTCGGCTTTCTTGTCCGTGAGGAATTTCAAGACGCGTTCTCGATAAAACTCCGGCGGTTTCGCCGACAAACCGATGTAGTCGAGATTCAGCGAGACGCAGGCGACGTCCTTGCCGTGCTGCTGATGCAGGGCCACCAGATTCGGGAACTCTTTCATGCAGGGAATGCACGAAGTGGACCAGGCGTCGACGACGACGACCTTGCCTTTCTTCGAGGCGATCAGTTTCTGGGTGGCTTCCCAATCGAGAATCTGCAGTTTGACGCCGGCGCCGGATTTGTCAGCGGCGTGCGCGGGAGAAAAGGCGTGGATCGACCAAGCCATCGACCCGATTCCCAGGAGGGCGAGCGTCAACAATGTCATCCGGGACCAGCGCATCAGAAATTCCTTTCTTCCGTGACGGAAAGATTACTTTTCGACTTTGATCAAATTCTGCCGCTGCGCATGAGGCAGGGGGTCTTCATAGGGCAGGGCTTTCAAAAATTCTACCAGATCCTGAATCTGTGCCGGACTCAAGTGACTGGTTTTGCCGTGTTTGTCGCCGGGATTGTACTTGGTCAGCACTTCCTCCAGAGTGGCCGCGCGGCCGTGATGGAGATAAGGGGCGGTCCGGTAAGCGCCTAACAGCGACGGCGTATCATAATCCGGGCCAAGGGTTTCACTTGGGTCATCGTCGCCGGTGCCGACGTTGTGCTTGCGATGCGGTTGCACGGGCTGCGAATCGGTGAAAAACGCTCCTGAATGGCAAGTGGCACAGGCAGTCTCGGTGGAGAAGAACAGGTCACGGCCGCGTCGGGCTGATTCGCTCAGTCCCTTTTTCGCATGCGGGCTGAGCGGAATGCCGTGCGTGTTGGAATAGGCGGCGAGCGCATCGAGATCGGCGGAGAGACCTTTGTTCGGTTCTTTCAACGCAGCGTGGACCGGTCCGCGGATCAGGCCGCGCCCTTGCATGAGCGGACTGCGAATCGTCAGTTCGAAATCCTGCACTTCATCCCGATCGGCGGACCAGTGAATCGGATGCGTCCACGCCATCCCGCCGAGCGACATCGTGTTTCGCAGCCCTTCGGCGTTGTGCCACGTCCGGCCGTCGGAATCCCCATCGGGATGACAACTCGAACAGGAGATCCACCGCGCACCGACCATGGGTTGTAACGCGGAATAAAACAGAATCTTTCCGCGGAGTACGTCGGCCGGCAGCGGATTCTCGCAGACAGCAATCGTTTGCAATCGCTGTTTGGAAGAAACGTCAATAACGTCGACCGCGAAGTCGAGCGTGTTGTACACATACAGCCGTTTGCCGTCGGGCGAAAATTGGCCCGACCGCGGATTGCGGCCCAAACGAATGACTTTCTCGAACGTGATTTCCGCGTAGTCATCATCGACGACCTTGCAGAGATACAGATCGTCGGTTCCGGCGAAGATCGCGGCCAGCCGGCTCCCATCGGGCGACAACGCCACTTCCCAGGGTTGGCAACCACAAACACGCTGTTGAAGCCGTCCATTGCGATCGGCTTGCGCGCCGCCGGTTCTCCTTCGGTGTCGACCACCGTGACAAACGGAACGATCGCCCCTTCGCCTTTGTCGACCGTGGTTCGCGAACGGATATGTGGTACGTAAGCTTTGTTCCGGCGGGGATGCACGGCGATCTGGCGAGCGAGATTCTCGCTGCGTTCCCGGCCAGCGGTCGACGAGACTTCTCCGCGGCTAATATCCACGGCGACGACGGAACTGGTCAGGTACTCGGTCACATACAGGCGATTCTGGCGTTCGGAAATTGCGATGCCGCGCAGCATCGCCCCGGCAGGAATGACGCGGGTCACCGACTTTGCCGCCACGTCACATTCGAGAACCACACCCGGGTATTCGCAGGTGACATACAACCGCTTGCCGTCAGAAGTGGCGGCGAGACCATACGGCTCATCGGGAACATCAATCGTCCCCGTCACTTCGCCGGTGTGCGCGTCGAGCAGTTTGACGACATCGTCCGCATAGACGGTGACAGCGACAATCGACGTGTCGCCCAGAAAGAGGACCGATTCCGGTTTATGCCCGACCGGGATCTCACGCAGTACTTTTGACTCAGCGAGATCGACAATGCTGACGGTGCCGTTGTCGCGATTCGCGGTGGCCAGGAGACGGCCGTCCGCGGAGACGGCGAGCATGCTGTTCGAGGAGGCGACGAGCGGAGATGCCACGCAGAGCACGAGAATCGCCGCGTGAATGCCGACTCGGAAACGTGCGCAAGCCATGAAGCGTCTCCCGCGGGAATGGAGCGCGGACAGGGCTAGACCCGACCGCTTCGGGACGATCATCGAAACACCGGCAAATGCCGTCCTGATGCGAAATCACCCGCCTGCTTTTCCGGAAAGCGGGCGGGTGATCAATTTCGCGATTGACTGGGCGAGATCGCTTCAGTTCAAGATTTTCGCCGTCTGCCCGGCGAGGGCATCGGCAGACTTCTTGTCCAATTTGCCCTTGGCGAAGGTTTCATTGACTTTGAGTTCGCCGTCAACCCACATCATTACGGTCGTTTCGGCGTCTTTCTGAATGCCGTAACCTTTCGGGCCGGCGTCCCCTTCGATAATCGTCAGCGGGATGTTCTTGATGTTTTCTTTCTTGGCGATTTCCGAGAGCTTGGCTTCGGCTTCGTCAGCGTTATCGGTCAGCAGCACCACGAACGACGCCATCTTCTTATCTTTGTTGGCGGCGACTTGAGCATCGACGTTTTTCACCAGCGAGACGACCGAATCATTGATCTCACGAGTAAATACCGTGACCACGGGACGATCGCCGTATTGGCAACGATAGCACAGGGTTTTGCCCTTGCTGGGGCCGGTGATGTCCCGGACATTGAAGGCGGGGACGCGATCACCGAGCGAGATCGAATCGTCGGCAGCGACGGCGATTCCGACGAGCGCCAACAGTCCCAGAATGGCAAGTTGCGGCTTTTTCATGGATCGACTTCCTTTTTTCCGCGAAACAAAGTGACACGAGCAACCGTCCGTGCAGAAGAAGAGCGCGTTGCCTTCTCTGACCCTCGATTATTGCCGTGAGCAGGAGAATGTCAATCATCGCCCTTGTTAAAAGCGGGTGAAATCGTCTTACAATGGAAAGTCCGTGAGCACGATGCTCAGGGGCTCAGCAGTCTGGGACGGCCGCGGTCTCCGGACCCACCGAAGCCCATGCTTGAACTCCCCCGCGAGATGCAGCATGCTCAACGGATCGCTTTGACACACAAAGTTTCCTGTTACCTCTTGTTTGGTCTCCATGTACCGCACGCTGTTGAAGTCCAAGATTCATCGCGCCACCGTCACCGACGCCAACCTCCATTATGAGGGGAGCGTCACCATCGATAAAGAACTCATGCTGGCCTGCGGGCTCTGCGAGTTCGAACAGGTGCACATTTATGACGTCAACAACGGCAATCGCCTGGTCACGTATGTCATCGTCGGCGAAGCCGGCAGCGGCACGATCTGCATCAACGGCGCCGCGGCCCACCTCGTTCACCCGGGAGATTTGATCATCATCTGCGCCTATGCGCAAATCGACGATCGGGAATTGGAAAATTTCCGCCCGCAGGTGGTCCATGTCGATGATCAGAATCATCCCAAGCCCTGACGGCAATGCTGGAAAACCGTTGTCCGTCCAGCCGTTTCTGAATTGTAAGGAAATCGCGTCATGCGAAAGGCAGCGTTAATACTCTCGGCCTGGTGGCTGTTGGTCGGCGTCGTCTGCGGAGCGGAACCAAAACCCTCGCGCTGTTCGTCGGGTTGGACCGCGAATTGCAGGCCGACGTCGGAGCGGTGATCAAAAGTCACTGCCTGGACTGCCATTCCACACAGGAAACAGCCGGGGAAGTCGATCTCGAGCAGTTTCGCACGATCGACGACGTGCGGAAGCATCCTCGCGTCTGGCTCAAAGTGGTCGAAATGCTGGACAACGGTGAAATGCTCCCAAGGACGCTCCCCCGCTGTCCGCCGACCAGCGAAAGCTCTTGCGTGGTTGGATCGATCGCTACTTGAAAGTCGAAGGTGAAGCCAATGCCGGTGATCCGGGCCCCGTCGTGGTACGCCGGTTGAACAACGCCGAGTACACCTACACGATTCGCGAGTTGACCGGCCAGCCGCTCAACCCCGCCGAGGAATTTCCAGTCGACGGCGGCGGCGGAGAAGGGTTCACCAACGCCGGCAATGCGCTCGGCATGTCACCCGCGCTGTTCACGAAATATCTCGATGCCGCCAAAGCCATCTCACAACACGCGGTGTTGCTTCCGGATGGCTTCCGCTTTTCCGCTTCTTCGACCCCGAGCGATTGGACGAACGAAATCTGGCCGACATCCGCGCCCTGTACCACCGCTATACCAACGCCAACGGCGCCACGCGGATGCAGATCCAGGAAATCGTGATCGACACCAACGGAGGAGGTCGGTTGCCGATCGACAAGTACCTCGCCGTCCTATTGACCGATGGCCCCGCCTGCGCCGCGGGAAAGAAGTCGTTTGAGTCGGTCGCCCAGAACACGGAATAAGTCCGAAATATCTCCGGTCGCTGTGGAGCTTGCTCAACGAACAGAAACTATCGCCGCTCCTCGAAAACGTGCGTCGTCAATGGAGCGTCGCCAAGCCGGATCAGCTGACAGCTCTCGCCGAGGAGATCGCCAAATGGCAGAACGCTTTAACGCGATTTCAAAGTGTTGGTCACTTAAAGCCCTGGATGGTGCCCGTGAATCCGCTGACGACTCGGCAGGAACTCCGGTTCAAGGTCCCCGCGGATTCCGCCGGGGACGAAGTCGTGCTCTATCTCGCCGCGGGCACGGCGGGAGACGCGCGGCGGAAGATGATGTGATCTGGCGACAACCCCGCATTGTGACGCCCGGTCAACCCGATTTGCTGTTGAAGGATGTGCGGGAATTCACGCGGGCGATGCTCGCGGCGCGCGAGCGATTGTTCGCCGACGCGGCCAAGTCGCTGGCGGCGGCCGCTGCGGCCAGCCAGGCCGACCAAAGCCCTCCCCTGGGAGATCTGGCAAAACAATTTGGAGTGGAACCGTCGTCGCTGGAGGTGGTTCCAGTATTTAGGGATCGGTTCCGATGCCGCGCTCAAACTCGATCACTTCACCGCCAAGTTGAATCAGGTCGGCGGTTATGAATTCGTGTCCGGGTGGGGAACTGCCGAAACGCCGCAGATCGTCGCGAATTCCTCGGACCAATCGGTCCGCATTCCGGGGAACATGAAAGCACACGGCGTGACGGTTCATCCCTCGCCGACGTTAGCCACGGCTGCGGGTTGGCAAAGCCCGCTGGCTGGTCCGGTCCGGATTGAAGCGACCGTCACCCATGCCCATCCCGAGTGCGGAAACGGCGTGACCTGGTCGCTCGAACTGCGCCGCGGAGCGACCCGGCAGCGATTGGCGAGCGGCGTCTCGCAAGGGGGGCAACCGGTCAAGGTCGGGCCGATCGCAGACATTGCCGTGCTACGAGGGGATCTGGTGTCGCTGTTGATCGGTCCGCGCGACGCGAATCATTCCTGCGATCTCACCGACATCGAACTCGTCATCACCAGCCAGGAGCCGTCGCCGAGGATGTGGAGCCTGACAAAGGATGTTTCTCCCAGCATCCAGACGGCGAATCCGCACGCCGATGGATTCGGGAATGCGGGAGTCTGGCATCTCTATACCGAACCTGTGAAAGATCAGGGACCCGGCTCGGTGATTCCGGCGGGTTCCGTCCTTGCACGCTGGCAGGCGGCGAATGATTCGACAGAAAAGCGGAAGCTGGCCGACGAAGTTCAACGGTTATTGACGACCAGGCCGCCGGAAGACGCGAATCATCCCGATGCGGTGTTGTTCCGACAGTTGTCCTCGCTGAGCGGACCGCTGTTCGCCGGAGCGCGCTCGCAGAAACACGGGGCCGATTCCACCGCAAAGAATCCGGGAAATACTGGTCCGGGCTTGGACCCCGCGTTGTTTGGGAAAAGTTCGAATGGCAGCAAAATTGATCCGGCTGACTTGGCGATGCGCGCCCCGGCTGTCATCGAGGTCCGGCTGCCGAAGTCGTTGCTGGAAGGATCCGAACTCGTGGCGACGGCGGAATTGCCGGCCGAGTCGGCTCAACAAGGAAGCGTGCAGGTCCAGATTTCGCCGCAACGCCCTGGCGCAGGGGAAACCCTGACGCCGGATCAACCCGTGCTGGTCGCCGAGGGCGGACCGGCCAAAGCACGATTTGAAGCGGCGTTCGAGGACTTCCGGCGATGGTTCCCGGCGGCGCTGTGCTATCCGCGCATCGTCCCGGTCGACGAACCGGTGACGTTGACACTCTATCATCGTGAAGACGACAACTTGAAGCGGTTGATGCTCAGCGACGCGGAAATTGCCCAGCTCGATCGCTGGTGGGACGAATTGCATTTCGTGAGCCAGTCGCCCCTCACGCAGGTCGACGCTTATTTGCAGATCATGGAATATGCGACGCAGGACCGGCCCGACCTGGTGATTGCGTTTGAAGTTTATCGCAAACCGATTCAAGACGCGGCGGCTGCATTCCGGCAGCGAATGCTCGAAGCGGAACCGGTCCAGGTTGGAAAATTGATCGAATTCGCGAGTCAGGCCTACCGCCGGCCGCTCACCAATGAGGAAGTGCGCGAGTTCCAGGTGTTATACCGCCAATTGCGCAGTGAAGAACTCCCGCACGACGAAGCGTTCCGATTTCTGTTGGCGCGGATCCTCGCCTCGCCCAAGTTTTTGTACCGCTTGGAAAACGCACCGGCAGGAATCAAGGCGGCGCGAGTTTCCGACGGGGAACTGGCGAGTCGATTGAGTTATTTTCTCTGGTCGTCGCCACCGGATGCGGAATTGCGGGCGCTCGCGCAATCGCAGCAGTTGCAGAACTCGGAGATCCTGGCGGCTCAAACGCGGCGGATGCTCCAGGACGAGCGCATTCGTCGATTGGCGACGGAATTCGGCTGCCAATGGCTGCATATTTACGACTTCGACAAGCATGATGAAAAAAGCGAGCAGCATTTTCCGGAGTTCGTGGCGCTGCGAGGCGACATCCATGAAGAGGCGATCCGGTTCATGACCGACGTGTTCCAGCAGGACGGCTCGATCGTCAGCCTGCTCGATGCGGATTACACCTTTGTCAACGAGGCGTTGGCCAAGCATTACGGACTGGCCGATGTCACGGGACCCGAGTGGCGGCGGGTCGAAGGTTGGAAAAACCGAGGCCGCGGCGGCGTGCTGGGCCTGGCGGCGACCATGGCGAAGCAATCAGGCGCCTCGCGCACCAGCCCAATCCTGCGGGGCAACTGGGTTTCAGAAGTTCTACTGGGCGAGAAATTGCCCAAGCCGCCCAAGGGCGTCCCTCCGTTGCCGGACGACGAAGCCGCGATCGCGGGTTTGACCGTGCGACAGTTGACCGAACAACACAGCCGGGATGAACGGTGCGCCGGCTGCCATGTCCGAATTGATCCGCTGGGATACGCCCTGGAAGGGTTCGACGCCATCGGCCGATTGCAGCAGCAAGACGCCGCCGGCCATGCGATCGACACGAACTCCACCATGGCGGATGGCACGGAATTGAAGGGGTTCGAAGGATTACGGAATTATCTTGCGCACACCCGGCGCGACTCGTTTGTCCGCCAGTTCTGCCGCAAACTGCTGGGTTACGCGCTCGGCCGGGGCCTGCAATTGTCTGATGAACCGCTGATCGCGGAGATGTTGGACAAGCTGCCACAGCACGAGTACCGATTCTCGGTGGCGGTCGAAATGATCGTCGAGAGTCCGCAGTTCCGGGAAATCCGTGGAAGAGATTTGGTGTCGATCGAAGAATAGGATTTGTGGAAGGTGCCATTCCCGTCGCCATTGAGTGGGCGTCCAGCTGTTCACCTCGGGCAGATTCCCGCCCCTGCGCAACTCCTTGAGCCTTAAGAACTCTTTCCCATGCCAGCCGCCATGTCGCCCGCCGTCCAGCTCAAGGCGGCGGCGCAGGAAATTGGATTTGAGCTCGTCGGGATCGCTCCGGCGGTGACGCCGAGCGGGTTTTCCCGATTGCACAACTGGCTGGAGCGCGGGTTTGCCGGCGAAATGAATTACCTCGCCCGCAGGGAAGCGGCCTATGCGCATCCGCGGCATGTGCTCGAATCGGTCCGCAGTCTGGTCGTGGCTGCGTGGAACTACAAGACATCGGAACCGAACGCCCCCGAAGCCAACGAGGGACGGATCGCTCGTTATGCCTGGGGGACGGCCGATTATCACGATTTTCTGCGGGACAAACTGCAACAACTGGCGGATCGCCTGCATGAACTGCGTCCCGGCTGCCGGACGCGGACGGTCATCGATACGGCCCCCCTGTTGGAGCGGGACTTTGCGCAACTCGCCGGGCTCGGCTGGTTCGGCAAGAACACCATGCTGATCAATAAACACGCCGGCAGCTTTCTATTTCTGGGCGTGGTGCTGACCGACGCGGAATTGGAGTTTGACGCGCCGCATCAAACGAATCATTGCGGGACCTGCATGCGGTGTCTGGAAGTCTGTCCCACGCAGGCCTTTCCTGAACCCTATGTACTCGATGCGCGCCGGTGCATTTCGTATCTGACGATCGAGTTGAAATCACAAATTCCCCGCGACATGCGCACTGGGATGGGCGAGTGGCTGTTTGGATGCGATCTGTGCCAGGACGTCTGTCCCTGGAATCGGAAGTCGCCGCGAAGCGCCACTTTGGAGTTTCAGCCTGAATCGAAGAAGGATCCGGCGTCGGCGCTGTCGCTCCTGACGATGGGAGAAGCAGAGTTTACGCAGCAATTTGGCCAGACGCCCTTGTCACGACCGGGTTGGGTCGGGATGCGGCGGAATGCCGCCGTCGTGTTGGGAAATCGGGGAGATGAACGCGCCGTTCCGCCGTTGATCCAGCTGCTGGACGATCCGGAGCCGGTGCTGCGCGGCGTGGGGGCATGGGCCTTGGGACGGCTCGGCGGCGAATCGGCTCGCGCGGCATTGCAGACGCGGTTGACTGTCGAAGATAATCCAGACGTCATCGAGGAATTGAACTGCGCGCTCGGAAACACCAGATGCCCCAATTGATCGCTCAACCAACACAGATCACCGCGGCGGGAAACAAGCCGAAGCTGATTCGCGAATATGTCGGTCGAGCGAATTCAGCAACGTCGTCGGCCAGCGTCGCCCACATGCAGAGCCCTTCCGGCTGGCAGGAACCAGGACAGCGCCCGGAATTTGACGAATATACCGTCGTGCTGAAGGGCTTCGTGCGTGTTGAATCGGATGCCGATACGCTGGACGTCGGCGCAGGGCAGGCCGTGATCGTCCAGGCCGGCGAGTGGGTCCGCTACAGCACCCCAGGGGCGGACGGCGCCGAGTATTTTGCGATCTGCCTGCCGGCGTTTTCTCCGGAGACAGTCCATCGCGATCCTGGCTAACGCCCTTCAACGTCGTTTCGGACACAAACAACAGCAATCTTCACAACGAGAATATCATGACCGACAAAATTCAACTGGGCGTGAACGGGGCTGGCGGCCGAATGGGGCAGCGAATTGTTGCACTCGCGGCGGAAGATTCCGCGTTCCAATTGGCCGGAGCCTATGAATGGCCCAGGCATCAGAAACTGGGCCACGATGCCGGGGACGTGGCGGGAATCGGGCGACTGGGGGTGCCGTTGACGGCGGACATCGGCGAACGGGTCGACGTGATCATCGATTTCTCGACGCCCGAAGGCTGCCTGACGATTGCGCGGCAGTGTGAATCCCGGCGAATTCCTCTGGTCGTGGCGACGACCGGGCTGACGGCCGAGCAGAAAAATGAAGTGCTCGAAGTCTCGCAAGTCACGGCGGTGCTCATGGCGCCGAGCATGAGCCTGGCGGTCAATCTGGCGATGAAGCTGACGGCCGACGCAGGCCGGGCGCTGAAGCATCATGCCAGCGGAGTCGATGTCGAGATCATCGAGCGGCATCACCGCTACAAAGAGGACTCGCCCAGCGGGACGGCGCTGCGGTTTGGAGAAATCGTGGCGAAAGAGATGGGACAGGAGCGGCACGTGCATGGCCGCGAAGGCCGAATTGGCCAGCGACCCCGAAATGAGATCGGCTATCACGCGCTGCGTGTCGGCGACAATGTGGGAGAGCACACGATTGTGTTTGGAATGCTCGGAGAGACGCTGGAAATTTCCGTCAAAGGACAGAGCCGGGACAGTTATGCCCTCGGGGCGCTGGCGGCCGCTAAGTTTCTGGCCTCGAGACCGGCGGGATTGTACTCGATGGGCGATGTGTTGGGATTGTAACTCCCCGAGCGGACAATCGAGCGATTCGCCCCCGGGCACGGAATTCGAAGGCTACGCCGGGGGGGCTCCTTTTTTTCGTGAATTTCCGTCCAGAGGATCGTTTTCTGTTCCCAATTCCGAGAACGGCCGTATAATCCACGCTGTCGACTGGCGGTTCCGGTCGATCGGAGAAGGCTCTGACGAAATTGCTCCTGTCCACGTTGACCTGTCTTGGTTTGCGGCGTTCGCCGAACTGTCCAAGCTCGCCTCGCGCTGGTGCTGTTCCGTCTGTTTGGGAATTCGAAACGGGGTCGCGGCGCAGGACTGCTTGTCGGGACAGTTCCGACCGCTCCACGTCACCCGGCTTCCTCAGAGACTTCTTTGCAGTACACCGTCGCTTGCGCGGCGGTCCTTGTGTTTGATGAGCCGTTTCCGGCTCGCAAAGGGTGACGATGAGCAAGAACTTGTATGTTGGCAATTTGTCGTTCAGCACGACTTCGGATGATCTGCGAACGGCGTTCAGCCAGTTTGGCACAGTGCAGTCGGCTTCGGTGGTGATGGATCGCGAAACCGGGCGTTCACGGGGCTTTGGTTTCGTGGAAATGGGCGATGGCGGGGAAGAAGCCATCAATGCCATGAACGGCGCGGACTTTCAGGGACGGAAACTGACCGTCAACGAAGCACGTCCTCGCGAAGAACGCGGCGGCGGCGGCGGTGGCAGCCGCGGTCCTCGGGGCGGCGGCGGATACGGTGGCGGCGGCGGCGGTCGTCGTTACTAAGCGACAACGCATCCATCCCATCTGCTAGAGGCAACGGTTGTTTCCTGTAGCAAGTGAGTGTTTTGCAAACGCGATGAAGGCCCCGGCCCTTCGTCGCGTTTGTTTTTTTACGGCTGCTTTCGAGATCGAGCCCGATGCGGCAGCTTGCCCTCGCCGCCGCCGATCCTCGGGATTTCCGACAGCGATTGACAGCCAGCAGGTCGCGGAGCCGTGCCGGGCGAAAGGCGCGGAGAAACGCCGTGCTCATCCTGAGCGGCTTGACTCGCGGGTTCACAGTCCGGGATTTTTCGCCAGGCCGTTCTTTGCAGTCCGCGAATGACATTGCAGAATGGCGGACGATCTGTGAGGGCGCTACAATTGGACGGCGGCACCATGTCACGCCGCGTCTCAAGGCGGCCTGGAGTAGGAATCGATGGACTTCGAAGACCGTTTACAGCGGGCGATTCAGCGGGGGCAGCAATCCAAGTCCTCGTCAGAACGGCAGCGCCAGCAGGCCGAGATGACCGACGAAGAATGCAAATCCCTGCACTCTCGATGGCGTTTAGAACTCTCCGAACATATCGAGCGCTGCCTCCAGCGCGTGGCGGACGCGTTCCCGGCCTTTGATTTCCAGACCGTGGTTTCCACTGACGGCTGGGGAGCGAAAATCAGTCGCGATGATATCGACGGCGGCGCCGGCCGCCCGATTTCCAAACGATACAGCCGTTTGGAAATGCTGGTTCAGCCCTATACCAACTCGCGGATTCTGGCGATGTCGGCTCGCGGCGCGATTCGCAACAAGGAAGTCTTCAGCCGCAATCATTTTCAGTTTCTGGCCGAGGTCGATCTGGACGGATTTCGAGAATTGATCAACCAGTGGGTGCTGGAATACGTGGAGAAATTTTCGGCGGTGGAATGAACGGCTCCGTTCACTCAGGAAGGCGTGAAGAAACAGGTTTCTCGACAGCGAACAACCGAGAGCGAAATACACATGAGTCGGCATGACGATTTGAATCGAGTCTTGAACTGCGGTTTGGTGGCGATCATCCGCGCGACGTCGGGAGAGCAACTGGTGCAGGTGAGCCAGGCCCTCTATGAGGGCGGCATCGATGTCATCGAAGTGACGTTTACCGTGCCGGGCGTGCTGGAGGTGATTTCGGCCGTCCGAAAGCAGATGGGCCGGAACATTTTGCTGGGCGCGGGAACGGTGCTGGACCCGGAATCGGCCCGCGCCGCTCTGTTGGCCGGAGCCGAATTTCTGGTTTCGCCGACAGTGAATGTGGATGTGATCCGCATGGCGAATCGGTATGACAAAGTGATGATGACGGGCGCATACACGCCCACGGAAATTCTTACGGCTTGGGAAGCGGGAACGGACGTCGTGAAGGTTTTTCCGGCGGAGATCGGCGGTCCGCCGTATCTCAAAGCGATCAAAGGGCCGTTGCCCCAGGTGCGGTTGATGCCCACCGGTGGAGTCAATCTGCAAACTTTGCCGGACTTTCTGGCCGCCGGCGCGTGCGCGGTCGGACTGGGCAGCTCGCTGGTGGAGAAAAGCGCGTTGGAACAGGGCGACTTCGGCCGGATTCGAAATCTGGCCCGTCAGTATGTTGAGTTGCTCGCGAGCTCCGTGCTGGCCAACAGAGCTGAGGCAAGTCCCGATTTGACAGGCATCCCTGGGCGGCCCTGGCCCCGTAAATCCGTTGCAGGCCGTTAACTCCCCCTTTTCGTTTGAAGTCGTAACATCGCTTCGGCCGATACCGCTGGATGAGGCGTTCGAACATGAGCGGGTGCGCGGGTCATTTAGTCGCACTGGCAACCCGTTTGCCCAGAATGGGGACTACCGGCGATTGATTGAGCCCAGGGAGGGAAGTCGGTGATGACGCCGCGCTGGCGTATCCTGTGTCTGGCTATCGGCTGGCTGGCAATCGCCGCCGGTCCGCTGGCGGCGTCGACTTCGGCGGTCCGGTGTTGACGAACAAGAGCCGCTTTCGAATTCCGTTCAAATTCAATGCTGAAGCCTTGCAGCGAATGAATGCGCGGGAGCTTCGGTTATATGTCTCATCCGACCAGGAACAAACTTGGGAACTGGCGCAGTCGATCAGCCCGCAAGCCGGGAAATTCGAGTTCCAAGCTCCCGGTGATGGAGAATACCGATTCTGCGTCAAGACGCTGGACGCCCGGAACCAACTTCATCCGGCGAGCGATGTGTATGAAACGGGATTGACGGTGGTGGTCGACATGGCCACGCCGACGTTGGACCTGACGGTGCAACAGATTGCGCCGGGCCGCGTGGAAATGTCGTGGCAGGCCCTGGACGCCAATCTCGATATTGCGACGCTGCGATTGGAATACGCCAGACAGGGATGAATGACTGGCAAATCGTCAGCATCGCGCCGCGCGAATCCGGACAAACCTCGTGGTCGATTCCTCAAGGGGGAACTGTCCCAGTGCGGGACGGTTGCGGACTCGGCGGGGAATGTCACGGACAGCCCAGAGCCAGACGCAAGTTGAGGGTGGAACGGGGTGCTCGGGCGCCTCCGGCCCAGAACCCGATTTACGGCAACCCATCGCCCGCAACGACAAACTGGCTCCAGAGCCGCAGTCCGCTGGGGGACCGGATTTGTGCCGGCGCTAACACCAGCCCCCGCTGCCGGCAGGTGCGTCGCAGCTCCCAACGGACCAGCCATCGTGCCGCTGCCGCAGATTGTCGAGCGGGAATTCCGTGGCGATCCCGCAAGGACGCGGTTGATCACCGAAAAACTCTGAGACACGGCCAGACATTACCAAGGAACGCTGGTCGGAGCCGGGCACGCCGCCGCCGTTTCTTCGGGCGCCGACGAGCGAGAGCCGCGTCGTGGCCGCCAAGCGATTCCAGATCGGGTATGGGAGATTGACGATGTGGGGCTGTCGGGCGTCTCGGGCGTGGAACTGTTCATCACGTGATAACGGGTCAGACGTGGTTCAAATACGGATGACCCTGACCACCAGAGCCCGTTTGAGGTCGAAGTCCCGCAAGATGGCACGTTCGGGTTCGCCAACGCCGCGCTCGGAGCGGAGCCGGGCTCGCGATCGATCCGCCGACGCCGGCGAAGAACCGGCGATCAAGGTGGTGGTCGATCAGACGCCGCCTGCACTGGAGATGTTGCCGATACGCCAGGGTCAAGGCGCGCAGTCCAATCAGGTGCAGCTGCGATGGAAGATGACCGACGCCCATCCGTCGGACAAGCCGATTGCGATTTATGTCTCGAGTTCCTCCAGTGGAACGTGGGAATCGATCAGCGGTTGGTCCGCGGATACGGGCGAGTTCGTCTGGACCGTCGGGCCGGGAGCGCCGCCGCAACTCTATTTCAAAGTCGTGGCGCGCGACGCAGGCGGCAACACGGTGCAAGCCGTGACGCCGCGGCCGATCGTGCTCGATTTCACTCGGCCGACGGCGCGAATCGTGGACATTGAATTGCCGCCCTCGAACGGGCCGCAGTAATCCAGTCCCTGCGCTGCCCTGAACTTCTTGCCCGGGACGCTCCTGCGCCAATGGGAACACCCGTCACCAGAGCATTCCGGTGAGCGGCGTCCTCCACCAGATCGTGCCGCGCGGGGCGGTTGTTTCCGGTCGATGGTCAACTTCCTTACATCAGCTGTTGCCCCTTTTCCTGTCTCCTGAACGGTCTTCGGCTGATTCAGCGGATTCTGCCGGACTGTTTGGGACCCTGTGACAGTCGTATCAATCGTTCCAGGGCTCATGGCCCCGTTAATTCGCTTCGATTGAAATCGTCGATACCTCCGGCAGATCTGCCTTCACGGAGTGGGGAACGCATCGATGTTGAGCATGGTCTGTCCGTCACTGTCGTCGATTGCTGCTGCCGGGTGGACTTCGCGCTCAGTCTGGATCGTAGGTTGCACGACCGTCCGGTGAAACCATTTGAAGTCGTTCAAATTTTCGAAAGTCACCGTCGACGGAAAATCATCCGTTGCCGAGAGATCGCCGGGGGCAGATTCGCGGACGATCCGACTGACGAGGACCACGGAGTGATCGATGAGACTCCGAACCGATACATATCGGTAGCTCGCCGGGGGAAACGAAACACCTAATCCGTCGTCATGGCCACCGCCACCGACGACTTAAGCGACGATGAATCCCAGGCGGCGGATGACTCGACGGTCACCGTGGCCAGCCAGACGGAAACCGCGCCCGAAGCGGAGCGTCAACTTCCCGTTCCTGTTCCTGAGCCGCTGGTGGTTTCCGTCGAAACTGGCGACGTGACTCGGGACGTTCGTCCATTCGATTTGAAGTGCCCCGGGAATTGCCAGGGAGCGAGCGCCCAGGTTACCGCGCCTGAGATCGATGAGTCACTTTCCTTGAAGAGCGCAAGGCACTCATTGAGCTCCCCTATCCCAGGTTGCCGGTCCCTGCTTACGGTGCGGATGAAGATGAATCGCAACCGGTGTGACGTTGATGGACCTGCAAACGACCGCCTGGGACAATCACCCGGGCGCTGATGCAGGGCCTCGGCGCAGATTGAAGTGGCTATGGGCAGATGATTCAGGCCGGGTTGCATCCCAACCCGTTGGTTGGTTGGGAACAGGACACCATCGGTCCGGGGATTCAAGGGTACAAGGGGCCTTATATCAATCAAATGATCATCACCGGAGGAAAGTTGAAACTCCAAAGGTCGGCAGCGGCCATGGAATTCGACAATGCCCAGATCGCCTATCAGAAAATGCGGATTGATGTCGCCACGGGAGTGCGCGGAGCCTATTTCGATCTGCTGGTGGCGAAAAAACGACGAGAAATGCAGCGGGCACTGGTGCGTTCACGGATGAACTGCGGGCGCAGGTCGATCTCGTCGCCGGCGGACAAGCGGCCGCTTATGAGCCGTTGCAGCTGCAGGTGTTCGCCATGCAGGCGAGAAACGCGGTGATCAACGCGCAGAACGGAGTGATCGCGGCGGGACGGCGATTGGGGGCGGCCATTGGATTCTTGGAACAAGAGCAATTTCGCGTTGAAGGCGAAGCCGACCAAGCCCCCGCGGACGTCGACTACAGCCGAGCCGTCGCCTTCCTGCTGGAGAACCATACGGAATTGCGATCGGTCCGCAATCAGATCGTGCAGCAACAATATCTGTCACGCTTGGAATACATTCGGCCGCGAATTCCCGATGTCGATTTTTATGGAGCCTATCAGCACGCCTATGGAGTTCCGCCGTTCGTCAATTCCTACAACTTCCAAGTGGGAGCGCCGCTGCCAATCTGGGATCGCAACCAGGGGAACATCCTGGCCACGCAGTCGGCCATCATCAATCGCGAACGGGCGTTCGCCGCGGCTCAGAACAATTTAACCGGCCGCCTGGCGGAGATTCTCGGACGTTACGATACGGCGCGAACCGTCGCCGTGAATTATCGGACCTGAGATCGCTCGATCAGGTGCGAACATATCGCGGGGTCTGGCGCCGCTATCGCGCGGGACAGGAAGTCAACTTCGGCGACGTGATCGTGGCAGAAGACGTTGAGCCTTGCGGTCAACGAGTATGGCAACGTGCTCGATCAATTTCAGGCAGTCGCATGTCGAGCTCGCCGACGTATTGCAGCTGGAAGACTTGAATCTGCTTCCCGCGTGGTTCGGCGAGATTTTGATGAAATCAGCGTGAAAGTTATTCCGCTTCGGAATCGTCCGCGGAAGCTCGTCCGTCGTAACGCGGCGGGCCTGCCAGTTGTCGCCGGAATCTTCTCGTAAGCGGCGGGCGTCACCTGGCTGGTACCAGGCCGGGCGCCGCCCGCTTTCTCGGCGGACGACATCTTCGAGATTCAGCAGAGGATATTCCGGCATGAGGCATTTCCCAGGTTCGCCGGCAGCTCTGCGGGGTTCACCTCGATTTTTCCCAAATCCATCGTCAGCGTCATATTGGCCTGAGGCCAGTTGAGTCGACATGATGCGGCATCACGATTCCCGTCTCCGGATCAATCCGATGATCGAAGAACGAAGCCTGCGCAAGAACCTGATTCGAGGAATCGAAACGGCGTGCTCCAGCACGCGGCCGTGGCAGGTGTCGATGGTGATCGTTTTGCGCATTTGCTTCCTGCTCTGGCAGCGTCACGAACGACACCAGCCGTGCCGACTTCTTGTCCGGCAGCGGCTCTAATTCCATTCCCTGAGATCGAGCGGAGCGACGCCAAAAGCCTCCATCAGCCAACTGGGTTCGAAGGGGTCAAAGTGCAGCGGATTCTCGCACTGTGTCGAGTTGATCATGTTTGGCGTACATGATGGCCGCCGGCCGCTGACGTTTGGCCCAGAACCAGAAGATGTCTTCGTTGCAGCCGAGATCGACCTCGTTCCCGGTGAACGAGCTGACGATAATCCGCAGGTGGTTGGCTTTTTCGACGGCGATCAAGCGCGTCGAGCTGGGGCATGTTGTTGGCTCGCAATTTCACGCCGCTGGCGCGCCAGCCTTCCAGCCGATTTACATTTTGGTTGACGTAATCGACGTAGTCCTCAGCCGTGGCGTCAGGGGGGAGCCGGCAGGGAACTTTTCTCCCGAACGCGGAGTCGTCCTGACGTTTTCCCCAGCGAGACCAGCAACCCGTGCTGGACAACAGCCCTGTCGCCAGGACGATTCCCAGCAGGTCTCCGCCGGCCAGATGGTGTTGCGCCCCGGGTGATTCATCCGTTCCACTCCGCGGCGAGTTGAGTTCGCAACAAATTCTGGCGCTGCAAGAGTTCGTCATCCGCGAGTTCAAAATTCGGGACTTCAAATGATCCTTCGCCCCGCAATCCGGTCAGTTCCAGAACTGCTCCCTCGTCGTCGGTGCGAATATTGTCCAGTCGCAACCGGCGGACCTTGAGGTCAGGAGCCGCCAGCAGGTAACACGTTTCGTAGTGAGCCGGGCTGGCCTCTTCCTGAAGCTGTTCGAAGTAGCGCATCAATTGGTCGGGATCCAGTTTTGGCGGGCCGACCTGTTCCGGCAGCCGGGTTTTCCAGACGCCGATGGCTCCAGGAGGCGGTCCGGCCCAACCTTCCGGCGAATAATCGAGCCTGACCAACTGGCCATTTTGTTCGATCAATGCGGATCGGCACTCGGAACCGGGGGCGAGGGGCTTGCCGGTTGTGGCGCAGAGTTTTCCAGGAGGTTTGATCTGGTAGTCCATGCCGCTGCCGGAGTTGCAACGAGGCCCGCCGCGAATCCGTTCGCCGCAAGTCCCCCGTTCTGGCCAGTCGGGACTTGTAGCCCAGATTGCCAAACCCGGCAAGACGAAAATAGGGGCCGGGATTTCCTGAGGAAATCGCCCCTGTTTCGATCATTCAGGGATCACGCCTTGGCGACGTGCAGGCTTATCGCGGCGCCTCCAGGAGTAAAAACAAGACATTGTCGATAAACGCGGGGTCCGAGGTCAGGCTGCGATGGTCCGACAACAAAAACGTCACCGACTGGAACCGGACCGGGCTGGTCAACCGGGGAGCCCAGTCCGTGGAATTGGCGAGGCGCTCATCCATTAAGGCGCTGGAACGAGTGACCGTGCCGTCGCCGGGGGCAGTCCCCGTGGAAATGACGCCCCCGTGTTTCGTCACGCGTAATTCGTCAAGCGTCGGATACGCGTCTCCCGCAATGAGATGAATGGTCGTGTTTTTCGGTGGAGCGGCGGCCAGATCGATGGCGGCCTGGAAGTTTTCCGCCTGACGCAAACATTTTCGCAGATGATCCGCGGCAATTTGACGGCGCCGTGACGGATGGAGTTCCCGCGGTAAGAGTTTTTTGAGAACTTCGTCTTGCTCGGGGTCCAGTAGGCCCCATTGATGTTTTTCCCAGACGGCCGGATCGAACACGTCGACGGATTCTTGGGACGCCTCGTCAAGCACACGTCGATGACGAGTGCGCGGCAATAACTGATAAGCGGCGGGCATCGTCCCCCAGAGCGACGCTTCATACTTGGGCAAGACGCGGCTGAAGGTGACGCCGTTGACGAGTTCCTCCAATGCCTTGGCCGACCCGGCGTTCGGCGGGCCCACCTGAATCAGCCGCTCGACGTGTTGAGCCCCGGCCCAGGTGAGCACGGGAGGCGTGCCGTCGGCCGGCAACTCGGCGGGACCGTACATCAGGTAATAACGGCCCAACAAGCCTCCCATGGAATGGGCGACGAGATCAAAGCGAACCGGCCCAGTCGTGCCATAGCGTTTAATGCGTTCGCCTTCGACGTAGGCCTTCTTTTCCAGGATGAACTCATGCAGCCGGCGGGCGTTTTCGGCATTGTCGCGCCGCCAATCGTAACCGAATTGAAAACAGGTGAAGTGCCCCTCGCCGTAGTTGATCTCCGTCGATTTGCCGTGCGGATCACGATAGCCGCCTACGCCCAGCGCCTGGAGAATCTCGAAATAAGCACCGATCTGAATCGGCAGGCCCAACAAACTGACTTTGAGGGAACTGAGTGCACCGTCGGGCCGAACCGAGTCGGTCAATTGAGACAGAGCGACGCCCAGCTGCATCGGCAGCGCAAATTCTTCCGCTCCCAGTTTTGTGTCGGGATTCACCCCGTCCCCGCCGAATTCTCCCCAGACCACGCGCTCGGATTTCTGGTCGACCAGCCGCGAGCCGAGGATGCCAGGAATGACGATCACCGGATTGCGGTCGCGATCGGCCGTTTGGGCGGCCTGATCATAGATGGTCCCCAGGTTCGGGCCGACTTTAGAGCGCACCTCGTGCGAGACCGTCTGAATGGCGTGCGACGTGTCTTCCGCGGAATCGGCCATGCGGTCGGCGTCACGGGCCAGACGTTCCAGCGGCTTGGACGGAGCATCAAGCGCCACCTTCAGCAGGCAACCTGGCAGGCCGCCCATGAAGATCGGTAACAAGGCAGCCAGCAGTAGACGACGATGCGACATCGCAGCCTCCTGGCTCGAGTCGAGGGACAAAATTCGCAGCGGAATGTCGGAATGGAAGAGGCGGGATCATAGTGAATGTCCGAAAATCGTCCAAGACCGATTTGTCAGCCGAGAGTTCTCGCTCCGCGGCACTCCTCGCAGCGTTTGCCGAGACGTCGGCTTTCGCTCTGCAAGCCGGAAAATTTTCGGCTGGTCAAGTCGAGCGTAGAATTGCATGATGCAAGAAGACATTCGCGGGGTGATGTTCGGTGGTCAGGGATGGATCTCGTCCCGCCGGAAAATTATCCCCCGCGGTCTCTGATCGGGAACGACCAAATGACGGGATCACGAACGGCATTTCGCACGCTGGCGATCTGTGTGATCGGCGCTGCACTGGCATTGGCTCCGCAGACGGCTTGGGCGCGCGGTTTCCACGGGGGATTCCGTGGTGGCTGGGGATATCGTGGCGGATGGGCGCGGCTGGGGGCGGGGGTGGGGGCCAGGCTCATGGCGGCCCATTTCGCGGCGTAGGGTTTTATCGCGGCGGATTCTTCCCCGCCATTATGCCGGCTTCGGCCCCCGGTATTACGGCGGCTTCTACGGCTACCCCGGTTTCTGGGGCGGCCTGGGATTAGGGCTCGGCATCGGCAACGCGTTTGGACCCGGTTACTACGGCGGTGGTGTAGCGTACCCCGCGTACTACGCCGGAACGGGATACGGCGGCCGCAATTGTTACCCCGCACTATGGCATCACGAGTTACAATCTGGCGACGACGACTCCCGTCGTCACCTGTCCCGCGGTGTCCTACGTCAATTCGAATACCACCACGACGCCGGTGACAACCGCGGCGTCGTCCGTGAACAGCGACCGATTTCAGTACTTGCTGAATAACAACCCGTACAGCCAGGCGTCCCGCAACGGGCGGTTGCTCACTCAACCCGTGAGTACCACTCGTCGCGTTGATCCGCCGCCTGTGCCCGGATTGTGAATCGTGGTGCTTGTGCTGGGTCGACGAATCACAAATACTCGTTCACCACGTTCTCCAGCAGTTCCTGACGGCCAGACTGATTCGGGGCGATCTGGCCTTTCTTGATCACGTATTCCGAGAGCGATTCAAACGTCGCCCGACCGGGTTCGATCTCGGCCCCGATTCCCGAGTCATAGCTGCTGTAACGCTGTTTTACGAAGTTGCTCAACGCGCCGTCCTTGCGGATGGCAGCGGCGATCTTCGCTCCGCGCGCGAACGTATCCATCGCGCCGATATGGGCATAGAACAAATCAATCGGGTCAAAGCTTTCCCGGCGGACTTTGGCATCGAAGTTTACGCCGCCGGGGGCCAGGCCGTTCTGAGCCAGGATGACGAGCATGCACTGCGTCGTGAGATAAATGTCGGTGGGGAACTGGTCGGTGTCCCAGCCGAGGAGCAGGTCGCCGGTGTTCGCGTCGATGCTGCCGAGTTTATCCTGCAATGACGCATAGGCCAGTTCGTGCATCATCGTGTGGCCGGCCAGCGTCGCGTGGTTGGTTTCGATATTCAGTTTCACATGATCCCAGAGCCCATACGCCCGCAAAAAATTGCAGCAAGCGGCGGCGTCGAAATCATACTGATGCTTGGTCGGTTCTTTGGGCTTCGGCTCAAACAAAAACTGACCCTTGAACCCGATTTTTTTGGCATGCTCGACCGCCATGTGCATGAACTTGGCGAGATGATCCAGTTCACGCTTCATGTCGGTATTGTACAGGTTCATGTAGCCCTCCCGGCCGCCCCAGAAGACATAGTTCACCCCGCCCAATTCGTGCGTGACTTCCATCACCTTCTTCACCTGTCCGGCGGCATAGGCGAACACGTCGGCATTGCAGCTGGTGGAGGCTCCGTGCAGATACCGCGGATGCGAGAACAGATTTGCCGTTCCCCAGAGCAGCTTGATCCCCGTTTTGTCCTGCTGTTCTTTTAAGACCTTCGCCACGGCGTCGAGATTGTTGTTCGATTCCGCGAGCGTTGCTCCTTCCGGAGCGACGTCTCGGTCGTGAAAGCAGTAAAACGGGGCTCCCAGCTTCTCGATGAATTCGAACGCGACTTCGACCCGCCGCTTGGCGTTTTCCAGCGATTCGCTGCCGTCGTCCCAGGGACGAACCATGGTTCCCGCGCCGAACGGATCACTGCCGGTCCCGCGGAACGTATGCCAATAAGCCACGGCGAACCGGAACAATTCCCGCATGCTGCGACCTTCAATCGTCTCATCGGGATTGTAGTGCTTGAACGCCAGCGGGTTCTTCGATTTCGGGCCTTCAAAGGGAATTTTGGGGACTTCGGGAAAGTAAGCCATCAGGATTGCTCCGGGGGAAACGACCTTCTCTGTGGTGAAACTCTCGGCGAGTGTAACTCGACGGAAAAAGCGACGCAAAGGAGGCCCCGCCGCATGCGGGTCCCCAGGTGACGCCGCGGACGCTCCTGCTTCTGGCGTTGTGGGGTTCATCACGGCTCCACAGCCGCACCAGCCGCGATAAATCGAGCTTCGAACAATTCGATCTCGTTTGCGGCGGAGTGCACGTGGGGAAATGGGAAGACACCATTATCGCCCGAAAATCTTTCTTCATTTTGAAAAATTCCGCGCCCGACCGTGAACCCACCCCGCACTATACTGGGGGAGCACCCAGGACTTCACTTCCCCATCGTCGCTCGGTGACGGTGTCACACGCCCAGGAACCTTTTGTGCCCAATCAACCGCCAGAGCCTGCTCATCGTTCTGACGGCGAACTCCTGCGCCTGTATCTGACGAGCCACGATCAAATCTCGCTGACGGAAATCATCACCCGGCACGCGGCGCTGGTCCGCGGCGTCTGCCAGAGGTTGCTGGGAAACACGCCCGATGCGGAAGATGCGTTTCAAGCGACGTTTCTGGTGCTTGTCCGGCGGGGCGACCGGATTCACCAGCCGCAATCCCTCGCTGCGTGGTTGTACGGCGTCGCCCATCGCATCGCCCAGCGGCTGCGCCGCCAGCGCAGCCGGGCCGTCGTCCGCGTGCAGGAGGAACACCTCATGATTGATACCGATGCATTGGCCGAACTGGCGACCCGGCACGATGTGGCCCTGTTCGACGCGGAACTCGCCCGGCTGCCGGAAAAGTACCGCTCGCCGATTGTGCTGCATCACCTGGAAGGTAAAACGCAGCGTGAAATCGCGACGGAATTAAAACTCACCGAGGGAGCGGTTGACGGGTTGCTGAAGCGCGGCCGGAATGAACTGCGGGTGCGGCTGGCTCGTCGGGGCGTGGTCTTCGGCATGACGGTCGCGGTGCTGGAACAATCCCAACAGGCCATCGCGGCGACGCCGTCGCCATCGCTGATCGATGCCACGGTTCACAGTATTTTGTCGTTCGATCCCGTACTGAATCACGAAATCCCGCGGAGCCCGTCGGCCCGCCTAGCGCAACAGGAGATCACCACGATGGGAATTTATCACGCTGGAAAAATCACGGGTTGGGTCGTCGCCGCGTCGCTGCTCCTCGGAACCGCCGGCGTGGGGATTTCGTCGATACGCCACGATCTGCCGCTCGGCCCGCCGGCCTTGATTGCCTCAGAACTGGATGCCCTCGAAGCTCCCGCCGATGCTGGCATCGTTCTGGCGTCGGCGACAGTTGTCGACTCGAAGGACGAATCCGGAAAGACCGGCACGATCAGCGGCGACGGGAAATCGGGGACCGTCTCTGCCTACGGCAGCGTCACGATGTCGGGCAACACGCTCACGACGGAACTCCCCTCGAGCACCGTTCAATACCGCCGGATGTCGGCCAATGAAAAACGACTTTACCAGGCGCTGCATGACAAGACTGAAGTGAGCTTCGTCGATTCCACACTCCGCGACGCCATGGATTTCATTGAGGATCGTCACCGCATTGAAATCTTCATCAACCAACAGGAAATTGCTGAAGAAGGTTTGTCTTTGGACACGCAAGTCACGCTCGAACTCTCCGGGGCCGAACTTCACAATGTTCTCGACCTGATGCTCGAGCCTCACAACCTCGACTACGTCGTCAAGAACGAAGTCTTGATGATCACCACGCGCGAAAAGGCCAGGTCGCCCAAGTATCAGGAGCTGCGAATCTACAACATCGACGAGCTGCCGCCGCTGATTGACAAGGCGCACCGCGACAAAGACGATGCCAATCAGAAAATCGAAACGGCCATCAAAGACGCCGTGGGGGGAGAGGGTGAATGGACGTCGGAAGGGGGAACCAGCACGCTCCAATGGACCCCAGCCGGCCTCATCGTCCGCACCAACCAGCGAATGCACGCCGAGATCGAGGAATTCCTGCAACAGCTCCGCCGGGCCGATGGGCAGGAAGAATAAAAAAGATTGATGAATGGTGATTGGCGATTGGTGATTTTGACCAGACGACAGACCCCGTTTAGGGTTTCGCAAATCCCAAATCCCCAACAATCATTCACCAATCACCAATTCGGAATCGCCTTGGTTTGCCCCGCGGGTTTGGCTACTCGCTATTCGCTTCTCACTACTCGCTTCACTCAACCCAGGAATCGAAGATTCGTACCTGGGCCCAACTGGGCTTGTTCTCAGCGATGAACGCCAGATGCCCCGGGGCCGTCTGGTAGGCGTCGTGGTCGGCCTTTGTCGCGAAGACCACATTCAGTGCGACGTGAAACGCCCGGTCATTCACCGGGCGGGCCAGTTCCTCGACCAGCGTCCCCGTGCCGAAATAGACGATTCCTGGAATCGACTTCAAGTTCCGGTAGCATGAGTCGATCAGCTTCGCAATATTGTCCGGCGAGCCGTCGTGGAGGGTGAAGTAAACCATGTGTGCCAATTGACGTTCGGCAGGCATGTGAGGTCTTTCTGATTTCCAAGCCCGGCGTCTGCGACTCCGGGTTCCTTTTGTTGGTGATTCTTGTGGGAAAGATACAAGAAACCAGCCCCAGGAAACAATGATCACCGCTATGCTGTCCTGTGTGGCTCTCGACTCTTGACTCTTGACCCTCGACTCTGATGCACCTCGCCGTCCTCTGCGAATACCCGTCCCTGCATGGCGGCGAACGGTCGTTGCTCGCCGCGATCGATGAGCTGTGCCAACGGCAGGCCGATTGGAAGTTCACCTTTCTCGCGCCGCCTGCCGGCCCGTTGGCCGGGGCCCTGTCCGCACGAAATCTCGGACAGGTTTCCTGGCCCATTCGCACGGCGGCGGGTGAACGGTTGCCCAACGACATCCAGGAAACCTCGTTAATGGAACATCTCGGACGCATCGCCCCCGATCTCGTCCATGCCAACAGCCTCGCCATGGGACGCATGCTCGGACGGATTGCAGATCGGCTCCTGCCACCCGCGACCGCTCACTTGCGAGACATCATCGGTCTCAGCGCGGCTGCCATTACCGATCTGAATCGCCTCGACCGCCTCTTCGCCGTCTCGGACGCCACACGAATATTCCATGTCGCGCAAGGTTTGGATGCTTCAAACACCGTCGTCATTCATAACGGCATCGATTTGCAACTCTTTCGCCCGAGACCGGCCACCGGTTGGCTGAAACGCGAGTTGAACTTGCCCGCCGACGCGCGGCTCCTCGCCACGATCGGTCAAATCGGACTCCGCAAAGGCTGGGACGTGCTGGCCGTGGCTGCTGAGGACATTGCGAGGCAACATCCGAATGTGCATTTCCTAATGATCGGCGCACGACATTCCGACAAGCCGGAAAGCCGCGATTATGAAGCCACGATACGGCAGCGATTCGCCGAACCGCCGCTCGCCGGCCGCGCCCATTGGCTGGGCGAGCGAAACGATGTGGACCGCCTCCTCAATGAAATCGACTTGCTGGTTCATCCGGCATTGCAGGAACCGCTCGGCCGCGTCCTGTTGGAAGCCTTGGCCTGCGGCGTCCCCATCGTGGCCACCGACGTCGGCGGTACGCGGGAGATCCTTGAGCCCGAACTCAGCGGCCGCCTCGTCCCGCCGCGCGACCCCATGGCTCTGGCGAACGCCGTCAATGAACTGCTGAAGGATCGAGAACTTGCATTGCGCTTCCGCGAAGCCGCTCGAGCGCGCGCCGAAGCAAGTTTCGAGATTCAAGCCTCCGCCTTAGCACTCGCCGAGGGCTGGCGCTCGGTCAGGAAAACTCCCAACGAGGCCCCGGGAAAAAAATCCTGAGGGAAATCATCCCCTCGGATCGATGTTCTCCGGACTTTGCGTGCGCGACGTTATTCTCCCGCCGTCACATCATAATCCAGACGAAGCGAAAGACGCTCCGTCTTCAGCGAAACGCGTTTCAAATCGGGATCGACGTCGACCGCCACATACGGCGTCAGATTCAAATCCCGGTGCGTCAGCAATTCCTGCCCCGTCCGTTTGTCCAAGACCCGCAACACTCCCTCGCCGATCCCCTGCCCGGGCACCAGCGGCGGACGTTTGAAGGCCTGAACCAGCACCGGCGCCGCCGGAGGCTGATCCAACAGCCAGGGCTCGCCCGTGAGGTCACTGCGCCAAACAATCTGCCGCGTCGCCCGGTCGATTGCATACAGCGGTCCGCGCATCATCGGCCGTCGATACCCGAGAAACGGCTGCGTCGATTGCCAGTCGAAGACCCGTTCCATCGACCCTGACAAACCAAGATACCACCGGCTTTCGTCCCGGTGCACCGTCACTCGTTCCAGCGGTTGAGGAACGTCGATCGTCAGCGGTTCTCCCAACGGTGCGCCGGTGTGCAGATCAAACAAATACAGTAGTCCGCCCGGATCAATGACGCCTCCCGTCCGATGATCCAGTCGCAATGGTTGACTCTCCGGCGGAAATCGAGTCTGCCAGGTCAATCGATCTGCGATCAAATCCCGGCAGGCAACGACCAATCCCTCGTTGACCTGGCCAGTCCAAACCGTGCCTCCGGATACATGCCACACCTCCCGCGGCGAGACCTCGCAGGTTCTTCGGCCAATCGTCCGGCCATCGCCAGCGGACAACACTTCGAGCTCCTCCTCGTCCGGACGCCACAACAGGACTTGATCATTGTCTCCCAGCGGAATGGTTCCCGGAGCGACGTCCCAGCGTTCCCACAACATCCGACCGGTCAACGGCTCGACGGCCACCAGTTTCCCTTGTTGCTGAAAACACAAATAACCAGCTCGTAGCGGCCCGATGCGGCCCAAGTCCCGATGAAACCCGTCGACCAGGCGAAATTCGTCCTCGACTTGTTTCCAGGGCGCGGGAACACGTTCTACCGCGAGTTGTTCCGGCAAGAGCCGCGTTGTTTCCAGCAGGTCACGCGACCAGAGGACTTTGGCCTGTGGATTCCCTTGATCGTCAAACGGCGACACCGCGGCCAACAGGGTGCCGATGCGCACGATCAGCAACGGTCCGATGGCCCAGCCCCGATACGTGTAGGGATGCACGCCGGCCGAAGATTTTGGAATCTCCACGCTCCAGGGGCCGTTCTGTCCGGCGCCGGAAAACTGCAACTGGCGGCCATAGCGATCAATGCCCGCTTCCAGTCGTTCCCAAAGCGTCCCTCCTTGACTGTTGATGGGGATGATCGTCCGATGCGATTCGTCGACGTCCTCCTCCGCTTCGGTCGAAAACTTCGGCTTGGTCCGCGGCCAGCCGTCAATCGGCCCGCCATACTCCCGACGCAGCAGACGATCCATCTCCGCGTGTTCGGCAGCGAGCCGCTGTGTAACCGTCAGGCCCTGGGCAGTAATTGCGCCCGGTATGTCTCGCAAGAGATCCTGCTCGATGTCGACGGCTTCCTGACGAAACCCCGTTTCCCGCCATTCCTGTCGCAATCGAAACAAGGCGTCAATTCGAGCGACCTCGTCGTGAGAATCGATGGCTTCCCGCAAGAGCATTTCGCGTGCTAACGACCCTAATCCGAGAAAGACGGATTCTGGTTCGCGCGACATCCGTCGTCGCACGCCGGGAAACATCCGCATTCGCTGACAGAATTGCTGAGGCGCAAACGGGTCTGACGACTCCTCGGCCGCAGTCCGTTGGCGGTCGATCAGTTCCTGGCACCACGCCCGCTGATCGTCCTGGCTCGTTCGATAAGCCTCCAGAACCAGACCCAGAAAAGCACGGTCCCATCGAACCCGCCGGACGGCGTCTTCGCGAATTTCGACCTCTCCGGTCAGCTCGAGCGGCAGACCGTCGAGCCCGTCTTTCATTGCGGTCGTAAGCGCACTCGTTGCCAATGACGCTTGGCCCAATGCCAGCAATGCCTCTCCGCGATCGACGGAAGTTTTTGAGAGGCTGAGCAGCCGTTCCCGAATTTCCGGTCCCTGTTTCGGCGCGAATCGCAATTCCGCCAGATCAGCGCGTCGCAGCAGTTCCCGCGCGGATTCGTCACTCCGTCCGAGTGCGAACTTCTTCACGGCGGCGAAATCTCCCGCTTCCAGATTCTCCTGTTGGGCCGTCAGATCGGCGAAAAGTCTTTCAGGCGGCTCGTCGCTGCGCGGCGACGTCAAATCGCGAAAACGGCTGATCTGAAATTCATCGACGCTCAACCACCCGTCGTCCACGGGCCGCAGGTTTCCCAGCGTCATATCCGCATGAATGGTCCCGGGCAGCCGCCGGCCCGACTGAAGATCGATGACGGCGACCGATCCTTCCGCCAACGGTTGAACGATGCGGTTCCCGATCAAGGCGCCGTGTCCGCAAATTTCGCCGATCACCGTTCGCCATTGCATCGCACCCGTCGTCAGATCATGACTTCGAATCGCAGCGGGCTCGAGGACATACAGGCGATCGTGGGAGACTCCGCTCAGCGTGAGACCGTTTTCGCGAGGAATTGAACAGATCAGCCGCCCCGTCGCCGTCTCCAGGCAATGCACCGCCTGCGATTCCGGAGAAATTGAGACCAGTCTGTCACCGGCAGGCAAAATGACCGCCTCGCGCCAGGTGCGCAGCGCGAGATCCGACGCTGACGTGGCCGACGCCTCTCCTCTGACCAACGAATGGAACGGCGCATCGACCGGAATCGGCGCATACCATTGAGCCTGCTGCAAGATCGGATCGAACGCCGCGATGACCCCGCTCGCGGTCGGGGTGATTAACAGTTTCCCCGTCCAGATCGGACGACAACCTGTGTACGCTCTCGAAGTCAAGCGGCCGAAATGCGGTGGCAAATGGCCGACCTCGATTCCCCACGCCACCCGCCGCGTCTCCTGGTGAACGGCGAGGAAGACCAGTTCCGACGACAACGTTGCGAGAAAATAGAGGTGCGACCCCAGCACGGCCGGCGGACCGCAGACGGAGAAATCCTCCGTCCCGCCGAATGTCAGGGCGGGAAATGCTTGTTTCAGCGATCGATTCCATTCGTCCTCCGCTGATTTCGATTCCCCCAGCTTCCCAAGGACCTGTCCGGTCGCGGCATCCAGGACTTCCAAGCCATACCGAAGTCCCGGGGACGGATTCGAAGGCGAAGGGGCCGATAAAGGAACGACATGATAGATGCATTGCGAGTCATGGCTGATCGCCCCATGCAAGGTATTGACCTGGAGTCGTTCCACCACGGGAAACATCAATTGGGCGAATAACCGAGGCTGCCATCCGCGCCGTTGTTCACGGGTTGTCAATAGGTTCCCCGCGGTCTGATCCGGTATCGACCATAATTCAGTGCCAGACTCCGCGGACAAACACGTCAGCCCCATCGGCGTTCTCGTGACAATTCGCGAGCCGACGATCTCCGGGACCGCCGTCGGCAATCGAGAGATCCCGTGGCTTCGCAATTCACTGAGCGATTGTTTCAGGTCCTCCAGGAATTCCTCGCTCGCGAAGGTGGCCTTTTTCCAGATCGGAGTCGATGCCGGACGATCATGCCTCCCTCGTTGCGGCCAGCCCACGTTGGCCAGGCGGACTGCCCGATCGTTTAACCAGCGCTCGACGGTTATCGGTTCCCCCTGAATCGTCAGCGAGCGGCTGAGTTCGCGGTCGTCCTGCGCGCTCAGCCATTCAGTAATGACTCCCGGGCCCGCGAACTCCGCCTGAGACTCCAGCTGCAAGACTTGAAACAACCGAGCGTCCTCCGCTGTCGCTGCCGGATGAATGGCTGCCACTGCAAAAGCTGCTGCCGCCAGTTGCGATTCGTTGCGATCACGAAATTCTGCGCCGAGTGACGCGAGCGCGCGCAGCCCGCTGCGCGTCGGCAAATCGGCCAGCCGAGTCTTCTGACCGCCAACACTGCCAGCTTCGATCCGTTTCCAGAATCGTTGTTGGTCAGAATCCGGGAGCTGTCGGATCAGCTCGCGAATTCGGTGGCGGAACGTCGCCCAGGCGGAATCACGCGCAGCGAGCTGGCTGCCGGATAGGAACCATAAGCCCTCCAGCGCAGGAATCGCCCGGGTGAATTCTTGATTGGCAAACTGGTCCGCGGCCGCATCCAGCTGTTGCACCGCCCGGCGATCGACCGACAAACGGAGCAATCCCGCGGATTCCGCCGGGGGATCCGCCCCAGCGAGGACGGGGGCCAGCAACAGGCCGGCAAATCCCAGGAACCGTTCAAGCAATTTCAAGCTGCGAGCCCTCGTGACCTGCCGCAACGACTACCTTCTCTCTAGCATAAGCCTTGCAATTCCAAGGGGTAGTGACGTTGGGAAAATTTCCGGGATGACAACTGGCGAAAAAGGACGAGTTCTGTTAGCTTGTAGGACTTCCAGCTTGTGACGAGGAAATTGATTCAGGATTTTGACCGATGGCCAAGAATCAGCGAAAACTCAGCCGGGCAAACCATGGCAAGCGGCCTGCCAGCTCAAAGGCCCGCAAGCTGAAACGACGCAAACTCTGCATGTAACGGCAGTTTCGCCGGCATCACGGCTGAACGGGACCATCTTCCACCGCGGACATTGTGGTGCGAAAGATCACCCAGTGCAGCAGGCCCGCCCGTTGAAGATCATCGCGGGAGGCGAACTCGTATGCTGACTGCGGCGCCTGCCCTAAATAGGCGCAGGTGGATTCCGTCAGGCTCGCCGCGGAGAGATGTGAGACGAATTCTTTGGCGAACAGCCGGAAATTCGCCGTGGCCGAAGTCGATTTTCGATCGCCGAGACCCTCGTAATTGAAACGCCGGTGATCCAGCCGATAAGCGGCGCTGTGGTTTCGCCTGAGGATCCACAATTCCATCAGCGAAGTGTCTGGGACATCGATCGGTCCGACCGGCGCGCTGGGGGCCGCAGAAACCAGCGTCCGCGCCTGGCCGCTGTAATGATGCGCGGTTCTCCCCGGTATGGCTCCAATGGCCGCCACCGCGATGGATCCCCACGGAATTTGCCCCAGCGGCGCCCCGGAAGTCTCCAGGATCTCAAACGCCGCGGGCAGACAGCGGGCATGGTGGATCACCACCGGATTCTCAAAATTCGGCAGCTCCATACAGGGAACAACGACGGATTTGACGCCGAGGCCATGCAGCAATGCGACCATGGCGGCGCCTTGTCCCTCGGTCATCGGCACATGCAGCACACTCGGCGAATGCTGCATGGCGATCAGCGCGTCCAACGGCTGGATGCCCGTCGTTTCACTTAATAACTCCGCCGCGCGCTGCAGGTCTTTTGGCTTGGTGAGGACGGCCAACCGACGGTCGCGGGTTGATGTCATCAGACGGCCTTTCGGGTTTCAGGTCGGGCGTGAGCAGGACGCGGTGTTCGCGGGCGATTTCTGTCCCCGCATCCCACCTGAGTGACAATTAGACTTTCGGTGCGAAGTGGCATCGAGCGTTCGGCAATCGCATCTGACAAGCCGCTGCGCACCATTTCACTCGCTCATCAACGAACCGGCAACCCCGCCGACCGCGTCTCGAAGCTGATTTTTCGTAAACAGTCGGTCGCGCAACATTCTCGCTCAGAGTGAGAGGTCGACAAAACCTCCGGCGTACTCTGGTCAGGCAGTCCTGTGCGAAACTCGCTTAACCCCTCACGGTGTTTGACAATGACTCAGCTGTCCTCCGCGGAATTCCAAGTCGACGATGAAAGTTGGTTTCCCGTGCCCTTCGACGGTGCATCGGATCACGTCACCTCGGCCGTTGCATCGGGAACTACGTCTCTCTTATCCAACGGACCCGGCCGTCAACTGGAAGAACTCTTCGCTGAATTGGGCATCCCCGCTCAAGCGGGGTGTGGTTGCCGGTTATTCGCCCGCCGGATGGACGCTTGGGGAGTTGACGGCTGCCATTGTCATTTCGAGGAGATCGTTGATCGCTTACGTCAAACCGCCCGTCGGTATTCGCGGCGGGAGCATTGGTTCGCCGCCAGCCGTGCGGCGCGGAGCGGATTGCTGTTTTCCTTGAATCCCTGGGACCCTTTTCCGGGATTAGTCAGGGAAGCCATTCGGCGCGCGGAGGAAGCGACGTCGGTCGGGGAGCCTGCGGGCCGGGTGTAAGCCGGTTCCCGAAGAGAATAGGGGGCGTGCTTCTCAACGTGGTTTCGATCCGTTACCTTGAGCGGATTAAAGATTCCGTGGAAAGGGAGCGTATGGACCAGGATGAAATCCTGCTGGATGCCGAAGAACGCATGGAAAAGGCGGTGCAGGTCGTGCAGGACCAGTTGCAGGGGCTGCGGACCGGGCGAGCGAATGCGGGGTTGGTCGACTCGGTGCGGGTGAACTACTACGGATCGCCGACGCCGCTGAAGCAACTGGCGACGATCAGCATTCCCGAACCGCAGCAGATTCTGATTCGGCCGTTTGACGCCGGCGCGATCGGCGAAATCGCCAAGGCGATCCAATCCAGTGACGTCGGCCTCGCCCCGAACTCGGATGGACGGGTAATTCGATTGAACGTGCCGCCGCTGTCGACCGAACGACGGAAGCAGTTGGTGTCGCGCGTGAAGGACCTGGCGGAAGACGCACGGGTGGCCATCCGAAATATCCGCCGAGACGGCAACAAGCATGCCGACGTGGCGCTCAAGGATAAAACGATGAGCGAAGACATCCATGATGATACGAAGAACAAAGTTCAGGAGTTGACCAAGACGTATGAAGGCAAGGTGAATCACCTGGCGGAGGCGAAAGAGAAAGAAGTCATGGAGCAGTGAGGTAAACACTGCGGATTGAGCAGACCTTGCCCACCCCGGAGACTTCCGGGGTTTTTTGTGGCCTGCGGAAGTTGAGGAGGGACGGCGCGAAATCATCAGACTTTACCGATTGGAATCAACCGGTGTCCTGAGTTCGATCGGCAATCGACGCAGTTGATTGGCAATTGCTGCCAGACCTTGGGCGGAATGTGCGACACTGAACAGCGGGAGTTGCCGATCAGAGAATAGGCGAAGCTTATTTTCAGGCCACCCGCGTGGTGTGGACAGCTGAAAACTCTCACAAAGCCCAGCCAAGGCCAGGGACTGGGTTGTTTGACGGATAAGGAAAACGGATTTTGTACCGGAGCAACTTCACGAGCGGCATGGCGGCCGTGGTTGCGACTCTATCGTTGCTGAGCTTGACGGGATGCAGCCAGCTATCATCCAGTGTTCGCCGCGATCACGCGGAAGTCGAACGAGCGGCGCCGGTGCCTCCGGATTATGCCGAGCCGAAGCCCCGGTTGAGGCCGGTGCCGCAGCAAAGCGCCGAACGGCCGGAACCGGACGAGCTTCCGGAAATTCCGCCGGCAGCCCCGCCGTCCGAATCCGCCCAGCGTCAATCGTCTCCGCGCCACGACGGCGCCGAGTTGTCGGCAGGAGAAGACGTGGCGGAATGGGCCGAGGAATCGGACGAATTCTTTGAGAGGCCGAGCCGGCAGATCGTGCTGGAGCGGGGTCAGGCAACGGCGGCGCGCTTTGCGGAGTTAGGCAAAGAAGCTGCTGAACGAAAAGCAGTGCAGGACGTCCCCTGGCCGGTCATCGTGCCGGCGACCGTGCGGCCGCTGCAGCCGACGGAAGGCCCGACGCTGCTGCCGGTTCCCTGAGAAAGCGGTAAATCCCGTCGTTGATTGCGAGCCGGGATGTTCGTTCGGCGCAGATTCGGTACAATCCCGGAAGTCAAGGACTGGACCAGACGGTCCGATGATGTCACTTCCAGGAAAGACGGAACTGTGAACCGAAGCCCTCGGTCTCGGCGGAGTTCGTTTGGCGCACTGGCTCAGGTCGCTTTACTGACCGTCTTAATGCTGGGATGCGTCAGTCTCTGCTCCTTGGAACTCCGGGGACAGACTGGCGGACCAATTGCAGACACCGATTCCGACCCGGGGACCGGAGAGCCTGCCAAAGAGGAGCCCAAGGGCATTCCGCGCGATCCCATGGGGATCATTCTGGCGCTGGGATGGTTCGTGTACCCGCTCGGCTTGACATCGATTATTGCCTTGTGGGTGGCCATCGAGCGATTGGTGGTTCTCCGCCGCGGGCGGGTGATTCCCCGGCATTTCGTCAAACGATTTTTTGATTTGCTGGAGGAAGGAAAGCTGGATCCCAAATCGGCGATGAAGCTTTGCGAAGAGAACGGCAGCCCGATCGCCGCTGTCTTTGCGCACGGGATCCGCAAGTGGGGCAAGCCGAGCGTCGAGGTCGAACAGGCGATCATCGACGGTGGCGAGCGACAAGTCAGTCAGTTGCGCAGCTATTTGCGGGTCTTGAACGGGGCGGCGACCGTGGGACCGCTGCTGGGACTGCTCGGCACGGTCTGGGGGATGGTGGAGTCGTTCAATACGATCGCGTTAAAAGCCGCGATGGGCAAATCTTCGGAGTTGGCGGCGGGGATCGGCCTGGCGTTGCTGACGACGGTGGTCGGCCTGTTGATCGCGATTCCGGCGCTGGTGATGTATATGTATCTTGCCGGCCGGGTCGACGCCCTGGTGATGGAAATGGACAGCCTCGCTCAGGAATTGGTCGATTTCATTTCTGCCGAAGGGATCATGGAACAACAGCGAACGGCCGCTGCCAATCGAACGGCCGCCGCCAAGCCTGTTGATGCGCGTCGAGCCGTCTGACGCGGGTTGCGTCGAGAAGCCCGGTTGAACATCAGCCGGGCTTGTTGTGTTTCCGGGGGGCGACGATGCTGAAGGTGCTGTGTTTATCATTGTTTTTCGCGGCCGACGGGCCGGATGCGCACTGGAAACTGGCCGGCGACGGGCGGGACTCCGTGGAACCCGCCGTATCAGGGAAGAATCTCGGCGTAACGTTCGAGCCCGATGCGCAGTCGGCAAAGTTCGACGGGCGTGGCAGTCAGATCGAGATTCCGTTCGCGGAGAAGCTCCGCCTGGGATCGGACGATTTCACCCTCTCCGTCTGGGTGCGCACCGAGGCGACTTTGGATGACGATCTGGGAGACCTGATCAGCCAATTCGATGCGCCAACGCGCACGGGATTCCATCTGGGCCTGCGGAATAATGCGGGGGTGACTCACAGTCAGACAAATTACCGGCAATTGCAATTCGGGATTGATGCGGGAACGGAGCCGGTGTTCACGGATGAAGGCCGGCCCGGCAGCGCGATCTATGGACAATCGATGGCGGTGCAGGGAGGAGAACTCTATGTCGGGACCTGTGAAACGGGAAGTACACAGGCCGGACACGTCTATCGTTACGGCGGACCGGGTCAATGGATAGACGAAGGGACGCCCGATCAGTCCAACAGCGTGACGGCGATGGCCGCCTGGAATGGATCACTCTACGTCGGGTCAGGGAAATATCGATTGGGAGGCTCGTCCTTGACGGAATCGGAGAATCCTCATCTGGGGGGCAAGATTTTCCGGTTTCTCGGCGAGGGGAAATGGGAAGAAGTCGGGCGTTTTCCTGAAATGGAAGCGGTTGGTGGCATGGTCGTGTATCGCGGTCGTCTGTACGTGAGTTCCTTGTATCAGCCCGCGTCGTTTTTCCGGTATGAAGGCGAGCGGAAATGGACGCCGTTGAGCACGCCCAACGGCAAGCGAGTCGAGGCGCTGGGCGTGTATGACGGCGCTCTGTGGGCCACGGGTTACGACGAAGGGCATGTCTACCGATTTGACGGCGAGCGGTGGACCGACCTGGGCCGCGTGGGCGAAGCGGAAAATACGCAAACTTATGCCTTCGCCACCTATCAGGGGCGACTCCAAGTGGCGACGTGGCGAACCGGCAAGGTCTTTGATTGGAACGGGACGACGTGGATTGACCGCGGCCGGCTCGGTGAAGAGCTGGAAGTGATGGGCATGCTGGTGCATAACGGCAGCTTGTACGGGGGGACGTTGCCGTTGGGACAGCTCTATCGTTACGCGGGAGATCAGTCGTGGACGCTGCTCAAACAGCTGGACACGACACCGGATGTCAAATATCGGCGCGTGTGGACGATGGCGCAGTTTCGAGGCAAACTCTTTGCGACGACGCTGCCGTCAGGACATGTCTGGTCGATGGAAGCCGGCCGGTGCGTGACCTGGGACCAGGAGTTTCCACCGGGCTGGCATCATGTGGCGGCCCAGCGCCAGGGAGATCGCCTGCGGTTGTTTGTCGACGGTCAGTTGGCGGCGGAAACGGTTGCTCCCCGGGCGGGAGCGTTGGATCTCGTGACTTCCGCTCCCTGGCGAATCGGCGCAGGAAGCGGAGATCATTTCAACGGTTCGCTGGCGGACGTTCAATTTTACCGGCGGGCGTTGGGTGACGAAGAAATACGAAAGCTGTCGCGTTCCCGATGAGCGGACGGGTTCGATGGGCGCAGCCTGGAGACCGAGCCGCTCCGCGATTGGGAACTTGCTAGCCCAACCCTTTGCCAATTTCGTAAATTGCGTTCGTGTCGAGCACCTTGTCGTTCGATTCGAACAACTGCTTCAGCGCCGCGGAGTGGATCTTCATCTTGGTTCCGCCGACACCGATGGCTCCATAACAGATGATGCCGTGACGTAAAGCGGCTTTGTCCATGACGTCGATTCCCCCGAGCCCCGCCGGGGGAACGGCGTTCAAGTCAATCGCCACTTTGAGTCCGGCCACGGTCTGCAATCTGGCTTCGGACATGAGTTCCGCGCCAGCCGCTCCGGAACTGATGATCAATTGAACTCCCGCCGAGGCGGAGGCAATTTCGTCGTCTTTGCTCCAGGCATGGGGCGTCAAGCGGGAGATGTCGACGCTGCGTCCGAGTTCCTGACAAGTCTGCTGCGCCTTGGCCAGTTGGCGCGAGGCCAGACGCACCGTGCTTCCTTGTGACAGGAGAATCTGGGCGGCACGGCAGCCGACGGGTCCCGTTCCGCCTAACACCAGCGCCGTCGTCTGCCTCAGGTCGAGATGTTTTGCGGCCGCCAGGACGGTTGCCGCGGCCGTGGTATTGGAGCCGTTGGAATCCATCATCACCGAGACGCGTACGGGGCCGAAAAACGTTTCGATGACCTTCTGTCGCACGGCCTCGCCGGCGGAGACGACTCCGCCGCCGATAAACACCGCGGTGTGTTTCAAATCGGCCGGTTTCCGAGTGAACATTGCGCCATGCACGAGGGGTTCGACATTTTCGGGAGTGACGCCGCCGTAGCTGAAAATTTCGTCGGCGCCGGCGTCGACCGCGACCACGCGATCGAACGAGCTGGGCAGAGGGTCCGTATCGAGTTGAATGAGGATGCGCTTCATGGTTTGGCCCGTGATAGAGAGAATCGGAACACCATCAACTCGCCATCTTCGCGAAGCAACCGCCCAGAATGCCGCAACCCTGCCAGCATCTCCATACGAGATCCCGTCAGGGTTGCGTGTTGTCAACGAACGATCGTCGGGTGCGAAAACCGGAGCGATCAACCGGCGTAGAACGGATGCTTCGCGGTCGATTTCTTCGCCAGCATTTCATCACCGCTGGGCTCGTTTTTCATAGCGCGCTGGATCGACAGCTTGGTCGCATCGTAGTTGTACTGGTAGATCTTCTTATCGTCGGCCGCGGCCGGATGAATGAACACGCCGCAGACGATGCACAGCTTCTCACATTGGTCTTTGGGAATCACGCCGGCGGCCACGCAATCGGCGACGGCGTTCGCCACGGCGGCTTGGGCCGGCCCGAACATCTGGACAGCTTGCTTCATCCCTTTGATCGTCACCTTGGTGATCATCACCGTTGCCGGCTTCACCGCGAGGTTGGGCGTCAACACCGCCAGCAGGTTGGAGTGACCTTCGCTTTGGGTCGCGAGGGCGTTGGCGAACGCCGCGCCGACCGGGCCCGATTTGTCGCCAATCAACAAATCGATATGGGCGATTTCATTGCCTTCGCCCGACAGGGCTTCGCCAACGTAGAAGGACATGCTGGTATTCTCCTCAACGGTGTCAGAAAATGATTCTTATGTGCGCTTCCGATGTGATAGCAATTCGCTGACCGGAATTCCAGCTACTGTCGCCGTAAAAATGCCCTTTGCCGTCTTTCCCCGGCTGCTCATCATCGGTGCCAGCGCCCGCGCGGCGGCCTGGTCGGCGATGCGCGCCGGGTTCCAACCGGTTTGCGCCGATCAGTTTGCTGATCGCGATCTCGAGCAAATCGCCGACATCGTTCCCGTGCGTGATTACCCTCAGAGCTTGCCTCGCGACCTGAAAGAGATCTCAACTGACGGCTGGATGTTTGTCGGCGCGATGGAGAACCATCGCGCGGTGTTGCGGGGAATATCGCAAAATGGGCGTTACGGAAGGTATTGCGGGGCGCGCGAGACCGCGCTCGATTATTTGCGCGATCCTATTTGGCTTTCGCAACGATTAGAGCCGCTCGACTGCTATCCAGCGGTGCAGACGACATCGCCGAGAGCGGCGGCTGACGGAAATGACCGCTGGCTATTGAAGCCGCTTGCCGGCGCGGGAGGTCGCGCGATTTCGTTCGCTGCGGATGTGAGACAAACAATCCTGGAAGAGCCTTGCTACTGGCAGCGTTTTCTGCCTGGGACGCCGTTTTCCGCGCTGTATCTCGTTTCCGACGCCGGCTGCGTGCTGTTGATGGTCTCCCGCCAACTGATCGGTCTTCCGGAAGTCGCCGCTCCCGGGCCGTTCCATTACTGCGGTTCTCTCGGACCTTGGTCGGTCACCGCCGCAGCCAAAGACGAGTTGTTGAGAATCGGCGAAACCCTTGTGGACGGTCTGGAATATCGTGGCCTGTTGGGAGTCGATCTGATCCAGCATGACGGTCGGTTCTGGGTTGTTGAGGTGAACCCTCGGTACACCGCCTCCGGCGAACTGCTGGACTTCGCGACGGGAAAGTCCGCCGTGGGCTTGCATCTCTCCGCATGCGGTTTCGAAACTCCAGGGCTGCGATCGTCCGCCCCGGTCGATGTTCTCGCGATGAGCGCCATTTGCTTCGGCAAACTCGTGCTCTATGCCGATCGCCGTGTTGTTGCGCCGGATTTGAGTTGTGGCCTCGCTCTTCGTGGCGACTGGTCTCTGCCGATGATCGCAGATATCCCGCAGGAGGGATCGAGCATTCCCGCCGGTGCCCCGATCTGCACGCTTTTTGCCTCGGCGGATTCGGCGGAAGCCTGTGAAGTCAAACTCGTCCGGCGGGCGCGGCGGATTCGCCAGTGGTTCGAGACGGCTGAAAACTCTTTGGGAAATGGCAATAATTCTTGATCCCGGACCCGGTCCTGGGCTAAGATCGCCACAGTTTCGTCCGCAACGCGCCCCCCGACTTTAGCGACCAAGCCAGCGAGTCATGTCCAAAGCGACCGACGTCTGTATCAAATCCGCCAATTGCGCATTCGAACCGCTTACCTTTCGAACGCCTCTGAAATTCGGCGGCCGTATTCTCGATAAATCGTTCCTGATCAATGTCGACGTCACCGTCGAAACACGGGACGGCAAACATCGCGAAACCGGTTTTGGGAGCATGCCGGTCGGCAATATCTGGGCCTGGCCGTCGGAGGCGGTTTCGGGTGATCAAGCCGAAGCCGCGATGAAACAGTTCGCGGATGAGACCGTGGAACTGGGCGGCATCTGCCGCGAATTCGGCCACCCGATCGACTTGATTTATCATCTTTCCAGCGAATACGAGCACATCGCCAAAACGATCACCAACAAGATGAAGCTCGCTGAGCCGATGCCCGCGCTCGCTCGACTGGTGGCGGCAAGTCCGTTCGACGCTGCCTTGCACGACGCGTACGGACGCGTGCACAACAGCAGCAGCTACAACACGCTGACGTCGAAATTCATGAACCATGATCTGGCGGAGTATCTGGATCAGCAGTTCAAGGGAGAATATCTCGACCAGTACACGCTCCGCGAGCCCAAGCCCCGCATGCCGTTGTATCACCTCGTGGGTGCGCTCGATCCGCTGACGGACGCGGAGGTGGGCAAAAAGATCGGGGACGGGCTGCCGGAAACGCCGTTTCAATGGATCGGTTACAACGGCCTGACGCACATGAAGATTAAACCCTGCCGGCGACGATTTCGACTGGGATACCCAGCGAATTCTCGCCGTCGACAAGGTCGCTGTCGAGGCGCAGGCGAAGCGCGGCTGCGAGGCGTGGCATTACTCGCTGGACTTCAACGAGAAATGCGCCAACGCCGATTACCTCATCCGGGTTTTGAAAACGATTGAGGAAAAATCGCCCGCCGCTTATGACCGAATTCAATACGTGGAACAACCGACGCACCGCGATTTGAAGGCTCATCCTGAGCATATGATGCACGAAGCCGCGAAGCTGAAGCCCGTCGTCATCGACGAATCGCTGGTGGACTACGAATCGCTGCTGCTCAGTCGTGAGATGGGATACAGCGGTGTCGCGCTCAAAGCGTGCAAGGGACAGACGGAAACGCTGCTGCTGGCGGCCGCGGCGCAAAAGTTCGGGTTGTTTCTCTGCGTGCAGGACTTGAGCTGCCCGGGGTATTCATTCCTCCATTCCGCCAGTCTTGCCGCGCGCATTCCCGGCGTGGCCGCGATTGAAGGCAACGGACGGCAGTATTGTCCCGCCGCCAACAAACCCTGGGCCAAGCGCTATCCGGGCATGTTTGAGTTCACCGACGGCAATGTCGCCACGGGCGCTCTGAACGGTATAGGATTGGGGTTCTGATCAATCGAAACCGTTGATCGGCCGCGGCTCGTGATGGGTTGTTGCAAATCCACGACGACATCCGCAGGTCCGACGCAGCTTCCTACGTCTCTTCTTCCGACACTCATCAGTTTTCAGGGTCCTCACCATGCAGCTCGGTTTCGTGACCGCGATTCTGGCCGATCAAACGCTCGACCACGTCGCGAAATTTGCCCGGATCACCGGCTTTGATTGCATCGAAGTCATGTGCTGGCCCGTCAGCAAGGCGGAACGCCGCTACGCCGGCGTCACCCACATCGACGTGACGGATCTTTCTCAATCGCAAGCCGACGACGTCCTGGCCATTCTGGACAAGGCGCGCGTGGCGATCAGCGGCTTGGGCTATTATCCGAATCCGCTGTCACCGAACCAGGAAGAATCCGAAACGGCGATTGCGCATTTGAAGAAGGTGATCGTCGCCGCGCCGAAGCTCCAGCTGACTCGCGTGAATTCGTTCATCGGCCGCGACTGGACAAAGTCGGTCGATGACAATTGGCCGCGCTTTCTGGAGGTCTGGAAACCGATCATCAAGCTGGCTGAAGATCACGGCGTGAAGGTCGGCATCGAGAATTGCCCCATGCTGTTCAGCCGTGATGAATGGCCGGGCGGGAAAAATCTGGGAACGACGCCGAAAATCTGGCGACGGATGTTTTCAGACATTCCCAGCGATTCGTTCGGCCTCAATTACGACCCGTCGCACATGATCTGGCAGCATATGGACTACCTCGCGCCGATGCGCGAATTCCATGACAAGCTGTTTCACATTCACGCGAAAGACGTTCGTCTCGATGTCGAACGCCTCAATGAGGTCGGCATCCTGGCGCATCCGCAGGAATATCATACCCCCAAACTGCCCGGGTTCGGCGAGGTCGATTGGGGCAAGTTCTGCTCGGTTCTCACCGATACCGGCTATCGCGGCCCCGTCTGCGTCGAGGTGGAGGACCGCGCCTATGAAGATTCCCTGGAATCGCGCCAGGCGTCGCTGCGGCAAAGCGCGACTTACCTGCGAAACTTCATTCCGTCCCGGGGATAACCGTTCACCGTCACGGGCTCACCATTGAAGAGTGGGGGCGGATCGTCACTTCTTCTTGACGGTCTTCTTCGGTGCGGTTTTTTTGGCAGACTTCGCCGCAGCCTTGGGCTTGTCAGCGGACTTCTTTTTCGTTTTGTCGCCGAAGATCCGCTCGTAATTCTTCCAGAATTCCGGAGTCGTGCCGGTGCGAACAATGGGGCCGCTCATCGTTATTCGTCCTTTGATGAATCGTTTTGCGAAATTTGAAACGCTATTTTTTCGTTGCGACGCACGATGTCAAGCATGGGCCGCCAAAAATCATTTGAACGTCAGCCGCCGAACTTTGTGATTGCTGCTGTCCCCGATGTACGCCGTTCCGTCGAGGGTGATGAAAATTCCATGCGGGCGGTTGAGTTGGCAGTTCTGTGCCTCGCCATCCGGACCGTCTCCCGGTTTTCCCTTGCCGACCAGCGTCGTAATCTGGTTGGTTTGCACGGAAATCACGCGAATGGCGTGGTTCTCCGTATCCGCCAGGTAAATATCGCCGTTCGGTCCCAGCGCGACACCTTTCGGCCCGTTGATCTTCGCCTTGCGGGCCTCACCGCCATCGCCGCTGTAACCCGCTTTGCCCGTTCCCGCGATGTGGTGCAGAGTTTTTGTCGCCGCGAAATACCGATAGACGGCATGTCCTTCGCGCAGGGCGATGATCACGTCGCCGTTCCCGGCCACTGCGAGGGTGCGCGGCCCGAACAGCGGTGCGGCGGCGAGGGGCGCGCCGTCAGGCGTCGGCAGTTTCTCTCCGGTGCCGGCCCAGGTGGTGATCATCCCGGTGGCGCGATCCACCCGCCGAATGCGGTGGTTGTTGATGTCGCAGATCAACAGATTCTGCGACGGGTCCAATGCGACAGAAATGGCGTCGTTGAGGAGCGCTTGCGTCGCCGGTCCGCCATCGCCTGCGAAGCCTGATTTGCCGCCTGTCCCGGCGACGGTCGAGATGATCTTCGTCTTTCCGTCCACGCGGCGAATCACATGGTTCTTGGCATCGGAAACAAAGAGGTTTCCCTCGCGATCAAACCGCAATTCATGCGGGTCGGTCAGTTTTGCCTGGTCCGCCGGTCCGCCGTCTCCTGCGAAGCCCCTTCACGGCGCCGGTGCCGGCGAATGTTGAAATCAGACCGGTCTTCAGATCGAGCCGGCGGACGACGCTGTTTTCCAGCTCACACCAGTAGAGCGCCCCATCGGGCCCGATTTCCAGGCCGAACGTCTGATTGCATCCCCCCTTGATTGCGGGGCCTCCATCACCGAGAAATCCGCCTTGCCCGAACCGGCGATCGTGACGATCTCCGCGGCCTCGGCAGCAGCGCTCAGGGATAAGCTTCCCGCCAGCAGGAAGAACAAGCGTAAGGCCATGATGGCTCCTCTCCGGATCTTTTCCGCGCTCGCAGCAACCACGGCAGACAGCCGCGGTGTAGATGTTCGTCATTGTCCTTGAAATTTCACCCAGCCCGATCCTTCATGCCTGAAATTCACCAATTCCGGATGCAAAATCTCCGCTAGAATCTCGGCCGATTCCGCCAGCCGCGGCCCAGGGCGATTGAAAAATTGATTCCCGTCCGTCAAATAAACTCGTCCGGTCCGCACCGCGCGCAAGTCTCGCCATTGGCTGCGCGAAGTCAGTGGATCCATTTCGGCTCGCGTGCGGGGAATGTCAAACCCGCACGGCATGATGGCGATCACCTCGGGATCAACGGCGACCAATTCCTCCCACGTCATCCAGGGGGAATGTTTACCTGCCTCGCCGAAGAGGTTTTTCCCGCCGGCCAGTTCCACCAGTTCCGGCACCCAGTTTCCCGCGGCCATCAGGGGATCGATCCATTCGATGCAGGCGATCGCCGGTCGCGCGGCGGTCTGCCCGATCGTGGCTTGGGCCACGTTGACCAGTTTGGCGTTGAGCCGATCAATCAATTCCTCGCCACGTTCAGGAGCGTTCAGCGCTTGCGCCACACGGCGGAAATCATTCCAAACATCGTGCAGCGAATTGGGCTCCAGCGACACGATTTTCGGCTGCGATCTGACCAGTTCGCAAACAGCCGCTTCGACATCCTTCAAGCTGACGGCGCAGACTTCGCATTGCGTCTGCGTGACGATCACGGTCGGGGCCAGCCGGTCCAGCAGTAGCGCGTCGACGGAATACACGCTCGTCGCTTGTTCCAGGACGGCTTTGACGCGATCGTCAATTTGCTGACTGGAACCGTGCACGTCGATTTTCGCGGCGGAACACGCCGGCAGCTCGAGCACGCCAGCCGGATAATCACATTCATGCGACCGTCCGACCAGTTGATCTTCAAACCCCAGCGCGCAAACGATCTCTGTCGCACTGGCGATCAACGAGACGATTCGGTGCGAATCGGTCATCCCCGGGCCGCTTCATACGCCGGCTCGGGCGACATCGACGGGGTTGCGAGCCGGACCCCCGCCAACCCGAGTCCCCAGGGACTGAAGAAGAGCATGGCATAGACCGCCGTACTGATCAGGCTGCGTCCGAAGAACGGCAAGGCTTCGGCATAGCAAGTCCAGAGACCGCTGCTGGACAGCTCATACAGCGGAACCGTCGAAGCGGGAATGAAACCGCTAAGCCAGGTCGCGAAATTCGTCAGCACAAAGAACAAGACTTCTCCAGCGAAGGCAGCTGGGACGCCACGCCGCCATCCGGGCTGAGGACGCACCCACATGCCCAGGCTGGTGGTCATCAGGATGCCGGCATAAACCCAGAGTTGAACGAAATAATTGCGCACGGTCGCGAATTGAAAACCGGTGATGAGATCGATCAGCACGTCGCCGACGAGCATCAGCACCAGCGGCAGACCCAACCCCCAGCTCTTGCGGGGAACAATCGCTCCGCACAGCACGCAGGCGGCGGCCACCGGCGAAAAATTCCACGGATACCACGTATTCGCCGGGTCGATGGAAATCCGGCGGCATTCACCTGGTGCAAGACCCAGGGCAAGATTCGGCAGGCCAACGCATAACCGAGAACGGCCATCATAAACTTCATTCGCGACGACAACATGACTCTGCCTTCCGCAATTCAACGTCCAGATTCTTCGTCAATTCGAATTACGCACACAAGCTCATTGGCGAGACGAGCGACAAATCGCAATACCAGAACGGCCCGGATTGCGAGACCGTTCCCCGCCGGAACAGGATCGGAGACCGGAAGCCCGGTCCATCGAAGGTGAACGTGTGAAATTCTCCGTTCTCTCCGCACGGATCGATCTGTCCGTCGAGACTGTTCACGAAGGAACGATCATACCATCGCCCGACGTGATTCGCATCCAGCACGCGGCCATCGCAGCAACAAACAACGGCTCGCCACCCGCGTAGGAAAAACTCCTCCGCCAACTCGTCCGTCTCCTGCTGCCACAAGGGAAACAGTGGTTGCATGCCGATTCGCCGCATGAGCGCTTCGCGATACTCGCGAATGTCCTGCAGGAACAAGTCGCCGAACGCCACCGTCTTCACGCCGCGTCGTTGAAATTGCTCCAAACGGCCTCCCACCGCACCTTCAAAAATCGCGTTGCCAGCCCGCGGCGGAATGAAAACTTCTTCCAGCGGCACCCGCAACGCATCAGCTTGCGCCTGCAACAGTTCTCGCCGAACGCCGTGCATGCAGATCCGTTCATCGCCTTGAGTCAACGTGGTCAACAAGGCGACGACTTCGTACTGGTCGGATCGCGCCAGCCAGTCCCAGGCCAGTGCGCTGTCCTTGCCGCCGCTCCAACTGAGAACTACGGGTTCCCGCATGCTGAGCCTCCGTTCTTCAGCAGCCGTCGCCGGCGGCCAGGGTTATAACTCCATCGTCCCGTCGGGAATCTCTCCTTCGAATGTGCGCGGAGTCCGGCACTTAGGACAGTGGAGCAATTCGGGGTGTCCATACAGCCGATCAGGGGGCGGCGAGGACTTCCACTCGCCGCACTGCGGACAGTATACTCCTCGCCGCCACGTTGCAAGCCCCGTTTCCGGATGATGTTGCGTCTTCAACAGAGTTCGGCTCACAAACAGGTCACCCGTTTTCCGGCAAATATAGACCGTGAGCGGGCCGGCGTCCGCGTCGAGCTTCGGCAGCGCGGAGAATCCTGCCACCAATGCGCCGCCTCCCGCCACGCCGATCATCACCCATAAGACCAATTGACGAGTCATCTCGATCCTCCGCCTGGATTTTCCATCACTCGCAGGAACCGCCGAAACCCGCGTTCTTCGGCAGCGAACTACTCGCGATCGTACAACTCATCTTGGGTGGCTGTGTTGTTCAGATCGCCGTCAGTGACATACCCCAGCCGCTTCTTGTCCATCTTGGCGGCCTGACCGGCGGGAATGCCGTCCCATGCCCCCGGGCTGCTTTCGACGCGCATCCAATTCTGCCGGCCGCGCGTCTCGACATGGCCGTCGAGGAACGCGACATTGGCGGCATCGCTGTGGCGGAAATGGGTCGAGGGAAAATTGAAGCTCGGCGGTTCGATCAGCCAAGTGTCTTGAAACGCATTATTTGCACTGCAATCGGCGTAATTCGTGCAGGCCACCTGGGCGCTGTCCGCGAAGACGACCGTTCGCGTCATCTGGAGCACGTCCCGGAAACGCCGGCAGAGGGGCACGCTGCTGGGCGCGGCGGAATACGTCGGCGGGGCGTATTCCACTCCGGTCGTCCGCGAGAGATATTCACCGTTGTAGCCATATCCCATGGGTTCACCGCCAAACCGGACGCTTTCCAACTGGCTGGCAGTGAGGCTCGGACAACGATACGCCTGCTGATTTGTTTCGATATACGGCGCCAGCGGCCCGGCGGCGAAATCCAGTTGTTTTGCGGGATCGGACTGATCATGATCGACCACGCCGAACCAGTACTGTTCTTTTCCTTGCGGCGAGCCGGTTCCCAGGAGGTAGTTCATCCGATCCTGGTTCTCGGAGACATACGGGACCACGAATTCCTTGTGGACTTCCGCATAGTTGTGCAGGGCCAGCGCCAGTTGCTTCAGATGGTTGCGGCATTGCGTGGTCCGGGCCGCTTCCCGCGCTTGTTGCACGGCCGGCAACAGCAGGCTGATGAGAATGGCGATGATGGCGATCACCACCAACAATTCGATGAGGGTGAAACCCGCTCGGCGGGGCAACGGCAGCGAATTTCGCTGATCTTGGCGCATGACAAACTCCTCGTTGTCGACACACGCCGTCGAGAGTTTTTGACACGAAGCGATGAGATCCACCCAAAACGCGTGCAACGATGCAAGCGGCCAGGGGGGAGTCGTCAGGAGTTCGCAATATTCGATTGCGAACGAACCATGAGAGACAACGTCGCTTTTCGCGCAAGAACGTCGACGGCGAAACAACCGACAGGCAGGTCTTCTGGCTCCCGGATCACCCTACTGACCGCGCCTTCCCATCGGTTTCCCGACAGTGGCTTCGTGCGGCGTTCGTTCCCGGATACAGCGGCGGGTCCGCGACGGATTCACACCGTCTTCCCTATTCTCTGGCAGGCCACACACCCGCCAGCACCCCGGTCAAGGGATTATCCTATCGCCGCGAACTCGAATTGCAATCCCCCACCGATCGCATTTTTTGTGCTGAGACGGGTTACGACGCGCTGGCGGAACACCGCGGCCTTGTCGTATGGTGAAGTGATCATGCGCATCGGCATTCTGTCCGACACCCATAACCAAGCCGATCGCACCCGGCAGGCCATCGAACTCCTGTTGGCGCACGAGGCCGAAGCGATCTTCCATTGCGGAGATTTCACCGACGCCGCGATCCTTCAACTCTGTGCCCTAAAACCGTGCTACTTTGTCTTTGGCAACAATGACTCTGACACGGTTCCTGATCTTCGCCAGGCTTCCGAGAGCTCCAGCGCTGTTTGTCTGGGCTGGGGAGGCGAAGTCACTTTGGACGGCAGACGGATCGCAGTGACTCATGGACATCTGCGATCCGAAGTTCGCCCCCTGCTCGATCAACATCCTGATTTTCTCTTTACGGGCCACTCGCATATCCCAGATGACCACCAGGATGGCCCGACCCGCCGCATCAACCCCGGCGCGCTGCATCGCGCCGCCAAATATACAGTCGCTGTCCTCGATCTTTCCCGCGACCACTTGGAGTTTTTGGAGGTTCGCTGGAAACGGGAAACTCAATGATCATCGCAGGTCACCACCCCTTATTTCGTGTTCTCCGCATCACTGTCCGATGCCTCGGAAATCATCCTCTGTGCGCCCTCTGCGCCTCGGCGAGAGACCTCTTCCATGCCTGATGACCTAGACCGCTACAGTCGCCAGATCCGGTTTGCCGGCCTCGGAGAAGCCGGACAGCGACGAATCTGCGACAGCCGCGTGCTCCTCGTCGGCTGCGGCGCACTGGGAACGGTGCTGGCTGATATTCTGGTCCGCGCCGGCGTCGGTTTCCTGCGCATCGCCGATCGCGACTTTGTCGACCTGACCAACCTCCAGCGCCAGGTGTTGTTCGACGAGCAAGACGTCGCCGATCACTGGCCGAAAGCGACCATCGCCGCGCAAAAGCTGAGCCGCATCAACTCGCAAATCGCCATTGAACCCGTGGTCGCCGACGTCAATCCGGGCAACATTCTGTCGCTGATGGACGGCGTCGACCTGGTCCTCGACGGCACCGACAACTTCGAGACGCGATTTCTCATCAATGACGCCTCGCTGGAAAAGCGCGTTCCTTGGATTTACGGCGGCTGCGTCGGCAGCAACGGCCAGGTGCTGCCGATCTTTCCCGGGGAATCGCCCTGTTTGCGGTGCATTATCGAGGCGCCTCCCGACCCGGGCATGACGGACACTTGCGACACCGCCGGCGTCATCAGCCCGGCCATTCACGTCGTCTCGTCGCTGCAAGCCGTCGCCGCATTGAAAATTCTGTCCGGCCAGCGCGACCAGGTCGTCACCAAGCTGACGATGTTCGATCTCTGGGACGGTACGTTCCGGCAGTTGGACGTCAATCATCTTCGGCCGGCGAACCAGTGCCCCGCCTGCGTGCGGGGCCAGCGGGACTGGCTACAGGGCCGTAGTACATCGCAATCGGTCGTGCTCTGCGGCCGCAACTCCGTTCAGATCACTCCCGGGCAGGCATTGCAGTTGTCTTTGGACGACCTCGCTGCGAACTGGCAGACTTTGGGAACAGTGACAAGAAACCCCTTCTTAATCCGGCTGATGGTGTCGGAACCTGCCTGTGAAATCACCGTTTTCAAAGACGGTCGAGCGATCATTCAAGGGACCGACGACCCGGCGGTGGCGCGGGGACTCTATGCGCGGTATGTGGGGAATTGAGGGCTCTGCTCCGGCCTCATTCCGCAATTGACGGAATTGTTTATTCCGGCGACACTTCGCGGCATGTGGCCGGCTGTGCGACATCGATTGGAATACTTCGTCTTTCGATTGGCAGTCTGTTTGATCGACTGTCTGTCGCCGCGGGCCGCTGCGCGCTGGGCCAATCGTTTGGCCACGATCTTCTGCGACTGGCTCCCCGCCAGGTGGACCCGCACGCACGTCATTGAGGAAAATCTTCGTCGTGCGTTCGGTTCGGGGCTCAGCGATCGGGACCTGGCCCGGCTGCGGCATGGCATGTGGGTGCATTTGTTTCGGACCGTCATCGAAATGGTCCAGGCCCCGCGTAAACTGCATCTGCAGAGTTACCGCCGCATCATCGACTTCGACGATCTGACGGATACCAATGACGCCTTCCTCTCCGGCCGCCGGGTCTTGATGCTGGGCGGGCATTTCGGCAGCTGGGAGATTGGAACGCTGTTGTTCGGGTTATGGGGTTTCCGCATGGGCATCGTCGCCCGTGAAATGGACAATCCCTATTTGCAGCGCTGGTTTGCCCAGGAACGCCAACGGACGGGTCATCAACTTCTGGCGAAAAAAGGGGACTTTGACGAAATGCTGACGCTGCTCCAGCGCGGCGGAAACGTCGGCATGTTGTGCGACCAGGACGCGGGTTCGCGCGGATTGTTCGTCGATTTCTTCGGTGCGCCGGCGTCAACGTTCAAGTCGATCGCGCTGCTGGCCCTGGAATATGACGCCTTGATCGTCGTCGGTTCCGCGATCCGGCTGCCGGATGATTTCGATCGATACGGCTGGTCGCGGTTCCGCATGCAGAAGGAAGCGATCATCGATCCGCGGGAAATTACCGACAAGGACCCGGTCCGCGACATCACGCAGCGATTCACCTTGGCGTTGGAACAAAGCGTGCGCCGCGCTCCGGAGCAGTATTTCTGGGTTCATCGCCGTTGGAAAAGCGAACCCCGCCGTCGGCCGGCCAAACCAGCCCGGGCCGCGTGAGCCGACAGGGATTTCGACAGCGGGTCGATCGTTGTTCAATCGAGCCCGCGATGGTGCGTGGCCAGGTGCTGCGCGTCGTTGCCGCTGAAGAACCAGAATAAGCCGGGGTGGGCGAGGTATTCGCAGATGGTGGAGGTGATCAAACCGCCCAGGATCACGGTCGCCACCGGATACAGAATCTCTTTTCCGGGCTGATGGCCACCCAGGACGAGGGGGACGAGGCCGATGCCAGCGGTGAGGGCCGTCATTAACACAGGGGCGAGCCGCTCGAGGCTGCCGCGGAGCACCATGTCTTTGGAGAACGATTCGCCTTCGGAATGCATGAGGTGCACGTAATGGGAGACGAGCAGAATGCCGTTGCGCGCCGCGATGCCGCTGAGCGAAATGAAGCCGACCAGGGCCGCGACACTGAGCGACTGTCCGGTCAGCCACAAAGCGACGGCGCCGCCCACGAAAGCGATGGGAAGAGCCGTCATGATCTGGAGCACGATGCGGACCGAGGGGAACAAGGTGTAAAGCACCAGGAACACGCCGGCCAGCGAAACCATGCTCAGGGCGGCGATCATCTGAGTCGCTTCCTGCTGGGCTTCGAACTGGCCGCCGTATTGAATGTAGTAACCTTCCGGCAGCGAGACGTGGTCTCCCACGCGGGTGCGAATGTCATTGACGACGCTGGCCAGGTCGCGGCCGGCGGTGTTTGCGCGAATGGTGATGCGGCGGCGGATGTTTTCCCGGTTGATCGTGTTGGGGCCGCCGCCGGGGTACACGCGAGCGACGGCGGAGAGCGGGATCCGCTCGCCGGAGGGGAGGTCAAGGTTCAAGCGGTGAAGATTGCCCAGGTCGGTTCGATGCCGATCGTCAAAACGGATCATCAGATCGAATGTCCGCTGTCCTTCGAGCATGGTTGACACGACGCGCCCGTTCAAGGCCGTTTGAATGAATTGATTGACCTGTCCCGGAGTGATGCCATACAGGGCCAACTGGTCGCGATTGAGTTCAATGCGAAGTTGGGGAATCAACTGTTGCGGCTCGACGACGGGAGTCGTCAGGCCGGGGATGCCTTCGATTTCGGCTTTGACCGTCTGGGCGGTTTTTCGCAGCACGTCCAGGTCATCGCCGAAGATCTTGATGGCAATCTGAGCGGAAACGCCGGAGAGCATGTGGCTCATCATGTGCGACAACGGCTGTTCGACTTCGTACTCGATGCCGGGGATTTCCTCCAACTCGCTGCGCAACTGCTGAAGCGCCTCGGCGCGGGGAACGCCGCTGTGCGGATTGAGAGACAGGATATACTCGGTGTGATGGACTCCTTCGGCATGTTCGTCCAATTCCGCGCGTCCGGTTCGGCGAACGAACGTCCGAATCAGCCCTTGAGGTTGCTCCTCGCTCAGGCTGAGGCGTTCAAAAGCGCGGTCGACCATGCCGCAGGCGCGGTTCGAAGCCTCCAGGGAGGAGCCCGGCGGCAGCATGACATTGACCTGGGCGGCTCCTTCGTCGAACGGCGGCAGAAAATCGGCGCCGATCTGCGTGACCAGAATCCCCCCTCCGACGATGGCCAGGCCGACGCTAGTGAGAATGATCGTGATGCCGACACGGTTCAGGCTCGTGCGGATGATCGGCACCGCCAATCGCTTCAGCATGCGCAGTACAAAACCGTCTTCAGCATGGCCGACGGCTTTGGCGCCGGAGAGCAACAGGCTGCCGAGCACGGGGGTGACGGTGAGCGAAACCAATAGCGACGCCAAAATGGAGATGATGTAGGCGACGCCGAGCGGCGCGAAGAGCCGCCCTTCGATGCCGTGCAGTGAAAACAGTGGGATGAATACGAGAATCACGAGCATGGTGCCGAACACGATGGAACTGCGGATCTCCCGACTGGCGTCATACACGACATCGAGCGTAGGACGAGGATTCGCCGCATGAGCGTTTTCTTTCAACCGTCGAAAGACGTTTTCGATGTCGACGATAGCGTCGTCGACCAATTCTCCCATGGCCACGGCGAGACCGCCGAGGGTCATCACGTTGATCGACAGATCGAACCAGTAAAACACCAGGCCGGTAATGACGATTGACAGCGGAATGGCGGTGAGAGTGATGAACGTCGTGCGGAAGTTGAGCAGGAACAGGAACAAAATGATCAGCACCAGGACGGCTCCGTCGCGGAGCGCTTCCATGACGTTGTGAATTCCCAGCTCAATGAAATCCCGTTGCTGATAGAGCGAGCCGTCGATGACGATATCGGGATTCGTTTCCGCCAGCGAGGTGCGGATGTCGGCGAGCGCGTGCTCGATGGTTTCGGTCAGCGGGCGCGTATCGCCGTGGGGCTGTTTAGTAATCGTCAGGACGACCGAAGGATGCCCATTCGCCGAGGAATCGCCCCGTTTCGTTTGCGTTCCTTCAATGACTTTGGCGACATCGCGAATGAGAATCGGTCGCTCTCCGGCCCGGACGACAGTCTGGCCGATTTCTTCCGCATTTCTGGCTCGCCCGATGCCGCGCACCAGGTATTCGTGCGAACCTTGGAGCAAATAGCCGCCGGTGGCGTTTTGATTGCTTTCCCCCAGGGCACGCTCGACTTCGTTCAGCGTCACGGCATAGGAGATCAGCAGTTCCGGATCGACCTGGACCTGATACTGCTTGCGTCCCCCGCCCATGACGACGACCTGCGCGATGCCGGGAATCGTCAGCAATCGCTGCCGGACGACCCAGTCGGCAAGCGTGCGAACTTCTTCGGGGGACGTCGAGCGATCCTGGCTCCACATCCCCACGATCATGATTTGCCCCATCAACGAACTGATGGGAGCCAGTTCGGGTTTAATCGCCTCGGGCAAGCGGGACGATGCGGTGGCGATCCGTTCGGTGACGATCTGGCGAGCGACGTAAATATCGGTGTTCCAGCCGAATTCGACGTAAATCACCGACAGGCCGATTCCCGACGAACTGCGGACGACTTCCACGCCCGCGGCCCCGTTGAGCGCCGTTTCCAACGGCAAGGTCACGAGGGTTTCGACTTCTTCAGGAGCGAGCCCTGGCGACTCGGTCATGACCACGACGCGCGGACGCGTGAGGCTGGGAAAAATGTCGATGGGCAGGCGGGACAAGATCCAGCCGCCGCCGACCAGCGTCACCGCCGCCAGGGCCAGGATGAGCAGTCGGTGTTGCAAGGAAAAACGGATCAGATAGTTCAAGGGAATCGCCCACAGTCGGTCGTTTGATTCGTCCAGTCATTTACAGGTTTGGACTGACGCGCACATCTTCAACCCCCGTCGATGACAGGACCGCTGCTCCCCTGTTTCCACCCAGCCGCCGGCTGTCGTACGTTAATGGTCATGATCATGATCGTGCGCTGGCGAGGACGACTCGGCTTGTCGAAGCATGAGGTTCAACTGGTAGGCCTGATTGACGGCAATGACTTCGCCCGGATAGACGCGACTGCCTTTGCCGAGCACTACATGCGTCACGGTCTGATGATCGATCACCACCGGCACGCGTTCGAGCCGCTTTGCCGTTCTGGCGAAAGACATAGGCGTCCGCCTTCGCGCACGACGGCGTCGAGCGGGAGACGACCCGTCCTTGCAGAAATTCCGTCGGGATCTGCAAGCGGACCTTTTGTCCCGGCCGAAATCGCCAGTTGCGATAGGACACGCGGCTCGTCGACTTTGCGGTCGAGAAAAACTTCGTTGACGAGCGGCAGGAAAAATTTCAACGTCCGGCCAGCGGGGTCGAGGGAATTTTCGATCGAGGAGGACCGTCAAACCGTGTCGGACGAGCGGTTGGAGGTCGCCGGTTTCAAAATACGCCTCGACCGGCCACTTCTCCGCCATCACCCGTTCGACGACCGAGGCTTCCCGCTCATAGGCATGACCTTCGATCAGCAGGACCGTGTGCAAGGCCAGATCGCAGAGCGATTGTCCGGGCTGAATCATTTCCCCCATGACCACGTTGATTTGCTCGACGCTGTAGGCCGATCCGTGGGCATGGCGGCGTAATCCTGTGAGATCGAAGTCGAGGATTCGCTGGCGGGATTGGCGTCGGTGACGGTTCCGGATTGATCGTGGCGATCGCCGTCGGCAGGATGCGGCCGTTGGCTGTCGGGCGGGAAGGGGACGCGGACGGTAAACTCCCTCATCAGGGTCCGTGATTGCAGGATTTCGGCGATTTGATCTTCGGTCAAGCCCCGAATGAGCAGTTCCTGGGCATGGACGTGTTGCTGCTGCTCCAATCGGTCGCGCTCATACTCTTTTTCCAGCAGTTTGGTGCCCGGCAGCACGGCTTGGCGTTCCAGCGGTTTGAGCCGGCCAATTTCTTTTTTGACCAGTTCCAGATTCAGCACGGTTCGAAGCAAGTTTGACTGGACATCGGCCAGGGGCCCGCCGACCAGCTTCAGGTCGAACAGCGGGTCGCCGGGATAGACCGTCTGGCCTTTGAGGACGTGAATGCGGCTGGACTGTTCCTTCGAGCGACGTCGTGATCCGCTGTTCACAGTGGCCGGGTTCTTCGATCACCTCGGCGGGAACGGTGACCGAACGCCAGTAGTTTTCCAGGGCGATCTTTTCGAACTTCAAATCGAGGTTCTTGATCGCCTGATCGAACAACGTCAGCGATTCCACGGGCGCGGAGTTGTGCCGCGCGGGCTGACGGCGGATCTGGGTCGGCGACTCCGCGTGAGCGACGCCTGGCCCCGCGGTCGGTGGCAGGTGTTGCCGCCAAAGCAGTCCGCCTCCTGCACTGCCCGCCAAGAGTGCCAAACCAGTGCCGCCGGTCCACCAGAATTTCTTGGGGAGCGCCACGGGAGCATCCTTTCGTCAACGGATCGCCGAAGATAATTCGCCACCTGGAGCATACCATGCGCGGGGCCGGCATGTCGCCGGAAGTTTCGCGCCGCACGGAACTCCACGAATTGCCTGCCCGGGGCAAAGCAACTCGGCTGGAACTGTTCAGGCGAACTAAGCGACTTCGATTTCTTCTTTGTAAGTCGTCTGGGAGGCCGCACCAGAGGATGCGGGAGCGACCGGTTGTGCTTCCGGAGGGAAGACCCAGGAGGCGATCATGCCGGCGCCCAGCATCACGGCGATGAATGTCAGCGAAACCAGCGGGGAGATCCCGATGTACTCATGGATCAGCATTTTGAATCCGACGAACGCCAGGATCGCGACCAGGCTGTATTTCAGGCAATGAAACTTGTCGAGCAAATCGGCCAGGGCGAAATACAGGGACCGAAGACCCAGGATGGCGAATACGTTCGAAGTGAAAACCAGGAAGGGATCATGAGTGATGCCGAAGACGGCGGGGATCGAGTCGACGGCGAACAACAAATCCGTGAATTCGATGATCAACAGCGCCAGAAAGAGCGAGGTCACGGCCCAGTTTCCGTCGACTTTGACGAAAAAGGCGTCCTGCACGAAACCTGGATGAATGCGGATTCGCTTGCGGAGAAACTTCATCAAGCGGCCGTTTTCAAAGTCGACATGGTCATCCTTGGAGAAGAACATCTTGGCCGCAGTGATGATCAGCAACGCCCCGAAGAAATAGATGACAACGCTGAAGGAGTGAATCACCGCCGAGCCGGCCGCGATCATGACGCCGCGCATGACGAGCGCGCCGAGAATGCCCCAGAACAGGACGCGATGCTGATAGGCGGCGGGGACCTGAAAAAACGTGAGAATCAAGGCAATGACGAAGATGTTGTCCATGCTCAACGACTGTTCCACGAGATAGCCCGTGAAAAACATGGTCGCGGCGTCTCGGCCGGTGGTCGGCCAGCCCTGGTGTTTGCCGGCTTCCGCCTGCGGCTCGATGGGAAATCGCAAATCGAGCCAGTCTGGTCCCGGATGCTCGTCGATCTGGTCTTGGGCGATATCGGGACTGAGAATGCCGAGGCCGAACCAGTTACCGGTGTAGGCGAAATAGATGAATACGGTGAACATCACCGCGAGGAAGGCATACACGCCCGTGCGAAACAGCGCTTGACGCGCGCTGATGGTCTGGGATTTTTTCCCGCTGAACGCCCCCAGGTCGAAGGCCAGCAGGATCAAAACCATCACCACAAAACCGACCCAGACAAAGACGGTCGTCACCCAAGGCGTCCTTCTCAAGTGGCAGCAGGGCGCCCTCCGGAACTGGTTTGCTCCGAAACCCTGCGAATTGGACAAGTCGTCTATTGTAACGCCCCCCGGCCATGTTCCAACCCAGCGACGAAACTTCTCCGCGGTTCTTTTCCCCGCCGGGCAAGTCTGATTGAATACAAGAAAAGCAGATGGCTGGGAGCGAAGTCGCGAATGAGGCTGCTGAGCTACAACATTCACAAAGGAATCGGCGGGCGCGATCGGCGATACAGTCTGGATCGCATTATCGCCGTCATCGATACCGAGCAACCCGACATCATCTGCCTGCAAGAGGTCGATCGGCACGTTTCCCGGTCCGGACATCACAACCAACCGCAGATGTTCGTCGAGCATTTTGCGCCGGCGGATCATCTCTATCAGATGAACGTCCGGGTGCAGCAGGGAGGTTACGGCAATTTGCTGCTGTCCCGCTGGCCGCTGGTCGCACAGCACCAGATTTCGCTGACGCTGCGCCGCTGCAAGCCGCGCGGCGCGCAGCTCGCCGTCATCCAGTCGCCGGCCGGTCCGCTTCAGATCATCAATTGGCACCTGGGTCTTCGCGAGCGGGAACGGCACTGGCAGGTCCGCCGCGTGCTGGAACACCACCTGTTTCAGGAGTCGGGCCGGCTGCCCACGTTGATCACCGGGGATTTCAACGATTGGCGCAATACCCTGGGGAACGGGCCGTTTGCGATTCATGAATTCCGGCAGATCACGACACCGATCTCGCGGTTCCGATCTTTTCCGGCATACATGCCGCTGGGCTCGCTGGATAAAGCATTCATCCGGGGCGGCATCAATGTGCAGCACGTCCGGGTCGCCAAGCGGAAACCGGCGCGCGACGCCTCGGATCATTTGCCGTTGATCATCGACTTTGAACTGGTCGCGGGGTTATGACGTGCCCATCGGCTGGGGGTCTTCGCCGACACCGAGGAGTTCGCGCCGTCACGACGTGGCCACGGGCGATTCAAATGGCGACTTGGTTTCGGTCCAGATGCACAGATAGATGCCGACTTCATAGAGCAGCAGCAGGGGAGCCATCATCAGAAACATCGTCATGGGGTCGGTCGTCGGGGTCAACATCATCGACACCACGGCGATCACCAGAATCGCCATCCGCCGTTTCTCCCGGTAGTCCTGCACCTGGAAGATCGACACCTTCTGGAGGAACAGCATCACCAGCGGCAACTGGAAGCTGATCCCGAACACCAACGGCAGCATCACCGCAAAACTGATGTATTCCGAAATGCGGATCTGGGCGGAGATCTGCATACGTTCGTTGAAACCGAGCAGGAAATCGAGCACCGTCGGAAACACGCCGTAAAAACAGAAGACGGCCCCCGCGAAAAACAGGAATAAACTGATGGGCAAGAAGACGTAAACGTATTTTCGCTCGTGCGGATAAAGCCCCGCCGCCACGAACAGCCACAATTGGTAGAAAATCCAGGGACTGGCCACGACGAAGCCCGAAATGAACGCGACTTTCATGTATGTGAGAAACGCTTCCTGGACGTTCAACGTCACCGGCTCGTTGATTTGTTTGAGGCGCGACCGCAAATCGACGAAGGCGTCCGATTCGACCGGCAGGGTCAATCGTTTCTCTTTGAGCGACTCCGCGGGTTCGGGATAATTCTCCGGCGCCGCATCATGCAATTGTTTGATGAAATCAAAGGCGTTGAACTCCAGCGCAATGGACCGGACGGCTTCCGGTTCCGCCACGGCCTGGGGAACGTCTGGCGTGCTGGGAGGGATAAACTGATTGCGAAGTCCGTTCCACATTGACTGTAACGGGTTGAATCCCTTCACATTATCGGTGACTTTCAGTTCATCCAGTTTGTGCTGGGTCCGGCGCAACTGCGACTTCTCCAATGCGCGATCGATTGGTTCGCGGATGAACAGGACGATTTGCTCGCCGAAGCACATGGTGATGATCGTCGCCAGCAACAGCCCGTAGATGGCGCGAATGAGGTGGGTGCGCAGCGCTTCCAGGTGCTCGCCGAACGTCATCACGCTCTCGTCGAACAGGTCTTTGGATTTGGCAGCCGACATGAAGATCTCCGAACGAACGGACGGCGATCCGTTCATCAAACAGGTGAGTGCCAGGCGGCGGATTCGTCGAACCCCTCACAGGCCGGCCACGGCACAACCGCCGTGACGACAGAATGGCATGATTCCGGCGGCACGGTTTCCACCCGATCCGCCCGTCACAAAGAGACAGGCGCGGAGGGCATGTGACGGATTGTACCATGCCCGCCCACGCGGGGAAAAGCGAATCGCTGGCCGACCTGCCGATGATCGACCAGGCGGAGGGGATTTTGAGTGGAATTTATGGAAAGGAATGTTTCAGGCATCTCGGCGATGTCTGCCGATTTGTCCCCAGCCTGTCCGGTCGTCAGTCCCGGCCGTTCCCCCGCTGTCTCAGCAGCCGGCCATCAATTGTTTTGATCGGAAGTCGTGCGCCCGGGAAGACGACGGTAGAGGATTAACAGGCCAAATAACACGACAAAACTGACGGATGCGAGGGCGAACAGGATCAACAACGCGAGCCAGTCGCCAAAGATGTCCTTGGTTCGACCCCAGATCGGCCCCCAGGCGAACAGTGTCAACAGGGCTCCTGCTCCGAGGAACGGGCCATAGGGGATGTAAGGTTTGTTCGTCACGAGCTTAAGCGGAAGTCCGACCGCCAGGCCCAGCAGCGGAGCGGCCAGGAACGCGCAGACGGTCGGTTGCCAGCCGAGAAAACTGCCGATCAGGGCCATGAAGGTGATGTCGCCGGTCCCGAGCGTTTCCAGGCCCATCAAACGGCTGCTGACGGAACGAACGATGGCGGTCAAGCCCGCCCCGGCGATCAGCCCTGCCAGACTCCAGGCCAGCCCGTGCAGGTGGCGATGCGCATCAATCCAGGCCGGAATCCAAGGACCGCGAATCTGGGGCAGGGCGTAACTCCAATCGACCCAGAGATGAATCAATTGCAATTGCCCGACGGCCACCGCCCCGGCCACGCCCAGCAGCGTTCCTGGCAGGGTGATCTGATCGGGGATGACGTAGCCGTCCCAATCCACGGCCATCGCCACCAGGATGAACCCGATCAGCAGCTGATGACTGCAACGCCTGAGGAAAAACCCCCAGGTTGTCGGCTGAACTTCCGGCGTCGATTGCATGCCGAGTTCGGCGGAGACAGATAAAGCGACTGTCAAAGCGGCATAGACGAGCGTCAAGCCGATCAGGCGTCGCCGGGTTTGGCCGGGAGTGGGGGGCGATTGGCCGGTCGCCGTTCGCTCTTGGCGGATCATTCGCTCGGCCCAGACTGCGAAAATGCAGCCTAAGGGGACTAAAAAAGCCAGGTTGACCCAGAACGAAGAATCCATGGGGAATGCATCTGACGGAAATCGAGCAAATTCCACTCATTCGGCGTTCCAGAAGTCCTTCCCGCCGGAGTCCAAGAAAATCCAGCGGAGACGTTACCATGTCGGCGTCATTCCGTGATAGCATTCCGACTCTCCGGTGCAAGATTTCTCTCAGCATGATGGTGGCATGCGCGAGGGGAGACGCGAGCCGTGCCTGATTCATTGGGCCACGCGTGATCCCCGATCCAGCCCGGGACTTGCAAGCGCTTTCGAACATCTCTGGTTTGTCAACGAGGAGTTGCCGAATGTCACCGGTCTGTCGTCTGGTTTTCTGCGGACTCTGTTTCGCACTTTTTCCCGCCGTGAGCTGGTCTGAAGAAGTGACGGGGGAAGCCGCCGCGGCGCCCGCGCCCCCTGTCGCGCTCGATAAGGCCGACATTGCGTGGATGCTGGTGTCCTCGGCGCTGGTGCTGATGATGACGGCTCCTGGGTTGGCCTTGTTCTACGGCGGGCTGGTTCGAAAAAAGAACATTCTGGGGGTGATGATGCAGTGCATCTTCCTGATGGGGATGATGTCGCTGGTCTGGGCGCTGTGGGGATATAGTCTGGTCTTCAGCGGCGACGTGGGCGGCGCGGGGTTTATCGGGGACTTTAATATGGTCGGCCTGCAAGGAGTGATGCCCCGCGTGGACGCTCCGGGGCAGTATCCGCGCGACCCGGCATCTTCGATTCCGATGTTGCTGCACATGGTGTTTCAGATGATGTTTTTCATCATCACGCCGGCGTTGATTTGCGGGGCGTATGCCGAGCGAATGAAGTTTTCCTCGATGGTGCTGTTTTCGTTGTTGTGGGGGACGCTCATCTATTGCCCGGTCGCTCATTGGGTCTGGTCGACGGCGGGATGGTGCTCGGAATTCAATCCCGCGGCCAAAATCAAGGCGATCGATTTCGCGGGCGGCACCGTGGTCCATATCACGTCGGGAGTCTCAGCGCTCGTGTGTGCCTTGCTGCTCGGGAAACGATTGGGGTTCGGCCAGGAACCGATGCCGCCGCACAATCTGACCTACACGTCGATCGGTGCGACCATGTTGTGGGTGGGTTGGTTCGGATTTAACGGCGGCAGCGCGCTGATGTCGGATGAGCGAGCGGTGAACGCCTTCGTGGCGACCCACATGGCGGCAGCCGCAGGGGTGGTCGCTTGGGCGGGAATCGAATGGGTGCTGCGTGGGAAGCCGAGCGTTCTGGGGGGATGTTCCGGTGCGGTCGCGGGCCTGGTCTGCGTTACCCCGGCCTGCGGATCGGTCACGCCGATGTCGGGCATTATTCTCGGTTTTGCGGCCGGGCTGGTTTGTTTTTACGCATGCACGAAGCTCAAAAACCACTTCCGGTACGATGACACACTGGATGCGTTCGGCGTGCATGGCGTGGGGGGAATGTTAGGAGCGTTGCTGACCGGGGTTTTCGCCACCCGGGCGGTCACCGGGGCGACCGGTCTGCACGGCGTGCTGGAAGGAAATTCCAGGCAGTTCGTGGATCAGGCGATCGCGGCCGGAGCGGCGGCGTTATGGGCGATCATCGGCACCGTGATCTTGCTGAAAATCGTCGACGCCGTCGTCGGGTTGCGCGTCAGCCAAGCCGGGGAATTGCAGGGATTGGACATCAATCAGCATGGCGAAGAGGGGTATATCTTCCTGTAAGATGGACTGTTCGACCGTTCGCGCCTGAGGGAGAGTCGTCTGCGACGATCCCTCGGGCGGTGCAGCCTGCAACTTGCGATATCTGGAAAGATCCGTCGTGAAAAAAATCGAAGCCGTCATTCGGCATTTCAAACTGGAAGAAGTGAAAGACGCGCTCACCGAAGCGGGTGTGCAAGGCATGACGGTGACAGAGGTGCGGGGCTTCGGCCGTCAAAAGGGGCAGAAGGAACATTACCGCGGCTCAGAGTATACGGTCGACTTTCTGCCAAAAGTCAAATTCGAAGTCGTCGTCGCGGAAGACCAGATGCGAACGGTGATCGATGCAATCATCCGTTCGGCGCGCACGGGTCAGATCGGCGACGGCAAAATTTTTGTCACCGATTTGCAGGAGGTGGTGCGTATTCGGACTGGCGAAGCCGGTGACGAGGCATTATAGAGGCACAATTCCAAAGGGATTTTTCGTGAAAAAGATCGAGGCCGTATTGCGGCATTACAAGCTGGAAGCGGTGAAGAACGCGCTGCACCAGGCGGGGGTTCAAGGCATGACGGTCAGCGAGGTCCGAGGTTTCGGACGGCAGCGCGGCCACAAAGAGACGTATCGGGGCGCCGAATACACGGTCGATTTTCTGCCGAAAGTGAAGCTGGAGATCGTCGTTGACGACGGCGACGTCGCCCGGGTCATTCAAACCATCTCCGATACTGCGCGCACCGGACAGATCGGCGACGGCAAGATTTTTGTCACCAATCTGGCGGACGTGATTCGTATCCGCACGGGGGAGACGGGCGCCGAGGCCGTCTGATCAGAGCCGAAGCTGCGCGGCGGAAATCCCTCGGTGCCGGATGGCTCTTCCGACGCTAAGGCTGCCCGCCGGGAATTGTGTATGATGAGCGGCCGGGAAGAACCGACAGCAGTCCTAAGCGGCGGTATGACCACCGTCTATCGTCGCCGATTGGAATCGCTCCGTGAGCAGGCGCGTAAACGGTTCGATCACGGCGCCACCGGCATCCAGATCGCCGGCGGGCTGTCCGCGGAACTGGACCGCCTGATCCTGGAGATGTGGGATGAAGCGCTGCAGCGCCTCAACCCCGCGGAACGGCAACTGCTGAACGAGCAGTCGGCGATTGCCGCCGTCGGGGGCTCGGGGCGTGGCGAATTGGCCCCTTACTCCGACGTCGATCTGTTGTTTCTGTATCAACCCGCGGTCGAGACGCTCTTTTCCGATGTCATCAGCGTGCTCGTCCGTGATTTCTGGGACGTCGGCCTGAAGGTCGGGCACAGCGTACGTTCGGTTCGTGACGCCGCCGCCACCGCCAAACAGGACATTCAATTTGGCACCTCACTGGTCGAATTGCGGCCGTTGTGCGGTTCCGCGGCAGTCGTCGGCCAACTACTGCGCAGATTTCAGCGCGACGTGCAGCGTTCCCGGCGCGATCCGTTTATCGCCGAGTGCATCCAATCTCGGCAAGCCGAGCGGCAAGAGTCGGGCGGCGCGGTGTTGCAGTTGGAACCGGACATCAAGCGTTCGTTCGGCGGTCTGCGCGACCTGCACCTGATTCGTTGGATCGGATTTGCTCATTACGGAGCCGGCGACCTGGATTCCTTGCGACTGCGTGGCGTGCTGTCGAAAGACGATGCCCGCCGGTTGTCGATTGCGCTCGATTACCTGCTGACGCTCAGGATCAATCTTCATTTTCATGCGGGACGCCCGCACGACATCCTGACTCGCGACGATCAACTGCGAGTTTCGCAGGAGCGAGCTATTCCGGCGACGGAAGGGATGCGACCCGTCGAATGTTTCATGCAAGAGTATTTTCGGCATTCGTTGTTCGTCGCCGAGATGGCCGACCGGTTCGTCGCCCGGCACCAGCGCCGCGCGTGGAGCCGGCAAATGGTCGATTCTCTGATGACGATCCGCATCGATGATGTCTATCGCGTGCGTCCGCAATGGATCACCATTCCTCGCCGTCACCGGAACTCTGCTTGCGGATCGGTCGAAGGGGCGCTGCGGCTGTACTTGACGGCCGCGCGATATCGAGTGCTGCCGGACTACGATTTGACCGAGTGGATCAAGCAGCAAGTCCCGTATTATTCCATCACTCTGAGCGCGGAAGGGCAAGAGACGTTTTTGCAGATTCTGGCCACGCCGGGCCGGTTAGGCTCGATCCTGCGCAGCATGTTTATAGCATGGGCTGTTGGAACTGGTGTTGCCCCCGTTCGCGCATATTCGCTGCCTTTTGCAGTTCAATCAATACCACTCGTACACCGTGGACGAGCATACGTTTCGGACGATCGAGAACGCGGAGGCGCTGGAAACGGATGCGGGACCGCTTGGCCAGGCTTACCGGGAAATCCGCCACAAGGAAATCCTGCACCTGGCGCTGCTGTTGCATGATGCCGGCAAGGGGTTTCCGGAGGATCATTCCCTGGTCGGACGAGACCTGGCCATTAAGACGGCGGCGCGTTTTCAACTGGCTGAGCCGCAGCGCGAGTTGCTCGTGTTTCTGGTGTATCGGCATTTATTAATGTCGGAACTGGCCTTTCGACGGACGCCACCGATCCGGGCGTGTTGCTGAATTTCAGCCATGACGTGGGCAGCCCGGAAACATTGAAATTGCTGTTGGTATTGACGGCAGCCGACGTCAGCGCGGTCGGGCCGACGGTCTGGACGTCCTGGAAGGTCGATCTGCTGCTGAACCTGTACCGACGGACCATGATGCTGCTGAGCGGGCAAACGGATCTGCTGGAAGAGACCGCTCGATTGAATTCGATCCGCGCGGAGGTGGTCGCCTTGCTCTCCGCGGACGAACCCGCCGCCGAGACCGAGCGGCGATTGTCTCAATTTCCGGCGCACTATTTGTTGTCGACTCCGGCGGATCGCGTTGCCGAAGATTTGCGGATCATTGCACGGCGGAGTCCGGATGACATTCATGTGGAAGGACGGTATGAACCCGAAACCGATACGGTCGCATATCGCGTGATCACGCATGAACGGATGGTGGGGGGCTGTTTCTACAAGTTGACCGGCGTGCTGACGTCTCAGCGGATGGAAATTCTGTCGGCGGAAATCTGCACCAGCCAGGACGGCGCGATTGTGGACAGTTATCGCGTGCTTGATCACGACCATGCGGGGGAGGTGCCTGTCTTTCGCATCGAGGCGGTGGCCGAGGTGATGCGCCGGGTGCTCACGGGCGAAGCGGACGTGCAAACGCTGTTGAATCCGCGCCGCCGCTTTGGCCCCAGCCGCGTGCAAGGCCCTGTTTCGAATTTGCCGATGCGCATCGTGATTGATAACGATTGGTCGGATCGTTACACGGCAGTCGAAGTCTTCGCCCATGATCGGCCCGGGTTGCTGTACCAGATTTCGCGCACGATTTACGAATTGGGGTTGTCGGTCGCGCGGGCGAAGATCTCGACGCACTTTGATCAAGTGGTGGACGCCTTTTATGTCACGGACGCCGCCGGATCGAAGATTCATGATGCGCAGCAGCTGCAAATGATTCATGATCGGTTGGCGGAGGAGATCAATCGTTTTGAGTCGACTGCCGCCAGTGAAATCGCCGATTCCGCGCCGGCGAGATCTTGATCAGCGGGCGCTCGGAGCCGAGAAGACAGATTGCCATCGAAAGATTCAATTGGTATAGTTCGCTGTCAAATCGAAGGATACACGCGATTCTCGCGCCGACGACGTCAAGGAGGTCTCCGTGTCTTTGCCTGAAATCGAACTCGTAGCCGGCGAGTCGTTCCGCATCGGGCCCCATGTCATTACCGTGTTGGATATCGAGCACGATCTGGTGACGTTTCGTATCGAGAATCTGGAGACGGGCGAAGAATCCTTGCAGACGATTCTGCCGTCCCTGCCGCGCTGAGCGATGGTTGATCGGGCGCAGCAGCTTATGCCCGGAAGCAGACGTCGATCCAGGAAGATCGGTTCCACGCTTGATGGACGTGCGCCTGTTTGCCGCATGCACACGTCGCCAGCCGGACGGCCCCGCTCAAAACACTTCGGGTTTCAAGAGCGGGAAGAAAATCACGTCCCGAATCGTCTGAGTGTCGGTCAGCAGCATGACCAATCGGTCGATGCCGATTCCCATCCTGCCCGCGGCCAGCATCCTGACCTTCAGTGCGCGGACGAAGTCATGGTCCATCTTGGCCATCGAGTCTTCAGCCGCCAAGCCAGTTGCGTGCGGAACAGACCTTCCTGCAATCGCGGGTCGTTCAATTTTGTGTGTAAGCTTCGCGACTTCCAGTCCGTGAACAAATGCCAGAATCGCTCTCGGCGACGCCCGGCCGGACGCCTTGTTGGTGAGCGGACACATGGCGGCAGGATAATCTTCAATCCACAAAGACCGGGACCGGCGATGATGCGCTCTTCTGCTTGAAGACGTCGTTCACGATGACGTCTCGATGGCGGCCCGTCGTTTCGATTCCCAGCGACTTTGCTTGGCCGCGACGGCGGCGCATCGTGCATGTCGCAGCATGTTCGCGAAAGAGGTCGCCGTACTTGGCCCGTTGAACGGCGTGAGTCGTTGTGCCGCCTCGACGGGCACCACGGTCGTCCTCCCGCCGCGAGGGCCGCCTGTGAGATGATCGCCTCGGCCAGATCCATCATGGTCTCGTAATTCCGTACGCCTGGTAGAGTTCAATCATGGTGAACTCGGGATTATGCGTGCTGTCGACCCCTTCGTTGCGAAAAACCCGGCTCATTTCATAGACGCGTTCAATGCCGCCGACCATCAGTCGCTTGAGATGCAATTCGGAGCCGCGATCCGCAGGAACAACGGAATATCGACGCGTTGTGGATGGGTGACAGGCGACTGGGCGGCGGCCCCTCCGGCGATCGCGTGCAGTACGGCGTTTGACTTCGAAGAATTCGCGGTCCTTGAGTGTCGAACGGATCGAGTTCATGATGGCGAGGCGCTTGAGCATTCGTTCCAGGACGCCTTCGCTGTAAATCAAATCGGTGTGGCAGCGCCGGAGACGCGTTTCCATATCTTCCAGGCCGTGCCATTTCTCCGGAGGTGGCGAGCGACGCAGACAATGAAGCTTCTGGACGAAAACCGTCTTTTCGCCGGTCTTGGTGACGCGGAGCGTGCCGTCGACTCCGATGACATCGCCCCGTTCCAGGCATTCCATGGTTGCCCAGACCTCGAGGAGCCACGTCCTTCTGCGAGATCAAGTTGGATGCGGCCGGTGTAGTCCTGAATGTGGCCGAACCGGAGTTTGCCCGAATCGCTCCAGCGCATGATTCGCCCGGCGACGCGCACGGCGTCCCCGTCCACTCCTTGCTCCGTCGGACATTGGTCACGTGCCACGGCGATATGGATGTGGTCGTCAAATCGCTGCCCCCAGGGATCGAGGCCCAGCGCTTCGATCTTGTGCAGCTTTTCCAGGCGGGCGGCTTCCAACGGATGCGGCGAATCAGTCATTTGAACGCTTCACAAAATTAGAATTGTGGTGGGCTTTGCCCGCCAGAATGACGACTCCGTCAACCTGAAAGGACACCTGCCTCCCGGTTTTTGTTCGCTGACGGAAAGGGGCCATCATAACGCGGGACAGGCGAGGCGTCTCTCGACCGGCGAGTTCCGAAGTGCGCCTCATGCCGAGTCAAGGAAATGCCTCGTATCGTTGAGAGGCCAAGTTCGCAAGAAAAGCGGGAAAATGAACATCGGTCGTAGGAGAACGGGTGGTGATCGAATAAGGTATTGAGGAGCAATCGGTGAGATGCATCATGATTCTCAGGGCCCCGACCAGTAAAGATTTCTGATGATATTTGCCATTGTTCAATTTGCCGTGGCCGCGGCGTTTATCATCGTCGCGGGGACGTTTTTATCGCGATTTGCAGACGAGATCGCTGAAACGACCGGTTTGGGCCGGCTCTTGATCGGCAGCATTCTGCTGGCTGGGGCGACGTCGCTGCCAGAGCTGACGGTCGACATCTCAGCGGTCCGCACCGGCATTACGGATATCGCCTTTGGAGACTTGCTGGGGAGTTGCCTGTTTAATCTGCTGATCCTCGCTGTTCTGGACTTGTCGTCAGTCTCGCGCGGCCGCATGTTATCTCAATTGGCAGCGAGCCACGCACTCTCGGGAAACGTCGGGGCTTCCCTGATTGCGGTCGTTTCCATCTGCCTGCTGACGCAACCGCTGTCGGCCCGTGGCGAATTGCTGGAGATTTCGTACGGATTATGGGTGGTGCTGGCCGGGTATCTGATGGGGATTCGCCTGGTCTATCTGGATCAGCAGATTTCGGCGCAGGCATCCCGGAATTCGGACAAAGCCTCGACCAGCGTCTCTGGGAAAACCTGGCATCAACCCGCCCTGGGATTCGCTGTTGCCGCCGGTGTGATCGTGGTGGCCGGTCCCTTCCTGGCGGAATCGGCCGGTCAGATCGCAGAAGCCAGCGGGCTCGGCAACTCGTTCGTGGGGACCACGCTGGTCGCCTTCAGCACGTCACTGCCGGAATTGGTTGCGTCGCTCGCTGCGTTACGGATCGGCGCCCACGACCTGGTCATCGGGAACGTGTTCGGCAGCAACGCTTTCAACATGGTCCTATTCGTTCCGCTGGATTTGGCACATCGCGGCCCGTTGCTGGCTGCAGTTTCTCCCAACCATGCCTTGACGGGGTTGGCCGCGGTGTTGGCCACGTTGATCGTGGTCCTTGGACAATTATATCACGCCGAGCGCCGCCGCCGGGTGATCGAACCCGACGCCCTGCTGGTGATCCTGGTGATTGGCGGCGCGCTCTGGATCATCTACGAACTCGGCCGCTGACCGCCACCTCTGCGCGCCCAGCGACGTGGTCATTGTTCGGGCGTGTTCAAGCTCGGGTCGGGCTGCGGCGGAATCGCCTCGGGCGCATGTTCGGGCGGAGTGACCCTCAGCCCGGTGTCCTCGATGGGTTCCTGCTGCGTGTCAAAACTGTGAGGACCAGGGTAGAACGCGCTCGGTTGCACGTGCGGATAGCGCGGCGGGTACTGCCACGCCTCGTCGAATCGGTCGTAGCATTCCTGGTCATAGCAACGGCACGGGGCCAGCCGACGATTGATCGGACCGCACCAGTCTGGTTTGCCCGCTCGCGAGATATCGAGTCTGGGGTTGTACCAGCGATCGAACAGCATGCGATGATCGTTGAGATCATCGATCATGTCGTTGTAGGGTTCAAACAGACAACAGCAACGGCAGCCGGTCAGGCTGGCTAGCCATAAGGCCCCGAAGACGTAAGTCCAATACCGACGTTGCATGCCCCGAAACTCCATTTTCGGCCGATCACAGCAGTGGTCATCGATTCGTCATCGTCCGGGAGGAAAAAGAGACTTGACCCGAATTGCCGATTCTGCCGGTTTCGTGAGATGGTCGGCGCAACAAACCCCCAGTATAGTGAAGGATTCTCCAATTTCGTGAAAATAGCGTGACTTTGCGGGCAGGCGACATTTCGTGACTCAGCCGTTTCAGCAACCCATTGCCATCGTCGGTTTGGGAGGACAATTTCCCGGCGGACCGGACATTGAAGCCTTTTGGCGCAACGTGGCCGCCGGTAAAGACTCCGGACGAAATGTCCCAGCCGGCAGATGGACCTTGTCGCCGGACAGGGCCTGTGTTCCCGGTCACGTGGTTCCCGATAAAACCTATTCCACCTGGGGTTGTTACCTGGAGGAGATACGTCTTTCTGAGTCGCTCCGGCGTAAGAATCCAGAGTTGCTGGCCGGACTGGACCCTGTCTGCCATCTGGCTCTGGCGAGTGCCGAGCAAGCACTCGGGGGGACGGCGCTCGATCGGATCGATCGCAAGCGTGCTGGCGTGATTCTGGGGCATATCGTGCTGCCGACGGAAGCAACCTCGGCCCTGTCGCGAGATGTCTTGCTGCGCACCTTTAAAGAACGCGTGTTCGCTCGGCAATTTCCGCCCTCCGCGACGGCGGTTTCCTGGAGCGCACGGAATCGCCGCATCGCCGCGCTGCCGGCGGAACTGATTGCGGAGTGGTTTGGTCTCGGCGGCGTCGCGTTTACGCTGGATGCGGCGTGCGCTTCGTCGCTCTATGCCATCAAACTGGCGGCTGATGAACTGCAATCCGGGCGAGCCGATGTGATGCTTGCCGGGGGGATTTCCCGCCCGGATTGCCAGTACACGCAAATCGGCTTCAGCCAGCTCCAGGCCTTGTCGAAACGGGGGTGTTGCGCGCCATTTTCGACGGCGGCGGACGGGTTGGTGGTGGGCGAAGGCGCCGGGTTCTTTCTGCTCAAGCGATTGGAAGACGCGCTCGCCGCGGGGGATCGGATCGAAGCGTTGATCGCGGGAATCGGTCTTTCCAATGATCGCGGCGCAAATCTGTTGGCCCCGCATAGCGAAGGACAGTTGCGGGCGATGCGTGCCGCGTATGCGCAAGCCGGATGGTCGCCGGACGAGGTGGATTACATTGAGTGCCACGCCACGGGGACGCCTACCGGCGATGCGGTCGAACTCGAAAGTCTGCACCAGCTCTGGTCGGGCATCCGGGCGACCCCCGGGCAATGCGTGCTGGGGGCGGTGAAGTCCAACGTCGGCCATTTACTGACGGGCGCGGGCGGAGCCGGGCTGATGAAAATCCTCGGCATGTTGCGTCAGCGGGAGTTGTGGCCGATTGCGAACTTCGACACGCCGGCCACGGCGTTGCAGCACCCGGCCAGCCCCTTTCGAGTCGTGACGCAAGCAGCAGCGTGGCCGGAGCCGAGTGCGGAGCGGCCGCGCCGCGCCGCCATCAATGCGTTCGGTTTCGGCGGGATTAATGCGCACGTTCTCATCGAAGAATGGAAGCCTGGCCGCAGCATCGCAAGACGGGCGTTGACGATTGACGATCGAAGATCGAAGGTCGAAAGAGATTCGGTCGCCGACGTGGTCATCGTGGGTATGGAGGCCACAATCGGGCCGTGGAAAGGTCTGGCCGCAGTCCGTGAGCGATTATTTGGTCGAGATCGCACCACTCCGAAACGGCCGGCGGCCTGGGGAATCGAGTCCACCGATTGGTTTGTCGCCGAAGAAACAGATCGCGATTTGTCGGCGTATGGGATTGATCACATTTCGATCCCGGTGGGCGAGTTTCGCATTCCGCCGCGCGAGCTTCCTGACCTGTTGCCGCAACAACAATTGATGTTGCAAGTGACGGCTCGGGCGCTCGATCACGTCGGCGTCGGGCGCGCGTTGGGAGACCGGGCTGGCGTCTACCTCGGCGTCAGCCTGGACCCGAACACCACGAATTTTCATTGCCGCTGGGCGATTGCCGAGCAGGCCGCCGATTGGGCCAACGAATTGGGTCTGTCGCTCACGACGGAGGAATTGGCCGCGTGGACGAACGAATTGCAGGAAGCGTTCGGGCCGCCGTTGACGCCGAACCGCGTGATGGGCCATCTGGCGGCGATCACGGCGAGCCGGATTGCGCGCGAATTCGACGTGGGCGGGCCAAGTTTCACGATCGCCGCGAATGAAGCCTCCGGACTGCGTGCGCTGGAAGCCGCCATCGGAGCGTTGGAGCGCGGCGACTTGGATCTGGCGATTGTTGGCGCAGTGGAATTCGGCAGCGACGTGCGGGCTCAACTGGCCGATCTCCGCTCCACTGGCGAAATGCCAGCCAACGACGGAGCGGCGGTGCTGCTTTTAAAACGCCGGGAAGATGCCGAACGGGACGGCAATCCGATTCTGGCCCGTCTCGCGCGCGGATCGGGCCCTCAGACAGCCCCGTCGAGCGTTGGCGATCGTTTAGGATTTGGCCTCGCCACCGACGGATTGATGAGTGTCGTTCAGGCCACAATCAGCGTTGCCGACGGATTGCGGATCACGGAATCGGGCGTCCAACCCTGGCTGGCTGATCGGCGGGACGGGCCGCGAACTCTGGCGGTTTGGGATGGCAACAACTCATCCCTCGTTGTGGAAGTAGTCCTTTCCTCACAGGCCCCTGCGAGTGAAATTCGCCCCCTGGGCTTGGGCCGGCAAGTGTTTGTTGTGCGTGGAGAGAGCCCCGACAAGTTGATCACCAAACTTGCGGAACTGGAGGAGCTTGCACGCTCGAACGATTCCCTGGAGATCATTGCGGCGCGTTGGTTTCGTCAGGAGCGGGCAGCGAAACCGTCGTCGATGGTGCTGATCGTGCGCGAAGAGGACGTGCTGGCGGAGGTGGTTGAGGAAGCGCGGGCGATGTTGCTCTCGGGGTCGCGCGGCCCGGCTAATTCAGAGCGTGTTTATTATTCACGGCGGCCGCTCAGCGGTGAGGGACGGTTGGCGTTTGTTTTTCCCGGCTCCGGAAATGCATTTTTGGGCATGGGGCGTGAGTTGCTGACTGCGTTTCCGGGCGTGTTGCAACGCCAGCACACCGAGAATGAACAACTTTGCGGTCAATATCGCCCCGATCTGATCTGGGACGGTTCTTCGACCGAGGCGATTGGCCGCGACCACAAGGCGATGATTTTCGGCCAGGTTTCGCTTGGCACGGCGCTGTGCGATCTGCTGGCATTGTTTGGAATCCGCCCGAGCGTCTCTCTCGGTTACAGCCTGGGAGAATCGGCGGCCTTGTTCGGGCTGCGCGCCTGGTCCGACCGGGATGTAATGCTGGAACGAATGCGGCGATCGCCGCTGTTCGGCAGCGATCTTGTCGAGCCGTTTGACGCAGCGCGAACAGCCTGGAGTTGGTTGCCTGGGGAGCCGGTGCCTTGGATCTCCGGAGTGATTAATGCGCCGGAAGACGCGGTCCGAAACGCGCTGCAGCGACATCAACGTGTTGACCTGTTGATCATCAATACGCCGAGCCAATGTGTCATCGGGGGCGAAGCACAAGCCGTGCGGGAAGTCGCGCAGAGTTTAGGCGCGACATTTTTCCCCTTCAGCTCGCCCAGCACGGTCCACTGCTCCGTCTTGAATGCGGTGAGTGAAGCGTATCTGTCCCTGCATCAACTCCCGACGAAAGCGCCGGCAGGAATCGACTTCTACAGTTCGGCGACGGGTGAGCGTTATCAAGTAAGTCGCGACTCAGCGGCGGAGGCGATTCTCGCTCAGGCCGTCAATATGGTCGACTTCCCGCGCGTCGTTCAGAATGCGCATCGCGATGGCGTGCGGCTCTTTCTGGAAATCGGACCGGGAAATTCGTGCACGCGGATGATCGATGAGATTCTGGTGGATCATGAACATTGGGCGGGCGCTGCTTGTCCGGCAACGTCGGATCCGATCGGCCAATTCGTGTCGATTCTCGCGCAACTGATCGCGCACGGCGTGCCGGTCGATCTCTCGCCGCTGTTTGCAAGTCCCGTTGATGAAGCGGCAGACGCCGGTTCCCGAATTATCACGCCGGTGGGGCATGCAGGGTGGGGTGAGCTGCCGATGCCGGCGGGAAGTGGGAAGTGGGAAGGCGGAAGGCGGAAGGTGGAAGTGAGAGGGCAGAAGGCGATGCCAGAACTGAAAACTGTAATGGTTGCCGAGGAAAGGCCTTTGCTCGCGCCGCGGGCTCATGATTCCGCTGCGGGGTGCATGACCTCTGAATCTGATGAACAAACATTGGCGTCGCTAGAAACGCTGCTGACCGAGCGTGCCGCGGCGCATGCAGCGTTTTTGCGATATTCGCAACGAAGCCAGGAACTGGCCGCGCGGTTCATTGTGGACGGAAGCGACGACCTTTCGAGAATTGACGGTGAGAGTGCGACAGACAGCATCGGGGTCGATGAAAAAACGAAAACGTTGGTCCCGTTCTCTGGCGGGCTTCCGCCTGCCGGTGAGCCGCCGCGATTCCTCGATTATGAGCAATGTCTCGAGTTCGCCATCGGCCGTATCGGCACCGTCCTGGGCCCCAAATTCGCTGAAATTGACCAGTTTCCCACGCGTGTCCGTTTACCCGATGTGCCGCTGATGCTGGTGGACCGCATTCTGGAAATCGACGGCGAGCCGTTGTCGATGACCCACGGCCGGGTCGTCACCGAACACGATATTCATGCCGAGGACTGGTATCTCGATTGCGGACGGATTCCGACGTGCATCGCGGTCGAGTCGGGTCAGGCGGATTTGTTTTTGTCGGGCTGGTTGGGAATTGATTTCGAGACGCGCGGGCAGGCGGTTTATCGGTTGTTGGATGCGGTCGTCACGTTTCATGATGCGCTTCCCGGCCCCGGAGAGACGATTCACTACGATATCCGCATCAATCGGTTTTTCCGGCAGGGCGATACGTGGCTGTTTCGATTTGAATTTGACGCCACGGTGAATGGTCGACAATTGCTGACGATGCGTGACGGCTGTGCCGGGTTCTTCAGCGCGGAGGAATTAGCGGCCGGCAAGGGCATCGTGCAGACGACGCTTGATCGGCAAACTCGTCCGGGAAAGCGGCCCGCGGATTGGACCGCCCCTGTGCCCATGCAGTCGGAGAGATACTCGGACGAACAACTCACGGCGCTGCGGCGCGGCGACCTGGCGGAATGTTTCGGACCAAGGTTCGCCAGGTTGCCACTACGAAATCCGGTCACGCTGCCTGGCGGTCGGATGCGATTGGTGGATCGCGTATTGAATCTTGATCCGGCGGGCGGGCGGTTTGGGTTGGGACAGATTCGCGCGGAAGCCGACATTCATCCGGACGATTGGTTTTTGACGTGCCATTTCTGCGATGACCAAGTGATGCCGGGCACGCTGATGTATGAGTGCTGCCTGCATACGCTACGAATTTATTTATTGCGGATGGGCTGGATCGGCGAGGCAGGAGAAATTGCTTATGAACCGGTCCCCGAAGTCCGCAGCCGGTTGAAATGTCGCGGCCAGGTTTTGGCCTCGACGAAAAAAGTGTGGTACGAGGTGACGCTGAAGGAGATCGGGTACGGGGAGGGCTCAGGGCGGAGTGCTAAGAGCTTAGGGACGGAAAGAAAAACACCAGATGACCCTTCTCAGTCTCTTAGCCCTCAGCCCTCAGCTCTTAGCGCTTATTGTCTCGCTGACGCGCTGATGTATGCGGATGGGAAGCCGATCGTCGAGATTACGGACATGTCGGTGCGGTTGACGGGGTTGACGCAGGAGGCAGTGGAGCGGCTGTGGGGCTCTGCATCGAGCGGGGGGCGTGAGCCCTTTGAATGCGGTGTCGAAACAGGTGCCGATCGCCATCAGGGGACTGACGTCCCCCGCTCGGAAGAGCGAAAGCGGCCTTTGTTTGATACGGATCGCATTACAGAATTTGCAATCGGCAAACCCTCCAAGGCATTCGGCGACAAGTATCGCGTGTTCGACGAAGAACGCGTAATCGCGCGATTGCCGGGACCGCCGTTCCAGTTTCTGGATCGGATCACGTCGATTGAACATTGTGAACCGTGGAAGCTGGCCGGCGGGGGCGTGATTGTCGCGGAGTATGATGTGCCGCTAGAGGCCTGGTACTTCGCGGAGAATCGGCAAACCACTATGCCGTTCGCCGTGCTTTTGGAAACGGCATTGCAGCCGTGCGGCTGGCTGGCGGGGTATCTGGGGTCGGCCCTCACCAGCGAATCGGATCTGTCATTTCGTAATCTGGGCGGCAAAGCGACCCAACTCCGAGCGGTAACGCGCAACTCGGGAACGCTCGCGACGACCGTGAAGATCACTTCGGTGTCGCAGTCGGGAGGAATGATCATACAGCATTATGAATTCGATCTGCGCTGCCAAGGTGAGCCGGTTTATCAAGGGAAAACGTATTTCGGATTCTTTTCCAAGCAGGCGCTGGCGAACCAGATCGGCATTCGCGATGCGGCGGTGTATCAGGCGACGGCAGAGGAAAGTGCACGCGCGGAAACGTTTGAGGTACCGCACGAGGCGCCGTTTGCGTCGGACCGGTTTCGAATGGTTGATCGGGTGACGGCGTTTGTTCCCGACGGCGGACCGAACGGTCTGGGTTACCTGCAAGGGACGATTGGGGTTGATCCAGGGGCGTGGTTCTTTCAGGCTCATTTTTATCAAGACCCGGTGTGGCCCGGGTCGCTGGGGTTGGAGTCGTTTCTGCAATTGCTCAAGGTGTATGCAGTGCGGCGCTGGGGGAGCGTGAGCAATCCCCCTTCACCCTTCCCTCTCCCCCGCAGCGGGGGCGAGGGGACCGATGACACGGGATCCGGTTTCAGACGGTGGCGTTGAATGCGCCGCACGAATGGGTCTATCGGGGACAGGTGATTCCCCATGACAAAACCGTTACTGTAGACGTGGTGATCACAGCGGTCGATGACGAAAAACGGTTGGCGACGGCGTCCGGGTTTCTCACCGTTGATGGCCGCGTGATTTACGAAATGAAAGAATTTTCCATTACCATGTCGAATGAGGAATGACGAATGTCGAATTGAAAATATCTCCTGCGAGGAGTGTTTTTTCGACATTGGGACTTCGACATTCATCATTCCCGCTTCAGGCATCCTGATGGCCATGCAATATTCCAAAGTTTACGTCGAGGCGATCGGCTACGAACTGGCGCCGGTGGTCGTGACGTCAACCGAGCTTGAGCAGCGGTTGGAACCGCTGTACACGAAGCTCCGGATCGCGCCGGGTCAGTTGGAAGCGTGGACCGGAATCGCCGAGCGGCGGTGGTGGGACGCGGGGCATCGGCTGAGTGACGGAGCCACTGAAGCCGCCCGGCGGGCGCTCGAGAATTCGCATGTCGCAGCGCGCGATCTGGACGTATTGATTTATGCCGGCGTCTGCCGGGAACATTTCGAGCCGGCGACGGCGTGCAGCGTGGCGGCGAATCTGGCGATCAGTTCTGACGCTGCGGTGTTCGATGTCAGCAACGCGTGCCTGGGCGTGTTGAACGGCATGGTCGACATTGCCAATCGGATCGAGCTGGGACAGATCAAGGCGGGGATGGTCGTGAGCTGCGAAACGGCCCGCGAAATCGTGGAATACACGATTCAGCGGCTGCTCGAAGAGGGGTCGATGGATGCGCTGACGAAGTCGCTCGCCACGTTGACGGGCGGTTCGGGGGCGGTCGCGGTGCTGCTTACCGATGGTTCATTCAGCCGGGAAAAACAGCACCGGCTGATCGGCGGAGTGACAAAGGCGGCGCCGGAACATCATGCGCTGTGTCGTTGGGGGTGGGAGTCCGTCCTGCCGGCCGCGGTCGATAAAGTGGAATCCATCCTGCCGAGCACATTGACGCATACCAAGCTGGGGGACGTGATTCCCCAACTGGTGCGTCAGAAGGTGGGAGGGCTGCTGCCGGCCAAATTGTCGCATGCATTCACGCAGTTCATGCAGACCGATTCAATCTCGGTGATGCGCTACGGCGTCGACCTTGGATTGAAGACATGGGATTCGCTGCTGGCGAAAATCGGCTTGCAGCCCGACCAGATTGACAAGGTGATTTGCCATCAGGTCGGCAAAGGGCATCGCGAGCAGGTGCTGGCCGCGCTGGGGATTTCGCAGGACAAGGATTTCTGCACGTTTCCGTATTTGGGAAACATCGGCACGGTCAGCCTGCCGTTGACGGCGGCGCTGGCGGACGAGCGTGGTTTTCTGGAACGGGGCGACCGAGTGGGATTCCTGGGCATCGGCAGCGGTTTGAATTGCTTGATGCTGGCCTTGGACTGGTGAAACTGAACTTTCCGTCGTCTGAATGCAAGTTTTTCCACTGATTGCGGCCAATTTTTTCTTTGCGGTTGTAGCGTGTCGTTTCCTGATTATTCCTTCACTGATCATTTCGCCGAGATTCGCGGCCAGCGGTTGCATTATCTGGACGAAGGCTCCGGACCGCCGGTGGTGATGGTGCATGGGAATCCGAACTGGTCGTATTATTGGAGAAAACTGATCCCCGCGCTGTCGGATCGGTTTCGCTGTCTGGCGTGTGATCACATCGGTTGCGGACGATCGGACAAGCCGGATGACTCGCAGTACGACTACACGTTGTCCCGACGAATTGAAGACCTGGAAGCATGGCTGGACGGACTGGGAGTGCGCGAGAATATCCACCTCATTGCCAACGATTGGGGCGGCATGATCGCTTGCGGTTACGCCGTCCGGCATCCGGAACGCATCGCCAAGCTGGTGATGTTGAACACTTCGGCGTTTCGGTTGCCGGCGTCGAAACCAGTGCCCTGGCAATTGAAGCTGGCGCGAACGCCTTGGCTGGGGGCGTTGCTGGTGCGGGGATTCAACGCGTTCAGTCGGGGCGCGGTGACGTCGTGCGTGACGCGGCGGCCGATGCCGGTCGACGTGGCGGCGGCGTATTGCGCACCGTACGACTCCTGGGCGCATCGAATCGCGGTGCATCGGTTCGTGCAGGACATTCCGCTGCGGCCAGGCGACCGCGCGTGGGACACGGTCATGCAAGTAGAAGGCGGATTAAGCCGACTTCGCGGGAAGCCGATGCTGATCGGGTGGGGCGACCGTGATTTTGTCTTCGATCATCATTTTCTGGCGGAATGGGAACGGCGATTTCCGGAAGCGCGGATCGTCCGGTTTCCCGACGGCGGACATTACATTCTGGAAGATGCGCCGGAGGAATTGATTCCTGCGATTCGGGAATTTCTGTTGGCATGAGTACCGCGTCTGGCCTCGCTGAAACCGCCTTGACTGCAAACCGAAATGTCGCTGCGCGGTTGTTCCAGCAGGCGATCGAGCGACCGGACGCCGTGGCGATTCGCGAGCCGAAAAACGCCCGCGGGCCTTGCCGCTACGTGGAAACGACGTTTCGTGAACTGGCGGACTCCGTCCAGGACTATATGTTCGGTTTGCAGCAGTTGGGGATCACGCGCGGCACGCGGGTCGTGGTGATGGTTCCGCCGTCTCGCGAATTGATTCGGTTAGTCTATGCGCTGCTCGGCATGGGAGCGGTGATGGTGCTCGTTGATCCCGGCATGGGAATTCGCAATCTGGGAAAGTGCCTTGCCGAAGCGCAGCCTGAGGCGTTTCTGGGCATCTGGAAGGCTCAGATCGCACGACGCTTGTTCGGCTGGGCGAAGTCCACGCTGAAAGTCTCCTTGACGATCTCTCAGAATCCGTCCGGGACGACGGGTCGGCTGGCTGTTCCGGCAAGCGGTAAAACGTCGACCTTATTTTTTCCGCAGACGGACGATCCCGCCGCCGTGCTGTTCACCAGCGGCAGCACCGGGGTGCCGAAAGGAGCTGTTTACACGCATGGAATTTTTGCCTCGCAAGTGGAGCAATTGCATTCGATTTTCGGCATCGCACCGGGCGACATCGATCTGTGCACGTTTCCGCTGTTCGCGCTGTTTGCCCCGGCGCTGGGGATGACGTCGATCATTCCGCGAATGGATTTCACGCGGCCGGCGAAGGTCAGCCCTTGGGAGATCACGCGACCGGCGATCGCGTTTCGAGCCACGAATCTCTTTGGTTCGCCAGCGCTATTGAATCGAGTGGGAAGAGGCGTGGAGTTGCTCGCAATTCGTCTGCAGCAGTTTCGCGCAGACCCGAAGACCTTGGACGGTGAGTTGGACAAGGTCGCTCGGCTGCCGGCCATCCGGCGGGTGTTGTCGGCAGGAGCGCCGGTGTCGGCGGAGATTCTGGAACGCTTCCTGAAACTGATTCCGGCCGACGCGCAGATTTATACTCCGTACGGAGCGACGGAATCGCTGCCGGTCGCGGTGATCGGGAGCCGCGAGGTACTGGAGGAGACACGGCAAAAAACGTCACAAGGAGCCGGGACGTGCGTGGGACGGCCGGTGCCGGAGATCGAGGTGAAAATCATCAGGATCAGCGACGTGCCAATCGCCGAGTGGTCCGACGAACTGATGCTGCCGACAGGCGAGATTGGCGAGATTTGCGTTTATGGGCCGGTCGTCACTCAGGAGTATTTCCGCCGTCCGGAGTTGACGGCGCTGGCGAAAATTCCCGATCCAGCGCGGGGCCGGAAGTGGCATCGGATGGGGGACGTCGGGTATTTCGACGCGCAGGGGCGTTTGTGGTTCTGCGGGCGGAAATCGCAACGGGTCGTGACGGCGACGCGAACATATTTTACGGATCCGGTGGAAGGGATTTTCAATACGCATCCGGCGGTGTTTCGAACGGCGCTGGTCGGAATCACGCGCGGGGGACAGGTAGAACCGGTGCTGTGCGTCGAATTGGAACGGCGTGCGAAACCGCCAGCGAAGGGTGAGATCACAAGAGAGTTATTGGAGATGGGGGCGAAGATTGAAATGACGCGGTCGATTCGCGAGATTTTGTTTCATCGCGCATTTCCCGTCGATATCCGGCACAATTCAAAGATCTTTCGCGAGAAGCTGGCAGTCTGGGCGCAGAGGCGAATCGCTCCCGGAGAGACGCCGCAGAAGAAATGAGGTCGCATGTCTGATGATGATGACGACGACTTCGATGATCCGGAGCCTGACGACGACGATGACGGCCTCGTCCCGTGCCCCTATTGCGGGGAGGAGATGCTGGAAGATTCGCCTCGGTGTCCGTCGTGCGGCCAGTACCTCTCTGATGAGGATGCGCCGTCGGAGAAAAAACCGCCCTGGATTCTGATCACCGCCGGAATTCTGTTGTTGATTGCTCTCTCTTGGGCTGTCCGCTGGTTTTGATTCCGCGCCGCACGGATGACACAGATCGAAGTTTGCTTATACTGCAATCTCCGTGATGAAATCGTTGATTAGATTCTGGTGACAGAGGTGGATGTATGCAGCGAGGCGCGCTGATCCCAATATTCCTGTTCGTGTGGGGTTGGGCGTCCGTCCCCAGCCGCGCCGACGATGCCGCGCTGCCCTACGGATTGACCAAACGCGATCCCTGGACGACCTCGAAAGTCGTGGGCACGCCGGAACCGCCGCCTCCGTATCAGGTCGAGCGGATTTACCCCGAGCTCAAATTTCAGAGTCCGGTGTTTATCGCGCAGGAACCGGGCTCCGATCGAATTCTGGTCGCGGAATTGAGCGGCAAGATTTTTGCGTTCTCGAAAACCAATCCCACGGCTGATTCGAAGCAACTGGTTCTGGAAACGAAGCGAGAGATCTACGCGTTTTCTTTTCATCCTCGCTATGAACAAAACGGGCAATTGTTCGTCTTCAGTCCGTCCGATCCGAAGGATCCGTCGCCCAAAAAACTGAGCCGGGTGTCGCGGTTTCGCACAACCTTGGAGCAACCACGAGTCGCGGGGGCGGAATCCGAAGAGGTGATCATCGAATGGCCGGCGGGCGGGCACAATGGGGGCGAAGCGATCTTCGGCCCGGACGGTTGCTTATACATCTCGACCGGAGACGGCACCAGCGGTTCCGACCCGGAAGCGACCGGACAGGGAGTCAACGACTTCCTGTCGGTGATGCTGCGCATCGAAGTCGACCATCCCGAGCCTGGGAAACCGTACTCGATACCGCCCGATAATCCGTTTATTCACTATCCGGACGCACGGCCGGAGATCTGGGCGCATGGGTTTCGCAATCCCTGGCGGATTTCGTTTGACGACGCCGGCCGGTTGTGGTGCGGCGACGTGGGACAGGACTTGTGGGAGTACGTCTGGCTGGTTGAGCGCGGCGGGAATCTGGGATGGAGCGTGAGGGAGGGAAGCCATTCGTTTCATCCGCACAAGCCGGTCGGCCCCGGTTCGTTCGCCTCGCCGATCGTCGAGCATCATCATTCGGAGTGCCGGTCGATCACCGGGGGATACGTCTATCACGGAGCGAAACATCCCGAGCTCGACGGCGTCTATTTCTACGGCGACTACGAATACGGCATGATCTGGGGATTTCGCTACGACGGCAAACAAGCCGTGGAACACCGCGTACTGGCCGATACGCCGCTGCGGATTCCGACCTTCGCCGTGACGCGCGACGGCGAAATCTTGCTGACTGACCATCTCACCGGTGAACTGTATGAGTTGGTGAAAGCGCCGCCCGCGGAGATCAAGGCGGATTTTCCGAAAAAACTGAGCGATACAGGACTGTTCACGTCGGTCAGAGATCATCGCTTGGCAACGGGAGTCTTGTCGTATGCGGTGAACACTCCGCAATGGATCGACAACGGCGAGAAGGAGCGGTTCGTCGGTTTGCCGGGAGCTTCGAAGATTAAATTTCTGGAAACGAGCGGCAACGCGGCCACCTGGGAGTTCGAGGACGGGACCGTTGCCGCCGAAACGATCTCGCTGGAACTGGAGGAAGGGAACCCCGCCTCGCGACGGCGGATTGAAACGCGGCTGCTCGTCAAGCAACAGAATCATTGGCTGGGCTACTCGTATTTGTGGAATGACGCACAGACAGACGCCGAGTTGGTCGGCGCCCGGGGGATCGATCTTCCGCTGCAGATCCAATCGGCCGAAGCGGGCGGGGAAATCCGGCAGCAGACGTGGCATGTGCCGAGCCGGAACGAATGCATGGTCTGCCATTCGCGCGCGGCCGGCTTCGTACTGGGCCTGCGTACCGTGCAGATGAATCGGCCGTATGATTATCAGGGAACCGTCGACAACCAGTTGCGGGCCTGGAACCACGCGGAGATTTTTACGGCAGCGCTGCCTAAAGCGGCTGACGAATATGCTTCTTTAAAAGATCCTTATCACCCGGCGGGAGCGATCGAGGAACGGGCTCGCAGCTATTTGGAAGTGAATTGCGCAGTCTGTCATGTCAGTGACGGCGGCGGGAATGCGCGGATGGTGCTGTTGACGAAAACTGCGCCGGACGAAATGAAAATCTTTGGTGAAAAGCCGATTCATGGGGATTTCGGTTTGTCAGATGCTCACCTGGTGACGCCCGGGGATCCGTTCGCGTCGATCCTGTTTTACCGGTTGTCCAAGGCGGGCCGCGGCCGGATGCCGCATGTCGGGTCGAACCTGGCTGATGAACGCGGACTGCGATTGATGCAGGAGTGGATTCAGGAATGGAGTCCGCCGGACGCCTTGCGGCCAGAAGGACATTCGAAAGAACCCGAGGATTATCACCGCCTGATCGCGGCGTTTTGCGACGTTGCCAGCACTCCCGCGAGTCGGCAGACCCTGATCAACGAGTCGCTGTCGTCGACGCGCGGGGCCTTGCTGTTGGCGACGGCGGTCGCTCAGAAAGCCATTCCAGCGGCCGCTCGCAGCGAAGCGATCGCTCGCGGCATCGCAATCCCCGAGGCAAACATTCGGGACTTGTTTGAACGATTTATTCCAGAATCGCAGCGGACGCGGTTGCTGGGAGATTCGTTTGATTCGCTTGCCTTGCTCCAATTGCAGGGGAACGCCGAACGCGGCCGGGACTTGTTTTTCAACGCGGCGGGACTGCAATGCCGGAGCTGCCATCGAATCGGCGAGGTCGGCGGTTCTTTTGGAGCCGATTTGAACCAGATCGGGAAGAAATTTCCGCGAGCCGAGCTGTTGGAATCGTTGGTCGATCCGTCAAAGAAGGTCGATCCGAAGTACGCAGCCTATGTGCTGGTGACGCATGGCGGAAAAGTGCTGACCGGCCTGCTGGTCGAAAAAACGGAGCGAGAAGTCGTGCTGAATACGCTGGAAGCAGGGCGGACGAACCTGGTGCGGGTGCCGGTGGAGGACGTGGACGAGTTGGAGATGCAGTCGAAATCGCTGATGCCTGAACGGCAACTGCGGGATTTGACGGCCCAGCAGGCGGCGGACCTCTTGGAATTTTTGACGACGCTGAAATGACGGGCGAATCGTTTTTTCGCACCCAGCGAATCGCGGTTCATGGCGACGAAGATGCCTTCGACTTTCGGAACCACGAAAGACCATTCGCCGCCAGAAGGGCCAGCACGGGCTCCAGCGGAGTCCGCATGCGGGCGTCGGTCCAATAGATCAGGTGCACTCCCTGGATGGTGAGAATCAGTAACAGGCATGGCAGCCAGGCGAACCATTGCCGCCGCATGATCAGCACGAAGATGCCCATCATCGCGGCGACAATTTCGGCGATGTAGAAGGCAGCAACAGCTCTTCGCAGCCAGCCGGGCAACGAGGCCGATTCCCCCTGAGGCGAGACATTCCACAAGCTGCGGATGCGGTGCACGATGGCGGCGCGAAACCGGTCGGGACGGGCGGCGATGAATTTTTTCGCCTCAGACGACATCCAAGCATCGCGTGATAATTCGTCGGTGGAGGCCCCCGGGGTCAGTTGCAGTCGTTGTTCCACTTCCGCCTGCCAGCGAGTCAGACTGTCACCTGGCCAGGTCGTCCCCCAGGGTTTTCGCACAACTTCTTCGTCAAACACCAGGTTATTTCCCAACAAGAGCGTGTAACCGCCGTGCGTGGTCATGATGATCGGCTGACCTAACACGAGTTGATTGCGAACAACCCAAGGGGCGATCACCGCCGAGGCAGCCAGGATGGCGGCGATGGACGTTCTCTGCGGCCGATCAGCGGGTACGGCTTGAAGGCAGCGGAACACACCGACCACGATGACGAGCAGCGCCAACGGCCAAATCGTCGGTCGACACAGCGCGGCGAGTCCGAAGCAAGTTCCTGCAATCATACCGCCGGCGACAGTCGATCGCGGATTGTTTCGGTTCATCGCCCACAACCAGGCTGTAACCAGCAACGTGAAGAGAACTTCCGTCATTGGCTGAGAGGTGGCATGGAGTAACAAGGGGTCGACGGCAACTAAACCCGCGGCGAAATCGCTCCCCATTCCCAGCTTCAAGGCCACGCCCGTGCGCTTGACCAGCCAGACAGTTGCCACGCCGGCGAGGAGGTTGATCCCCGCCACGGCCCAGGCAGGGGGAAGCGCGATCATGACGGTTGCCAAGACGAGCGGATAGAGCGGCGGGCGAAAGGCCGTCGGTTGAACAGAATTTGGCAGACAGAACCCGTTTCCGGCAACAAGATTTTCCGCGATGCCTAAATACGCGTCGCGATCGACGGTGAGTTGATCGGAGCGCCAGGCGATGACGGCGCAGCGGGCTGCAAGCCCCAGCAACAGGATCAGCGCGGTCAACCAGCGCTGGGAGACCGTCGGGTTGGGCGTTTGGGAAAGGTCATCCGGCATGCAAACTCGCCAACGGTTATCAGGACAAACGAATCCGCTCGCTGCATTCGGTTGGAATCCCAAGCGCGGACCGGCTACGCTACTGCCTGTTGAGTGTAACGGTTTCCGCACGCATTCCCCATCGCAGATCGCATGGACGCTACTTCTCCTGATTGGGTGAAACGCTTGGCCCAAACGTTGATCCGACGGCGGGGCTGGCTGCTGACTGGCGCCGTCCTCGTGGCCATCGCCGCCTGGCTGCCTGCCTCTCGATTGAAGTTCAATCAGTCGATCGAATCGTTATACGCCGCGGATAATCCCCGGCTCCTGGCATTTCTGCAAAGCAAGCGCTGGTTTGGCGGCGATGAATTCGTGATTCTTGCCTATTCCGACCCGCAGCTGTTGGATGAGGACGGACGGCTGACCGACGGAGCACGCGACCGGATTCACGCGCTGGCGGATCGTTTGGAACAGGTTCCCGGCATCCGCGCTCAGAGCGTGCAACATCTGGCCGACGCCATGAAATTCCCCTATGCCCGCGAACGGGTGCGGAAATTCGTGGAAGGAGTTTTGTTGGGGCCGGATGGGCAATCGACGGCTGTCATTGCCCGGTTGGATCCGGTGGAAACCGCTCCGATACCGCGCGGGGATACGTTCCGACAGATCCGGGAACTCGCCGCCGCCCACGATCCGCCGGCCTATATCGTCGGTGAACCGATCCAGGTCAACGACATGTTCCGGTATGTGGAAGAGGACGGCGCAACGCTGGGCATCGCCTCGACCGGTCTCTTGTTATTCGTAATTCTGGTGATGTTCCGCAGCCTGCGCTGGATGGCGCTGCCGCTCCTGGTCGTGCAGGCGACGCTGTTGTGGACCAAGGCCTTACTGGTGGTCGGTCATTTTCAATTGAGCATGGTCAGCTCGATGCTCAATTCCCTGGTGACGATCATCGGCATCGCCACGGTGATGCACGTCACGGTCCGTTTTCGCGAGAAATCAGCGACTCAGGACCGCGAGGCGGCGCTCACGGACACCTTGCGGGAATTGATCGCGCCCACGTTCTGGACAATCGTCACCACCGCGGCAGGCTTTGCGGCGCTTCTTTCCAGTTATATCACCCCCGTGGCCAGCTTCGGGCTGATGATGACGATCGCCACGGTGCTCGTGTATGTCGCGTTCCTGATCATCGTGCCGGGCGGCGTTTTGATCGGCAAGGCGACATCGCGCCCGTCGGCGACGCCGGGTGAAGCACAACTTTCACGGTGGATGGATCGTCTTACGGACTCGGTCCTGCACCATCCCCGTCGATCAAGTCTGGTCATGGCTGTGCTGACGATTTTTTGTACGGCGGGACTGTTTCGGCTGCATGTCGAGACCGATTTCACGAAGAATTTCCGTGAGTCCAGCCCGATCGTGCAATCCTTAGGGTTCTTTGAAACAAAACTCGGCGGAGCGGGAACGTGGGAGATCAATTTTCCCGCGCCGGCCGAGTTCGACGAAGGATTTCTGGACAACGTGCGCGGACTCGTGGACGATTTGCGGGAACTGGAACAACGCCCTACGGCAGATCGCTTGACCAAAGTCGTCGCGCTGACCGACGGCCTGGATTTAATTCCCAAGAGTCTGTTCATCACGCGGCTGTCGCTGGAAGACCGGATGCGGACTCTCAATTGGCTGCAACCCGAGTTTGTCACCAGCCTGTACAACTCCCAGGTTTGCACCCCGGAAGAACTCAAAGTCAACCCCCAGCAGCCTCGCGGCCGAATGCGGATCATGCTGCGCGCACTCGAACGACAACCGTCCGAGGCGAAACTGGCGCTGATTGCCGAGGTCGAGCGGCTGGCCGGTCAGCGGTTCGACGACGTCCAGGCGACGGGGTTGTTCGTGCTGTTGACTTATCTGATCGAAAGCCTGATGGGAGACCAGTTGAGCAGCTTTCTGATCGCGGCGGCGGCGCTGGTGGGACTGATGATTATCGCGAATCGCAGCGTGCCAATCGGGTTCATCATGCTGATCCCCAATTTGTTCCCGATTGTGATGGTGATTGGCGCGATGGGCTGGGTGGGGCTGCCGGTCAACATTGCCACAGCGATGATCGCCAGCGTGTCGATGGGGCTGACCATTGATTCCAGCATCCATTACCTGGCCAGCTACCGGCAGTCCCGGAGGCAGGGCAAATCGTTCGTCGAAGCGGTGCATGCGACGCATCAAGGCGTGGGGATGGCGCTGGTGTTTGCGAACGTCGCGCTGATCGCCGGGTTCACCGTGCTGACACTGTCGAATTTCATTCCATTAGTTTATTTCGGCGTGCTGGTAAGCGTAGCGATGTTCGGCGGCCTGGTGGGGAATCTGGTCATGATGCCGTTGCTGCTGCGTCTGGTGGAGAGGCCGGATGCGCCGACGCGTGAATCGGAGCCAGCACCTGTTTGAAGCGTCGCGAAGGGGGGGCGCGGCGCGTATGATGGAAGCGGCCATCGGTCGGCCTGGTCCTGAAATGATGAGGAACTATCGTGTCATCCGTGCTGCGCCGCCGCGCCACGCTACATCTTCCCATCACGCTGAGCGTGGTGCTGATGGTGCTGAACATCACCTTGATGGTGTGCTGGATCGTGATTTTCGCGCAGCGGTCGTTCCTGGGCATGCTGGTGCTGGGAACGGTGGTGTTCGCGATCATTCTGCTCGGACTGTCGTTCTATCTCTTCCTGATGATCAAAGAAATCCGGCTCAATCAACGGCAGGCGAATTTTGTCGACAGCGTGACGCACGAACTCAAGTCGCCGATCGCTTCGTTGAAGCTGTATCTCGAAACACTGGAAATGCGCACGGTCAGCGAAGAACAGCGGGGCAAATTTTACCGGGTGATGGAACACGAGTTGGAACGTCTCGATCACTTGATTACGCAGCTGCTGGAAGTCGGACGATTGGATGCGATCGGGGCGCAATCGGATCCGGAAGAGATCGCCGTCGAACCCCTGTTTCGAAAATGCGCACAGTCGATCTGCGCCCATCATCAACGCGACATGGAGCAGACGGTCGCGTTCGACGTCCAGCCTGCGATCATCACCGCCCGCCCGCTCGTACTGGAATCAATCTTTCGCAATCTGCTGGACAATGCCGTGAAATATGGCGGCGATCCGCCACGGGTCGAAATCCAGGTACGAGTGACCGACCGGGGCTGGGTGGTCGCCCGGATTGCGGACAATGGCGCAGGCGTGCCGCCTGAGCTGCGGAAGCGGATTTTCGGGATGTTCTTTCGCGCGGGAAGCGAGTTGACGCGGCGGCAGAAAGGAACCGGCCTGGGATTGTATATTGTCTATACGCTCGTTCGGCAGTTGAAAGGCCGAATCAGCGTGCAGGACCGTCCGGGACTGCCGGGGAGCGTGTTTCAAGTCGAGTTGCCGGGGAGGCAGGCGACATGAAGATCTTGATTGTCGAAGACGAGGAAGCGTTGGCGGCAGGGCTCAAATTCAACTTTGAGCAGGAAGGCTACGAAGTGTTGCTGGCCGGCGACGGCCCCACCGGGCTGAAACTCTTTCAGGAAGCGGATCCGCCGGTCGACGTGATCATTCTCGATCTGATGCTGCCCGGCATGAGCGGATACGAAACTTGCACGGCGATCCGTCGGTTCGACAAGCTCGTGCCGATTCTCGTGCTCAGCGCACGGACCCTCAGCGAAGATAAGATGCATGCCTTCGATTGCGGAACCGACCAGTTCATGACCAAGCCGTTTGCGCTGCCGGAATTGCTCAACCGCGTGAAAAATCTCCTGGAACGGCATCGCACGCTGCTCAAATTAGAGCGTCCGGGAAACGGCTCGCCGCCGGCAGACGTGCGAACGTTCGACCATATCACGGTGAACTTCACGACGTTTGAAGTCACGGTGAACGAGCGGAAACATAATCTCACGACGCTGGAAATGCAGTTGCTCAAGTATTTCCTGGAGCACGAAGGAAAAGTCCTGTCCCGGCACGAGATTCTGGAACGGGTCTGGGACCCGCAAGCGGATGTGACCACGCGTACGGTCGACAACTTTGTCTTGCGGCTGCGAAAGATCCTCGAACCCGACCCCGCGAGCCCGAAGTACATTCTGTCCGTACGCGGCACGGGGTATCGGTTCGTCACCGGAGGGAAGGGCTGAGTCAAGGACCAGAGGCGGGACGAGAGAAGATCAAAGAGAGACACAATGTCCCGTGTGATGGTCGTCACGATTCGCACGGTACTTATCGAGGAATGAGGAGAATCCTTTGCCAGTTGACCATGATGTCTTGAAAGACCGGCTCCGACGCTGGACTTTGATTTTGGGAGTTCTTCAGATCACCGTCGGCTGCCTGGTCGGCATGGTTCCCCCGTCGGCCGTGACGTGGTACCGCGCGCTGGTGATGGCTCATCTCGAATTTGTCGCCAATGGAATTTTGATGGTCGTGCTCGGTCTGGTGGTCCGTGAGATGCGGCTTCCCCCCTGGGCGCTGAAAACCTGGTTCGCCAGTTTGCAGATCGGCACCTGGACTAACGGCGGGGGCGGCATTGTGGCGGCCATCCTCGGCGCTTCCTCTTATCTGATGCCCACGATCAACGAAAAGTTTCCGCCGCCGCATGGCACTGAGCACGCCGCCGTCACCGGCATTCTCCAAGTCTGCGGAATTGCCACCATCGCCGCTTTGGCGCTCACGTTGTACGGACTGCTCCGCTCGAAGCCAGGTTCCGGAAGTGCCGCATGAACGGCTCAGCGGACGTTTGTCGTTTTACCGCGCGTTCTCCAATGCGGCTTGGAGTTCACGTTTCAGATCCGCGACATCTTCCAGGCCGACCGACAACCGAATCAATCCGTCGCTGATGCCGCATGCCTGGCGTTCCGCCGCGGTCATGAATTTGTGCGATGTGCCGGCGGGATATGAGACGGTGGTCCGCGCATCGGCGAGCGTCGGCGAAAAGGGAATGACGTGGCTCAGCGCGCGAAAGACGCTTTCCACCGCCGGTTTGCCGCCGGACAGTTCGAAGGAGAGCATCCCGCCGGAACCGCTCGGCAACAATCGTTTGGCAAGTGCGTGCGAGGGATGATCGGCGAGACCGGGATAGCAGACGCGCTGGACGCCGGGTTGTTTCTGCAAAAATTCAGCGATTTCGTGAGCCGTGTGCGACACGCGCTCCATCCGCAAGGGCAGTGTGCGCAAACCGCGTGAGGCCAGCCAGCATTCAAAAGGGTTGGCGTTGAGCCCATACATGCTGGAAACGCCGCGGATTCGTCGGGTGCGGTCTTTTGGCCCGACGATGACGCCGAGCATGACGTCGCCATGGCCGTTGAGGTACTTTGACGCGCTATGCCAGACAAACGTGGCGCCGAGCTCGATCGGGCGAATCAAACACGGCGTGCCAAAGGTGTTATCCACGAGCAAAGGCACGGCGCCAATCGCTTCCACCAGCGCTGGCAAATCGGCCACCTCCAACAATGGATTCGAAACGCTCTCGACGATCGCCAACTTTGTCTCGGACGTGACGGCAGCCTTCCAGGCGGCGGGATCATTGGCATCGAGATACGTCACCACGATGCCAAACGATGTCTGTAAATGCTTGAGCAGTTGACCCGTCCGCCCGTAGAGCACGCGTGCTGCGAGGACGTGATCCCCTGTTTTGAGGGACGCGACGAGCGCTGCCGTCAACGCTCCCATTCCGGAAGCGGCCACCATGCCGAATTCAGCGCGCTCCAGTTGCGCCACGTCGTTCGCGAACGCTTCATGATTCGGATTGCCGTCGCGCGTGTAGAGGTACCCCTTCTGCGTGCCGCCGGCGACCGCGTCGAGCTGTTCCAACCCGTCCAGATCAAACGCCGTCGTCATGTACACCGGGGGCGCACTGGGCCGCGTGACGAAATCGTCCGTCCACCCGCCCCGCGCGGCGAGGGTGGCGTCGGAAAGATCGGCTGAAGTTTCAGGGTGCATAAGGAGAGGTCTATTCCTAACACGAATAGTTGGCGACAGAATCTCTGGCATCAAATGATGGCTGCTCTCGGGTGCTGGGGCAATCGGCAGGGGCCGAAAACTCAAACTGCGGGGCGGTGCCGGCTGTGTCAGCTGGGGCACGCGTTACAATCAGGTCTAAACCGTCCACAGTACCGACCGTTCAGCCCAATTGTTATAGTGATTCGCCAGGATATCTAACTTCATCAGCCGACCACTAAAACGGTCGTCGAATCCGCAGGATCGTTGCGGAGCGGGGGAACCAAAGTCATTGGGGCGAATTCGGCTGATCAGCCGGACGAAGAACGACTCAACTTCGAGCCCGTCAGCTAACCTCGTAGACGTTTGAGGAATGGCCGTCATGTTTCGCTGGGTTCAGCGGATTGGATGTCGGAAGTTACGGCCTTCGCGTGGGGGCCGGCCTCGCCGTGCGTGCTGGTGATTTGTCCGTAAGGATCTGGTCGGTATGCTCACGACGGGCAAACGCCCCCGGCAACTCCATTGGTATCATGCAGGCCCGATGTTGTTCGGCGACTGGGGGACCAGCCGACTGTATGTGCTGGGGATATGCTTTCTCCACGCGGGTCACGCCTCGATCTGGTTTATGGGGGCGATGTCGCTGCTGCTGCTGGCGGTCGGGTGGGCGTATTCCATCGTCTGCCGGTTGTATCCCGACGGCGGCGGCGTCTATTCGTCGGCCAAGCATCGTTCGCAACTGGCAGCCGTCATCGGCGCTTTGCTGCTTTGCGCGGATTATGTGGTGACGGCATCGCTGTCGGCGCTGGAGGCGTTTCATTACTTGCAGGTTCCCTATGCGGAATTCTGGGCCGCCGGGAGCATTGTGTTCATTGGTTTGATCAATTTGTTCGGTCCGACGAAGTCCGGGTTTCTGGCCCAGGGCGCGGCGCTGTTGACCGTCGCCTTCAGTGCCGTGGTGGCCACCGCGGCGATTCCCTCGTTGCAACAGGTCCAGATTACCGCTCCCAATGGGCACTTCGGGAATTGGTGGTTGCAATTTACCTACATCATTCTGGCGATCTCCGGCGTCGAAGCGGTCGCCAATATGACCGGCATCATGGTCGAGCCGGTGGAAAAGACGGCGCGCAAGGCGATCTGGTCGGTGCTGATCGAAATCGTCGTGCTGAATCTGATTCTCACACTGGCCGTGCAAGCGATACCGGCGAACGTGCTGGGCGGCGGAGATCCTGCGCTCCAATATGAAAACCATCGGGACGACATGCTGCGGCTCCTGGCCGAATACTATGTCGGACCGTGGTTCGCCACGGCAGCGGGAGTGGTGTTTGCGGCATTGCTGCTTTCCGCGGTGAATACGGCGGTGACCGGGCTGGTCAGCATCCAGTACATGATGGCTCACGACCGAGAGTTGCCGGCCTTTGTCGCCAAACTCAATTCCTATGGCATGCCCGCCTGGGCGCTGGTGATGGCCACCGCCGTTCCGCTCGTGACCGTGCTCATCGCTCCGGACGTAGGTCAACTGGCCGACCTGTATGCGATTGGCGTCGTTGGAGCCGTCACGGTGAATCTCGGCGCTTGCGCGATCAGCTTCGATTTGCCGCTCCGCCGGGGAGAACGCATTGGCCTGGCGTTGTTGAGCGTGTTGATGCTGTCGATCTGGTTCACGATCGCCTATGAAAAGCCGCATGCGCTGATGTTCGCCGGCACGATTGTCTTGATCGGCTTGGGGACTCGTTGGATCACTCAGCAGCGGGCGGTGTTGGGGCGCGTCTGGAAGGGGGCTGAGCAATTCTGGGCCGTGGTGACGGAGGTCGCGCCGGTGGAACTGACGGTAACGGTCGCGGGCGCCTATCAGCCGACGTCGCGGTTCCTCACGGCGACACGGGGCAATCCGAAGCTGTTGAAGTTTGCCTTGGAGAACGCCAAGGAGCATCATGCGGAACTGATCGTCTTGTATATTCGACAAGTCGCGGTGGCGGTGATCGGCCCGGCCCTGAGCGAGGGGCCGGCGTCCGACCCCGATGCGCAAGCCTGCTTTGCAAACGTGAAAGCGATGGCGGAAGCGGCTGGCGTGCCGGTGCGGCTGGTCTACACCGTGACCGACAACATCGCCGACGCGATCCTCGATTTCTCCGCCACATATGGCGCAGAACGGGTGATTCTGGGGGCGACCCAGCGCGGCGCGCTCTGGCGAACAATGAAGGGAGACGTCATTCAGGGCGTGGCCCAACATTTGCCGGAACGCACGCAATTGTTGATCTGCGCCTGATGCCCTGCGCGCCAAGCTGCGGTGAGTTCAGAGACCGGTTTCGGCACCGGTCGAGCGGAGATGGATCGTTTTACGTTCCAGGTTGTGATAAGCGGTGACATACCGTACGGTACCGCTCTTCGCGCGCATCAAGACCGAATGCGTGATGGCGGTTGAGCCGCGAACTTCCACGCCTTTGAGCAAAGGGCCGTCGCTGATGCCCGTGGCGGCGAACAAGATTTCGTCGCCTTGCGCCAAATCTTTGGAGCGAAACACGGTGTCGAAACGATCGCCCCAGCCCGCGGCAATCAGCGATTCGCGTTCGGCGGCGTCTCGCGGCCAGATTTTGGTCTGCATGCCGCCCCCCAGGCAACGGAGCGCGGCCGCGGCGAGCACGCCTTCCGGTGCCCCTCCGATGCTGGCGTAGAGGTCGATGTCCGAGGAATGGAGCGCCGGCGCTAGCGCGGCGGCGATGTCCCCGTCCGCAATCATGCGGAGCGAGGCGCCGACTTTGCGGACATCGTCGATAAAAGTCTGGTTTCGCGGTCGGTCGAGCACCATCACCACGACGTCGCGCACATTCTTGCCGAGAATCTTCGCGGTGACCTGAATCACATCGGGCAACGGTACGTCGACGCCGATCGGCAACGACGGATCGGCCATCCAGGCCCGGCGCACTTCAGGCGGATAGGCCAGTTTTTTGAGATAAAACGAGGGAATATCCAGCAGCGCCGGTTCGCCCTGTTGCGGCGGCACGGCGGCGGCAATGCAACTGATGGCGTTCGGCATGCCCTTGCTGACGTTCGTGGTGCCGTCGACCGGATCAAGAGCCACATCGAACCGGGAAGACCCGGCGCGCCAGGTGCCGATTTTTTCTCCTTTGAACAGCCCCGGCGCTTCGTCCTTGATTCCTTCGCCGATCACGACCTCGCCGCGGATTTCCATCAGGTCAAACATGCCGCGAATGGCGTCGCAGGCGGCGGCGTCGGCCGATTCCTTGTCCCCTTTGCCGATCCATTGCATGCAGTTCAGCGCGGCAATCTCGGTGGCGCGCAGAAAATCAAATTCGTGGAGGCGTTGGAAGTCTAAAGGACCGAACGCAAATTCGGACGATTTCGATGCGGCGTTCATCGGCAGGTCACCAGGCGCTTTCCGTTAGCGGAAGTGGCAAATGCAGCAAGGGGCGAGCGCGATGATTCTAATCGGAACCGTTCCCGTTTGCATGGCGGGACGGCATCGCCGGAAGTAAATTCCTCGTGGATCGCTCAACCCCGACGCTGTCAGCTAGGGAAAATGGTAGCGGGCCAGGACCGCGGTGACGTTGTCTTTGCCCCCGGCCTCCAACGCGTGAACGACGAGCGCCTGGGACGTTTCCATCGCAGATCCGGGGCGTTGCAGGACAGCGACGATCTCTTCCTCGGAAATCATTTCCGTCAGTCCGTCGCTGCACAGCAGAATTTGATCTCCGTCCCTGAGCGTCAGGTTTCGAAACTCCACCGGCAGTTTCTTTCCGCCGGCGGAAAGGACTCCCGTCAAAACATGCCGCAATTGGTGCTGGGCGGCCTGCTCGGCGGTCAGCATGCCCGCCTCCTGCATTTCCTGGGCGATCGTCTGATCGCGGGTCAATCGCTCCAAGGCGCCGTTACGAAGCAGATAGGCGCGCGAATCGCCGAGGTGCACCACCAGCAGATTCGCCCCCACGCTGACGGCAATGGTCATCGTCGTTCCCATGCCGAATAACTCCGCATCGGCCCGCGCCTGTTGCGTCAGGGCATCCTGCACGTCCCACAGACGCTGTTCGAATCGGCGAATCACGCGCTGCTGCAACGGCTCATCGAATTGCATGATCCAATCGGGCGTTTGCAGCACCAGCTCAATCAACACGCGCACGGCTGTCCGGCTGGCCACTTCCCCGGCGGCATGCCCTCCCATGCCGTCAGCCACCAGCATCCCGTAACAGGTTTCGGCGCTGAAATCAGGAGCTTCTGCAGGAGGCAGGTTGGTCAGGATCGGCTGCATCGTACGGTCGAATCGGGAGACGAAGAAGGTGTCTTCGTTATTCGAGCGGACTTTGCCGACGTCCGACACACCACCGAAATCGACCTCCACCAGCGAGGATTTCGATGGCATCTTGCGGACCAGCGGCACCGGGAATTCTTCCGTGTCCACCAGACTCGGATCGGTCATGATTCGTCTCCTGGACGGGGCCGTGGTTGAGTCGACGACTTGCGCGACAGCAATCCCTCGTCTCCAGTTTCTCGCTCAATCGGTTGCGCGTCAATCATCATACTTCCCGCGGTACTGTTGAATTCCCGCAAATTCCCCCAGACAATTCCCTACGTCTTGCTGACGAACCTCGCGGCAGAATTGGCAATTTCCAGACGATCACGCACCATGCCTCGCCCGACTGCTTCTTCCGTTCCCCCCGTACGCCCACCACGGCGCAGTCCGCCGCGCTGCAACAGCCTCGACGGGAAACAATGGATCAAGAATTCCATCAGTGTCTGGAACGATTTGCGTAAAACGGCGGACGAACAGAAGCTCAAACATCCCGCCCAGTTTCCCGAGCAGCTGGTCGAACGCCTGATCGAATCGTTTTTGCCCGCCGGCGCGCAGGTGGTGTTGGATCCCTTTTGCGGCTCAGGCAGCACGTTGGTTGCCGCTCAACGTCTGGGGAAACAAGCCATCGGTTGCGAGTTGTCGCCCGATTATGTTGCGCTGACGCGCCGTCGGCTGGCGGAATGCGCCGCCCCGGCTGCGCCGGCAATCGTCCATCACATGTCGGCAGGCGATATCTCGCGAATCGCCGCTCCGAACTCCGTTGACCTCTGCGTCACGTCGCCTCCTTATTGGAATGTGCTCAATCGCCGGCGGACCGCGGACTTCAAGGCGGTGCGGCACTATGGAAACGCCTCGGGAGACTTGGGTGCCATCGGCGATTACGGCGATTACCTCGACGCGCTGACGGCAATTTTCTCGCAGGTGCTGGCCGCGCTGAAACCGGGGGCGCACGCATGTATTGTGGTCATGGATCTGCGAGTCCGGAACCAGTTTTATCCCCTGCACAGCGATTTGGCGGCCCGATTGCAACAAATCGGTTTTCGATATGACGATCTGGTGATCTGGAACCGGCAAGCCGAGTATAATTTCCTGAGGCCGCTCGGGTATCCGGCGGTGTTCCGCATCAATAAGGTGCATGAGTTCATTTTGCTGATGCAAAAACCGAAAATCCCGGCGCAATCCCCAAGAAAATCTGCCCGACGGCGAAGTACCTCCAGCGAGTGAGCGGTCCCGATGAGGGCGCAGGAAACACCAATGGACTTTTTGGAGCAGCTCCATGTCAAATCCGCCGAATGACAGCAGTCAGGCATCCGTCGAACGTGTGCGGCAAGAGGTCGAACGTTGGATCGACGCCGCCCGCGCCGCCGGAGAACGCACGCTGGACGCGATCGGCCTGACCCCGCGTTCCGTTCTTCCCGCCGTCGACGTCCTCGAAACCGGCGACGCCGTGTATGTGTGGGTCGATGTTCCCGGTTTGACGTCCGATGCGGTTCAATTGGCCGCGACGCCGACACAACTGACCGTGAAGCTGCAGCGACTCGCCAGTAAAGACGTGGAAGGGAAATATCATTTAAGAGAGCGCGCCGCGGTCCCCACCGAACGAACCATCGCCTTGCCGGTCACGGTCGATCCCGATCAGACGACGGCCCGGCTGTATGATGGTTTGCTCTACGTCACCTTGAAAAAGCAGATTTCCCCCGAGCCGCGGACCGTACCAGTGAATGTACGGTAAAGGCGAACAAGGGCTGCATGGCAGCGCGATCAATTCCTAAGGAAAGAATTTGATGACGTCGGATTATGAGATCGTCGACACTTCGGCAATGCTTTCGCCGTCATTGGTCGTTTTCCGCGAGATTCTTCACCGCAATTTGAAGACGATGATCCGGATCGCCGGCGATGTGAATCGGCTGCGGCCGCATTGCAAAACGCACAAGATGGTGGCAGTAACGAAGATCGAATTGTTGCTCGGCATCACGAAACATAAATGCGCCACGTTCGCTGAAGCGGAAATGCTCGCCGATGCCGGCGTCAAGGACATTTTTCTGGCTTATAACCTCGTGGGGCCGAATATCGCGCGGGCGGTCGCCTTTCTGCGGAAATACCCCGACGTCGAATTCTTTGTCACCGCCGACGACCCCGCCATGATCGACGCGCTGAGCCGAGCGATGAGCGCCGGGGGGCTGTCCATCGGCGTGCTGCTCGATTGCGATTCCGGGCAACATCGGACCGGCGTCGCGGAGCCGCAACGAGCCGTCGAGGTTTATCGGCGGATCGCCGGTTCGCCCGGTATTCGCCCCGCGGGAATCCATCTTTACGACGGCCAGAACCACCAACGAGACTTTGCCGAACGGACTTCGGCCGTGCTACACGGTTGGAAATTCGCCTGCGAATTACGAGACCGATTTCAGCAGCAGGGTTGGGCGGTGCCCAAAATTGTCTGCGGAGGAACCGGCTCGTTTCCGGTATTTGCCCAACTCACGGATCCGGCGATTGAACTGAGCCCCGGCACATGCGTGTTTCATGACTGTGGATATGGATCGGCATTTCCGGAGATGGATTTCCATCCCGCCGCGCTGATGTTCACCCGTGTCGTCAGCCGGCCGACGCCTGACCGCATCACCTGCGACCTCGGTTACAAAGCCGTGGCGAGCGATCCGCCGAAAGGCCAGCGCGTGGAGTTTCCCGATTTGCCGGACGCCGAGCAGGTGTTGCAGAACGAAGAGCATCTGGTCCTGCAAACGCCCGCCGCGGGGCGCTTTCAGGCAGGAGACGGCCTGCTGGCGATTCCCCGGCATATCTGTCCCACCTCGGCGCTGCATCAATGGGCCTACGTGGTTTCAGCAGGAAAGATCGTTGATCGCTGGCCGGTGACATCGCGCGATCGGCAGATCACAATCTGAACCGTGGCGATCACCGATCTTCTACGGACTGAATTTCGACGATTGGCTCCGGATTTCCGTCGGCTCGAAGTCGCCCTTCACGCAGGAAACGGTCAGTCATCTCCGCGACCTGAGGATCGCTGATCAGGAACGAGTGCAGTACAGGAACCGTCACAAAATCCGCTGCGCCGACCAGCCGAGTGCTGGCGACTGTCACTGTTCCGTCGTCGTCGCCCGGAATCAACAGGTTCCAGCCGTCCGGAACGCCGCGCGCTCCGGCGATGACGGCAAATTCCATCGGCGGGACCGGCAATTTGGGAATGATGCCCTCTGGGTCGCGATTCAACTCTCGCCCCGCCGGTCCGAACAGCCCGCGATATAACCAAAAACCTTGCAGCAGATCGGCCATTTCGGCTCCCTGGTTCGGCGTGCCGATCATCACGATTCGGCGGATGCGCGGATCAGCGTGCTCGGCGAGATAGGCTCGCAGCACCAAGCCTCCCAGGCTGTGGCAGACAAAGTCGATCTGATCGATCCCATCCAACTGGGAGACGACGCTATCGACATACTCAGCGGCGGCCGAGATCGAAATCTGGGTGCTGGGATAATCCAAAGAGAGGGGGAGCGCATCGTCGCCGACGACCTGGTCGCCGATCCAGCGCATCGCATGAGAGGAGCGAAAGATGCCGTGCAGTAAAATCACGGCGCGTCCGCTCATGGGGGGCAGCTGGCTGGTTTTTCGGATCTGTGCCAGTTTCTCGCGGCAGACTTCCAGGGTTCCCGAGGCATGACGACGATCAGACCCGTCGAGCAGCCGATAGTGTCCGGTGAAGACGTTGCGCTGGATTCGCCAATCGTGAAAACACTGGACATCGCCCCAGAATTGCCGACCTCCCAGGGTGTAATTGAACACGATCTCCCCTTGCCCGATGCCCAGGGCCGACCGGAAGTCGAACGGGTTCAGCGACGGTTCCTCCGCGGTAAGCCCGTTGGGGCTCCCCGTGCAGCACAGCGCCGTCAGCAGGACGCAAAGGATGCGATTGTCAGCCATGGAACCCGGTCTTTTGTTTCAAATCCGTTTGAAGCAATCCCGGTCGTGCGCGGGTCATTTCCCGAGGTGTTCTTCCAGCAGCGCGGCTAACTTGGGACCGCGGGCGGTGAGCGAAATCACCTTGCCTTCCTTGTCGACCAGGATCGCCAGAGGAATGCCCGTCACGCCGTATTGGACGGCGAGCGGATTATCCCAGCCGCGGTCCTGCTCCTTCGGTTCGAACAGTGTGACCCAGGGAATCTTTTCGTCCTTGAGGAATTCTTCCAGCTTTTCCTGGTCGTCATCCAGGCTGATGCCGACGACTTCAAAACCTTGCTCGTGGTATTTTTTGTAATTCTTCTTGACGTTCGGCAACTCGGCCCGGCAAGGTCCGCACCACGTCGCCCAGAAATCGACGAGGACGACTTTCCCACGATAGGACGACCAATCAAACGGTTCACCGGAGAGGGTCGTCGCCTGGAGGTCGAGGAAATTTCCGGAGAGGTTCAGCCGTCGCACCTGCCCTTCGATCTTGACGGCCTGGCGTTCCAGATTTTCATTGCCGGATTCCCTCATCAAGGCGGCCAGCGTGGTGTACAACGCCGTCAGCTGTTCCGTGTCTCCCGCTTCTTCCAAGGTTTCGGCCAGCATCATCGCGTGTTTGAACGGCCGCTGGGCCAGTTTTCTCTTTTTCAGGTCGTCGAGCACTTCCTCGACGAGTTCCCCTCGATCTTCCGGGGACAGCCCGCCGACGCAAATGATGCGCACGAGTAGTTCATTATTGCCGGCAAATTCCTTGATGATCGGACGTTTGTCTTTGGCCATCTCTCGCACGACCGCGATGGCGGTTTCCGCGCCCTTGTCGGCACCGAGCATGGCCAGGTTAATGTAACCTTGGAGCTTCAATTGCGCTCCTCGTTCGAGCACGTCATCTTTGGCATCGGGCAGATCCAGGATTCGATTGCCGACGGCGATCACCGTCAACATGCTTCGCACCTGATATTCACGTTCCTCGTCCTCCGAGGAAAACTCCGGCGGATCGCTTAAAGTTTCCTGCACAAACTTGATCAGATCGTCCGGGTCATCGGATTCGGGCAGGTCAAACGGTTTCAGCGCCCCGGCTTGCGCCTCGCCGTCCTGCGGCGCCGCCCCGTGTACTCCCATCGGCATGGTCCAGACGGCCGTTCCCAGACCGATGACCGTAAGCATTCCCGCCAAGCCCGTCCGCCAAGACCATCGCATCGACATGTTCTTCTCCGAGGTATCCGTTGTCAGCGCCGCTCCCATCCAGTTCCGAGACCCGTCAACGAGAGCGAACAGAAGTCGCAGTTGTTGTAAGCTATCTCGTTACAACAGCATACGCTTTTTGCGTTAGGAAGAGCGAGGTCAGTTTGGAAAAACGCGCAGTCAAAGTGTCGAGCAGCCGAACCTCTGTCGATCTCGATTGGTTCGCCGCAATCAGGCGTGAGAACTCGCCACGAGGCTGCTACACTTGCACGTAAATCCTCGGGGGCCTGGTCACCGTGGAGAGTTCTCCTTTATTTTCCCCAGGGAAATCGTCTAATCCATGACAAGTTCGGCTATCCGTGTCGGCATCGTCGGCGCAGGGCAAAATACACGAGTTCGCCATCTTCCCGGACTTCGCGCAATTCCCGGCGTCGAAATTGTCGGCGTCGCCAATCGCACGCCGGAATCGACGGCGCAAGTGGCTCAGGAATGGAAGATCCCCAAATCCTATGGTGACTGGCACTCGCTGGTCGCCGACCCGCAGATTGACGCCGTCGTCATTGGAACCTGGCCGAACCTCCATTGCGAAGTCACATGCGCCGCGTTGGCCGCCGGGAAGCATGTCCTTTGCGAAGCCCGCATGGCTCGAAATTTGAGTGAAGCGCGGCAAATGCGGGATGCGAGTCGCAAGGCGCCAAATCTGACGGCCATGCTGGTTCCCAGCCCGTTCGGACTCATTTCCTGCCTTCGAATCCAGGAGTTGATTTCCGAGAGCTACCTGGGAGACCTGCGAGAATTTGTGCTGCTGGGCGGGACAAATCAATTCTTCGATTATTCTCAGCCGTTGCATTGGCGACAGGACGCCGCGATCTCCGGGGAAAATATTCTGGCGCTCGGCATTCTTCACGAGACCTGGCTGCGCTGGTTTCCTCAACCTCAACGATTGATCGCCCAAACCCAGATCTTCGAGCCGATCCGCCCCAATCCAACGGCCTCGGGAAATTTACCGGTCACCGTTCCCGACTCCGTGCAGGTGCTCGCGCAATTATCGAATGGGGCGCGAGGCGTTTATCACTTGAGCGGGATTCAGCATTTCGGGCCCGGTTATCAGCTGCACCTTTATGGCAGTTCGGGAACCATCAAGATTCGATTTACCGCCGATGAGGACGAAGTTTTCGTCGGCCGGGTCGGCGATGCCGAGCTGCGACATCTCAAGATTCCTGCGGACCGACGCGGAAAATGGCGCGTCGAAGAGGAGTTTATTGCCGCGATCCGTGGCGAAGAGGCGGTACGTCACACGGACTTCGAGACTGGAATCCGCTACATGGCCTTCACGGACGCCGTGAATCGCAGCGCTGCCGCCGGGGAATATGTTGAATTGACGGACAATTGAGAGGTTTCTCGCTTTGATCCGTCAGTCTCATCGCGTCGGTCACTGATCGGCAAAATCTGCCGATAGCGACTTCTCACTGACCGTTCGGATCCCTCTGCGGGGCCGAGAATGGACAAAGGTTCTCGCTGGACCCCGCAACGTCATTGCATTCCCCGCAGACACCCCAGGGAACCGCGTGGATCTGGTCAGTTGAAAATGGATTAAGTCTTTTAATCGCAGCTATTTACGGTCAAACGTCTTGAGCGGACGCCTGTCAAAATCGGAATAACCGGCACGTCCCTTAAGTCCGTTAAACCCGGAGTCTTTGTTACAACCGATTCATTTTCACTCATCCTAAGAACTCATTCCAACCGAAAAACGAGAAGACACGATAAATCCGTCAATCTCCGCGCAGAGTCTCCCCGTCTTCACAGCCGGGGGGATAGGGGAGTCGGGCTTATCATTTCGGGTCTCGGTGGAAAGAGTTGTCCATGCCTCGTGCCACACTCAGTCTCGCGTGTCTGTGGTGGTTGACGCTGGTGGGTGCAGTTGCCGCCCAATCAGATCTTACGTCTGATACCGGCGTCGTCTCGCTACAGAATTACAGCGGCGGCGTTTCCTATGGCGGAACCTATTTTCAGGTTCAGAACGTCACCGGTAACGGCGTGGGATGGACCAACGGATATACGCAGCTCGGCGTTTTAACGCCGTATTGGATGAACGAAGACACCGTCTTCGCCGCCAATGGCCGCATGATCGTCACCGACAATCAGCAGATCGGGGGCAATCTGGGCGGCTTCGCCCGGCACTATTCCAGCGGGATGGATCGTCTGTTCGGCTTCAATGCCTTCTACGACATTGACGAATCGATCAACGACTTCAAATACCGCCAGACCGGCATCGGCGTGGAAACGCTGGGCCAATGGTGGGACTTCCGCGCGAACGGATATTTTCCCGTCACCAGCGGGGACAATTTCGTTCGACCGCTGGCACTGACTAATAATCTCAGCTATGTCGGCCACCAGATCGCGTTTGCGGGAACCGGACTCTATGAGCAGGCGTTGACCGGCGGCGATTTCGAATTCGGCCGGCCGATTTTCGCGGCCACTCCTTGGCTGCGCGGTTACGCCGGCATGTACATGTACAATTCCAAGGGAGTCGACCCGGTCGGTTTCCGCGGCCGCATCGAAGGCTGGATCTCGGACGACCTTTCGGTCGGTGTGATGGTCACGGAAGATCGGCAATTCAATACGAACGTCAACGCGGTGGTCAATTTCCTCTTCTCGGGTTGGAAACCGACGCGCTGGTTCCCCAACTTCACCACCCGCGAACGCATGCTGATGCCGGTGCAGCGGAACTGGCGAATCGCCGCCGGGACTTATGAGCAGTACCTCAACATCGCGGCGATCAATCCGCGCACCAACCAGCCGTATTTCGTCGATTGGGTCGACAATTCGAGCACGACAGCCGGGCCGGGAGACGGAACGTACGAAAACCCCTTCAAGACCCTTCAGCCCAACTTTCCCAATGCGGACATGATCCTGGTCAATCGCGGCAATACGTCCGCCGTCGCTCCGCTGACCGGATCCATCGCCTTGACCGATTATCAGCGTCTGCTCGGCGAAGGGACGGTTCATCAGTTTGAGACGTTCGCCAATTTCGGCGGGCTGTCCATTCCGCTGCAAACGCGAAACCTGCCCGGGTTCACCAACTCCGGCAATCTTCCGTACGTCAGCGGGGGGGCCGGCAATTTCGTGACCTTGGCCAACAACAACGAAGTCTCCTCGTTCAACATTCTTAATTCCGCGGGAGCCGGCGTCACCAACACCCCCGCCGGATCGAACAACTTCGATCTCAACCATCTGAATCTGACGAACAACGCCGGCGGGGGCATCATGCTCACGCAGGCCACCAGCACCGGCCTCATCCGGAATGTCAATGCGACGAACAATCTTGCCGGCGGGATCAGCGTCGACTCGGGCGTGATTCCGTTGACCCTGCTCATGGACACCGTCACCAGCAATGGGCAGGCGCCCGGCGCTCAGGCGTTTGGTATCCGTCTGCTCGCGGATGACAGCGCGATGGTCGCCTCGCTGACCAACGTCACGACCAATGGCAACACCGGCAACGGCATTGATCTGAGGGAAACGAACGTCGGCATGCAGGCCGTGCTGACCAACGTCACGTCCACTGGAAACGGCGGCGACGGTTTGCGCGCCGATGCCAACGGCAACGGCCTCGCGCTCTCCTTGAACACGGTCAAAACCACCAGCAACACCGGCCGGGGCATTTATGTCACCGGCAACAACGCCTATATCTCGTTCAACTACTCCGCGCTGGATGACAATTTCAACGGCAACGACAACCTCAACTTCACGCTGACCAACAACAGCACGCTGGTCGGCGGCGGACTCAACAACACGCACTTCGACAGCAGCACGAACGGCTCGGGGATTGTGTTCAACACCGATTCGGGCAGCCGCATCGGGTCCGCAACCAATTACTTCAATCTGCGGGACGTCACCGCCAACGGGAACAACCAGTCCGGTATGCAGATCATTGCGACGAATGCGTCGCAGCAGTTTATCAACGTCGTCAACGGCTTCTTCAATAACAATTCCACGCTGGACGGCGTCACCATCACCGAAAACGGCGGCTCAGGCGTCGTGTTGAATGTTGATCCCACCACCCTGACCGGCAACGGCCGCGACGGTCTCCATTTCGACGTCACCGGCGGCTCGTTCCTCATCGGGTCCTTTGATCAGACTCAGTTCAACAACAACCAGAACGCGGGTGTCTACGGCATCGCCGACAGCGCGCTCGTCAACCTGACCTTCACCGCGTCCAGCATGCAGAACACCGTGCCCTTCGCCGCCGGCGCGCAGGACTACGGCATGCAGCTCAACCTGTCGAACATGACGCAGTTCGCCGCTTCCATCACCGACGGGAACATCACCAACAATCTGCAACAAGGGATTCTGCTCAATCTCAGCGGCGCGTCTCCGAATGACAACTCGCTCGCGCTGACCAATGTTCAAGTCAACGGCAACGGTCTGGACGGACTCAAAGCCGCCGTACAAAACACCGCGGACTTGACGATCAGCGCCACCAGTTCGTCATTCTCGCAGAACGGACTCGTCGGCGCAGGAGCCGGCGACGGGCTCGATCTCTCCGCTGATACCGGGTCGTCGCTGATCACCAGCCTCACCAATTCCACCGTCAAACAGAACAGCAACCAGGGCATTCTCGCCACGGCGAACAACACCTCCCTCCTGGGTGTGTTGCTCGATGGAACGCTCGTCTCCCAAAACAGTCAGAACGGTATTTCCGCCACGGCGAACGGCGGCTCCGGTTTGGGCGTGATCACCTCCAATGGCACCAAAATCGACGACAACGCCCTCGGCGGCGTGATCGCCACCGCCAACGCCTCCGGCTTCCTGGGTGAATTCACCGACACGTCGATCTCGCACAACCTGGCCGGCCGCGGCGTCAGTTTCACCGGCTCCGGCGCGACCCCGTCCGAAATCACCTTTGAAGACAGCTTCGTCTATCACAACCAACTCGACAACTTCTTCTTCGACGTCTCTGGCGGCCACCAACTCTCGCTGAGTTCGACCAATACCAACTTCTCATTGAGCAACACGGGACGCGGCATTAATGGTCATGTGACCGGCGCCGGCAGCTATGTCGAAATGGATCCGTTCCTGAACAACATCGCCGACGGCAACAAACTCGACGGCATGCAATTGCTGGTGGACACGAACGCCCAGCTCTTAGGCAACATCAACGGCGGATCCTACTCGCTCAACGGTGGTGACGGCGTGCATGTCGCCGTGACGACCGGCGGAGATGCGGTGATCTGCTTCGACGGCACCCGCATGAACGCCAATGCCGACGACGGATACGATTTCAGCGTCAACGACGCCGGCAGCAGCCTGTATGTGCTGCTCCAGACGTCCGGAACCTACGGCACCCTGTCCGGATCGTACAACGGCGACCAGGCCTATACGTTCAACATGGGCGCCGGCACCGACGGCGGCGTGTTCACCAGCGGCCCCAATCAATTCCTCTTCAACCGCGGCGCCACCCCCATTTCCTTCACCGCCAACGGCGCGAACTCCGCCGCCTTCAGCTTCTCGGGAACGTCGAACGGCAATGTCGGCGATGGCGTGAGCGTCCAGATGAGCGGCGTCGCCAATGCGTACATTGATATTCATGACGGAGAAGTCAGCGACAACGGCGGCAGCGGCATTGACATCTCCCTGAGCAGCGTCACGTTCTCCCCCACATCACTGAACATCCTCTTCCCGCAAAGCTCGACGCCCTTCACCGTCCGTGGCTTTAACATCTCCAACATGATCGCTGATGCCAACGGCGAGGAAGGCATCAAGGTCATCGGCACCGATGTCGACATGCCCGCCCCCGGCATCATGACCGTCACCGGCAATACCGTCACCAACAGCGGACAGAACGTCGCCGCCGACGGTATCCTGTTCAACCTTAGCAACGACAGCGTCATCAATGGCCTCGTTTTCGATGGTAACGTCGCCGACAACAACAACGGCGACGGCATCGCCCTCATCGCCGCCAACTCCAGCTTCACGACCTTGACCTTCACCAACGGCGGCATGCACGAGAATGCCGGCCACGGCCTCAATCTCGATCTCACCGCCACTCCGATCACCAACCTGAACATCACCAATAATGTCCAGGGCATCAACGAGCAGGTCGGCCTGCAGTTCCAGATCACCGGCAACACTCTGACGGATCCCTACTCTATCGTGAACACATCCAGTTCGGGAATCGATGTCACTGGCTTTGTGATTAACATCAACCCCAGCGGGAATGAATGGGACACGGACTCATCGACAGGAACGCCCTTCGCCCCGGTTTCGCCGACGCAAACCACGACGGGCTTGTTTTCCGTCAACGGCAATACGTATCCCAACTCCCTGCCGACCGGGGGGGTGCCCGACGCTCAAGGAATTCTCGATCTGGGCTTCAACAGCTTTAATCCCGGCGAAACGTTCAGCTGGAACATTGATGCCGACCCGATCGGCGGCAACGACACCGTGCAAGGCAGCGAGCTGGTGGGTTCGACGATCACCGTCAATTTCACCGGAGGCCTGTTCTTGTCGGGCACGCTCCAGCCGCTGGGAACCGATGGGTCGCAGTTCATCGCCACCGGCGGCAACATCTCCAGCCCGGGCGCTTCCAACAACGCGGGTGACGGCATTCATGTCTCGCAGGCCGCCGGATCCAACATCACCAATCTGAACATCACCGGCAATCAGTCGAATGGCAATGACGGCCGGGGCATCAACCTCGTCTCCAGTGATTCCACGATCACGACGGCCAACGTCAACACCAATAATGTGACGGGCAACGGCAGCGACGGCATCCAACTCGACCTCACCAACACGCCCATTACCACCTTGACGTTGAACGGCAATACCGTCGCCACAAACCTGGGTGAAGGGATTGCGATCGGCACCAACTCCAACATTACGACCCTGCACGTCACCAATAACGTATTGACGAACAACCAGAACAACGGCGTCTATCTGAACTTCAATACTTCGAACGTGAATCTGCTTGATGTCACGGGCAACACCATCACCGGCAGCGGCAGCACCAGCGGAGCCACGCCGTCCAACTTCAATATTGATGTGACGTTCCTCGGCAGCAGTCTCACGTCCGCGCAACAAGCCCTGGTTCAGGCGGCGGTCCAGCGCTGGGAACAGATTATCACGGGAGACTTGCCGAACGTCGGCTCCGTCGACGACTTGGACGTCACGATCACCGTCGGAAATATCGACGGCAGTCTGAATACGCTTGCTCAGGCCGGTCCCACGGCGGTTCGCCCCGGAACGTTCCTGCCATACGAAGCCGAAATGCTCATCGACTCGTCAGATCTGGCGTACATGGAAACCAACGGCATCTTCCAGGATGTCATCGAGCACGAATTGGGGCACGCCCTGGGCTTCGGCACCATCTGGACCGATTTGGGGCTGTTGACCGGTGCCGGGGGAGCGGACCCGCAGTTCACCGGCGCCAACGCCACCGCCCAGTACAATGCGATCTTCAGCAACACGGCCACCAGCGTGCCGGTAGAGAACACCGGCGGACCGGGAACTGCCGATGCCCACTGGCGGGAGTCCGTCTTTAACAACGAACTCATGACCGGCTTCGCCAATCTCGGGTCGAATCCGATCAGCAAGGTGACCGTCGGACAATTCCAGGACCTCGGCTACACGGTCAATTACAACGCCGCCGATGCGTATACGCCCAGCATTATCGCACCAGTTGCCGGTGTGCGACTGGGACAACTGAATCAGCCGCTCACCATCGCAAATGCGTCTCAAGTCAGCGTCGCTCCGAATCTGACCTCGCTGGTGGCTCCGTCCAGCTCCGCGGGTGACGGCATTCACATTGAAATGACCAACTCCAACATCGCCTCCACCAACTTCACGACCAATACCATCAACCTGAACCAGGCGAACGGCATCAACTACGCCGTGGTCGACAACTCCACCGTCGGCCCCGTCGTCGTCCTCGGAAACTAATATCAACAGCAACGGCGGGGACGGCTTCCGCATGGTCGACCCGGATACGGTCAACACGACCTTGAACCTGACCTACGCCGGCAACACCATGAACAGCAATCTCGGCAACGGGATCAATCTGGGCATCAGCAACGGTCAGCACCTCGTCCTCGCGATGCCCAGCGGCAACACCATCGGCACCAGCGGCGCCGGCAACGGCGGCATGGGCGTGCGGCTCGACGTCTCCGGCACCAGTTCGTTCGCGGCCACGATCGGCACCACCGGGCAGATCGCCAATAACTTCGGCTCCAATCATGACGCCGGCTTCGGCATCTCCATGTCCGACAACAGCGGCAACAGCGTGAATCCGCTGTTGCAGAACACCCTCACCGTGGTCAATTCGAACTTCACCGGCACCACGGACGGCTCGGATGCGAACTTCTCCGGCCAAGGGCTCGGAGTCGGCCTGACCGAGAACGCCGTGCTGACTTCCATGACACTCGGCGACACGACTGCCAACAACACCACCTTCAGCAATGGCAATGTCGACGGCATCGGGCTGTTTGTCGATTCGTCCGCCCGGGTTGACAACGTGATCATCCGGCACGTCGCCGCCAACAACAACAGCAACGACGGGATGAACTTCTTCCGGCAAGGCGACGCTCAGATCGTCAACACCGCCGTCACCAACAGCTCGTTTAACAACAACCGCGGCAACGGCGTCGAGCTCACCGCCGCCGCCCGCGACGTGGTTGATACCTACACCTTCACCGACACGACCTTCAACTCCAACACCGACAACGGCATGCAGTTGAACGTCATCGCCGACGGCGATTTGAACGTCACCGTCACCCGCGGCACGTTCACCGGCAACGGGAACTCCGGCATCGAAGCCACCCGCAACGCCGACACCACCGATACGCCCGAGGTCATCCTGAATGTCCAGGACAGCACCATCTCCAGCAACAGCGGCGACGGCATCCAGATGTTCGATGTCCGAGACGGCGGCAACCCCTTCGCGGTGTATGACCTGACGGTGAACAACACCCTCATCAGCCTGAACGGACGCGACGGTATCCACTTGCGTGATCCCGGCATCTCGTCGATCACCAACAACCGGATTCTTAACAACCGCGATGACGGCATCGACATCCGCGTGGACACCAATGGGGGCGCCATTACCGAAATCTACGGCAACACGATCCAATTCAACGACAGCGACGGCGTCCAACTTGTGGTTCAAGGCGACAGCGCCGTCGGCGACTTCACCGTGGGCGGCACGGGGGTCGGCCAGGCCAACCAGATTTTGGACAACGGTGGACGCGGCATCCTGTTGATCACCGCCGGCGGCAGCAATATCAGCTCGACCACGACGACCGCCGATTTCAGCGGAAACACGATCGCCCGCAACCAGTTGGAAGGTATTTACGTAGTGAATACCGCAGCCAACGACCAGGCCCTCGAAGCCAATGTGGATAACGTCACCTCCGACGCCATGCTCACCACGGATCAGTTGCAGAACCGGCCGCGGACGTTCCTCACCATCAACGCGAACACCATCAACTCCAACGGCAAGACCCTCGACGCCGGGGACTTCATTGGCGCCACCGGCATCGTGGTTCGTGTCGGCAGCAGCAACGCCTCCACCAGTTACACGGATAACGGCGGTACATTCGCCAGCGGCCGCGGCGGCGTCGGCGCCACGATTACGGGCAACACGCTCCACGGCAACTACGGTGCGGACGTGACCTTCGCTCCGTTCATCTCCACGACGCCGCCCGATCAGACACAAGGGACCTGGAGCGCCACCGAATTTACCGTGGATTCGTTCATCAGCGACCCGCTCGCGCGGCTGGACTTGGTCTTCAACGGCAACACGGGCGACGGCTTGCTGGCCTCCAACCCGACCGCATCCACCGCGTTCTATGACAACCCGGAAGGAACCTTCAAATCACGTACGACGGATGCCACCGACCCGGGGCCGTTTAACGCCGACGATCGCGCCCGAAACGCCACCCGTCTGGGCGCTCGGACGCCGGCTCCCTTCAACCTGCCGACGACGCCCGGGGGCAACTCGGACAACTTCAACTACTCGGGCGTCGGCGGGTACTTTAACGCACCGCTTACCAACAACACGGAATCGACCTTCCGCGTGAACCTGACGGGCGGCAACACCTTCGGGGCCGGCGTCGGATTCGGAAGCGGCGTCTCTATCGGCGGTGACTTCGGCGAAGCCCCGTTCATCTGGGCGACGTTACCGTAACAATTTCTGGCTGACATCCGCCTCGCGGCGGATCTATCCGGGGTGATCGGAACAGCAGCCGGGAGACGTCAGGTCTTCCGGCTGCTGCACTCTTTTGCGGCTCAAAATCCGCGTGCGGCCCGGATGTCGTCAAAGTCCCGCAGGTGATAATCGATGCCGATGTAATCCAACTGCCGGCAGAGCGCTCGCACAGCCACCCCCATGCCGTCCGGACCGCTGAAACCTCCGAACTGGCCGCCCCCTTTCAAGTGCGGCTCCAGTTCCAGAAACACGCCCGGCGCGCCGAGCTTCTTCATCTTCTTCTCGATCTTCGGCAACTGCTCTCTCAGGTCGCGGAAGATCAATTCATGGCCTGAATCGCCCACATCGCACGGCACGAAATTTTTCAGTCGCTCTTCATCGACTACGCCCGTCCATTCCAGCTGCGGATCGACGCGATAATCCTTGATGTGCATCCATCCGAACGAGTCGCGCATCGCCCGGTACTCGGCCAGGCAATCCAGCGGCGTCAGGTTCTGCGACGAAATGTTGCCCCCGTCGAAAATGCAGACGAGATTCGGCCGCTTGACGGCTTTCGCCAGCGCCGCCAGCATTCGCCCGTTCTGACCGACGAGGTTTGCTTCCACTTCCAAACCGTACACGAGCCCCGCCTTCGCACAGGCGTCCACAATCGGCCCGAGCTGCTCAGCCGCCTGCTTCACGTACTTCGCCGGGTCTTCGCCGCGCGGATGATAATACGAAAACCCGCGAATCAACCTGGCTCCCAGCGCCACTGCCGATTTGATCGTGGCCGAGACCTCGGTTTCGAGGTATTTCTTCAACGGCACATATTTGTTGTGCGTGCCGTCGTTCACGTCGACCAATTTCACCTTGCCCAGCCGCGACCCGATGCTGGTGACGTGCATGCCGTAGTCGGCCTGCAATCTGGCGAGTTGCTGTAACTCGTCCTTATCGAGTTCGGTGACGTGTTTCACCTGCCCGGAGCCGCGAACGTCGATGAATCGCGGACTGTAATAGGACAGCCCCAGCGCCGAGAGCGACGCAAACTGCTCCACGGCCGATTTGGAATTTGCCGCTTCATCGGCAAACGCGGACAGAATGATTCGAGGTCGGTCAGACATGCAGAGGCCACTCCCAAAAAATCACGCGACGGATGTGCTACGGTCGCGTGATTCTGAAATGTGGGCCCGATCGTTGCAACTCAACGCGAGCTTCGCACCGGCTCTCCGACGTCCCGCAAGAGGAATCAGCGAGCGGGAATCAAATAGAGATCGTGCCGGCCGTCGCGTTCGGAGACGATCGCAAATTGGCGTCCATCGGGGTGCCAGGCGGGATAATCGTCGCTCTCGAGGTTGTCCGTCATGCGGCGAACGTCGGTGCCATCGGACCGCATGACGTAGATCTCATAGTTGCCGTCGCGATTGCTCATTAAAGCGAGGTGGGAACTGTCAGGCGAATAGCGGGGGCGCAGATCCTGCTTGGGGCTGGTCGTCAGGCGACGAATATCGGAGCCGTCGATCGCGGCGGAATAGATTTCGTAGTCCTGATCACGGGAGGAAGACCAAGCGATTCGCCGGCCATCGGGAGAGCAGTCCGGCCAGATATTGATTCCCGGGCTATCGATCAACAGTTTGCGATCTTTTCCATCAAGGTTCACTGAATACAAACTTTGGCGTTCGCCGTCGGCAAAGCTGTAAATGACGCGGTCTCCGTCGGCGGAGAATGTCGGGCTGCGCGGGCCTGCGAACCCGCCGGCGGGAGGAACTTCCGATGTTTTTTCCGCGAGAAGATCGCGAATGACCAGCGCCAGGCTGAGGTTGGCCCGGTTTTGAATGAATGCGAATCGCTTGCCGTCGAGAGAAACGGCGGGGTCCAATTCCGATTTCGTCTGCGCCGCGTCGAGGGGGACCGTCGAAAGATCATCGAGCCGCAAGCGCATCAATCGCAGTTGGGTCGGGCGTTCCTGGACGACGTAGATCAGTTCCGTTCCCGTGCGATCGACAAAGATCGGGCTGGATTTGAGCCGGCCGTCAGTGGTGAGACGACGTTCCTCGGCGACAGTGGTTGCCGTCAGCAAGATCGCCACGAGACACCCGGCGAATTTCATCGGCGTCACTCCGTCAGTTCGTGGATGACGGAGCCGCCGTCAAGCACGGCCATTTCCGCGCGGGCCTGGGTGTCCATCCCGGCAAATTCCGCGAGGGTGGTGCCGACCATCAGCGGTGTGACAGGGTTCGCCGTCGGATGTTCTCCCAGGCGATCGCTGCCGCCGATGACTCGGCCGCCGGGAATGCCGGCCCCGGCCCAGAGGGACGAATAGCACTGCGGCCAATGATCGCGCGCGGCGCGAATGTTGATGCGGGGGGTGCGGCCGAATTCGCCCATCACGGCCACGAGCGTGGTTTCCAGCAGTCCCCGCTCGTGCAGATCGTCCAGGAGAGCGGACAGCGCGCGATCGAAGATCGGGCCGTGGCGATCCTGCAACAATTCAAAATTGTAGATGTGCGTGTCCCAGCCAAAGTCGGCGTTGGGGGTCATGCACTCGACATATTCGCTCCAATTGAGCTGAATGAACGGGACCTCGGCTTCGACCAGCCGGCGGGTCAGGAGGCAACTTTGACCGAACGTCGTTGCGCCGTAGCGGTCTCGCGTCCGGAGCGATTCTTGGGTCAGATCGAAGACGGTGCGGGCGTCCGGCCGAGTCAGAAGTTGAAAGGCGTGTTCGTAGGAACGCCGCCAATCATCGAGGTGAGCGCGATCGAGTTGTCGCTGAGAGCGATCGAGCAGTTCCATGAGCGAAGTCCGGCTCTGGACGCGAAGCGGATTCAACTCATCGAGCAGTTTGAGCGACGGGATTTCGGCCTGGCCGTATTCGTCGCAACTGATCAAGAACGGATCGTAGGCTTTTCCCATTTTTCCGCCGCCGTAGCCGTCGACGATCCGGACGACATCCCGCGGAATGCCGCGTCCGACCGAGAGGAACGGCGGCAAGCTTCCGCCATGTCCGCGATGGCGGGCGATGACGGAACCGAAACTCGGTTGGACAGGTTCAGGGCGTTCGGGAAAACCAGTGAGGCCGTAGGTCCCGGCGTCCGGATGACCTGGGGCGAAGGTGACGTGCGAGCGAATGACATTGAACAGCGGGCTGCGCTGGGCAAGTTTCGGTAAGAGTTCCGTAAATGTCAGGCCGGGAGTTTTGGTGTCGATGGTGGCGAAAGGGCCGCGGTACTCGGCAGGGGCGTCAGGCTTGGGATCAAAGAGATCGAGATGGCTGGGAGCGCCCCAGAGCCAGACGAAGACAATCGATTTGGCCCGGACAGGCGCTTTGGCGGCAAGCGGTCGCGCGGAACCGGCGACTCCCAGGGCGGCTGCGAGCGAGGTCCCGGCGCGGAGGAACGAACGGCGGGTCAGGCCGACGCAAGTCCGCGCTCGAAATCGGCCAATGTCCAACATGCCAAGCCTCGTTCATTGGGAGGAAAGCGATTGTATCAACGATACGTCGTAGGAGGGGACGAAAATGTCGCGGGACCGCTCCCGTCAGCGTGAAAGCAGGGGAACAAGCGGCGGATTTATCGAGGTTACTGATTTTGCCAGCGTTAATTATGGCAGGTCGACGAAGATGTCGCCGCCTTCAAGAGTCGTGGCATACTTTTTGGCCTGGATGTGAGACGTCAGACAATGGCGACCGGTGGTGACGTCGAATTGCCAGCCATGCCACGGGCATGTGACGATGTTTTTGCGCAGCATGCCCTGTCCCAGCGGGCCTCCGGCGTGTGGGCAGATGCCGTCAATGGCATAGAACTGCCCGTCAACGTGATAGAGGGCGACGATTTTTCCGGCGATGACCAGTTCTTTGCCGGTGCCGGGAGGCAGTTCGTCGATCGAGCAGGCGCGATGTTGAGACATGCTTCCTAGGATGCGGAATGCCTGCGGCAGGATCAAGAGAAGCTGCGATTTTGCTTAGAAGTCGGGAATGCGAAATCACTCAACCCTCAATCGTCTTACCGACAAGCAGCCCACGATCACCCCATCAAACGGGGTAGGCGCTCGGGTCTTGTGCAGGGTCGCTCTTGAGATCGCCCAGACGCCAGCAATACCAGGTCGCGATGCTGCGGTACGGGGACCATGGTTCGGCGAGCGCGTGGCTGGTTTTTTTGTCCGGTAAATCCGTCAAACCATAGAGACGTTTCAATGAGGACCGCAGTCCGAGGTCGTCATGCGGAAAAATGTCCAGTCGCCCCAACGCAAACATTAAAAACATCTGAGCCGTCCAGCGGCCGATGCCGCGCACGGCGATGAGTTGCTCGATGACGGCTTCATCGTCCATCCGTCCCAACCGGTTCAGCGGCAAGCGTCCGGACAGCGTGTGATCAGAGAGGTCGCGCAGGTAGCTCACCTTTTGTGCTGAGAGGCCCACCTCACGCAGGGCCTGATCGGAAAGCGCCGAGATCGCCGTTGGGGTGATTCCGTGAGGGTTGGTCCGTTCCACCAGTCGCAGCCGGATCGCCCGTGCTGCTTTCGTGGAGATCTGCTGCGACAAGATCGAACGGACCAGGAGATCGAAGCGGTCGCGATGCGTCTTGAGCGTGAACGGACCGACTCGTCGGATCAGGTCTTTCAAGACCGGATCGACTTTTGAGAGATGCTTGACCGCCGCGGCGACGTCTTGAGTACGGTAGGGCATGGAAGCGTTCAGCAACGACGCGTCTGGGAAGCGTCGTCAAGGTTGGGTGATCGTCACATGAGACTTCAGATCAGCGATCATGTCTTTCAAAGCGGCTTCAGCGGCGGCTTCCCATCGTTTGGGGCCGAATTCTTCCGCGTAGCGCCCCTGCCGATAGGCGAAATTGATCCCGCGCGAATTATTCACAATCGCTCCCAGGCCCTGGGCATCGAAAGCCGCCGCCACATCGGCGGCTGCGCCTCCCTGGCTGCCGTAGCCTGGAACGAGGAGCGGCACATGCGGCATCGCCTGGCGAAGCTCCGCCAGTTCCTGTGGGTAGGTCGCGCCGACGACGGCGCCGACGGGGCCGTAGCCACCGGCGGCCACCAATTCACTCGAAAGTTCTTCGACAGTCTCGGCGACGCGGCGATACAGCGGAATTCCTTCCGTTGAGCGATCCTGAAAAGTGCCCGCGCCAGGATTGCTGGTCCGCACGAGGACATAAATTCCTCCGCCCCGTTCCGCCGCGACCTTGACGAACGGATCGAGCGTATCGCTGCCGAGGTAGGGACTGACGGTGAGCGCATCGGCCTGCCAGATGGCGGCGCGCGGATCTTCTCCGGCGAGATAGGCGCGCGCGTAGGCTTCCGCCGTGGAGCCGATGTCGCCCCGCTTGGCATCGCAGATGACGATCAGTCCGGATTGCCGGGCATAGCGCATGACGCGCGCCAGCGCGAGACATCCATCGGGGCCGTATTCTTCGAAGAACGCCGCCTGCGGCTTGACGGCAGGCGCCAGCGGCGCCACGACATCGATTAAGCGGACGCAGAATTCTTCAAATGCCGCGGCAGCGACGGCGACCGGGTCATCGTAGAGTTGTCGCGCAGACGTGAGCACATCCGGTGGCAGCCAGTCGAACCGGGGATCAAGTCCGACGACGACGGGAGCGCCGGTTCTTCGAATGGCCGCATGCAGGCGATTGATGTAGGGAGTGCTCATGCAGGTATTTTGACGAAATTGTTGTGGATTGAACAGTTCTTGCGAAATCTCCGGATGGCGCAGGCCACGGTGATTCACGGAAGGAATTTCAGGAAAAGGAAGGTAAAAATCAAGGAGTGGAATTGACGCGAGTGGTCGAATTACGGATGATTCGTTGTTCCGCCTGGAAAACGGCGGTGGTTGGAGTTTCCACGCAGGAAGCGCGTTTCGCGGCCGGGACCAACCGCGTAGTCGGAACTTTTGTGGGACTGTTCCGAGGCACCTGACGAAAGAACTGGGTGGCATTTCGTCCCGAACTGGTCGAAAGGGTTCGCCGTTGGTCCATGGCGAACGACGAAGACAGGAACTTTATGTCCTGGCGAATGAAGGATTTCCGAGTCGAAGGATTTTTGAAGCCAAGTTAGCTGCGTTAGAAAGCGAGGGTTTTGATGGAGCACTTGGGACAGCACTTAATTATCGAATGTTGGGGATGTAACGACGGCATCAATGATGCCGATCTGATGCGTGCAGCCATGATCGAGGCTGTTCACGCCGCGCGCGCGACTCTCTTGGACATTAATGTCCACACTTTCAGCCCCCACGGCGTCACCGGCGTGGCGGTTCTTTCCGAGTCGCATCTGTCCGTCCATACTTGGCCGGAGTACGGGTATTTGGCCGCCGACGTGTTCACTTGCGGCGAAACCACCGAACCGATGGCCGCTGTCGAGGTCCTTCGGCAGCACTTTCAACCGTCTGTCGTTGAACTGCAGGATTTGGCCCGCGGCTGCTCGCCGCGAAACGCCAAACGTCCCAAACGCCGCAATTGGTCCCGTCTGGAAGGCCAACTGGAAGCGGCATCGTCCGGACCGACTTAGCGGTCCCGTCGGGTTCTGCAGATTGTCATACCAGAACGGGCGATGTCGCGAGCCATCGCCCGTTTTGCTTTCAGGGTCGCAAGTTTTTCAGACGTTGGCTCGAGCAAAATTCGCGGAATTATTCATTTCAGAATAGGCTCGGCATTCGATTCGTGTCAGAATAGAAGGTGGAGTCTGCGGGCCTTTCGATTTTCCAGGTTCTTGTCATTCTTGCGGAACATCGCATGGCTGATCAGTGGTATTACCGATTGTTCGGTACGGAATTCGGTCCGGTCTCCCGCAGCGCACTCGACAATCTGATTCAGTCCAGCCAACTGAACCACAACGACGAAATCCGTGCAGAAGGTGCGCCCGCCTGGGGCCGTGTTCGCGATTTGTTTGCGCCGCAAACAGGCGCCACCTCCGCCAACGGGCCAAACACGCCGACGGAATCTCTGTCTGCGTCGACGCCCGCCTCAGCCGAACAATGGTTTTACCAGACGCTCGGGCACGACTTCGGACCCGTTGCATTTCATGAG